>JAWXTJ010000018.1:0-41564 GCA_044433665.1 Rikenellaceae bacterium
ATCCATTTTTGATTTTGCAAAAGTGGGTTGTAGTAGCTCTACCACCTATTTTTGTAAAATCAAAAAGGGGTGGTTAGTAATCGAAAAGTATTTTAGGGAGAAATTAGAACTCCCCTTAAGCCTCTTTTGCATTAATGTAGGTTTGAACTTGCGTGATAAGCTCTTCGGCTTCTCGGCATGAAATATAATATCTATCGTCATAGATGTCGATAATCTCTACTAAATTTTGCCATTCGGTGGCATACAGGCGGATTCTCTCCAAAGAGTTTAAATCAATGTAAAAACCAAAATATCCAAAGAAACCTCGACTGCCAATGATCGGTGTGAACCAACGACATTCGGAATTGTCAACCTTTTGAATTGAGGCAATATCATTTATTGGAATCTCGACAATCTCCAATACGCAAAGAATCGTTAGTGAGTTTTCATCGACCACAATATTTCGAGGTATAGATATAACTATCAAAGCTATAAGCGCCGCAACAAGAGAGATAAACCATGCGGAGAAGAAACCACCAACATACATATAGACAATCAATAAACCCGCTATCGCTAAAATAGCAAAGTATATTATTGTCGTAATGTAGGTTTTGCGGTCGCTATGATATTTATAAATTTTCTGACTCATTATCTTTATCAATTAACATCTGTGCGTAGATTAGATCTTCGCTTGTTGTAATCTTTATATTTCTTTTTTCACCCTCACATAGTTCTACTTTTTCACCCATTGCCTCGACAACTGAAGCGTCGTCTGTGAGATCTTGTGTATACTCTTGTCGGTATGCTCGTCTAAGGAGGATTGAATCGAAGAGCTGAGGAGTTTGTACAGCTCTTAAATTTGTGCGGGGGATGGCTTTAGATCCTGAATCGTTCAACATTCTCACAGAGTCGCTGATGGGAATTGCTGGAATTGCAGAACCGCAACGTGAAGCTACCTCGGCACAGCGAGTAATTAATTCTTTGCTGCATAAAGGGCGGACTCCATCGTGCACGGCAATAATATCTATGGAGCCTGATAGGCTCTCAATGCCTGCTTTAACAGAGTGGAATCGCTCAGCCCCGCCCTCAACTATTTTATGTTTGGCTACCTCAAATCGAGATGATAGATTTCGCCAAAATTCAATATGTGCCGAAGGTAGAACTACAACAATTTCAGAGGGGTTGAGTGCTGAGGCTAATGCGTTAATCGAGTGAACGAGTACGGGTGATTGTCCTAAAATTCTAAACTGCTTAGGCATATCTCCACCCATTCTTACCCCCTTGCCACCAGCAACTATAACTACGCCAATTTTAGGCTCTATTCTACATTCCATATTAATTTCTTTCCAAAACCGAGCGTGTTGTCGGTATATTTAACTCTTTGTGGTTCAATTGCCCATAATGTTAATTCGGCAAGCGCCGTGTATGGGAATTTTTGTATATATTTTGTTTTGTCTGCCTCGTCTGCTTTTGTAATTTGTCCAGATATTTGTAGGCCTTGAATACGTCCAACAAGTTTTGTCTCCCAGACAATTGATGCAGCAACATTTGGATTTTTTGTCATCTCCTCTCCATGGCGTGTTGCCGTGTCGGAGGTAAATATAAATCTGTTGCTTTCAGCGTTATAGGCGTAAAAGGCATTTGCGCAATATGGGATATTATCTATTGCCGTTGCTATGGTTAGCACATGATGTTTTTTTATAAATTTTATAATTTTTTCGTCCATATTTTGCTTATTCACTTCTCGTGATATTTACCTTTATTGAGTCTAATTGAGTGATATACTCTTCAGGGGTTATCGTTCCCTCTAGCTCTCCAATTATCTTTGATTTTACCTCTTCAAATTTAGCTTTATTCTCCTCTTTGATTGGCTCTTGTGGTTCTTGTGGAATTTTCAGAGGGTTAATCGGGGTGTTACCTTTCCAAACTCTATAATCCAAGTGTGGACCTGTAGAAGCTCCCGTTGAACCGACATACCCGATAAGCTGACCTTGTTTTACTCTGGTGCCATTTGCAATACCGCTAGCATAACCTTTTAAGTGAAGATAGCCAGTTGTCATATTATTCGGATGTTTGATCTTTAAAGTGTTACCACCTCCATTACTCCAACCTTTGAATATAACCACTCCGTCGGCAACCGAATGTACTGGAGTGCCCGATGGTGCTGCGTAATCTACACCTGTGTGTGGTCGATATACTTTATAAATTGGATGTAGTCGAGCGGTAGTATATCCAGAGCTAATTCTGGTATATTTTAAAGGTGCTTTCAACATCTGCTTGCGGAGACTCGCTCCATCGGCTTCCCAATATTGGAGTGTGCTATCTTGGATAAATGGAATAGCATAATAGGTTTGCTCGCCATGTCCAAATTTAGCTCCCCACACTTTACCGATTCCCACCGAGATGGTATCTTCGACAAATTTCTCTTCGTATATTACCGTGAAGTTATCTCCCTTTTGAATTGCGAAGAAATCTACTGTCCATTGGTAAATATCTTCAATTTCGGAAGCTAGAGCGTATGGAAGGTTAGCCTCCATTATTGCGCCCCACATTGAGTTCTCGATTAAGGCACTCTTTTTTGTTCGTTTTATTGTTGTTGGTCGAACACCTTTATATGCGTAGATTGAGTCTGTCGCCATTGAGAATACAACGTAGTCGATTGCATTCTCTTGATAGACTAAATAGTCAAGTTTTGGGTTTAGTGAGTCTTGTTTAACAAAAGCAGTGTAGTTGTTTCCACCTCGGATTTTATTGAGCGGAAATACCTCTTTGGCGGCCTTGTCTAATCTATCTATTTGATAGGCTGAGATTCCATATTCGTTAAGAATTTTGCCGACCGTTTCACCCGATTTAATCTCCGAGTGGATTAGTTGATAATCATCCGAGAGTATTCCAAATACTCTGTTTTCGATCACCTCCTCTTGAGCCTCCTCCTCACTTTTTGTTTGGGTTGCAGTATTGTTGCAGTTAACAAAAAAGAGCGACAGGAGAGCGACGGGTATATATTTTATTTTACTTATCATATTTTTCATTATGGTGCATTCATCAAATTACACTTCGAGGCGTTTTTACTTGTTTTACACCTTTTAGTCTATATTTCCCACAAAAATAGTAAAAATGTATAGATAATTCTCAGAAATGCTCCTTTTTTATTTAACTTTAACGCTATCCGTTCATATTTTCTTTGAAGATTAAAAAAATATTTATACCTTTGACATGATTTTATACCCATGTTAAAACGCACTTATCCTATGCTGAAAGCAGTTATTGCATCTATTTATAAAACCGCAATTAGATTGCGGCACATGCTTTATGATAAGGGTTTATTAAAGATATATAAGTTTAGGATTCCAATAATCTGCATCGGAAATGTTACCGTTGGCGGAACAGGAAAAACCCCAATGACAGAACTCATTGTATCTCACTTCTCTAAAAGCAGAAAAGTGGCTGTTCTCTCACGTGGCTATGGACGTAAAACTAAAGGATATATCGAAGTGCGTTCAAATTCGCATTACCGTAATGTTGGTGATGAACCTCTTCAAATAAAACTGAAATATCCCGAGGCAGTAGTTGTGGTGTGCGAAAAGCGAGTCGAGGGTATTCGCCGTATTCAAGCGGAGCATCGAGATGTGGAGTTAATAATTATGGATGATGGTTTCCAACACCGAAGCGTTGAGCCACTCATTAATATAATTACAATAGATGCCACACGACCAATTGAACATGATGAAATGTTGCCGTTAGGAACTCTCAGAGATGTTCCCGAGGCAGTTTGTCGAGCACACTATTTTGTTGTGACCAAGTGTCCAATTGCAATGAAGCCGATCGAGAGACGATTAATGCGAAAGACCTTGATCCATTTTGCATATCAGAAACTATATTTTACTCGATATATTAGCTATCGACCTGAGCCACTATTCCCGCATGATGGATCTATGGTACTCAACCGAGAGTCTAAAGTAATTGCAGTCTCAGGATTGGGAAATCCTAAACCATTTATTGATTCACTCCAACGAAGCTATAATTTAGTTGATAAAATCGAATATAACGATCATCATGTATATCGCATGCGAGATCTAAAGGAGATGAGCGAGAAATTGGCTAAGCATCCAGGCTCGGTGGTTGTAATCACGGAGAAAGATGCTGTTAAATTACGTGTTCCGAGTAAAATTTCGAAAGAATTGAGAGAGCGAATCTATTATATACCGATTCAAATAAACTTTTTAGATGTACCATTAAATTCATTTTTAAACAATTTAGAAGATGATATTAGAGAAAATCAAGCAAACCGCAAACTTCATAAATGATAAGAGTCAAAACTTCGCCCCTGAGGTGGGTGTAGTATTGGGAACAGGTCTTGGAAACTTTGCAGACCATATTGATGTTAAACATGTCGTTGAGTATAATGAAATTCCAAATTTCCCAGTTTCAACAGTTCAAGGCCACAAGGGTCGTTTGATCTTTGGATATATTGGCGAAAAACGAGTGGTGGCTATGCAGGGTCGCTTCCATTATTATGAGGGTTACTCAATGGAGCAGGTGACATTCCCAATTCGAGTTATGAAGTTCTTGGGAATTAAGAATCTATTCGTTTCAAACGCCTCGGGAGGAATCAACACATCGTTTAGAGTTGGGGATTTGATGGTCATTACCGACCATATTAACCTTATGCCTAATCCACTTATTGGCGCAAATATCGAGGAGCTAGGTCCTCGTTTCCCTGATATGCACGATTGCTACAATCCAGTGTTAAATTCAAAGGCTACGGCAATTGCTGAGCTGCATAATATCAAATTACAATATGGTGTTTATGTTGGTGGAACGGGTCCAACTTTTGAGACCCAAGCCGAGTATAAATATTTCAAGGCGATAGGTGGTGATACTGCGGGAATGTCGACCGTGCCTGAGGTTATTGTAGCTCGTCATATGTCGATTCCAGTATTTGGAGTTTCAGTTATTACAAATTGTGGATTGAGCGACGAGATTGGCGATCATGAGGATGTTCAACGTCAAGGAGCTAAGGCTGCTGTTAAGATGGCAACGATCTTTACGGAGCTTATCAAGCAACTTTAGGTAGATGATAAATAAAGTAATATTGGTTGGCAATGTAGGTGCCGACCCTGAGGTGCGTACCATAGAGAGTGGTGTAAAGGTTGCTCGTGTGCGTATGGTGACCTCGGAGCGTATCTTTAGTCGTCAGAATAACGAAACTAAGGAGCATTCAGAGTGGCACACAGTAATTTTATGGCGAGGTTTAGCCGATGTTGCGGATAGATTTGTGAGAAAAGGGTCTCAAATATATATTGAGGGTAATCTCCGCACACGTGATTGGTTAGATAAAGAGAATATAAAACATACAACCACCGAGATTGTAGCATACGAACTTAAACTATTGGGGCGTAGACCTGAAAACAATAATAATACAACTTCGGCAACAACACCTGTTGCGATAACACCTATTGCAACCCCCGTCGACGATCCTGACGATATACCGTTTTAAAAATAGGGAGCAAACCTTTGTAAGTTTGCTCCCTATTTTTCTATTTCTCAGCTGCGTAGTCAGCTTTCTTTTCGATTATATCATACATTTGGTTTTCTATTGCGAAGTCGAGGTGTTCTAAGAATAGATTTTGTATAGCTTGGAGTTCTCCTAATCCTTCAAGACGTAGAGTTACATTATAGCCCCGCTCGGTGAGATCATTGCTCCAATCTCCTGCAATATCTTTTTTTGCATGCTCGCCTGCAACAAACATAAATGGCATAAGTAAAACATCTTTTACTTCGTCATCTTTGAGACTTGCACTCATAGATTCAAAATCTGGATAACCCTCGATGGTTCCAATGTGCATGCCTTTATATCCTTTATTGCGGATAACATAATCAACCATTGCATATTGAGCTGTTGCAGGGGTGTAGGTGCCGTGACCAACCAAAACTAAGGCTCCGTTTGATGGTTGTTTCTCTTTGAGGGCATCCACCACAACTTCATAATCATTCGGGAAATATAATAGAGGTGTTCCAACTCTTATATCTTTGAATTTATCTTTTGCAGCTAATACGTTGCGTCTTAATGACTCCATCTCGATACCATCAATAACATTTGAACTTTGGATGATGACGTGTGTGTAACCCTCCTTTTGTAATCTTTTGAGCGCCTCTTCAGGGTTCTCGATCTGCTCACCTCTTGAGGCCATGATATTTATAACCATGCGTGATGTCCAGGCTTCACGTAGCTCAATATCGGGATATTTTTCTGCGACAATGTTGTTCAATACCTCGATAGTTTTTGCACGTGTGTCACTGTGTGAGGTGCCGAAGTGTACCATCAAGATGGCAACTTTATCACCTGAAGAGACTCCATCAAAGAGGTTGCTTTTGTAAAAGTTTGTTTTGCCGATTGCTATATTCGAGATGCCGAATAATAGAGTCAATAATAGAATAATTTTGTTTCTCATTGTTTTTTATTGCGTTACCTAGTTTAGTTTCATTGTTTGCATTTAATAGTGGACAAATGTAACTTTTTATATTGAAACATTCACTATCTTTGCTGAATAAATATATGGGGAGTTCTAATAATTCCCTGATTTTAATTTTTAGTTAATAATTGCCCATTTTTGATTTTGCAAAAGTGGGTTGTAGTGGCTCTACCACCGATTTTTGAAAAATCGAAAAGGGGTGATTAGTAGCTGAAAAGTATTTTAGGGAATTATTAGAACTCCCCATATTATAATGAAGATGAAAATATATAATATTTGGCGCGTAATATTTACAGCATTTTTTATGATTTTTGCGCAAAATGCAGTGTCACAAACAAGTAGGGTAGCCTTAGTGCAGTCTAATTTATTTTGGGGCGATATGGCAAAAAATATATCGGCTTTCGAGGCTAAAATTGAGAGTGTCGATGGTTGTGATATGATAATTTTGCCTGAGCTTTTTACTTCGGGTTGCGATATGCGAAAGCGTGATAAAGAGATAAAAATAGCAGAGAAGCAGATGGTGGCAGATAAATATTTATTTGTCATCGAGAAGATGCAGCAATGGGCAGAGGGTAGTGGCGCTGTAATTGTTGGCTCGACGATTTTTGAGCAGGATGGCAAATATTATAACCGATTACTTGCTGTTTATCCATCTGGGGAGTATACTTATTATGATAAACATAATTGCTTTAAAATGGGTGCTTTTGCAGCTGGTGAGGATCATGTTGTAATTGAGGTTAATGAGCGTCGCTATGCAACTTATATCTGTTATGATCTTCAATTTCCAGAGTGGTCACGCAATAATGGGCGTTATGATTGTGCCATCTATATTGCAAATTGGCCAAAGTCTCGTGCGCAGGAGTGGAATACGCTTTTGCAGCAGCGTGCCGAGGAGAATTTATCTTATGTTATTGGTGTGAATTGTGTTGGAGTAGATCTTGGTGGAATTAATTATATGGGTGATAGCTCGTTTTATTCGGCTAAAGGGGAGCTGATTGATAAATGTGAAACTGGTCAAGAGCAGATATTGATTATTCAATTATAGTTGGTTGTTTTTTAGCTTAAAAATAAAATAACTATCTTTGTGGCTATGAAAACTGTAATATTTGATTTGGGCGGTGTAGTTGTTGCACGAAATCCCCAAAAGCTAACTAAAGAATTTATTGATTTCTTTTCATTTTTGGCAGATAAAAAGATGCCTCATTTTTGGGAGGAGTACGATAGAGGCACTCAGACGATGGATCAGACGATAGATATTATCTCTAACCTTAAAGGTTATGATAGGGAGTTTTGTCGCAAATGTGTCTGTGATGCAATTACGATGCAGGAGGCTATTGAACCTACAGCATGCTTGATTAAGGAGCTTCATGAGCAAGGGTATCGTTTGTTGGTTTTGTCGAATATGTCGTTGGAGTTTATCACTTTTATTCGTCAATTGCCAATTTACAAATATTTCTCAGGTGAGGTAGTCTCTTGTGAAGAGGGTACAGTGAAGCCTGAGGCGGACATATATAAAATTATTTTAGAGCGATATAATTTGGAGGCCTCAGAGGCACTTTTTGTCGATGATCGACCTGCAAATTTAGAGGCTGCCGAAGCGCATGGAATCAATACAATATTGTTTAAACGCTGGGAGGCAGAGGAGAGCTGCGAGGCTATTCGAAACATCTTGAATATGCCGAAAGAGTAATTATCTTTTTTTTCGTGCGATTGGTTAAATGACAGACAAATGCTCTTTTCAGTAAGAGAATAGAGTTTGGAATTAAGTAGTGTAAAACAATTATTGCCATATTTTTAAAAGCACTCTTAAAAATACACCAATAATTATTTTACCCTACTTATGAAGCCAAAAAGATTTCCAAATCCCATTTTTTTATTGTAACTTTGTTCACTAAAATTATGGGAGTTTTAATTGCTCCTTAACTCTTAACCCTTAATAAATTATGAAAAAGAATATTGTTTTTCTGCTTGTTTTAATCAGTTTTTCGCTTACCTCGTTTGCTAAGGGAAGTAAGCCTGTAATCTTAATTTCATCTTATTTTGATAGTGGGAAAGCGCAGATACATGTTGCTTCATCTTATTATAACTCTGTAATTCGTGCGGGTGGAATCCCACTTATAATGCCTGTTGTTGCCGACGAGGAGCTTATTGAGGAGTATGTAGCGCTTGCGGATGGTGTTGTAATTATTGGCGGAAACGATATTTCACCTGTTTATTACGGTGAGGCGAATCGTCCTGAATTGGGAAAGGTGGAACCTCTGCAAGATAGTTCTGATTTCATGCTTATCGAGCGTATTGTAAAAGAGAAATTGCCTGTATTGGCAATCTGTAGAGGTGCTCAAGCTATGAATGTAGCTCATGGAGGATCGCTTTATCAAGATATTCCTACACAGGTGGAAGATAAATCAATTCGTCATAAGCAAAAAGAGAATAAAATCGTTGCAACTCACTCGATTACACTAAAAAAAGGTAGTCGCTTCGAGAAGATTCTTAAAGGTGAAAATAGTGTTATGGTTAATACTTTTCATCATCAAGCTGCCAACAGAATTGGTAAGGGCCTAGAGGTTGTTGCCTGGGCTGAGGATGGTGTCGTTGAGGGTTTAGAGTCTAAAAATGGCTTGATCGTTTGTCCTCAATTCCATCCAGAGGGTCTTTCGGATGATCCCAACTCTATTATGATTGGGTTCTTTGAAGATTTGGTTAACAAGGCTAAAAAGTATAATAAGAAGAGATAAACCCCTCTTTAAGATTCAAAAAAAAATGAGAATTTTATAGTTTAAATTCTCGAAGTAAGACAAAAAATATTCAATGCAAAATTTCGTACATCTACACGTCCACACTCAGTACTCAATACTTGATGGTCAGGCGAATATTTCGAAACTCATCGACAAGGCTGTTGGCGATGGGATGCCTGGTATTGCCATCACAGATCACGGTGTGATGTTTGGTGTTAAAGATTTTATCAATACTTTAGGCAAGAAGAAAAAGGGTTGGAAAGGAGACGTTGCAAAGCTAAAGAAGCAAATTCTCGCCCTTGAAGAGGGAACTCAAATTGTGGAGGGTGAAGATCCAAAAATCTCAATTGAGAAGATCCGTGAGCAGATATATCTTTTAGAAGAGAAACTTAAATTCAAACCGATTATCGGTTGTGAGGTTTATGTTGCTCGTCGAGGCCTACATATCAAGGAGCAAAAGAGCGATCAAAGTGGTTATCACTTAATTTTGCTTGCTAAAAATTTGACAGGTTATCATAACCTTATCAAGATTGTATCGAAGGGTTGGACAGATGGTTTCTACTCTCGTCCACGTACCGATCATCAGGAGTTGCAAAAATATCATGAAGGGTTAGTATGCTGTTCAGCATGTATCGGAGGTGAGGTTTCTCAAAAAATATTAAAAGAGAATATTGAGGCGGCTGAGAAGTCTATGCTTTGGTATAAAAATCTCTTTGGTGAGGATTATTATGTTGAGTTGCAGAGACATATTGCTACCGTGGAGCGATCAAATCATGAAGTGTACCCTATGCAGCAGAGAGTTAATGAAGCTCTTGTGGAGTTGGCTCATAAACACGATATTAAACTTATCTGCTCGAATGATGTTCATTTTGTTGACGAAGATAATGCTGAGGCTCATGATAGATTAATTTGCCTAAGTACAAGTCGTGATTTGGATGATCCGAAGCGTATGCTCTACTCTAAGCAAGAGTGGCTGAAGAGTCGCAGGGAGATGAGTGAGCTATTTAAGGATGTTCCTGAATCGCTCGAAAATACTTTGGAGGTACTCGACAAAATTGAACTGTATTCAATTGATAACCCGCCAATTATGCCAACCTTTGAGATTCCAGTTGAATTTGGAACCGAAGAGGGTTATCGTGAGAAATATTCGCATCAAGATCTCTTCGATGAGTTTACTCGTGACGAGCTTGGAAATGTTGTGCTTTCGCAAGAGGCGGCCGAAAAGAAGATAAATAGTATTGGTGGCATTGATAAATTATACCGTATAAAACTTGAAGCTGATTACCTAGCTAAAATTACATTCGAGGGAGCTAAAAAGAAGTATGGTGACCCATTATCTGAGGAGGTTATGGAGCGTCTTAAATTCGAGTTATATATCATGAAAACCATGGGTTTCCCTGGTTACTTCCTTATTGTGCAGGATTTTATCCGTGCGGCACGTGAGGAGTTAGATGTTTCGGTGGGGCCTGGTCGTGGTTCTGCGGCAGGTTCTGCGGCAGCCTATTGTTTGGGTATCACAATGATCGACCCAATTAAATATGATCTGCTTTTCGAGCGTTTTTTGAATCCTGATCGTATCTCTCTACCCGATATTGATGTTGACTTCGATGATGATGGCAGGGGTCGAGTTCTTAATTGGGTGACTCAAAAATATGGTAAAGAGAAAGTTGCGCATATTATCACCTATGGAACAATGGCCACAAAGAGTTCAATTAAGGATGTGGCTCGTGTTCAGAAGTTACCGTTGCAGGAGTCGGATAGATTGTGTAAACTTATTCCTGATAGGTTGCCCAATGATAAGAAGATGAATCTTCCAAATGCCATCTCTGAAATTCCAGAGTTGAAGGCTGCCGAGACTTCGGATAATCCAATACTTAGCGATACGATTCGTTACGCCAAAATGTTGGAGGGTAATGTTCGAAATACGGGAGTGCACGCTTGCGGTACAATTATCTGTCGAGATAATATCACCGATTGGGTTCCCGTGAGCACGGCCGACGATAAGGAGACGGGCGAGAAGATGCTTGTAACTCAATATGAGGGATCTGTAATTGAGGATACGGGACTTATCAAGATGGACTTCTTGGGTCTGAAAACGTTGTCGATTATAAAGGATGCTTTAGCGAATATTAAGCAGCGTCAAGATATTGTTATTGATATTGACAATATCCCAATCGACGATAAGAAAACATACGAATTATATAGCGCAGGCCGCACCATTGGAACATTCCAATTTGAGTCGGCTGGAATGCAGAAATATCTTCGAGATCTTCAACCGACGACATTCGAGGATCTTATTGCGATGAATGCCTTGTATCGACCAGGGCCGATGGATTATATCCCTGACTTCGTTGACCGTAAGCATGGTCGAAAGCCGATAGAGTATGATATTCCAATTATGGAGACCTACTTAAAGGATACATATGGAATTACGGTCTATCAGGAGCAAGTCATGTTACTCTCGCGTCTGCTTGGTAACTTTACTCGTGGTGAGTCAGACTCGTTGCGTAAAGCGATGGGTAAGAAACTCCGTGATAAACTAGATGAGTTGAAACCTCAATTTGTTAAAGGCGGAGAGAGCAATGGTCATAAACCCGAAGTTTTGGAGAAAATTTGGGGCGATTGGGAGAAATTTGCGTCCTATGCGTTTAATAAGTCGCATGCAACATGTTACTCATGGATTGCATACCAAACGGCATATCTAAAGGCGAACTATCCATCGGAGTATATGGCGGCACTTTTAAGTCGAAATTTAGCGGATATTAAAACGCTAAGTTTCTACATGAATGAGTGTACCCGAATGAAGATCAAGGTCTTGGTGCCTGATATTAATGAATCTATGGAACGTTTCGCAGCAAATAGTGCAGGTGATGTTCGCTTCGGATTGGTCGCTATTAAGGGTGTTGGTGAGGCTGCCGTACGCTCGATTATCGAAGAGAGAAAGAAGAATGGCCGCTTCACAGATATTTATGATCTCTTTAAGCGCTTGAACTACTCGGCAGTTAATCGTAAGTCAATCGAGAATATCGCTTTGGCGGGTGGATTAGATGAAATTTCGAAGTTCCATCGAAGTAAATTCTTTGAGGTTGGAATGAATAATCTCACCTTTATCGAACTGCTTATACGTTATGGCCAGCGCTGTCAACAGGAGCAACAAAATGCACAGCAGAGTCTTTTCGGTGGATTTGGTGAGGCCGCAGATATTGAGATGCCACAACCACCAGTGGCCGAGGAGTGGAGTCAATTAGTGACCTTAAAAAAGGAGCGAGATATTATCGGTCTCTTTCTTTCGGCGCACCCATTGGATGAGTATAGCGTTATAATTAATAATTTCTGCAATGCGCAAGTCTCGGAACTTGCAGCATTAGAGGATTTCAGAGATAAAGATGTGACCATTGCAGGAATGGTAACCGACGAGCAACATATGATGTCGAAAGGTGGCAAGCCTTTTGGTAAATTTACTTTGGAGGATTACGAGGGGTCTCATGAGTTTATGCTCTTTGGCAAGGATTATGAGAATTTCCGTAAATATATCTATAAGGATTATTTCCTCTTTGTAAAGGGTAGGGTAGAGCCACGTCGATACAATGAAAATATGCTTAATTTCAATATTAAGTCGATGGTTCAGCTCTCGGAGTATCGAGATAAGATGATTAAAAACATAACTCTCAATGTCGAAGTACGTCAAATCAATGATAAATTGATGGATACAATCGACGAGTTTTTAAAAACTCCGAAAGGCGAAAAGAAAGGTTCTACCTCTGTGAGATTTATGATCTATGACGCTCAAAGTGGGGTGACAATAGATATGGTCTCTAGGGACAGCACTGTAACATTAACAAAAGGCTTTATCGAAAAATTAGATAATAGTAACATTGAATATAAAATTTCTTAAAACACAAAAAAAAATTATGGCATTAAAAATCACAAAAGAGAATTTTGATGAGCTTATCGCAGGAGATAAGCCAGTAGTAATTGATTTCTGGGCAGAGTGGTGTGGACCATGTCGCACAATAGCTCCAATCATCGACGAGCTAGCAACAGAGTTCGAGGGTAAAGTAGCAATCGGTAAATGTGATGTAGAGGAGAATGACGATATTGTTGGTCAATTTGGCGTTCGCAACATCCCAACAGTTATCTTCCTTAAAGGTGGTAAGTTGGTAGACAAGCAAGTTGGCGCAGCTTCAAAAGATGCTTTCAAGGCTAAAATTGAGGGTTTACTTTAAGATTGTTTTGAACTTCGTTTTTGACACTATTATAGGTCGAAAACGAAGTTTTTCTTTTCAGAACGCAGACCAAAGGACGAGCAATTCAGTCTATCATATTCCTTAGAGCGGTAACATTTAATATCTCGCCCTCTCCACGTTTGTATTTTATTATACCATCGGCAACTAGTTGCGAAATTACCCTTGATAATGAGGGGCGTTCTGTGTTAAGATATGTTGCCAACTCCTCCATATTTGTTTCAAATCGGAAACATCTATTTTTAGATATTGTAAATAGATAAAATGCCAATCGAGATTTTAAATTTTTATGTGTCAAAATAGATAGATGACGAGTAAACAGATCTATTTTCGAAGAGTTATATTCCAAGAAATTACGTAAAAATAGATTGCATTTACTCATTTGATTTTCAATATCATGACCTGCAACAGATATAATTGTGCAATCCTCAATTGCAACAAAATCTGCTCGATATTGCCGTTCGGCAGAAAATAGAGCCAGCCCACCCATTGGATAGGGTGCTGTATGCCTCACCGAGGTGTATGTAATTCCTGAATCAAGCACCAATTGCGTCTCGACACTACCCTTTAAAAGTATTGATAATAGATTTGCAGAGCTCCCTTTGTAAAATATATAATCTCCTGCTTTATAATGTTTAATATTATATTTTGTAAAACAGGAAGCAGCTCTATACTCCTTACTTCGGGTGCAAGAGTTACAAAAAAAGTTAAAGTCGAGATTATCCATTTTTTTCTTTAGAATAAAAGTATTAAAGCTGAAAAGAGCGTAATCCAAATAACCATTTTGCGATAAAAATCCTCTGGAACGACTTTCACAAGAATTACACCTAATACCGAGCCAAGAGCGATAAATGGAATCATTGAGAACCCAATCAAAATTGAGTCGTAATGAATATTATCCCACACCCATATTTGGAGAGGTATTTTAATATAGTTTATAGCCATGAAAAACCAAGCACTTGTTCCCACAAAAAGCAATTTAGGCATATTGATAGAGAGGAGATATACCGACATTATTGGCCCCGCAGCATTGCCAATCATCGTTGCAAAGCCTCCCATAACACCATACATCGAAGCGACCCATCCTTTTTGAGCTGTTTGGACTTTGCGTTTTTTCATCTCATTTGCAAGTAGCACAAAAACACTTATTAAGATCGAGAATGAAAGTAGATAGCTAAACCAATCGGATGGAATAAAATGATCCACAGCGATACCCACAAAGAGACCAACCACAGCCCATGATAATAATTTGACAAGATGTGACCAGCTGCAACTCTTTCGATAATAGATAATTGCCCCCAAATCCGCAAGGCATAAAATCGGGAGAAGTAATCCTGTAGATGCTTTTGCACCAAATGCTAAAGCCATAATCGGCACGACGATAGTTCCAATAGCTGCAAAGCTAGTTTTGCAGAAGCCTATCAAAATGGCGCAAAGAATCATTACCCACCATAGGCTAGGATCAGGAAGAAGATTAATAAGATACTCCATATATTTATTTTGTATTAAAGTTTCTAAAGTGAATTATCGGAATATATTTTTCGGTGAAATATTGCAACTCCGCCTCGCTCGTTGGCGTGGGGTGACTCATTATCATAAGGCTTACAATTTGACCCTCAATTTGTTGGTATGATGGATGTTGATAGTGATACTCATTGAGGATAAAACCTAGTCTTTGATAAAATCTTATTCTTCGACGGCATATCTCCTCTGTTGGATGTTCAACCTCCAAGATGATTGGTTTCTGTGCCTCTTGCGCAAATTGAGTTAATATTTGTGCTCCGTAACCTTTACCTCTAACTGCACTTGAAGTTGCGAAGTGCTCGATAAAACGCCACTCGTCGAAATCCCACCAAGCGACAATTCCAATTGGCATACGGTCATCTAAAACTATGTCGAAGTGAAAAATATCTCTTTGCATAGTCTCTGCATGATACTCTTTAAGTCGTCGCTCCTCCTCTGGGAATGCTGAAATATATAAATCCCAGCAAAATTTGAATCGCTCGTCACTCTCTGAGGTGATTCTTACTCTATTAATCATATTTTTGTTTTTTGGGGAAATTAGAACTTCCCGTTACTTTTTCCTGATATTGAAGATATTTCAACTCTAAGAATTTCTGTCGTTTTAAAATAATCTTCTATACATTTTAAACCCTCCTTTTTATGTTCGGGGGAATATTTATCGAGAATTAAATTTAGTGCTTTTAGTCGCTCTTCTACCTCTAAATTTCGGGTAATTACGCCTCTTGTAATCACACTTTGGAAATTGGTGGTAAATTCCGAGGAGACGACCTTTGATGATCCAACGACGCAAAATGAGACGTTGGATTCGGCATCTATACACTCTAATTTACGTCCATGAAGAGCCGAGTGAAAATAGATATATTGTGCACCATCCCATGCGTAATTTAATGGAATGCCATAACCGCATATTTTTGCATCTTCTTCTATTTCAATGCGCTCAACCATCGACAATACTCCATAGTCGCCTTTCGAGAGTATTTCTGATGCAGTTTTCTCATCTAACGCTCTATCTTGGCGACGCATTTTTTCGTTATTATAATTATTCATTTCGGTCAGTTTTCTATGCAAAAATGATTTGCTTGCGCACAAAAATAGTCAATTTATCTCTTTTAAAGAAAAAATAACTATATTGCGGTGCTAATTTATCTTATATTATATGGAAAAGTGCCTATTTTTAGAGTCGTTTAAATTCTGCCCAAAATGCGGAGGTGAATTTATAGATAACAATGAAAAGTCGAAAAAGTGCATCGAGTGCGGATTTGTATTTTACTTTAACCCCTCGGCTGCTGTAGCTGCAATAATCAAAAACTCTGCTGGCGATATTTTAATCTCCACACGTGATCGAGAGCCTGCAAAAGGCACCTATGATCTTCCTGGCGGGTTTGTAGATAGCTATGAGAGTGCCGAGCATAGTGTTTGTCGTGAGGTAAAAGAGGAGTGTAATTTAGAGGTTGAAGAGGTGAAATATCTATTCTCACTCCCAAATATTTACAATTATAGCAATTTTGATGTACACACCTTAGATATGTTTTTCGAGTGTAGCGTTAAAGATTATAAACCGCTGAAAGCTGATGATGATGTTGCGTCGTTGGAGTTTATCGCAGTAGATGATATTGATATTTCTAAATTTGGATTGCAGTCCGTTCGTGAGGGTATTGAGCGTTATATAAAAAATATAGGGAAGATTTAATCTCTCCCCTATATTTTTTATCTGTTACAGATTAGGTAAAAATCCTCTATTCTCCTTTTTGATAATATCCATAAAATACTCAACAAGTTTTGGATTTTGCTCAACGACATTAACTGTCTCGAAAGGATCTTTCTTGTGGTCGAACATCATCATTGCGCTCTTCTTATCATTGCTGAATAGCGAGAAACGATACCTATCATTGCGAACACTTATCAAACCATTCCAATAACTTACAACATATTCACGACCAGAGGCCTTTGGAGCATTTAGTTGATCCACGAAACTTACGCCATCCAATCCGTCGGGAGCCTCAATACCTGTTAATTCACAAATTGTTGGGTAAATATCAACGGCAGCAATCAATCTATCAGATGATTTTCCAGCCTGTTTCATTCCTGGGCAACGAACCATAAATGTGCTATTTAGTGCGCGCTCAAAAACAGAGTGTTTGCCCCAAATTGTCTGGTCACCAAGGTGCCAACCATGGTCACCCCAAACAACAACAATTGTATTTTTGTCGAGTCCTGTCTCCTCTAATTTTGCAAGAACTTTACCCACTTGCGTGTCGGTGAATGTTAACGCTGAGTAGTATGCTCGGCGGAAATCTTTTGAGTACTCTTCTGAAAGAATAATTCCTGCACCTCCTTTTTCAGGATGATAATATTGACTAAAACACTCAACGCTATTGGGTACAAATGAAGGGTCGACACCCTCTGGATAATCTACATTTGGAGAGAGTGATATATCAACATTCTCGTACATATCCCAATATTTTTTAGGTGCTGTAAATGGAAGATGGGGTTTGTAGAAACCGACAGCCATAAAGAATGGTTCGTCGCTATCCGCATTAGCGAATTTATCCAATTGTGCAAGAGCTAATTGCGCTAACTCTCCGTCAGCGTAACAGGTGTCAGCCAAGTCTTTAAACTCAAAGGCTGGACTCTCACCCTTAACTCTGGTTCTTCCATTATCCGAGCCGTGCAATCGAGCGTCAAATGTATCTGGCCATGGTGAATCTGGATTGTTTACATATTCATCCCAACTATATGGTAGATCCATTAATTTTCGCTTGCCTTTATATATATATCCATTATCCGAGTGAGAGACCTTTCCCATTCCCACAGTGTAGTATCCATTGCGCTTTAGATGGTGGATAAATGTCTCTGGACGCTCTCCCTCTTCGGAATCAACTAAACGGTTTGAGAATGCAAAGTTATCTACATCGCCTTTATTTATAGCGCCAATACCTGTAAGCATCATTGCTCGTGAAGCTCCACTTGTTGGTGCCTGCACAAATTGATTGGTGAAAAGTCGACCCTCAGAGGCTAGTTTATCAAGGTTCGGAGTTATAACCTCTTTTGAACCATAGGCTCCCAATTCGGTGCGTAGGTCATCAATACAGATAAATAGAATATTTGGCCGCTCTTGAGCTTGCGTCACACTGGTTGCTGCAACTGCTGCGACTCCCAATAATATTTTTTTCATAAATTAGGTTATTTCTTTGGTTTAAGATTTATTTTTTTCTCTTTGACAACAAATTTAATCAAAAAAATGAAGATATAAAAGTTTTGCAAGTAAAAAAAGCGGGTGATAACATTTTATATCTGTTATCACCCGCTGAATATATGTTTATGGCGGCTCTATTTTCTCAGTTCATTTGCTGAGGTGTTGTAATAATTTCGGCCTGTAGCTGTCTCTAGGTTGTCGGCTAGACCATTTAGTGCATCTGCCTTAAGTAGTTTATATTCTTTATTATCAGGCTTCAATGCAAGAAGTCGATCCGAAAGCTCGGCTGCCCATTGATAATCACCCTCAGAAATTGCTGTGCGTGTAGCTTGCTCAACTTTATCTATGCCACCTACAAGCGAGATGAATTTTTCCGCCTCCACACGTGGAGAAAGTGGACGAAGTGAAGTTGCATTACCATCGAACCAACCCAAATATCCATTGAAAATATTGCGAATTGCCCACTCTTGACGACCATAATATTGAACTAAATTTTCGTCTGATGCCAATGGTTCAGGCAATGCAGCATACTCAACTAACTCATCGGGTGTCAAACCTTTATTCATACCTTCGATTGTTTTGTCAAAAGTATACTTGATTGCATCACGCATATTTGTAACAACTCGCTTTACCTCATCTTTGCCAATTACTGGACGAGTGTGTCCTTGCGCCATCACTTCGGCCTCATAGCTTAAAACTGTGTCGAGCGCTGCAACCCATTTTTGAACATCACGATACTCAGTTCCACGGATTGCATATAGATTAGGGAATGATTTGTAGAATTGGTCACCAGGGAAGATGATCTTCTTTTCAGGATAATAGATTACCAAGTGATCCATCGTTTCGCCATAGGTACGCTCCAACTCTAAAGTGACACCTGAGATTGTAATTGTCTGTTTGTCATCACTCACAAAGTTTGTTATTGAACTCTTATCGAATGGCTTATATTGAAAATATGCCATATCCATATCTGTTTTCTGACCTGTATATGCTCCACCAGGGTATACAAGCGGCGCAACACCATTATTGATACGTACCTCAGGGGTTAGTGTCATTCCATTTTGACGATGACCACGTGGATTTACAAAACCAGCAGCATTTGGAAACTCATTTTCACGACCAAAATTTTCGGCAGCCCAAATTTCAGGGGTGTTATCAATTAAGAATGTTGGAACGCCCATTGAGTGGTCTCCATGACCATGAGTAAAGATAATTCCTGTAATTGGCAGATCGGTGATTCTGCGAAACTCAGCGTAAATTTCACGTGTTAGTTCAGGTACTTTGCCTGCGTCGATAAGTATTACACCACCATCACCGATAATCATAGTTACATTCGATGCGTCATAACCCGAAGCGGTATAGACATTATCGGCAAGCTGGATAATCTCCTTTCGAAACTCTTCGTTTCGCTCGATCATCTGACGAGTTTGTGGAGTTTGCTCCGAGAGAGGAGTGTTGATTGTTTGTTGTGCCATTGCACCGCTTAGTGCAAATATTCCCATTAAAATTGCAGTTAATTTTTTCATTTTCTCTATCGTTATTTTAAAGTTTTACTTTTTGTACTGCAAAGATAGTGGCAAGATAGAGTATAATTTGTAATATATGTTACATTGGTAATAATAAATTATCCGACTTTAAGGCAAAACCTAAAGTCGGATAATTTATTTGATATGTTAAGTAGGGCAATAATTGTTTTACACTACTTAGAATCTATTATGCAAGTATAGCTTCGATTTTTTCGAGTGTTTCGAAATCGAGTGAATCCATTGCTGTTGTTGCTACAATATCTTCGATTTGCTTAACTTTGCTTGCTCCAATTAGCACAGAGGTTACATTGTTACGATTGCTACGAAGAAGCCATTTTACAGCTAGTTGAGCTAGTGTCATTCCATGCTCTTTAGCGATTTCGTTAAGAGCTGAGATTTTAGCTATTGTCTCTGGTGTGATGCTCGATTGTTTAAGGAATGTGTTGCGGTTTGCTCTTGAGTCTGTTGGTATTCCTCCAATGTATTTATCCGAGAGCAGACCTTGTGCAAGAGGTGAGAATGCAATAAATCCAGTTCCATAATCTTGAACGGTATCCAAAAGAGACTCCTCGACGTTACGCACCATCATTGAATATTTTGATTGCTCAATTAAACATGGTGTTCCAAGTTGTTTTAGCACAGCTACAGCCTCGACAAATTGTTTAGACGAGTAGTTTGAAAGGCCAATATAAAGAGCCTTACCCTGTCTTACAATTTGATCCAAAGCACCCATTGTCTCCTCGATTGGGGTATTTGGGTCTGGTCGGTGGTGATAAAAAATGTCAACATAATCTAACCCTGTGCGTTTAAGGCTTTGATCGAGACTTGAAATAAGATATTTTCGACTTCCCCAGTCACCGTAAGGGCCATCCCACATTGTATATCCTGCTTTAGAGGAGATGATAAGCTCATCACGATAAGGTTTCAAATCGCTAGCTAAAACTCTTCCGAAAGTTGTCTCGGCGCTACCTGGTGATGGGCCATAGTTGTTCGCAAGGTCGAAATGTGTAATACCTAAATCGAAAGCTCTAAGTAACATATCTCGGCCATTTTCGAAGTTGTCGATGTCTCCGAAGTTTTGCCATAAACCTAATGAAATTTCGGGAAGTGAGATACCACTTCTTCCGCAACGACGATATTTCATCGACGTGTATCTATCTGCTGATGCTGTATAACTCATATAAAATATGTTTTATTGATTTAGCCGTAAATTTAGTCATTTTTATCAATTATTCAAAATTTAAGAAGAGTAAAACAATTATTTTACCCTACTTATTTCGTGGGTAAATGCAATTTTTAATATCTTTACAACCTGATTATTTATGCTTAAGTTGCCTTAGCAAGGAGATATTATGAAAAAATATAGTGAGTTAGAGATATATAGCGCTTCGGTTGAGAAGAGTATAGAGTTACCTTTATCGCAGAGTGGAGTCTCGGCTGGATTTCCATCGCCTGCGGATGATCCAATGGAGTTGAAGTTGGATCTCAATAGAGAGTTGATTCGTAACCCCTCGTCGACATTTTTTGCAAGGGTAAGCGGTGTTTCAATGATCGACGATGGGGTAGGAGATGGTGACCTACTTCTTATAGATAAAAGTGTTGATCCTTATGATGGTTGCCTTGCAGTCTGTTATATTGATGGTGAATTTACCTTGAAGCGATTCAAAGATAATGGCGATCATGCCTTGTTGGTGCCTGCAAATAAAGATTATAAGAGCATAAAGGTTACTGCCGATAATGATTTTATGATTTGGGGTGTTGTGCGTTACTTAATTAAGAAGATGTGATGATTGGACTTTGCGACTGTAATAATTTCTTTGTGTCGTGCGAAAGAGTCTTTAACCCTTCGCTTAACGGTCGACCTGTGGTTGTTCTTTCGAGCAATGATGGGTGTGTTATCGCTCGCTCTAATGAGTCGAAAGCTCTTGGGATAAAGATGGGACAACCGTTATATCAAGTGAGAAGCATAATTGAGCAGCATAATGTTGCAATACATTCGACAAATTTTCCCCTCTATGGTGATATGTCACATCGAGTAATGGAGACTTTGCGTGATGAACTGCCATCAATTGAGATCTACTCTATAGATGAGGCATTTTTAGATATGAGTGGAATTGCAATCGAGAGTTTAAAAGAGTACGGTGAACGGGTATCAAAAAAAGTTAGACGCAATACAGGCATACCCGTAAGCATCGGTATTGCTCCAACAAAAACACTGGCGAAAATTGCAAGTAAACTCTGTAAGAGCTACCCTAAACTCAATGGTGCATGTCTGCTTTATCGCCCTGAAGATGTTGAGAAGGTGTTGTCGACGCTCTCAATTGATGAGGTGTGGGGTATAGGCAGACGGTCGAGTAAAATGCTTCGTGAATATAATATAACCACAGCGCAACGATTTCGAGAGGCTCCCAGAGAATGGGTGCAAAGGAAAATGGGGCTTACGGGATTAAGAACATGGCTAGAGTTGAATTTAGAGAGCTCAATCCTCTTTGATGATCGCCATTCGGATAAAAAGTCAATTATGGTTTCTCGTTCATTCTCGGGAGAGTTGTATACATTCGAGGAGCTGCGAGAGGCTCTATCGGGTTTTGTCAGTTCAGCAGCTGAGAAGCTCCGTCAACAGAGTAGCGTAACGGGAGCCGTGCAGGTATTTATCCTTACAAATCGTCACCGTGCAGATCAAGTTCAATATAATGGCTCTGAGATGATTATATTCGACACCCCAACACAGAGCACAATCGAACTTGCAACAAGTGCGACAAATGCGCTGCGCAAGATCTTTAAACAAGGTTACGGATATAAAAAAGCTGGAGTGATTTTATATGATATACGCTCTGAGAAAGGGGTGCAATCATCTCTGTTTGACAGCACCGATCATTCGAAACATAGAAATTTAATGAAACAGCTAGATTCAATAAATAGCCATTATGGTAAAAATTCCGTGAGACTCGGAGCTCAAAACAACACTGTAAACAAAGTGCGTAGTGAGCATCTATCTCCGAGATATACAACTGAATGGGATGATATTCTTAAAATTAAGGTTTAAGGTGAGTTATTTTTTTTAGGCGCAATTAGACTCCCCTTAAGAATATCAATCTGCATATAAAAGATATTTTTTGCGCATAGTTTTATATTTCGTTAAATCTTCCTGCCATGTAGACTTGATCTGCTCTTCACTTGCTCCCGCAGCTAACATCTTCTTTAGCGAGGCATCTCCACTGAGCATATCAAAGAATTGTGTGCGAGAGATAAAGGCGGCACCTTTTCCCGATAGTTTCATAAAATCTATAAAGTAACTCAAAGATAACCCCTTTGGAGGCTCAATCGTGCGGAGATCTACACCATAACATCTTTTTCCCTTTTGCAGTGGGTTTTTATCGAAGCCGACTAAAGATTCTGGAACGAATTGAAACTCTCCAAATTTTGGATCGGGATAGCCGATTATCTGAAATGGGGTGTAGGTGCCTCTTCCTACGCTCACCTCCGTAGCTTCGAAGAAACAGAGTGACGGATATAAAGCAATTGATTGCGCATTTGGCAGATTTGGAGATGGTTTTATCGGTAAAATATATGGTTCACCATGACTCCAACCTTCAACGGGTACAACTTTTAGATCAACAGGTACGTCACCGCTCCATCCTTCACCATTAATCATTTGAGCAAGTTCACCAACGGTCAATCCATGCAGAATCGGAATTGATAAAGCACCAACAAATGATTTTAAATCGTCGCTAATAATCGGCCCATCAATATAATCATTTGGATTGGGTCGATCCAAAACGACTATTGGAATATTATACTCAGAACATGATTGCATTGCGTAATAAAGTGTGCTAATATAAGTATAAAATCTAGCTCCAACATCTTGAATATCAAACAGCAAAATATCAATATCCGACAATTGCTCCTTTGATGGTCGTTTATTAGAACCATAAAGTGAGATAATCGGAGTATCTGTTTTGGTATCTCGACCATCCGCAACACTCTCTCCAGCATCGGCATCACCTCGAAATCCATGCTCAGGAGCAAAGACTTTTACAACATTAATGTTCGATGAAAGCAAAGTATCCAATAGACAAACATGAGACTCCCCAACAACCGAAGTATGATTTATTATAAGTCCAACTCTGCGACCTTGGAGCAAGGGTAAAATTTTATCTATTTGATCTGCTCCAGTTTTAATCGCATAGAGGTTCATTGAACATAAAAGCAGCGTCACAAGAACAATAATATGTTTGTATTTTTTCATTTTGGCAAAAATATTGGTTTTAAAAGCACTAATATATAGATTTTATCTTGAAATATTATATTTTTGCAATAAATTTGCACTTTAGTTAAAATAATAATCTCCTTGCAACAGAATGAAAAAAGATATAAATATTAAAAAGATAATATTGTTTACAGCCTTAATTTGGGGGTCAATATCAACCTCAGTGGCTCAAGATAGAGATGCTCTCGATAATTTTATTAATGATGCTGTAAATGATGGATATTTCCCAGGTGCACAAATTGTAGTTGGCAATAAGAGTGGCGTTATATATTCAAATACATATGGGTATATGGATTATAGCAACTCAAAAGCTGTAACAGATGAAACCTTATATGATTTGGCATCATGCACTAAAGTTTGTGCAACAACACTCTCGGTAATGCGACTTGTCGACCAGGGACAATTATCTCTTGAGGCGCAACTTGGCGATCTTTTAGAATTTCCAGATACCATTCAATTTAAAAATGTCAAGGTTAAAGAACTTTTATATCACACCTCAGGTTTTCTTGCAGGTGTACCAGTAGCTAAATCTCTTATGGTCACCAGGAGTGAAGATATTCCAATCCTGTCACGACGCAAAACCAAGGATAATCCATATCATTTCGATACAAAATATTATTCAGCCAAGGATATAATTCGAGACTCAATATATATAAGTCGTGATGCTGATAAAAATAAGGTAAGAATAGCCACAGATTTATATCTCGATAGAAGCTACTATGTAAAACTAGATTCAATGGTTTGGGCAGCCTATAGAGATAAGCAGCGAGGTAGACATGTTTACAGCGATTTGAACTTCTATCTTCTGCAAAAAATTGTCGAGAAAATCACATCGACATCACTCGATCAATATACAAACGAGATATATAAAGAGATGAAGCTCACCGATATTGGATTTAACCCTTTAGAATGGAGCGAAATAGAGCGAATAACCCCATCGGAAAAAGATGTTATGCTTCGACGAGACACCATCCGAGGCTTTGTTCATGACGATCTTGCATGTATTCAAGGAGGTGTCTGCGGAAACGCTGGACTCTTTAGCACGGCCAATAGCGTAGCACAAATTTGTGGAATGTTTCTGCGTGATGGCATCGACTATAATGGCAATCGCATTATCGACTCAGCAACAATTCAAAAATTCGCAAAGATCGAACACTCTCCATATAACTCGTCTGTATATGGTTTAGGCTTTACGAAAATCGACTCTAAAGATCGACCATACACACCCGAAAGCTATGGTCACAGCGGCTACACAGGTACATACCTTTGGATTGACCCAACAAAAGATATATATGTTGTGATATTGACCAATCGAACATACCCCTCACGCACCAATAAAAAATTTAACCCTGAATTTAGGAGCAAAATGTGGGAGGTCGTGATGCAGAGCTTCTCCTCGGAGATAAAATAACTTGGTACGAATCTTGCAAAACCCTCTGGTAGTATAAACATTAAAACTTAGAGGCGTGAATAGAGTATTTACTTCAATTATTTTGACTCTTGGCTTGATTAGTTCAGCCGCTGCACAAAGCATGAGCAGCATGAGTCAACCGCAAGATCCCAGTGAGGTCATCGTGCTATCGTCATATGTCGATGGCAACTATAACGTAGAACAGCTACTCGTTATGGAGTCGAGTCCTAGCAACAATGAATTTGTAGTGCGCTACAAAATCAATCTAACAAAGCTAATTTCGACCTACGACAACAATTCAGCAGAGATTGCTGGTCTACGTAACTTTATCGAGTCAATCCAAAAAGATTCGCTTAAAAAGATTACAAACTATGACATTATCGGTTATGCTTCTCCCGATGGTCCCGCAGCGCTAAATAAGCGTTTGGCTGAAGAACGAGCAAGTGATTTCAGCCGTTTTGTCGACAAAGAGTGCAATATGAGTGATTATCCTCGCACAGTGACCAGTAATCCATATATGTGGATAGACACCAAGGAAGCCCTACAAAAATCAAGTGTACCAAACAAAACCGAGGTATTGTCAATTGTTGAGAGCACAGCAACACAAACTGAGATTCAAGCAAAACTCGAAGCGCATGAATCATCATGGGATTACATTAAAACAAATATTTTACCTCCAATGCGCAGCGTTGAGCTTCATGTAAAATATAACTCATGGAAAGTTGTAGAAAACCGCACATTAATCGAGGAGATGACACCAACGGCAGGTGGCGCAGCAGCAACAGGCGGAGGCTATCGAGATGGCAACAAAAAAGGTCGCAATGCAGACTCATGCTGTGATGAATATGTAGATGATTATATCAGCTGTGTATTAATCGAAATGCCAGAAGCTGCACTTGATTTCGACTGTGATAAAGAGCGAGTTAAACTCAAGGAAGGTCACCGAGGTGCAAAGTTTAAAGAAAGAGGCCGATCTGGTCGAGGAAAAGTCAAAGAGCGAAATAAGAGAAATCGCTGGTGGCGTAGAAGATAATTTTTTTGAGGCTGTTACAAATCAATAATTTATGATTTGCAACAGCCTCAAATTAATTTAAGAGGAGTAAAAAAACTTAGATTTGAACTTTTGGGGAATTTTTAAAAGTCCCCTATTTTTTTGCTGTAAAAATGGCTGTTGTAAGAGAAATTTAACTTAAAGAGTAGATCAAGTTTTTGAACTTTGCATATTTTTTCATAAATTTGTCAAGCAATATTTTACTCTTAATCCCAAATAAGCAGATGTTAAGCCTTTTATACTATATTTTCCTGATTTTGATGTGTACGATTGTTATGGTTTTGTCCATAATTGCACTCGTAATTTGTTCTCCTTTTGATCCTGGTCGTAGGGTAGTGCATTGGTTAACTATTGTTATGACCCGTATTTTTTATGGTGGAAAGGTTTATTGGCCAACAACGGTTTTGGGTAAGGAGAATTTAGATCCGAAGAAAAGTTATGTGGTGGTTATCAATCACCAAAATATGATGGATATACCGACCCTCTATCATTTGAGTTTCCATTTTAGATGGGTTTCAAAAAAAGAGGTTTTTAAGATTCCATTCTTTGGTCAGTATCTTATAATTCACGGAGATATTGCAATTGAGCGAGGTAATCCCAAGGTGGCAATGCGTAAAGTGATTGACGATGGTTGCAAGTGGATCTCAAGAGGAGTTTCGGTTGCAATTTTCCCCGAGGGTACACGCTCCAAGGATGGTGAGATTCATCGTTTTAAGGCTGGTGCCTTTAATTTAGCAAAGGAGGCGGATGTTGAAATCTTGCCAATAGTGATGGATGGTACCAAAGGTGCCTTCACAAAATATGGTATGTTCCGCTGGCGAAATAAAACAACGCTTAAAGTTCTGCCTCCAATAAGTCGAGAGGTGGTAGCCAACACTGAAGTGAAGGAGCTTGCCGAGTTGACTCGCTCGCAGATGATCGAAGCATTAAATTCTATTCGTAAAAAATAGCCCATGGTACAACAAAATATAACCCCAAATAATAATTATGGTGATGATGCAATTGTCACCCTTTCGCCTCGTGAGCATATTCGTCTTAGACCTGGTATGTATATCGGTAAACTTGGTGATGGAACGCAAAGCGATGATGGAATCTATGTGCTGATAAAAGAGGTTGTCGATAACTCGATTGACGAGTTTATTATGGGCGCAGGAAATCGCATTGAGATCAATGTTGTAGATAATATTGTCACGGTGCGAGATTATGGACGTGGAATACCTTTGAAGTCACTTACAGCGGCTGTTAGTGAGATGAATACTGGAGGAAAATATAGCGGATCGGCATTTAAAAAGAGTGTTGGTCTAAATGGTGTGGGTGTTAAGGCGGTAAATATGCTTTCGAGTCAGTTTACCGCTCGCTCGATTCGTGACGGAGAGTCTCGCACGGTCTGCTTTGAGCAGGGTCTCGAAGTGAGCGACAAGTGGGAGAGTGGCGTAACGGAGAAAAATGGAACATTTATTTCGTTTAGAGTTGATACGGAGGTCTTTGGTGCATATTCGTTTAATATGGAGTATGTTGAGCAGATGGTTCGCAACTTTACATATTTGAATCTTGGATTGACCTTTTATCTTAATGGAAACTCTTATCTTTCGAAAAATGGCCTTTTAGATCTCTTGAATGAGAATATGACCGAGGCTCCATTGTATACTCCGATTCACCTTTCGGGTCAAGATATTGAGGTTGCAATTACTCATGGAACGGGTTATGGTGAGAGCTATTATTCGTTTGTCAATGGACAATATACATCGCAGGGAGGTACTCACCAGGCTGCTTTTCGTGAATCGGTAGCTAAGGTAATTAAGGATTTTTATCGTAAAGATTATGATGCTTCGGATATTCGCACCTCGATTATTGCAGCTGTCTCAGTAAAGGTTACGGAGCCTATTTTTGAGTCGCAGACCAAAATTAAATTGGGTTCTAAGGAGATTGAACCAGGTGTGTCGCTCAGAAATTATATTATGGATTTCTTGGCGCAAAACTTGGACAATTATCTACATAAAAATCCTGAGTCTGCACAGATTATTCAAAAGAAAATTGTTGAGAACGAAAAAGAGCGTAAAGCAATATCTGGAATCAAAAAGAAAGCACGAGAGACGGCTAAAAAGGTTTCGCTTAACAATAAGAAACTTAGAGATTGCAAGGTTCACCTAACCGATAAAAATGAGTTGGCTGAATCGTCGATGATCTTTATTACCGAGGGTAACTCTGCATCGGGTTCAATCACTTCGAGTCGAGATGTTCGCACTCAGGCGGTATTCTCTTTGCGTGGTAAGCCACTTAACTGTTATGGTCTCACCAAAAAGATCGTTTACGAAAATGAGGAGTTCAATTTGTTGCAAGCAGCATTGAATATCGAAGAGGACATGGAGAACTTGCGCTATAATAAGGTTATTGTAGCTACAGATGCCGATGTCGATGGAATGCACATTAGATTGCTGTTGCTCACATTCTTCTTGCAATTTTTCCCTGATGTTATTCGTGGAGGTCACCTCTATATCTTGCAAACACCTCTGTTTCGTGTTCGAAACAAAAGAGAGACCTTTTATTGTTATACCGAGGAAGAGCGCCTAAAGGCAATTGCCGATTGCGGAAGCACCGCTGAGATTACTCGATTCAAAGGTTTGGGAGAGATCTCGGCCGATGAGTTCAAGGAGTTTATCGGTGAGAAGATGATGCTCGACAAAGTTAGAATGACCAAGGATGATCCAATTCACGATATGTTGGAGTTCTATATGGGTAAAAATAGTTTTGAACGCCAAAACTTTATAATTAACAATCTTCGCGTTGAAGAAGATATTATTGATGACCAGATTACTGCCTGATTATGAGCGAAGAGAGAGAGATTATTAATGCTGAGGTTCGAGAGGTTGCGGCTCCAGCAGGAAAATATAGCAAATTAACCTCCGAAGAGGCAAATGTGCGCAAACTCACAGGAATGTATAAAAGCTGGTTTTTGGACTATGCTTCATATGTAATTCTGGAGCGTGCAGTACCACATGTTCACGATGGATTGAAACCAGTTCAGCGACGTATACTTCATGCAATGAAAGTTGTTGATGATGGGCGTTACAACAAGGTTGCAAATATCGTTGGACAAACGATGCAGTATCATCCTCATGGTGATGCTTCAATCAAGGATGCACTTGTGCAGTTGGGACAAAAAAATCTACTTATAGATTGTCAAGGTAACTGGGGTAATATTCTTACGGGAGATGATGCGGCGGCTGGTCGTTATATCGAGGCTAGATTGTCGAAATTTGCTTTGGAGGTGGTCTTTAATAAAAAGACTACAGAGTGGATGTTGTCATATGATGGTCGTAAGGATGAACCTGTGACACTGCCAATTAAGTTTCCTCTGCTTTTAGCGCAGGGTGCCGATGGTATTGCCGTTGGTTTGGCCTCTAAGATTATGCCTCACAACTTTATTGAGCTTATCAATGCGTCGATAAAACATCTTAAGGGTGAGGAGTTTGTTTTATATCCAGACTTCCAAACAGGAGGTATGATGGATGCAAGCCGTTATAATGATGGTTTGCGTGGTGGAACACTAAAAGTAAGAGCAAAAATTTCAAAAATTGATAAACGAACCCTATCAATTACAGAAATTCCATATACAACAACTACAGAATCACTGAAAGATTCAATAGTTAAAGCTAACGATAAGGGTAAAATCAAGATCAAAAAAGTCGATGATAATACCGCCGAAAAGGTTGAATTGATAATCCAAGTTGCAAATGATGAGTCAAGTGATCGCACAATTGATGCACTCTACGCATTTACCGATTGTGAGGTTTCGATAGCCCCCAATTCATGTATTATCTATGATGATAAGCCTCATTTCTTGGGTGTAAGTGAGATTCTTCGACGTTCGGCTGAACATACTAAGGCACTTCTTGGTTTGGAACTTGAGATAAAACTCAGTGAACTCAATGAGGCCTGGCATGCAGCATCGCTTGAACGAATTTTTATCGAAAACAAGTTATATCAACTTATCGAGGGTTGTCGCTCTCGTCAAGAAGCATACGATGCAGTTGACGGTGGTTTAGAGCCATTTAAAAAGTTGTTGCGTCGTAAGGTTACCACAGAGGATGTGCAACGACTCACCGAACTAAGATTCATTCGCATTTCACGTTACGACACCGATAAGGCAGATAACGAGATTAAAGGTATTGAGGCAGATATTGAACAGACGCAGAATTACTTAAACCATTTAACAGATTTCGCAATTGCATATTTTGAGCGTATCCGTGATAAATTTGGAAAGGGTAAGGAGCGAAGAACAGAGTTGCGTGAATTTGATATGATCGAAGCGACAAAGGTTGCTGTGACCAATGCAAAATTATATGTCGATCGAGCTGAGGGATTCTATGGAACTGGTAAATCAATGAAAGATGCAGAGTTTGTTTGTGAATGTTCTGATATAGATGATGTTATCGTTATTACCAAAGATGGCCGCTATATAATTTCAAAGGTTAGTGACAAGGCATTTTTCGATAAGGGAATATTATATATTGGTGTGTTTAAACGCAATGATGAGCGTACAATATATAACGTAATCTACCGAGATGGTCGCATGGGGCCAATAATGATGAAGCGCTGTGCAATCAAGGCAATCACACGAGATAAAGAGTATAATTTAACCAAGGGAACCGTAAAGAGCGAACTATTATATTTATCGGTTAATGGCAATGGTGAGGCTGAAGTATTGAAAATATACTTTAAACCTCGTCCACGCCTAAAGAAACTTATTGTTGATCTCGATTTCTCGACTTTGGCTATCAAAGGCCGTCAAAGTCAAGGCAATCTATTCTCTCGTTACCCAATTCATAAAATAGTGGTCAAAGAGAGAGGAACTTCAACCCTTGCAGGTCAAAATATTTGGTATGATAACGATGTCCGTAGGTTGAATAATGATGAGCATGGAGTGCTTTTAGGTGAGTTTAAGGGAGATGATAAAATTGTGGTGTGGACTGCAAAACATCAATATTATATCACCAATTTTGACTTGATGCAACATTTCCCTGACGACACAATAAGAGTGGAGAAGTATAAATCAAATAAGGTTTATAGCATCTGTTATTTTGATCGTGAGCAACACTATTATTACCTTAAACGTTTCGAGTTGGAGTTAAGCGATAAGATTCAATACTTCTTGGGTGAGGATGGCAACTGTGATTTGATAACATATTGTAGTAGTGCGTCATCTAAATTGGAGATTAGCTATAAGGGTGCACACGCTATGCGTCCAGTTGATACAATTGAGGTTGATGAATTTATTGCAATAAAAAGTCATAGAGCTAAAGGTAAGAGAATAAGTACTTATGAGATTGCTACCTTAACCTTTTTAGAGGTGCCCGAAGAGGTTGATATTGTCGATATAGACGGTATAGATATGCTCGAAGAGGGTGATAATACTATGAACTCAGAGACGCAACAGAGTGAACAATTATTTTCATCATTGCCGTTGTCGACAGATGAAAGCGAGACATTGGATACTCAACAATTAGGACTTTTTTAATTAAACTTTTTTTGAGATTATGCTTATTTTCTTGGTGGGTTATATGGCGTGTGGAAAAAGCACGATAGGAAAGAAACTACATAAAAAGTTGAATATTGATCTTTATGATACAGATAAAGAGATTGTTGAATTGGCAGGTATTTCGATAGCTGAGATCTTTGACAGTAAGGGTGAGGAGTATTTTCGTGCTCAAGAATTATCAATGATTAAGTCGCTGATTGACAATAATATGAATGCAGTTATCTCAACTGGTGGTGGAGCTCCAATGTGGGGTGACAATATGGAGATAATGAATCAGGCTGGTCTTACAATTTACCTGTCAAGAACAGCAGAAAATATTGCACAGCGAGTAAGCGTTCGAGGCAGAGAAAAACGTCCAAAACTAAGAGGTTTAAGCGATGAAGAGCTAATTGATTTTATGCAAAAAGGTATAGCTGAGCGAGATAAAAGATACAGAGAGGCTAAACTGATAATTGAAGCTGATAGCTATACCGATGATATGATAATTGATGCCATCGTCGCTCATATAAAAACAATCGAAGGGTAAAGTTATGGATAGCAGGCCTATTGGTGTATACGACTCTGGCGTGGGCGGAATTTCACTTTGGAGGGCAATTCGAAAGTCACTACCCAATGAATCTATAATTTATCTTGGGGATGGCAAAAATTGCCCTTACGGAGATAAAACTTCTGCTGAGATTGTGGAACTATCGTTTAAAGCGGTTGAAATTCTTCTAGCGAAAGGTTGCAAAATGATTGTTATTGCCTGTAATACAGCTACATCAACGGCAATTAATCAACTTAGAGAGGTCTACCCACAAATTCCATTTGTCGGCATGGAGCCAGCTGTGAAACCTGCATGTCAGCAGACAAAAAGTGGAATTATTGCAGTTTTGGCAACAAAAAGGAGTTTGGAAAGTGATCTATTTGCAAGAACGATGCTGAAATATGCTCAAGGTGTAGAGGTTATTCGACAGGTTGGAGAGGGATTTGTTGAACTCGTCGAAAATGAACTAGAGCAGAGCGAAGAGGCCTATAATATGATTAAGCCAATTGTTGATATGATTTGTGATAAAGGAGCCGATAAAATTGTGCTTGGTTGCACACACTATCCATTTTTAATACCGCAGATCAACCGAGCAATTGCAACTCGACAGATAGATATTATCGACCCGTCACCTGCGATTGTTAATCGAATTGAGAAACTCCTTTGTCAGTTTGAAATTAAAGCTAAAGATGAGAATAAGTTAAAAGATGAGTTTATCTCTTTCTCTGATAATGATTACGTTAATAAATTGATAGCCAAAGCAAACAATAGCGTTATATAAAGTTATTTATAGCTAGTGCAATTATAATTGTGAATGTAAAAAAATATTTGTACCTTGCGAAAAATATAATGAAGTTATGTCTACGAAAAATAATATAAAAAAAGATAAGGCATCGAAAGATGTAAGTAAAAGCGAAACTGGCAAATATCGCTGGGTAATTGGTTTAGCAGTTATACTTATCGGAATATACTCTGTATGTGCCTCTGTATCATACCTATTTAACTGGAAAGCTGATTGCAGCCTTTTGTCAGGTATTGCAGATATTCGACCAGATATTACTCCCTCGTATGGAAATATCTGTAGTGGATCGGGTGCCTTTGTCGGGGATCTATTGGTTGGTCGTTCCTTTGGTCTGATCGGTATACTTATACCTGTATATCTGCTGATTTTAGGCTTTAATATTATCCGTGGCAGTAAGAGGTTGATTCTAAATCGTGACACACTTACGATGTTTATAATTTTAATTCTAACTTCTCTTACCTTTGGAGCACTTTTTGGTACTAGCTGGGATCTTTTTGGAAGTGGTCTTGGAGGAGCTTTTGGAGTTGAAGTTGCTATAATGTTGTTTGATTCTATTGGTATTGGCTTGATTTTGTTGCTAATAGGTGCATGGGCGGCTACAGGAGTCTTTATCAATAGCAATTTTATAAATGTAGTGAATAAGGCTGGAAGCTCGGCATTAACTTCGACAGATAAATTATTTTCGCAATTAAAAAAGATCAAACTTAAAAAAACAAGCGATGAGGATGGTGATGAAGCAGAAAGTGAAGAGGAGAGCGATGATATTGATGATTACACTCACGAAATTCGCAGAGAGCAAGCGCCTATAAAAAATGAAAACCAACTGCATGAAAAAGCTAGAATCGAATCTATTGAACCTGAGCGCAAAGAATCTACAGCTAAAGCAAATCAACAACAAGATATTGACAATGAAGATTATATCATAGCTCCTCGCTCAATAAACGATGAATATGCAACAAGATCAATAAGTTCAGAAATAGAGTCGGAAAATGAAGAGGAATCAGAGTTTGAAGAAGAAAATGACAATGATAACCCATTTATTGAAATCATAAACTCGATGTCATCAACAAAACTCAATGATGAGGAGATTACGGTAATAAGAAATGAACCAACAACTATTGTAAAAGAAGAGAATAGTGAACACGATGGAATTGTAGTTTTTGTTGAAGCAAACAAACTTAAAGAGGTGGATGAGAGCGAGGTAGAATCTACTTTATATGATCCAACAAAGGATATAAATAACTATATTGCACCTCCCGTATCACTCCTTGAAGATTACCAAGAGGGTGTTGGCGTTACAGATGCTGAAATCTACGAAAATAAAAGTAAGATTGAGGAGACCCTTAACCATTTTGGCATTCCAATTCAGCAACATATTAAAGCTACTGTAGGGCCAACAATTACGCTTTACGAAATTGTTCAAGCCAACGGTGTGAAAATATCGAAAATTCAAGGATTGGAAAATGATATTGCTCAAAGACTAAAGGCATTTGGTATCCGTATTATTGCCCCAATTCCAGGCGCAGGAACTATCGGTGTGGAGCTTCCAAATCGAAGAACGCAAATTGTATCTATGCGCTCGGCAATTCTATCACAAGAGTTTCAAAGTGTTAAAGCTCAGCTACCTATAGTTATCGGTCGAACAATTCAGAACAAAAATTACACCTTTGATCTAGCAAAAATGCCTCACCTCTTGGTTGCAGGAGCTACGGGTCAAGGTAAGTCTGTTGGACTGAATGCGATAATAACATCGCTGCTCTATCGTAAACATCCATCAGAGTTAAAATTTGTTATGATTGACCCTAAAATGGTCGAGTTTACACCATATAAAAAGTTGGAAAATCATTATATGGCAAAAATGGAATCGGAGGAAGATGTTATCATCACCGATCCCAAAAAGGCGGTTTATGCACTGAACTCAATTTGTGAGGAGATGGAGAATCGCTTGAAACTGCTCTCGCAGGCAGGAGTTAGAAATATCGTTGAGTATAATGATAAGTTTAGACAGAGAATGTTAAATCCAGATAAGGGTCACTTCTTTATGCCTTATATTGTGGTTATTATCGACGAGTTTGCTGACCTTATTATGACTGCAAAAGAGGTTGAAATGCCAGTTATGCGTATTGCTCAAAAGGCTCGTGCTGTGGGTATTCACCTAATTGTTGCAACTCAACGTCCAGATGTTAAGGTAATTACAGGAGGTATCAAAGCAAACTTCCCTGCTCGAATTGCGTTTAAAGTAACGCAGATGATCGACTCTCGTACGATTATTGACCAACCAGGAGCTAACCAACTTATCGGTCGTGGAGATATGTTATTCTCAAAAGATGGCGAATTGACACGTATTCAATGTGCATTGGTTGAAACTGAGGAGGTTCTGAGAATTGTCGACCATATCGGAGATCAACAAGGATACTCGGGTGCTTATGTTTTGCCTGATTATACTCCCGATAGTGGAAGCAATGATTTTGATTCAGGATCAAGTGGTTCGGAGATTAAATATGACTCGTTGTTTGCCGAAATTGCTCGTGCAGCAGTATCGAATGGCGGAATTTCAACTTCTGCCATTCAGAGAAATTTTGAGGTTGGATTTAATCGTGCAGGACGCATCATGACTCAAATGGAGCGTGCAGGAATTGTTGGACGACAAGAGGGGTCAAAACCTCGTGAGATGATGTTTTACGATATGCCATCACTTGAGGCTAAACTTCAAGAGTTAGGGTTGTTTTAATTTTAATATGCTATGAAACAGATAATTATATTTTTCTTCGCAGTATTTTCATTTGGGAATATCGCCTATGCGGAAAATTCGGCAGATTCAATTTTAAAAGAAGTTTTATCGAATATTGAAGAGCGTAACCCATATAAAGTAGAGATTGAAGTTAGCTATGCGGATAATAATTTAGTGGGCTTTTATGAGGTTGAAGATGATAAATATTATATCTCGATAGATAAGCAGGAGCTATATGGTGATGCCAATGTTAAATATGAAGTATTTAACAGCCGTAAGGAGGTTGTAATTGATCGTGTAAAGTCAGATAATAATGGTAATATTTTGAATAATCCTGCAACAGCTTTTTCGGTTATTAGAGATCATTATTCGGCAACGATTCTCTCTGAAAATGAGTATTATACAGTCATTGAACTCAAGCCAAATTTAGGTGATGAAAATTCAGTCGAAACAATTGAATTAGCTGTCTCTAATGATGAAAAATTACCTATCGAGATTATATATAGATTTGGTGACGATATGGTAAGAATTAAGGTTGTGCAAATTACACCTTTGCAATCAACTATAACTTCATATAGCCCTGATAAATATGTTGATTATGAAGTAATTGACTTTAGATAAATTTACAATGACACCTCTTATTACCCTTCTAACCCTCGGCTTTTATATTATTGTTCTGCTCTCTATAACATGGTACAGCGGTCGCAAGGCTAAAAACGCAGATTATTTTGTTGCTGGTAGATCAAATCGTTGGTATACAGCTGCCATTGCGATGATTGGAGCGGCAATGTCGGGAATAACTTTTGTTTCGGTTCCTGGATCTGTTGCCGCTGATGGTTTTTCATATATGCAGATGGTTTTGGGCTTTACTGTCGGCCAATTTGTTATCGCTTTTGTATTGATTCCAGTTTTCTATCGCTTGGGCGTAGTCTCTCTATATCAATATCTTGAAGGGCGTTTTGGGATTGTTTCGCATAAGAGTGGTGCTTGGTTGTTTTTCATCTCTAAAATTGCGATTGCGGCATTGCGACTGTATGTTATGTCGGTTGTAATTCAACAATTATTGTTTGATTACTTCGGTATTCCTTTTTGGTGTAATGTTCTGCTTACAATGATAGTTATTTGGTTTGCGACACGTCGAGGAGGTGTGAAATCTTTAATATGGACAGATTCGCTAAAAACATTCTGCCTGGTTGGTAGTTTGATTCTTTCAGTTGTTTTTATCGCTGGAGCAATGGGGTGGTCTACTATGGATATATGGTCGCAAGTTTCTGAATCTAAATATTCTACAGCTTTTAATTGGAGTGATAGTTCATCTCCAAAATATTTCTGGAAAATGTTTTTTGCTGGCGTGTTCACTCTTGTCGCTATGACAGGTTTAGATCAAGATATGATGCAGTGTAATCTGAGTTGTGTAAATAGAAAAAATGCACAGATAAATATTGTTATCACCGCTATAAGCCAAATATTTGTTATTTTACTCTTCCTGATTCTTGGGGCTATGCTCTATATTTATTCTGAGTTTGCAGGGCTTTCGATACCCGAAAAGGGGGATCAGTTGTTTGCCTTTGTCGCTTTTGAAGGTGGTTTGCCATTGATCGTTGGAGTGTTGTTTGTTTTGGGTTTAACAGCTTCGACATATGCCTCAGCAGCTTCGTCAATTACAGCCCTAACGACCTCATTAACAATTGATCTATTGGCTTCACATAAAGCTGAAGATGAGACTCAATTAACCAGTTCTAGGTTGAAGAATCACACACTTATTTCGATTATCATAGCTGTTTTAATACTTTGTGTCGGAGGGCTTGGTAACCAAAGTGTAATTAATACAATGTTTAAATTTGTCGGTTATACCTATGGCCCTATTTTAGGTCTTTTTGCCTTTGGATTACTCACTCCGTTTGCAATTAAGGATAAATATGTGCCAATTGTAGCTCTACTTTCGCTTGTATTAAGTATTGGGTTGGAGTGGTTTGCAAATTATTATCTTAGCTATCAGATTGGCTTTGAGCTTTTAATTTACAATGCACTTTTTACTATTGTTGGACTAATCTTATTAATTAAGAAACGATGAATTCAAATGCAAAATCATTATTGATGATCTTAGCGCTTTGTGTTGGAGCTTGTTTTTCGGGAGCTGTGACGGCTATAGATAATTTTACGGGATGTATGATTGCGCCGATTTTACTCTTTTCGATGCTATTTATTACATTTTGTTGTGTGGATCTGCGTGATCTTAGATTTTCAATGTTTCATTTTTGGATTCTTCTTTTTCAGGGGGTTACGGCTGTAGGTTCTTATTATCTGCTTTTGCCTTTTGGGCAGATTTTGGCTCAGGGGGTTATGGTCTGTTTTATTACTCCTGTGGCGATGGCAGCTGTTGTTGTTGGGCAGATGTTGGGTGCAAAGGTTGTGACTATTGCTTCGTTTAGTATGTTTTGTAATTTTGTTTTGGCGCTTTTTATTCCATTCTTTTTTACCCATATTGGGAGTCAAGGGTGTTCATTTGCAATGATTTTAGCTAAGGTTGCACCACTTATGGTGGCTCCTCCACTTGTTGCGCAATTATTGAGGTTTACCGCTCCCTTTGTTACTTCTTGGTTTGGATCACGGGGTTATCTTTCTTTTTATCTTTGGCTCTTTTCGATAACTATTTCGATTGGTCGCACGATGGCTTATGTTTTGGATAATATTGAGGTGATTGAGTTTTCGCTTATTATAACATTGTCTATCGGAGCATTCTTTGCCTGCTTTATGCAATACTTTGCAGGGCGTGTTTTGGGTAAATATTATGGTGACCCAGCTGCTGGGCAGCAATCTTTGGGGCAGAAGAATACTATTTTGGCTATTTGGATGGCGCAGATGTTCCTTTCTCCAGTTGCTTCAATTGCGCCTACGGCTTATGTTTTGTGGCAGAATTTAACTAATTCGTATCTGATTTTCAGGCATAAAGATCAACAGTAGCTCTACTCTTAAGTGCTCTTAAAAATACACCAATAATTATTTTACCCTACTTATTTGTTTTGTTCAGCAAAGCAGCTCGCTACTTTTTCGGCTCGTGTTTGGCCTATCACTTCGCTTAGCTCTTCGATGCTTGCTTTTTTGATTTTTGAGACTGTTTTGAAGTGTTTCATAAGTGCGTTGACGCTTTTAGCTCCGACACCATTGATGTCGTCCAATGCGCTTTTTATAAAGTTGCCGCTACGTTTTTGTCTATGGAAGTTTATGCCGAAGCGGTGAGCTTCGTCTCGAAGGTGGCAGATTACTTTCAGCGGTTCACCTAAGCGATTTAGGTAGTATGGCATAGGGTCGTTGGGGAAGAAAACCTCCTCGATTCTTTTGGCTAGGCCTACAATGGGTACTTGATTTTCTATTCCGAGCTCTTTTAGTACTTGGTAGGCACTTGATAGTTGGCCTTTACCTCCGTCGACCACAATTAAATCAGGTAGTTGAGTTCCCTCTTCGATCATTCGAGAGTATCGTCGACCAATAATTTCTCGCATTGAGGCAAAATCATCGGCTCCAACAACTGTTTTTATATTGAAGTGGCGATATTCATTTTTGGCTGGTTTTCCATTGCGAAAGACAACGCATGAGGCTACAGGGTTGGTGCCTTGCAGATTAGAGTTGTCGAAACATTCAATATGGCGAGGTTCTCTGTCGAGATATAACTCTGTTTGCATCGCCTCCATCAGTCGTTTTGTGTGACGATCTGGGTTTTTAATTTCGAGGTTGCGTAGTTGTTCGGCACGATATAGTCGTGCGCTTTTTTGAGAAAAGGCTAGTAACTCATATTTTTCTCCTCTTTTAGGGACTGTAAAGGTTACTCCGTCGAAGAGGATCGCCGCCGAGGGGATACATGGAACGATAACCTCTTTAGCTAATTTTCCGCCTGCTAGTTTTTCTACAATGTATTGAATTGCAAGGGTTAACATCTCTTCGGGAGGTGTGTCGACTCTTTGGGTGAGTTGCACTGTGTAGACTGCCACAATTGAGCCGTGTCGGATTCTTACAAAGTTGCACAGGGCAATATCTCCATCGACTAGAAGTGAGAATGTGTCGACATGGACAATTTTTGAGCTAACAATTACCGAGCGGTGAGTATAATTTTCGAGTGCTGTGAGTCGCTGTTTGTAGCGTTGCGCCATCTCAAATTTTAACTCTTTGGCTGCTGATTGCATCTCCACTTCGAGATATGTTCTCACGGGGCGAAGATCGCCTTTGAGAACGGATGTTGCCATTGCCAAAACCTCTTCATACTCTTCAGCACTTTGGGCTCCAATGCAGGGTGCTTTGCAGTTGCCGATATGGTATTGCAGGCAAACGCCATATTTTCCTGCTTCAATGGCACTTGGTGTAAGTTTTAATTTGCAGGTTCTCAATGGAATGATCTCTCTAATAAATTCTAAAACTGAGCGTTGCATCGCAATTGAGCTATAGGGGCCAAAGTATCGAGAGCCATCACGTTTTAGCTGCCGAGTTGAGACTACACGAGGGAAGTTTTCATTGAGTACCGCAATCCAGGGGTAGCTTTTATCATCTTTTAACAGAACATTATAGCGAGGTTGATGAGTCTTGATTAGAGAGTTTTCAAGTAGCAGAGCATCACTTTCGCTATCGACAACGATATGTCGAATTTCGCAAATGTGTTTTACCATTACTTGAACTTTAGCGCTCTGTTTGCTGCTCTCCAGGAAGTATGATGATACTCTTTTGCGGAGATCTTTTGCCTTACCGACATAGATAATTTGACCATCAATATCGAGATATTGATAGACACCAGGCAGGTGAGGCAGCAGTGAAACGACCTCTTTGAGTTCCTCTATTTTTGGTTGACTCATTCGACTATAATGGAATGATTGTTATTTCTTTACAGCGATTTTATCGACACGTGCTTGGTGACGACCTCCTTCGAATGGTGTTGTGAGCCATGTGTTTACGAACTCTACAGCTTGGTCATTGTCGATAAAACGAGCTGGCAGTACAATTACATTTGCGTCATTATGCTCACGAATAAGTCGGGCTACATCGTTGCACCAAACCAATCCTGCTCTTACTTTTTGGTGTTTGTTAAGAGTTATTGATATTCCCTCACCAGAGCCACAAAGGCCAACTCCACGTTTAACTTCGCCGCTTTCGATTCCTTTGGCTAAAGCGTGTCCATAGTCTGGATAGTCGATACTCTCCTCACTGTGACAGCCATAATCTACAACTTCGTAACCTTTAGCATCTAAGTATCCAACTAATAACTCTTTCATGTTGTATCCTGCATGATCGCATGCGATACCTATCTTTTCTTTCATACGTAAATTAAATCATTATAAACAGCTGTATTTCAGCTATTTTTGTTAATATTCTTTGTATTTGACAAATTAAGAGATAGCCCTTGTCTTGTGAACAATTGCACAGATGGTTATTGGAAGTAAGAATAAATAACAGCCAAGAGTAAATAAAATTTCATACACGTAGTCGACCTACAATATTGGGTGCTTAGCTGTTGAAGTCAGTTTCATACTCGGCTTTGTATCATTCGTTAATGACGATGCCAGTAAAA
>JAWXTJ010000019.1:0-40050 GCA_044433665.1 Rikenellaceae bacterium
GTCATCGTGGAGACGGTTACCCAGGCTCCGTCCTGCGCGAACTTCTGCCCGACAAGTGGCAAGCCCAATAATAGATCACATCGGAGTCAATGCGTCATCGTGGAGACGGTTACGATACACCAGAATCACGCAATAAGTTTGGTGGTTTGAAAGTGTTTTTTTTCACTACTTATATGCAAAAATAAAGGCTTCCTTCTCTGATTTTTCAGAGGAGGAAGCCTTGTTTACGTCGGGGACTGCCCTAACAGCGGGCGGCCGCCAGACATAGTCTGGACAGAAAAACTTCGTTTTTCTTTTCTACTTGCGGGTGATTACAACACCATCTTTTTCTGTGTAGGTTACCGTGTCAACTTTTCCATTTGCAAGGGTTACTGTGAAGACAAGTGAGCCGTTTGATGACGAGACTTTGTCTACAGATTTTACAATTGGTGAACCCTTGTGAGCCTCATAGACTCCTACGAATGGTTGCTTTTTACCGTTAACACCGTTTTGACGGATGATAAGCGTTGGTGTAGTGTCTGGTGATGATGATACTGCATTTGGGGTAAGGTCTTTGACCATGTTTGAGTATGGAGCATCTACAACGTAGATATTGCGTGACGCACCACCCAACATTCTGAAATCAACCTCGATTGAGTCCGCAACATCCCAATGTGCAATGAAATCGCCTGTGTAGTAAACTTTGCGAGGATTCTCGAAGTATGAATATGATTTGCTATATTTTGTACCTAGGTCGTTTGACGCTTTAAGGTTCATATTCTCTCCAGCCTTATTTTGGATCAATAGTTGCTCTCCGACGTTGTGGAAGATGTAGTCGTTGTTGTTTTGGTCTGACATAAATATATCAACGTAGTAACCAGCATCCTCCGTGCATCTTACAGATGAAAGAACACGACGTTTTTCAGAGGCTGAAACATCAACCATACGGTAGAATGAGTCGTGAGCACCCTCATTTGTGAAGGCATCATCAGCGATTGTTGGGAATGTATTGTTTACTACAATGTCACCCTCTTCGTAACCTGGCATGATTGTATTTGTTCCCGTTGGTGTTTGGTGGTAGTAGAAATCTTGACTCCAATATGACTCATAACCCGATGCGTCAGGTACTAAGGCATAGCCATAAGCGTAAAGCGTAAGTGAAAGTCCTGTTGCTGAAAGGTGGCTTCCTTTGCGACCGCCATAGATTGTTGCCATAAGTTTGTAGTCACCCTCATAATCTTTCATTGTGAAGAAGCGGTGGTGCTCCGAGTATGATAGGTCACTCATGCGCACCTCAGGCAATGACTCTGGAAGAGGCACCTGAGTTGTGAGGCTGATCCAGTTTGCGTTGTCACGGCTATATGTTCCGTCGTTGATTCCTTGTTTTAGGATTGCGGCCATTTTGTTTGCGTTCTCCGTGTCACCAACTTTTGTGTAGTAGGTGTATAGACGCTCGAAGATTGTGAAGTCGGCCATACCTCCACGAGTGTCACCAAAGACAACTAGGTTGCCTCTCTCGTCCATCCATGGAAGGATTGCTTGAGCAGCCTTTTGAAGAATTGCATTGTCGGCGATGATGTCAACTCCGATAGGCTCCAACATCGCTGCGAAGTCGAGCAGTGAGATGATAATTCCAAATGAGTATCCTGGAGATTCATTCCAAAGACCTGTTCTTTGGTTGTAGTAGCTTAGAATGTCGATCAAACACTCGTGGTGATCTGTAGTTTTAGATAGGAAGTACTCTAGGTAATATTCACGTCCTTTGCCATCCTCATACTCGCTATTGCTACCCAAAACAATAATTGGTGCCATGATACGAGCGAAACCATTTACATTCCAGTTGCCGAGTCTACCGCCACGGATCATACCTAGGTCGATAAAACGCTTCATAACCTCGTCGTTAACCTCTTTTGTTGTCTTTCCGATTGAGGTTAGGTGGTCGTTAGGGTTGTTCTTAAGGTAAGAGTATAGATAGTCGTAGATTGCAGCTACACGCTCACCTTGGTCGTCGTGGATCTGCTCATAATCGTAATATCCGCAAATTCCACCTGGTGCCCATCCGCCAGGGCCACCTGTAGAGTTTGTTGGATCCAAGATTGGATTCATATAGTAGATACCTACCAACCATGTGTAGTAAATATCGGCTGCGAATTTAGCGTAGTTTTTGTCTTTTGTGATCCAATATACATAGGCTGCATCACGTGCCAAATCCAAAATCTCGCTATTGTTAAGGCGAACCATGTGTCCTGACTCCTTGTAAGGAACGAGTGTTGGCTTAGCATCTGGGTTTGTGCGGTCGATACCTAGCATATCTCCTGACTCATTGTAAGGGATACGATCTGCAAGAGGTACATTGTAATATTTGTTCCAAGTTCTCATACCTGGGAAACGAAGTGTTGGAACTGGAGCATCTCCCTCACCACGATCCCAATTTTGCTTCAAAAGGTAACATTGAGTGTAGCGCTCGCCCTTTTTCCAATACATCGACATGCGTGAGGTGATCCACTCTGGGTCGGTTTTGTGTTGCGCCACTAGAGGCTCCAACTTCTCCACCATAGCTTCGAATGAGCTCGCTGCCCAGTCGTCAGAGCTGATTTTGTCGACGATAGCTTTGTGATCGCCATCTGACACATAAAGTCTTGGGTGGCCATCAACTCTCTCAAGCGATCCACTGCTTTGGCATGAGCTGAATGCTAGCGCAAAGAGACAAAAATAGAGTAATTTCTTAATCATGTTTGTTTAATTTTATTTGGTTGTTAATTTTTCTCTGTTTTTACTTTACCTCGGTTTGAAATGCGGTTGAATTCTACCTTAACATCCTTGGCCTCACCTTTAAGGTTCGAGATTTGGATGATTTGCATAGATCCATCTTTCATGTAGATTCTGATTTTGTCGTCAGACGTGGACTCTACTTTGGCGATTACCGATTCGCCTTTGTATGGCTCCAGAAGGGTGATAAACACCGCCTCCTTAGCGTTGACTCTCACACCAACTGTGCGACGATCAGGATTGTTTCTGAGTCCTCCTTGCACGGCACTCTTGGTCGATGGGTATTCAGCATAGAAAATATCGCTCTCTGTTGGCCATGCAATATGATAATCTAGTCCAATTCCGCTATCGTTAAATTGGAATTTTACACTCTCTTCGTTTGCCTTATACCATTGGCATGATGGGAAATATTTGTAAGGTGAATTTTCATTTGTGGTGATCGCAGGAAGTAACTCTCCAGCTTTTTCAGCTCCTTCGACCCCTTGGAAGCCGACTGGGTGTAGCAAGCAGTCGAATTGATGGGGTTTATCAGCTGAAAGGTAATCGACCATAAGCAGATAATCATCTGTCACCATAGCCAAACGACGTTGCAAAATTGGCTCGGTAGAGTATCCGAAATCATCCCAAGGTGGGAATATTTCACGATTGTTGCGAGGAATTTGTCGCCAGCGAGCTACAGTCTCCGTAAGTGAGAGCTGCATAGATTTACCCTTATAGAAGATTGGTTGACTCGATGGTACAGCCTCCTGTTGCAACTCGTCGACAATAACCATATTGTGCGATGCTGAGGTTTGCACAAGCTCCTTATATTGAGCCGACTGATAGCCAAACCAACACATTTCAGTGCCGAAGAATTTATGGCCGAAAATATCCAATGCCTGCAACGACACTCTATCGAGCTGACCATGCCAGCCACCATGCGTTCCATACTTAACATAGGCTTGGAGTTGCTCCTCACCCTCTCTATTTTGAGCACGCAGTGCTGTAAGGCCAACATTTGGCTGTGTAGCCGATTTTGTGCGAGGATCTTTCACCTCGGGGATCTCCCCGACACCATAAAATAGCGAAATCCAACTGTCACGCTCCATTTTGCTTAAGACCCAAGCGAGCTCACTATCTCCATACTCCTTGTAAGCAAGTTCATAAAATACCGATGGCCCTTGCGCATTGGTGTCGTTACTCGCTACGGTTACTCCATTTTCATCCATTAGCGGGTAATATGCCGTAGCCATATCATGAAGTGTGCGATAGGGTTTCTGAGGCCCCCACACTGCAAATTTCATTCCTGTGTAATCATCCTTGGCGTTGTGGAAATCTTTATCCATCTCACGTGCGGGGATCTTAGCACGATAGAGATCCATTCCGCTATTTTGGTATACTTGTGCCATCTTGAAGTAGATGTCAGCAACAAGTTGACTATAGTTTACCGTTGACTCAAACCACCAGCCATCGGGCATAATTCCAGTTGCCATATGGTCAATCATACCACCCTCAGCCTCGGTGAAGTGTGTGAAGAACTCCTCGTCCTGCATGAACATACTTACCAAAACGGCCGCCGCATTTGTGCTTGCTTGATGGTTCATGATTCCATTGGGAGCCATTTTATCTTTCGACTTCTCAAGATAGAAAAGCATAACTTTATCGACAGCATCTTTCTGCTCCACGGTGAGAATGTCATTTTGACTATAGAGGATGTCACAAAGGGCAGCAAAATAGAAAAAGAACATTCCCTCATGCACCTCGTCACCTGTTGTTGCGGCACCAACTGCAATATATCCGCTCTGCTCATCACAAACATCGTCGATGAAGATTCTGATTTTGTCCAGATACTCCTCCTTGCCGAAGAGTGTCCAGGCTAGACCAACCTCAAAGAGCTCTTCGACCTTTTTGGGGACATAACCCATGCTCTTCCAAGAGATGTTTCCTGGCTTGTAGGTTGTGTGTTCTTTGGGTTTCGGAACTTCGTAATTGTCGGCTTTTTGAAGTAAGCTCTCCGCATTTGCGGCTGCCCAATCATACTTCTGCATATTCTCACGTGCGTGATCTATAGCCTCTTGGTTGACTAGAAGTCGGGGGTAGCTTTTAATTGAGAAGTTAACTGCATGGAGAGATGTTGTGGTTAGTAACATCGCACAAACATACAATAAACTAAGTAATTTTTTTTTCATAGTTTTAGGTTTGGTCGGTTGCGCAAAATAGGGTTATCAATACTTTTATTGACTAATACCCATTTTACGTATCAAAATTACTAATAAAAATTGAGAATCACAACTATACAAAAAATATTTTTTCTATGCTATCGTCCTTATTTTTCTTACTCACTGTAATTGGTGAAAAACGAAGTTTTTCTGTCCAGACTGTGTCTGGTGCCCGTGCGGCATGAGCACAGTCTCCGACGTAAGAAAGAGGTCGCCCTCCCTCTTAAAAAGGACTTTTTAGAATAAAAAGTCCGCAGAGGGCGAGCAGCTCGAAGAGCTGCATTATAAGAAAAATATAAATTCAAGAAAAAGCTAAGAATCTGTTTAAATTTCTCTCATCTAATTTGTTAAGGATCTGTCACATCACTTTGGGTGAAGCTATCCTTTTTGTTGTTTCACCAGCCCGAAGGTGTTTAAGGGGAGAAATTAGAACTCCCCTAATAAAAAAAGGGGGATTATAACCCCCCCCCCCTTTTTTTGTCCTGCAATACAGCTCTTTAAACTGCATAAATCTAATCTACTTAGCCGCCTCCAGCTGCTTGCGGATTGCTGCAATGGCATCATCGAAAGCCTCCTCGAAACTCTTTGCACGACGCTCAGCAAACATATCACCTCCAGGCATGCGGAGATTGATTGATGATACTTTATTACCCTTTTCGTGGTCTTTATCTAATTTCAATATCACCTCAACTCCTGTCGAGCGATCGGCGAATCTTTCAAGTTTTGCAATTTTAGCCTCTACGAAGTCGATGAGTTTCTTGTCTGCATCGAATTTTACTGATTGAATTTGTACGTTCATAACTTCAATTTTTTAGTAGTTCAACAATTGACGGATCGTTTTTTTTGTCCGCCTTTAATTCTATTATTTTTAATTTAAACCCTTAGAAAAGGCTTTTAAATTTTTCTTAACTGTTATTCATTCTCTTCTTCTTCGCTCGACATCCTTGTGCGTGGGTGAGCCGACTGATATGCGCTCTGCAAATGAGCTATTGAACTGTGCGTATATATCTGTGTCGCTTGCAGGGAACTATGCCCCAAAAGCTCCTGAATATCTCGCATGTCGGCACCTCCATTGAGTAGGTGTGTTGCGAATGTATGTCGAAGAACGTGTGGACTTTTGCGCCCTTGTACTTTTGCCTCATTGAGCTCTCGACGAACGATCCTATAGATCATATTTGCCGATAGAGATTCTCCTCTGCGAGATAAAAATAGTGAATTTACTTCACTTTTCCAAATATTTTCATCTCTAATTTTTTCGGCATAGCTCTTTATCTCCCGTCTCAGCTCCGTCACAATGGGTACTATTCGCTCTTTGTCACCCTTTCCTCGAACCTTTAAATATCGAAAATCATCACTGAAATCTCGCCACTTGACACCTTGAAGCTCCGAGAGTCGGATTCCCGTTGCGTAAAACATCAAAATTATAAGAGCGTTGCGTTGCTCGATAAAATCTCTTGGCTCGTCGTGCGTCTCGCTTTGTTCACGTTGTTGTTCAATGAGTGTGCTCATTTTACTCTCACTCACGAAACTCGGTAAGCGTCGACCCATTTTCAGCGACTTGACCTTCGAGGTGGGATCCCGCTCGATATGTCCCTTGGAGAGTGCCCAGCCAAAGAAACTGCGGAGTGTTGAGAGTGACCTATTAATCGAGGAACTTTTGGTTGAGGAGTGTTCACTGCGACTTACAAGCCACTCTCGGATGTCGTCCGAAGCTATCACCTTGGGATCAAAATCATCAATGCTCAAATCCATATAGTGCAAAAAGCTCACCAAGTCGGTTCTATACGCTCGGAGCGTGTGGTGAGAACAGCGACTTTCGCTTTCGATATATTGCAGAAATTGAGGTATCATTATTGAGTATTGAGTATCTTTAAAGGTTGTTAGCTTTTAGGAAAACGTGTGAAAATTTGATGTAAAGTGCAATTCGAATAATTGCTCGCCCTCAGCGCATTTTTTCAAAAATGCTTTTTTGTGAGGGAGGGCGATCCGCTTTCTCGACTGGGGAGTGTGCTCGTGCCGCACAGGCACCAGGCCCAGCCTGGACAGAAAAACTTCGTTTTTCACTTTATGCTTTTTTAATTTCATACGTTTGCCTTGGACAAACTTACGCAAAAAAAATAATTAATCACAATAATTTCATATCTTTGTGCTCATTATAGTAATTTTTATACGATGACTTTAGCAATATTAGATATTTTTACTCGTGCAGTTGCCGTAGGTGTTACAGCCTCGATCACCGTGGGGCCAGTGGCGATTCTATGTATTCAGCGAACTTTGAGTAAAGGTCGCCGTTCGGGTATCGTCTCGGGGTTGGGGGTCGCTTCGGCTGATACTTTTTTAGCATTTATCTCTTATATTTTTTACTCTATCTTGGAGCATCAGATAAATGAGTATAGTTCGATTCTGCATATTGTCGGTGGCGCTGCTGTGGTGGCTGTCGGAGCATATATTTTTATGCAGAACCCTGCGATGCAGATGCGTCGCAATCGCTCGGGGGTGGACTCTCTATGGAAAGATTTTGCCTCGATATTTGGGGTTACGTTGGCCAATTTTATTATGGTTGTCCCCTATCTTTTGGCATTTTTTGCAGCTTACAAGATTCCATCGTTCGACTCCTCGACAACTAGTGGACTGCTCACCGCTGTGGCTGTGATTGTTGGTTTTTTGGTCGGTTCGTCGGGATGGTGGGCTATTTTGGCAACTATCATAGATCGGTTGCGCAAGAAGTTTCGACCTCGACATCTTATTATGATTAATCGCCTTGCAGGTTCACTTATCGCCTTGCTCGGTCTATATACTCTAATATCAACACTTTTTCACATTATACCCAATGAACTGTTCATACAATAGAGACAAAAAAATAATTATCGCTGTAGATGGATTCTCTTCATGCGGAAAGAGCACCTTTGCTAAGGCTATTGCGGCTCGCTTAGGTTATATTTTTATAGATACTGGAGCGATGTATCGTGCTGTGGCATATTATGCAGCTAAGAGTGGCGCTATCGAGGGCGAAAAAATAGATTCTCAGAAGATCGTCGATCTTCTGCCCGAAATCACTATCAGCTTTAATTTTAATAAGGAGCGTGGAGCGAGCGATATTTATGTCAATGGTGATAGGGTAGAGGATGAAATCCGAACAATCGAGGTTAGCCGTTATGTGAGCCTTGTGAGCACAATTGCTGAGGTGCGCACCAAACTTGTTGCAATGCAACAGGAGATGGGCAGCAAGGGCGGTGTTGTGATGGATGGACGAGATATTGGCACTGTGGTATTCCCTGCGGCTGAGATTAAACTCTTTATGACGGCCGATCCACATATTCGTGCTGAGCGTCGCTATCGAGAGCTTACTGCCAAAGGCGAGGAGGTGTCACTCGAAGAGATTGAGACGAATATTAGAGAGCGAGATCAAGCGGATGTGGATCGTAAGATCTCACCTCTGCGCAAGGCCGATGACGCTATTGTTTTGGATAATAGCTGCATGGAGGTTGATGAGCAGATGGCTTGGTTTATGGAGTTATACCAAAATCGGATTTAAGTGATGAGAGTTGAGATAGATCCAAAATCGGGGTTTTGCTTCGGTGTTGTTCGTGCAATTGGCGAGGCGGAGAGAGCGCTGAGCGAGGGTGGTGTGGTCTACTCTTTGGGGGATATTGTCCACAATCGTATCGAGGTGTTGCGCTTGGAGTCTTTGGGACTTAAGAGCATCAGCTGTAGCGAACTCTCGGAGGTTCGGCAGACTCAAATTCTGATCCGTGCACATGGTGAGCCACCGAGCACCTATGCTAAGGCTAAGGCGCTCAATTTAGAGGTTATTGATGCAACATGTCCTGTGGTTGCGAAATTGCAGGAGAGAGTCAAGGAGGGCTATAATAAAATGCAAAATATCGGTGGGCAGGTTGTTCTGTTGGGCAAAAAGGGGCATGCTGAGGTTGTTGGGCTCACGGGGCAGGTTGATGATGATGTGTTGGTTATTGAGAAGATTGGGGATATTGAGGCTATAGATTTTTTGCGTCCAATATTTTTTATTTCGCAGACTACGCAGAGTATTTCACTCTTTGAGGCTCTTGCTGGGGAGATTGAGAAGAGGATTTATGATCGGGAGCAGCTGTTCGTGCATGACACAATTTGCCGTCAGGTTTCCTCTCGGGAGGATCATCTTCGGGAGTTTGTGCAGCGGTTTGATATTGTTATCTTTGTTTGTGGTCGGAAGTCTAGTAACGGAAAGGTGCTTTTTGAGGTTTGTCGGGAGGCTAATGCTTCCACTTATAACATCGAGGAGGCTTCTGAGATTGATTTGGAGTGGTTTGTGGGGGCTTCGTCTGTTGGGATTTGTGGGGCTACATCTACTCCTGCTTGGTTGATGGCGGATGTTGCTAAAGCTATTGAGCGATTATAAAGAAAAACGAAGTTTTTCTGTCCAGACTGTGTCTGGTGCCCGTGCGGCACGAGCACAGTCCCCAACGTAAGAAAGCGGTCGCCCTCCCTCCTAAAAAAGCATTTTTTAGAATAAAAAATGCGCAGAGGGCGAGCAATTCGAAGAATTGCAATATATGAAATTTGTTTGAAAACAAGTATAAATGAACTAAAAATTAAATAATTATGAAATATTTTATTCGTGCCGTGAAGTACTTTTGCATGATTGCGGGTCTATTCATTGTTGTCACTTTCTTCATGAATTTTGCTGGAGACTTAGATTTGACGTACAGTGAAAGAATGGATCTGTTTATGGCGAATAATGGAGCGACGAAGATCATCTTTTTGGTAATCCTTTCTGCTTTGTATCCACTTTTCGGCTATATCAAAAGAGATGTTGAGGGTAGTGTGGCGGAGTACCGAGGTCAAATTGATGTAGCTATGGAGTCGAGTGGTTTCTCGTTTGCGGGTGAAAAAGATGGCGTGTTACATTATCGTGCAAATACTATTTTGCGTCGTGTAGCGTTTCTTTTTGAGGATACGATTACAGTATCTCAAAAGGGGGACAAAATACATATTGAGGGCATCCGTAGGGGAGCTGTCTATTTTGTCTACTGTCTCGAAGGATTTATTCAAAACAGCAAGCGTAATAACGCTTAAAAACAAAACGAAAAATTATGAAACGAATATATTGTTTAGTTGGTATCGTCACCCTCTCGCTTCTCTCGATCTTTGCTGTGCGTAATGATTTTGGTCTGAATCGCAATATCGAGATTATGGTTAATTTGATGCGTGAGATTTCAGAAAATTATGTTGATGAGGTTGATCCCGATCAGCTTTTGACCTATGCCGCTGAGGGAATTTCTCGAAGATTAGATCCTTATACGGAGTATCTTCCCGAAGAGGAGATGTCGGATTTCGAGGTGCTCACAACGGGAAAATATGGTGGAATTGGCTCACTTATTCGTCAAGATAGCGACTTTGTAAGAATTGCGCAACCATACGAGGGTTCTCCTGCCGACCGTGCAGGTTTGGTCATTGGTGATAAGATCGTTGCAATTGATGGTGAGGCAGCGAGTGGATTCACCACTGAAGAGGCAAGTTCTCGATTAAAGGGAACACCCAATAGTGATGTTACGCTCACCGTGCGTAGGTTATTCACAGGTGAGGATGAAGATGTGACCATTCGTCGTGAGAGAATCTCGATACCTGCACTTCCATATTGGGGATTTGTGGGTGAGGCGGCTGACTCTATTGGATATATTCAACATGCAGAGTTCACTTCGGGAGCTGCTAAGCAGATGCGTGGAGCGATTGAGGAGATGAAGAAGCAAGGTTTGAAGGCGTTGATTCTTGATTATCGCAATAATGGAGGTGGAATTATGCAGGAGGCTGTAGATGTGGTCTCATTATTCTCGCCACGAGGCACCGAGGTGGTGACGCTCAAAGGTAGACGTGATTCGGCTGTTTATAGAACTTCAAATCAGCCGCTTGATCTTGATATTCCATTGGTTGTGCTTATCAATGAAAATTCAGCCTCAGCCTCGGAGATTGTTGCAGGTTCGCTTCAAGATCTCGACCGTGCGGTGTTGGTCGGAGCGAAGAGTTTCGGTAAGGGTTTAGTGCAATCGCCTCGTCCTGTGGGTTACAATTCATACGTTAAAATGACCACTTCGAAATATTATATTCCGTCGGGTCGCTGTATTCAGGAGCTTGATTATTCGGATCATAGTAACGCAGGTAAGGCCGTTAAGGTTGCCGACTCTATGCGTCATGAGTTCCGCACGCAGGCGGGTAGAAAAGTTTATGATGGAGGTGGAATCAGCCCCGATGAGAGTATCGAACCTGAATATATTAGTCGATTTGCTGCAACATTATATGCTCTGAGTCATATTGATAATTTTGCGGATGATTATTTCCGTCGCAACCACATGAACACAATTGATGTAGATAATTTCACAATCACCGATGAAGATTATGAAGATTTCAAAGCAGCTATCAAAGGTGAAGATATTGCATATCAATCATCAACAAGAAGAGTGCTGAAAGCACTTAAGGAGGCTGCGCAAGAAGATCTATATTCGGATGTTGCCGAGCAGATCGAGAAGCTGGAGGCTGAGTTAAAAGATGACACCGAGTCAAATTTAGAGACCTATCGTCAAGAGATCACCGAGAGCATAAACACAAATATCATCCTTCGTTTCGCCTACCAAGCGGGAGTCGTTCGCAACTCAATTCGCAATGGTGATAAAGAGGTTGCACGAGCAGTGGAGATTCTTCAAGATATTGAATTATATAACTCAATCCTAACCCCAAAAGAGTAATTATTAACCAAAAATTAAAATCAGGGAGAAAATAGAACTCCCCTAAATGAGATGCTAAAAAAGTGGACAACAAAAATATTTTCGTACCGCAATCGAATAATTACAATGATCGTGGGGGGTATCCTTGTGGTACTCTCTCTGTTGTTCACCAATAATATGGCCTCGAAGCTCCGAGAGAAGGAGAAACTCGACGTTGAACTTTGGGCTCGCACCATGGAGTATATTTCGCAAGAGCGATTTATGCACGATCCATTTTTGGCCGATATGGTGAGCAAGAGTCAAAATATCCCATTTATTTTGGTTAACGATGATTTGAGTGTAATCACCTCGCACCTCATAAGTGAGGAGATTATAGATCATCCCGTTAAATTACGTGCCAAGATTGATGAATTTGCCGAGCAAAACCCTCCTGTTGTGGTTCAGCTTCGATGGCATAATAGTCGACATTTGCTCTTTTACGGAAAATCGTCGCTTCTTAATGCTCTGTATTACTTCCCTTATATTCAGATTTTTCTTATTATAATTTTTGTTTTTCTTAGCTTGGTGGCCTTTAGCTCCTCAAAACAAGATGAACAGAATAGAGTCTGGATTGGATTGGCCAAGGAGACGGCTCACCAATTGGGTACCCCCACCTCCTCACTGTTGGGTTGGATCGAATACCTCCGCAGTCAAGATGTAGACCAAAGCGCCGTTGAGGAGATGGATAAAGATTTGGCACATCTAATGAAGATTGTCGACCGCTTCTCGAAGATCGGCTCCGAGACTCCACTCACACCTGTGAATATCAACGAGACGATCAGTGAAACGGTGATGTACTTCCGCAAGCGCATCCCCCGCAATGTAACATTAGAGTATAACGGCTTGGCAATAGCTCCAATCGAGGTAATGGCCAATGTTGCACTTATCGAGTGGGTTGTGGAAAATACAATGAAAAACTCGCTCGACGCACTTCAAGGCCAAGGAGCAATAAAAGTCAATATCTCGTCAGACGATAAATCAGCATATATCGACGTGAGCGATACAGGTAAAGGAATACCCAAAGGTAACTGGAAGAGAATCTTCGAACCTGGATTTACCACCAAAACAAGAGGCTGGGGATTGGGTCTCTCACTCTCACGTCGCATTGTGGAGGATTATCATCACGGTAAAATTGCCGTGGCAGAGTCCGAAGTTGGAAAAGGAACAACCATACGTGTAACCCTCAAAAGATTAGAGGAGTAAAAATGGATAAAAACTTAAAAAATATAACCGATATACCAGCCTATATTTTCGGCAGTGAATCGACTATAGGCAACACCATACAGCTCGGAGAAGCGTCGTTGTGGCATCTCGGAATTTGGTCTGTTGCAGGGATCTTTCTCTTTATAGCTCTATATTTGATGTGGCTCAACCATTGGAGCTCCAAGGGACATAACCACAGTCGACTATTCGGCCTGCAACTATATTTTCGCAAGGATCTTGGCGAGAAACTCAGTGAATTGAGCCCCTCATTTAGTCGATATACCCTCTCGGGGACACTCTTCTATTTTGCTGTTTTTTGGGTTGCGATAGTTACTTTTTTTGCACTAATGCCGACGCTCAGAGTCGAGATTGCTGCGATAATTTTGGCCGCTATAGCTTTGATTTACATATATCAAATTCTCTTGGTAAACCTTATCGGAAAGATCATCAACCATCGAGATTTTGCTAAACTAATGCTTCATATTAAAGGCATGGCCAATACAATGATTGGAATAATGGTCGTACCGACGATTTTATGCTATGCACTTACAAATGGTAAGGCGCACGATATATTTATGTATATCGTTGCTGTGCAATTCTTTACGATTACAATGTTGTACACTTTAAATACTTTTATATTCTTTATTTCCAAAAAATTTTCTGTTTTGCATACAATTTTGTACCTTTGTGCCGTCGAAATCTTCCCTATCACTCTTTTTTGGGGATTTTTCAATAGATAAAATTGTGAATAATAATATAGTATAAAAAATTGAAAGTCGCTAAAGTTTTAGTATCTCAGCCACGTCCTGCTGTCATCGAGAAGTCTCCGTTCAACGAATTCTCAATACGTCAGAATATAGAGGTCGAATTTTTCCCTTTGATAAAAGTTGTAGGTGTATCACTCAAGGAGTTCCTTGGTCAACGTACCGAGATTTTGGATCACTCAGCCGTGATCTTCACCTCTCGCACAACCGTTGATAGCTTCTTCCACATTTGTGAGGAGGCTCGAATGACCGTTCCCGAGGGTATGAAATATATTTGTCAAACCGAGGCAGTTGCACTTTATTTGCAGAAATATATCGTCTACCGCAAGCGCAAGATCTCGTTTGCCGATGGAACGTTCACAAACTTCGTGGAGCTTATCGTTAAGAACAAAGCCGAGAAGTTCCTTTTGGCACTCACCGAGCCTCATAAGCCTGAGTTGCACGACACAATGGAGAAGCTCAAATTGAACTTCAGCCCAGTGATCCTTGCACGCACAATCTCGGCCGAAATGGAGGGGATCAAATTCTCGGACTTCGACATCACGGCACTCTACTCACCATCGGACGTTAAGGCCGTAATCGAGCGTTGCCCAGCCGAGGAGCTACCTATCGTTGCAACATTTGGTCAAGCGACACTTCATGCGGCAGTCGAAGCAGGATTGAAAGTTAAAGCTATGGCACCTCGTCCCGAAGCACCTTCAATGGTCAAGGCACTCGATATTTTTATCACGCAGACCAACGCAGGCGACGAGATCGAGGATTTTATACCCGTTGTAGATGCTCAGCAAGAGGAGTTTATCCGTTGTCAGCAGTCGAAACTTTCGAAAAAACCACGAGCTCGACGCACAACACCTGCTCCTGTAGCACCCACAACAACACGCAAGCGCACAGCAAAAGATAAAGCATAAATATTTTAGGGAGAGATTTAATTTCTCCCTAAAATAATTTTTATAGCTATAATATTCAGGATTCAAGACTCAAACAAGCACCTAAAATTAATGGAAACAAATTACTCTCTCTCTTACCACGAACGTATACGCTCACGTGGTTCGATCCGTCGACTCTTCGACTCAGGCAAGAGAGGTTTTGTCTATCCAATACAATATATGTGGTTTGCTGAGGGTGAGGGTGATTCTGTCGATTCTCTCGATTCTCTCGTTTCAGAGAGTATTTCTTCAGTGGTTGTCACTTCAGAGATAATTGATTCAGAAGCAAAATCAATTGAAAATAAAATCGAAACAGAAGAGTTCGCAAAACACAAATGTGAAGTACTCTTTAGCGTTCCCAAACGCAAACACAAGCGTGCAAACAAACGCAATCTACTGCGTCGAAGAATCAAAGAATCATATAGACTACACAAAATGCTTCTCCTTGATGCTCAATCAAAGGGCACCGCTTCAAAGGGTTCTCTGAACATAGATCTAGCTTTAATATACTCAACCAAAGAGGTTCATTCATACAAAACCATCAACCATGCAGTGCGAAAGATTCTTGAAAATATTGCGCAAGATCTATAGTGCACTCAGGTGGCTTGCAATTCAACCATTGTTATTGCTTGTCCACCTCTATCGCAACTGCATATCACCATTTACACCCCCAACATGCAGATTCACACCTACATGCTCACAATACGCACTCGAAGCATTGCGGAAGCATGGAGCCCTCAAAGGGTTGTGGCTTACGCTTAAAAGAGTTTCAAAATGCCATCCTTGGGGAGGAAGCGGCCACGATCCAGTTCCTTAAATCCTCTTTCGTTTGATCCCTCTTTCGTTAAAAAAAACATCAAACTAACCATTTGAAAATCAAAACTATGTTACCGACATCATTTCAAAATATACTTCTTGAAGCAGGTCTCGACGAAGCAGGCCGAGGATGCCTAGCGGGTGATCTTTTTGCAGCGGCAGTAATCCTTCCGCCTGATTTCTCACATCCTCATCTCAACGACTCCAAAAAAATGAGTGAAAAACGTCGTCGAGAACTTCGAATAATCATCGAACAAGAGGCAATAGCGTGGGCAGTTCAACCTCTTAGCGCAAAGAGAATAGACGAAATAAATATTCTCAACGCCTCATTCGAAGCGATGTCGCTAGCGGCCGAAAGACTCAACCCCGCAGCCGAGCTCCTATCGATAGATGGCAATAGATTCCGCACCCACCTCACAACACCCTATAACTGCATAATCAAAGGAGACGGAAAATATGCAAATATCGCAGCCGCCTCAGTTCTAGCCAAAACCTACAGAGACGAATACATGGAACGCATAGCCGAAGAGTTTCCCCAATACGGATGGCAAAAAAATAAAGGCTATCCAACTCGGGAACATCGCCTCGCAATCCACAAACACGGATTAACACCATATCACCGACTCACATTCAACCACAGCATAGACCAACTGTCTCTGTTTGAGGTTGAGTAGATTTTTGCGTTTTATTAAAAAGTATTATATTGCAGCCACTTATATGCAGTGCCGGTAAAGCTATATATTATCTTAAATCTGATAATTGATCGCTTTACTTTGCACTTAAAGCAAGGAGCAGAAATGCAAAATTTAGGAGTCTCTTCTGAGACTCCTTTCTTCTTTCTTACGTTGAGGACTGTGCTCCTACCGCACAGGTACCAGATAAGTCTGGACAGAAAAACTCCCCTATAGATAACTCAATACATTCGTTCCCTCACAAAATAATAAATCCAGGATGGAAAGGTTTGAAGCAAAAGGATGACGATCCGAAAAAACCTGAATGTAATCCTTAAATTCTCGGTCAGTTACTCGATATTTTGCACGCAAATCAACATCACCATCCGAAGCGTCAACATAACTTTCCGAGGTTTTAATATCTGTAGGCAATCCCAAAAGTCGCATAATTTCTCTTAAAAGCGCCAAGTTAAGATCAACTAACCTCTCATATTTAGCTGCAAAAATCGGCTCCAAAAAATCAGCATAATAATCAAAGAATGGAGAGGATTTATAGGCCGAAACAATAGCCATCCAATGTTGATGTTGCCACCTCTTCGAGTAGTCAATCTCCACACTCGACATAGGTGTACGTGGCCGATTCGCACGACAGATATTCACAGTGAGTTGCATAACCCCATTAGCGGTCATTATCTCAGCTCGATTTCTCTCCGAGCGTTTGATATAATGTTCACCCAAATCAATGATGTAATCACCCTTGACGATATGCGAAAAGAGTTCAATTGATGGTAGATATGTAGATGGTAAAATTGTCATTACTCCTGCTCGACCCAATCGCCGCTCTCTTTAATATATTCAATTAATCTATCCAAGGCTCTCTGCTCAGGGATATTTTTCTCGATCACCTCACGACCACGATAGAGGGTTATATGCCCCGCAGCAGCACCGACATAACCATAATCGGCATCTGCCATCTCTCCAGGTCCATTTACAATGCAGCCCATAACACCAATTTTAAGGTGCTTCAAATGTGACGTGCGAGCCTTAATCTCCGCCAAACGACTCTCAATATCGAAAAGCGTTCGTCCGCAACTAGGGCATGCAATATATTCGGTTTGCGACTGACGCACACGAGAGGCCTGAAGTATCATCAACTCAATCTGCGCAATATCCTCATCAGAGTGTTGCGGAGCATCAATCCAAATTCCATCGGCAAGTCCATCGAGGAACAAAAGTCCTAAATCCGCAGCCGCCTTAATAGCGAGCTCCGTAAGATCAGCATCCTCATAGCGTCGCTTCACCATCACAGGCTCCGAAGAGTTCAAATTAAGGATTGCCGAGCGCAACTCAGAGGTTGGGTTATCGCTCAAAGCCTCAATTAAGGTGAATTCCGAATGAGGCTCACTATGGATTATCGGAGTTGTCACCGAGCTACGACGACGGTATGTAAATGGCGAGTAATTAGTTATATGCTCCACGGGGAATGCCTCCGAATTGGCTCTACCCTCAAAATATTTCACCAAAAGTTCCGCAACGGGGATCTCATTTTCGGGAGCTTCGGTAAGTGAAACACGAATCGTATCGCCAACACCATCGGCAAGAAGTGCTCCAATACCTACGGCACTCTTCACACGAGCCTCAATTCCGCTTCCCGCCTCGGTGACACCAAGGTGAATAGGGTAGCTCATAGAGCGCTTATCGAACTCCTCACAAAGTAATCTATAGGCTTGAACCATAACACGTGTATTGCTCGATTTCAGCGAGACTACAACTTGATCGAAATTCTCCTGAGCACAGATTTCGAGAAACTCCATAGCTGAATAGACCATACCCTCGGGAGTATCACCCCATTTCTCAAATTGTCGATCGGAGAGGGAACCATGGTTAACACCTATGCGCAGAGCAACACCTCTGAGTCGGCAAAGGGCAATAAGCGATTGTAATTTACCTCCATCAAGGCGATAATTTCCAGGATTTATACGCACCTTATCGACGAAATGAGCAGCCATAGCAGCAACATCGGGGGTGAAGTGAATATCTGCAACTATTGCCGCAGTAGAGCCTTTACCCTTAAGTTCTGCCATAATAGCCTCTAAATTTTCTGCTTCTATGCGTCCCTGAGCGGTTAGGCGGACAATATGTCCACCAGCTTTCTCTATGGCGAGCACCTGCTCAACACTAGCGTTGGTATCCCGAGTTGAGGTGTTGGTCATCGACTGAACAGCAATGGGATGTTCAGATCCAATAGATACCGAACCGAATGTCACTGTATGTGATTTGCGTCGAGAATATTTATTAATATCCATAATTCTTTGCGTAGTTAATTTCACAAAATTAATAAAAAATTACCCAATTGACAACCTTGATAGCAGAAAACTAGAGTAAAGTGGAGTTCTAATTTCTCCCTAAAATACTTTTCGATTACTAACTACCTCTTTTTGATTTTGCAAAAATCGGTAGTAGAGCTACTACAGCCCATATTTGCAAAATCAAAAATGGGTAATTATTAACCAAAAATTAAAATCAGGGAGAAAATAGAACTCCCCTAAACGTAAAAATATTTGCAACATGAGCGACTTATCTATTTGAAACGGTGTATAGCCAACGTTTTTTTATGTGGGATGGGAGGAATTTTAAGATGAAGGTGAGGCATGATTTTAGTTTTGAGCAGTTTAGGACTTTTTGGTAGACAGCTATGTTATACTTTATTAAGCCTAGTTTTTTGCTCGAAAGGGATCCTGACCTAACTCTATAGTATGCTAACGGCTCCATGATGCTTTCGGCATGGTCGATCTTTTGCATTATTAGAAGTTTATATGCCCAGTCTTGTCGTTTTTTGAGTGGGGGGAATCTTAATTTGGTTATTTTTTCTCGCTTGGCGATAAGTGTTAGGAAACCTATATAGTCGCATTTTATCATATCTTTATATTTTACGCTTTTGCGGGCTATCATTATTCCGAGGTTGTTGTTGTTTTCATCACACTCGATGTATGAGGAGTAACATACGTCAAGGGATTTTTTTTGCATGAAGTTTATCTGTTTTTCTAATTTTTCGGGGAACCATCTGTCGTCACTGTCACAAAAGGCTATATACTCCCCTGTCGCTTCATTTAATGATTTATTGCGTGCGTGGGCTGCTCCTTGGGGACTCTTTAATTTGAAAAGTTTTATGCGTGGGTCGGTTTGTGTGTAACTTTCGACTATTTTGCAGGTGTCGTCTGTTGAGGCATCATCGGTTATCAGCAGCTCCCATTGTTCGTAGCTTTGAGATATTATTGAGTCGATCGTCTCGCAAATAAATTTTGAGGAGTTGTGTGAGGGGGTTATTATTGAAACTAAGTTTTTTATTGATGATGTTTTTTGTGGTGGCAGGATTGAGAGAGGGGGGTGAGTTGAGGGGGGTGTTTGGCTCGCTTGGGTGTTTTCTTGTTTTTTACTTTTTATTTTGAAAAATTCGTTTTTTATCGCTTGTAATGAGTCGTAATTCATTTTGGCCTTGCGGGATAGGCCAAGTAGATTTGTTGAGACTCCGCCTTGATTGAGAACTTTAATATTGGAGGTGTATATTGTAATTAATTTCGACTCTCGGACTCTCTCGGCAAAATAGATCTCTTCTCCATACATAAATGATTGGAAATTTCCCTCTTGGTAACTGTCGATAAATATTTTTGTGAATATCATTATTGAACCGTGACCTGCGTATATTTTTTTTTGGAGTTGCTCGATATTTTTTTTGTTCTGTTTGGGTGAGTGTTTTTTGTGGGATGAATGATGTAAACGTGATAGATTTGAGTAACAATAGAAGAGAATCGGATATTTATATAGTAATATCCAAAAATTAATTTTTGCGAGTGATGGCCGTTGCTCGATAAATGGATTTTCATGTTTTTGTAGATTTTTGGTGTGAATATCGGGGGCTATCCAGCCTATATTTTGTGCAAAGTGAGTTGAGGTTAATTCTGTAAAGAATGTTTCGCTGAGGGTTAAATCAACATTTGAGATTATGCAAAAATTATAATCTTTTAGCTTTTCGCTCTCTCTTAATTTTAACATAACAACTTCGGCGCTGCCTAAGTAACCATCATTATTATCTAAAATAAATGGCAATATTTTAATGTTGGGGTAATTTATTTGGAGGGGTTGCCTCAGTGGAATTGGGCTGTTGTCGGCAATGGCAACTGTGATTTGAGCGCTGTTTTTGACTTTTTCTGCTGAGTGGTCGATAGAGCGGAGGTATGATTCTGTTTCGGGGTAACTATTGTAGTTAACGCAAATTATGATTATTTTTATTGGTTGCATTGGTTTTTGATTTTTTTAGTGAAAGGTTGATTGTTTTAAGTATGGCAATAATTGTTTTACACTACTTAAAACCATCGAATAATTAAGTAGGTAAATTTCCAGAGGTAATATTGAAAAAATGGGATCCTTATTTCGAATGCGGAGGAGGCCATGATGTAAATTTTATCCCATTTTTTTAATATTTGAGGGATGTTCTTTAGCTTTGAAAGATAATAGTTGAGGTTGTTTTCAATTGGTGCTGAGCCAACTGCGTTGTTTCCATGTTGACGATATAGAAGTTGAGGCTCTTGGATATATCCGATATTGCCATTATGGGCTATGACTCGCAATCCGATCCAGCTGTCGTGCATTATTGCCTTTGGGGAGATTGGTAGGGAGATTTGTTTGGCTTGGTTGTTTATTAGCATTGTGCAGCCTGTGAAGATGTTTTTTGTGGTGGCGAATCTCTTTTGTGTTAGGAGTTTAGGACGTAATTTTTCGTAGCGCCACATTGAGGGAGCTATTATGTTTAGATCTTCGGTTACAACTCTTAGATCTGTGAATATTAGCGATGGGGTGTTGGGGGATTCTATCTTCTGCATTTTTGCCATTGAGAGTTCGATTTTGTTTTCGAGCCAAATATCGTCGTGATCGCAAAACATATAATAGTCGGCTTCGATACTCTCCAGCAGCCATATAAAACTACCCATTGCTTCTCGATTTTTGATTGGGTCATTCAGCAGGATGATATTTTGTTGCTGTTGTTGGTATTTGTTTATAATTGCGATGGTTTCGTCTTGTGAGCCGTCGTCTCTAATGTATAGTGTGAACTCTTTATATGTTTGGTTTAAAAGGGAGTCTATTTGTGGTTTTAGGTATTTGGAACTGTTGTATGTTGCCATTAAAATGGCTAATTTTTGTGGTGAGTGTGTCATGGAAATATAATTGAAGTGTAATTAAGTCAAAGCAGGGTCAAAGAGGAACAAGAGAGGAACAAGAGAGGGACAAAGCAGGGACGGACAGGGACAAAGCAGGGACGAGGGACGAACCAAAATCATAATTAAATTAGATACCCATTCACGTATATAATACCCATCAGGAATATTAAGGAGATTATAATTACGATAAATTTACCAATTATCTGCTCCTTGATTGTGAAAACGACACTTGGGATTGTGATAACCTCAACGGTTTGCAGAAGTTCACTTACTCGAATGGCAACAACGGGAATATCCGAGAAGATGATATAGATAACCAGCGATAGAGTATATATCATCAACCATGTTTTTATCGGCATGAAATACTCTTGAATAAGATCATCAAAGAGAATAAGGAAGCTGCAAACAGCCACTTTTCCAATTAGAAGCAGGTTAAAGATATTTATGATATTGTGACCACCTTGCGACATTGAGTGCAGGTATCCATTGTATAATAGTTGCACTTGGCCGATGGGGATGTGTGATATTATTTTTCCTGCTGTAAGCCCCAAAAGTGTGACAGCAATATATGATAGAGGTATCAGGGAGATCCATATTAATTTGTTGATTTGAATTTTTGGAGTGAACCATAGCGGAAAAATAATCAGTGTGGAGGTGTGAAAAAGTGTCGCAATTGAGGCAAAGATCAGAAACTTCAATAAATCCCGCTCAGTAATATATTTTATTGCAAACAACATAAAGCCAACAGCTACACCCACACGCATTTGGATCATCTCATGCAGTGTGAAGAAATAAGATAAGTAGACCAAAAGAGCCCCATATATAAACGGCGCAATATTTACAAATGCACAAAACTTAATGAATAGAGCCACTGCACCAACCACAAGAAAAAGAATTTGATAATTATCACCAATCAACCGTGCAATATCTCGAATTACCCTATACCCAATCTCAAAACGACCATTGACCATAAATCCTGTGAAGTCGTTAATATAATTTTCAGCATCGGGCATATTAATATCTCGAAATGCACATATTGCAGTCATTGATATATAGATCAACAATATAACAGGTAGATTTACTTTGGAGTATGGTGGCTCAAAGATAAAGAGTGTAGCGATTATAACAAATAGAAGGCAGACGGGAAGTATCATTGTTTCAGTGTTGAGGTGATTTTTGTTATTTGCGTATTCCATGATAGTTCAGCGGCGCTATTTCTTATTTCAATGGGGTTGAAATTTTTATAATTGAGTGAGTTAATTATCTCGCCAATATCTATTTCCGCTTCGTCGGGGCTTACTTTATAGATATATGGCATGTGGTCAAAATCATCATTCTGCTCCGAATAGATAAAGGGGATACCTCGTGCAGCATACTCAACACTCTTGAGCGCTTTCATTCTATTCACGCCGCTTCTATGTCGGCCGAGGCTGCCTATACAAATATCTGCATCGTTGAAGATTTTGTTTAATGTCTCTCCATGTTGAGCGCCATAAAAGGTGACATATTTATCTATTTTTAAGGTGGTGACAAGCTCCTTTAACTCCTCTAAGGCTGGGCCGACACCGACAATATCTATATAGATTTCATCTCTATTATTATATTTTGCAAGTGCTCGAATAATTCTGTCGTAACCATGCCAAAAACCGATTGTCGCAACGGCAACAAATTTTATATAATTATGGTTTGGTTTTATTGTTCGCAACTCTATTGAGTCAAAATCTACAGCATTGGAAATATTTATAGTTTTGATATTGAAGATTTTATCATCGTCGGAGAATGTTATTACTCTGTCGATAAATTTATGTAAGCGCTTTCGATATATTTTTTCTCGATAGAGGGTGAATAGTTTATATGGATTTTTCGTGTTGCACTCTCCATCGTATGGATATGTTGGAATCTCTAAATATATCCTTACTCCCATTTTTTTTGCCTCTTGTAGAAAATTTAGGTAGCTGGCCGAGGCGTTGGAGGTGTATCGAATATATAAAAATGTGATCTGATTCTTTTTTATATATTCGATCAAGGCGTTGAATTTCACTTTTGGATGGAGTGCTGCCTGTAATCGACTGCCTAAGCGGATCTGCTCGGAGCCAATTTTGTAATATTTTGTCTCTCCACTCACAAAAAAATATGATAGACGCATATCCATGCCCCCCTTGACAAATGCTTTGAATTGAGCTTTTACCTTTTTTGTGATGCCGTTGCCTGCTTTAAAAGCGATAAAGGTTATGTAGAGTGCTTTCATTTGGCGATTTTATTTATTACGTTTGATAATTTTTCACAGATAAATTCTCGCTCCGAGATGTTGCAGCCTAAAAAATATATTGTCGAAGAGCTCGCAAGGAGAGATATTACACTCAGGAGCGCAAAGCCGAAAAATCCGTTCAACGGAATATATCGAGCAGCAAACAAAACACTCAGAGTCGAGATTGCAGTAACAAGGAGTATATTCAGTGTAACTTTCCTAAAATATCGAGCTATCGACAACCCAATCAACCCACGCAAAAATAGAAGCCGAACAACCAAGCAGAGCAATATTAGAGTTATCGCAACAATTAAAACCGAAGTGGGTGCGTAACCCATTTTCAAAGCAAAAAACGATATTGGCAAATTCATAATCTGAATGGAGCCGACTGCAATTTGACACATTTTTATATTACCAGTGGCTAAAATTGCAATAATCAGAGGTCGAGAGAGAGCGTCACAAATACCAAATATCAATGCTAACCGAACAAAGTCAACAGTGTAGGCAGGCACATTTTTCAGCCACATTTCAAGTATATACGGAGCAGCTACAATAAGAGGCAGAGCGAGGGATAACAACATATAAAATGCGTACCTTGAACCGTTGAAAATAAGTGACATCATATAATTATAATCCCTAGCAGCATAAGATTTTGTAATTTGAGGATCGAGTGCAACCATAAAATTTGAAGCGAAGCTAACTACAGCTCCACTCACCTGCATTGAGATTCCCCTTGCTGCATTTGCAACAGCTCCACCACCTAAAATATTAATGAGAATATTGCCTCCCTGGTCACGAACCAAAGAGGAAGCGACACCAAAAAAATTCCACCCTGCAAAGCTCAGCATTTCACGCAACAACCGACCATCGAAGCTCCACCGAGATCGGCACTCTTCGAAATGTCGACGACAATATACTCCATAGGCCACCCTAACCATAATTGCAACAGAGGTCATTAAAACAGCATACAAAACAAGTTTGTCGGTCGGAGCGATAGAGATAATGTAGGCTATCACCAACAGTCCGACAGCTTGAATAATGCTTATATAGGCAAAGGCACTCATGCGCTCATGTGCAATTATCGCTGCATTATATGGAATACTTATAAGATTAATAAACAGAGTTATAAGTGAAAATTGAAACACCCATAATGCGGCCGAGAGTCTATCGGTTGGAATCACCAATTTATTGAGAAGAAACCACATGCCAAATGTCTCAGAGAGTAGGGTGATAACGACGGCAAGGATTATCTGAATTATAATTGAGGTTGAGAAGATAACATTGAGTCTATCTTGATTCTCTTTACCCAATTCAACGGTTATAAATCGACTAATTGCACTGCCTAATGCTCCAGAGATCATTGTGAACATCGCAACAACTCCACCTACAACCATGTAAATTCCATAATCTTCGGCTCCAAGAGCATTCAACACAACACGAGAGGTGTAAAGGGTCACTCCCATAATCAGAAGCATGCGAAAATATAACATTAATGTATTTTTCGCAATGCGTTTGTTGTTTGTTAAGGTGGGAGATGAGGGAGATGCTGTTGTTCTTCGAGTTGATGTTGATGTTGGTTGAATTGATGATGATTGAATTGATGATGTTGATGTTGGTTGAATTGTTGATGGTTGAATTGTTGAGGTTGATGTTGATTGAATTGGTGATGATGTTTGAATTGACGATGATGATTGAATTAAGGTTGTTGATTGAGATGAATTGGTTAACAGGTTGGTTGACACGGCTTTTATGGCTTGAAGATTTACAATTATGGCAAAAGTAACAACAAAAAAGTTAAATCAAAATTCAGAGTTTTATCCCGCTGTGCAGTGTGATTTTTTCTATTATTTTCTAGTTTAATATTGATCTTTGAATATTGAATAAATGTTATTTTAGCTTTGGAAAATGCTATGGTTTATATTAATTGGTTTAAGGGGGGTATTCTCTGTTTTGTTCTTTGTAATTGATTAATTAATAGATGTTTGTTTATTTCCGTTTTTTTGTAATTAACCGCATACATATAATAAAAGGTAGAAACAATTTGTTTTATTTGTAAAAAAATATTAAATTGCGGCTAAATTGTGCAAACATTATGAATAAATACAGATCAATATTAATCTTTGTGGTTTCTCTCCTCGCTGCTTGTAACACCATTTATGATGATGGGGCTATAGGAGGATCACCCGAAAATGGTTCAAAGAGTGTAGCGATAGCTATAAGTCAAAACCAATCAACTAAAACTGCAATTAATGCCGACGATATGGCAACGGTCGAGTGGATCGAAAGTGACTGTATCTATCTTTGGGCTCAAGCCTCTGGAGCTTCGGATTATGTAATTGATGGAGTCGAGTTTAAATATAAATATTATCACTCAACTTATGCCGATGCTGCCTTCACCGCAGAGGTTAATTCGCAAACCGAGGATCAATATAGTTATTTTGGAGTCTACCCTAAACCCGAAAGTGTGAATGGAAGCGAGGTAAGTTACTCTCTGCCAGCCACTCAGAGCGGTGTTTATGATGGTGAGCTCGATATTATGTCGGCAAACCCGATTTTGGCAGGTGCTCTGCAATCGGAGCCATTGGATGATGCGACACTCAATTTCACCCATTTAACGCATGCCATTCGCATTAATATTCCTGAGGGACGAAATCTATTTGGTAAGGGTGTAAAGAGTTTGAAGATTACATTTCCCGATAATGTTACAGGTGATTTCGTCTTTGATGCTGCTGTGGCGGATGCTGCGTGTGTATTGAGTGGCAATGAATCATCGGTGGTTACTCTCGATTTCGAGCAGGAGATAGATGAGGGTGATTACGCGTGGCTTTTTATTGCGCCAACAACCTTGGTGGGTGAGCTCTCATTTATAGCATACGATAGCGACGGATATTCATCTAACTCAATTTCGGTCAATATAGATAAAACTATGGAGGCGGGAAAGATAACCCCGATAACGCTTACAGTACCGACATCTAACAGACAAAAGGCAACTCTGTCATTCTCGATTATTGAAAATAATCTCGGAGAGGATATTGAATCGGTGACACTTACAGCACCTGCGGGAGCTCTGTTTGCAAATGGATTATCTACAGAGACTGTGACTTGCAGTGCTGAGGGTGAATTTAGCGTTGAATATTACGCTGACACTTACGGTGATATATTTAGCGCAGGCTCTATTTCGCTAGCGTTCGAGTCTGAGAGTGCAATTGTCGATGGTGGTGAAGTTTCGCTAAGCGGAATCGTTGTGGGCGATGAAATTAACAGTTTAACTTGCAGAGTGCCTTATTTGTACGCAACAGATTTCAGTGAGATCACGGAGGATGGAAGCATAGATGTATCAACCTCAACGATTGATGGTTTAAGTGGCTGGGTTGCAGGAAATAGATCGGCATGGTGGGCAGGCAAGTGTGTGGCTGTGAGAAGTTATTCTAACTTTGGAGGACCATATGATTCTCGTATCACTTCGGCAACTTTAGACACTTATGGATTAAAGAGCGGTGCAAATGTGACTTTGAAACTTCTCTTTGACTCTGATTGGGACAAAAATAAAAGTAGCTCAATGAGCCTTAGTGTAGGACGATCTACCAGCACATCGGTTGGTGGCACCATCTCGGGTGGAGAGTCAGTGTCGCTAAGTTCGCTAAGTTCATCTATTAATCAAAACAGCACATTTACATCTCGTGAAGTGACTATTACCGAGTGCGAAAGCACCCATAGAATTGCGTGGGAGAGTGACGGTAAGAATGGAACAATATTTAACTATGATTATGTCTATATTGACAATGTTTATATTCAAATTATAAAATAAACTAAACCTAACAATAATGAAAAGAATTTTTAATTTAATGGCGGTGGCCATTTTATTTGTTGGTTGCACCAAAGAGACAACTCTCAACACTCAATTAGGAGAGGGCTCAATATCTTTTGAGTGTCAGACTCAATTATCAGTGAGTGAGACAACAAAGGCTAACGATGCAACTTATGAATTGCCTGAGAGTTTAATTCCTGCGGGAGATGATTTTGCGTTGGCACTTACGGGAGAGTATGTAAATAGCGAAACGGGATTTACCGAATCTTTCAGTGCAACATATGAGAGTATTGCAACTTACAATGAGACGTTGCCAACACTTGGAGCTGGAAACTATAAAGCGGTTGCAACTTATGGAGAGATCACCGAGGAGGGTGCCGAAGCGGCATGTTTCGGTGGTGAGGTTGAGGTTACAGTTGTAGCCGACGAACTTACGCAGGCAACCATCATAGCTGCACTTTTGAACTCTGTGATTAAGGTTGAGACAACCGAGTGGTTTGATAAATATTATGAGAATGCTCAATTTACAGTTGCAACAAGCGCAAACAATGAGTTTACCTTTGAGCCAAATGATGGCGAAATGATCTTCGTTGCACCATCAAGCACCTTGACCCTAAGCGGTAAAGCTACAAATGCACAAACTGGAGCTGAGGTAGCTTTCTCAGCCGTTGAGATTGGAGAGACCTCGGCCAGAACATTGAGTACAATTTTGGTTGATGCAAGCCTTGCAGGTGGAGCCTCTATAAATATCACTTTCGATCAGACGTTAACCGAAGTTCAACTCGGTGAGGTTGATTTAAATCCCGATTATAACGACGATGTTGTTGAGGAGTAACCCCCCTTTTAAATTATAAATAACTTATAGGGGCTTTGTTGCTCCCAACTTAAAAATAAAAGAGATGAAATATATAACAAAATTATTAATGATCCTTGCAGCGAGCCTTTTTGTGGCTACAAGCTGTATAAGTGAAGAGGTGCCATATAGTGACGATTCTACTCAGGATGATAACAACGCTGAGAAGATCGGTTATTTAGAGTTTATCAACTTCTCTCTTGAAGTTGATATTGATGGCGAGATTGTATCTAAGGCTGATGAGGCGGTTGATGTAGATGATTTTATCGTTTCGATCTGTAGCGCTGAGAGTGGCGCTGAGGTATACTCATCAACATATAAAGAGGTTCAAGAGCTATCTGAACCTATTTCGCTTGAAGTGGGAAACTATCAAATATTCATCAGCTCGGTTGCCGCTGAGGATGAGCCACTTTGTGGCTGGGATGTTCCATATTACACCTGCACTAAGGATATTGTAATCGAAGTGGGTGAGACCTCTGAGGTTGCAGATTGCGTTTGTACTCTTTCAAATATCAAAACATCGCTTAGCCTTTCGGCAGATTTTACTGATAAATTCCAAGATGACGCAACAGCGGAGATTCCGTTAGAGATTACCGTAAAATTGGATGATGCCGCTTTGGTATACTCTCGCACAGAGAGCCGTTGCGGTTACTTCAAGGCTATTGAGGCCTCGAATACATTGATCGTGAGCATCTCGGGAATGTATAACACGGCAGCTAGCGGCGAAACACCTTCATATGTTAAGATCGAGAACTGGGAGCAAGAGATCACAGATGTTGCAGCTGGTCAATGGCGTAAAATCAGCATCAGAACCGAGACCGACACCAACGGAAATGTTTCATTCTCGATGAGTGTTGAGACGTGGGTTTATGATGAAATTATCGACGTTGATATTATGGAGGATGAGGTTACCGAGGATGGTATTACAGAGCCTGAGGAAGATGATGATAACGATCAAACAACTGGTTCACTTTCGATTGAGTGGCGAGATGGTTACGACTTTGATACTCGTTACGATATTACACCTTCAACAGATCTACCTGTTGTCCTTGATATTAACTCAGAGACAGGAATCACAAGTTTCTTGGTTAGAATTGATAGCGAGGTGTTAACAGCGGCAGATTTAGTATCAATGAACTTGGACACAGAGATGGATCTAATTAATCCAGCAACCGACTTGATGGCAGCAGCGCTTGCAGATCTTGGTTTCCCCGTGGGTGATGAAGTTGAGGGAGCAACATATCTTCTCTTCGATATCACCTCATTTATGCCTCTTTTGGCAATGTTGGGTGAGGGTGATACAACCTTTGAGTTAGAGGTGAGCGACGCATCAGGCACGGTTATTCGCCAAATTAAATTGAGTTCGGTATCTGAATAATTAATAGGAGAGCTAATATTATGAAAAAATTAATATATTTTATCGCTGCATTTGCACTGCTATTTTCGTCATGTAGTCAAGAGTTTACAGAAGAGTATACAGATCAAGAGGGTACCTTAACTTTAAATTACTCTCTCTCGCAAAGTAAAGCAGACAATAGTTCAATGGATGAGCTACTTGCAAAGAGTATTTTGAGAATTTATAAGGCTGATGGGGAGCTAATTAGATATTACGCACCAGCTATAGATATGCCTGAAGAGCTATATTTAGTTGCAGGTAGCTACTCGGCATCACTTTCGGTTGAGCCAACGATTTACGCTACAACTTCGCTTGCGGAGTGTGCATATTATGGAGATGTTGATTTTGTGGTTTCGGCTGGTGAGTATTCGACAGTTGATCTTACCTCTTCTTTGTCAAACTCAGCTGTGCAAATTGTATATGACGAGACAATCGAGACAAATTTCGAGGCGGGATATGTCACTTATGTTGCTGCAATGGACTCTTATTCACAAGAGGAGGCTGAGAACAATGCCGATCTTTCTCTCTCGTTCACAGAGTCGGGAACAGGTTACTTTGTTTTGCCTGAGGGTGTTAGCAACCTATCATGGGGATTTTTAGGTACACACGTAAACTCTTCAGTTGGTGCACTTTCAGTGTCGGGAGTTATCGAGAATCCTCAAGCGGCTACACTTTATACCCTTACTCTAAAATATTCTGCTTCAACTGGTGGTGTTATAAGTGGAATTACCGTAAGTGTGGATGGCACAACCGAAGATTATGATGATGATATTTTATTCTCACCAGACCTTTTAACTATCTCACCATTGGATTTTTCACTATCTGACGTTCAGAGTTATGTTGAGGGTGATAGCTACTCATTTGAGGTAGTTTCATCTAACAGCATTGAGTCAATTGCGGTTGAGCTGCTTGATTCTGAGGGTGAAACAGTATCTACATATATGCCGTTGGTGGCAGGTGCTGAGGTTGATCTTTCGGCTCAAGGTGTAAGTTACTCTGCAACAAACAGCAGCAGTGGCGTTGTAACCCTTAGCGATAATCTCTTTGCGCTTATCACTTCGGGAGGTGTTAAGAGCATTAAAATCACAGCTACCGACGAGAAATCAATGAGCAATAGTGTCACAGCTCAATTTATGATTACGGGACTCTTGGAGAATCCAGAGGTTGATCTTTGGTATAACACGGGAACACTGCAACTTTTTGTCACAACGCCAGCTTCAGACGATGTAGTTATCTCATATCGTGAATCTGGAGCTACAATATGGAACGATGCAACAGCGACACTCGTTAGCGACAATATTTATCAAGCAGAGTTCACACCAACATGGACAGAGTCGACAAACGACAGCGACAGCAAGGATAAAGTTTATAGTTTAGCCTCTGGTTTTGTGGCAGGTAAAACCTATGAATATAAATACTCTATTGGCGGTGTCGAGGGTAAACAGTCAAGTTTCACAACGGGCGGAGTGCAGACAATTGCCTACTCTAGCCTAGAGGATTCAAGCCTCTCATGTTGGACAAGTTCAAATAGTTCATCATCATGGTGGGCCAGCGGTAACAATACCTTCTCTTCGAAATTATGTACTTTAGGTACATATTCAGGCATGGGCGGCAGTGGATGTGCATATCTTGCTGGAGCGAGTGTTTCACTTGTTAATCTTGCGGCAGGAAATCTATTTTTGGGTCAATTTGAGCGTCCAAATCTCTTCAGTGGACAGGTCTCATTTGGTCAGAGCTTCGATTGGGAGAGTCGTCCAACATCATTTAAGTTTAAATATGCCGCTAGCCTTGGCACGGTCGATGCTACATATCATGATGATATAATCGCAAAGGGTGCTACCGATCAAGCTCGCATATTCTTTGCCGTTGTAGATTGGAGTTCTCGACATGCAGTAACTTCGGGAACCTCTAGTCCATCGGGCGTTTGGGATCCAGCAACAGCGACTTCCGTGACCGAGGGAGCAATCATCGGCTACGCTTCGATGTTTATCACCGAGTCGACAACGGGCGATATGCAGGAGTGTGAATTGACGGTATATTATTATGATATTGAGACTAAGCCGAGCAAAGATATAACAATTGTAATCTCTTGTGCAACAAGTGCCTATGGTGATTACATGAATGGTTCGACATCAAGTAAACTCTATGTCGATGATTTTGAGTTCGGTTATTAAATCTTAAAAGAGAATTTTTAGGGAGATCGTTTTTCTCCCTAATTTTCTTTTAAGCAAAAAAAAAGAGAGAAATTAGGGGAGAGCTAAACTTTTCCCTTTGAAAATAAGAGATATGAGACAATTAAAATTATCAGTGTTAACTATTTTATTGCTGACCATGCACCTTGCTGCCTCAGCTGCGGAGCCACCCGAGACACAGGAGCCGCAGGAGGAGACAAAAAGCGTTGTGTCACGAGGATTAGTCGATCTGTCGAATGTATATATTCCCAAAGGGAAGTGGAGCGTTGGAGGAACTATCTCTTACTCTGCGCATAACAACGACTCGTTCCAATTTTTGGTCGTTGATGATATTGACTCTGAGGGATATAGCTTTAGCGTGAGCCCAATGTTTACATACACCTATGCCAATAACCAATCTGTTGGAGCAAGAGTTGTATACGAGAGATCGTTGCTAAAGATCGACAATGCGTCACTGAGCTTCGGAGACGATCAGACGGGTGTAAGCCTTGAACTATCAGACTTTTATAGTTTAACACATAGCTACACCGTGCAGGCCATCATGCGTCAATATATCCCTATTGGCGATAGCAAGCGTTTTGCGCTCTTCAATGAGATTCAGCTGGGAGTAGGTGGCTCACAATCGAAATTTGCCTTCGATTCACCCGTTACGGGAACCTTCGCTAAGGGTCGAAATTTCTCTTTGGGCTTGGCTCCAGGTGTTACGGCCTTTGCGAGCGATAATATTGTAATTGAGGTCTCTGTCGGTGTTCTTGGACTATCGTACCAACGTATTGAGCAGGTTCACAATCAGGTGACTTTGGGAGACATCGAGAGTAAGTCAATGAATTTCAAGATCAATCTTCTTTCGATAGGTTTTGGTGTCGGATTTTATATTTAGTGCGTTATGAATAGAATTTATTTAATATCCCTCTTTAGCCTATTGGTAGCCGCATTTCAGCCTCTTTCAGCTGTAGCTGCTGAGCCAACTCCAATCGTCGATGGCGAGGAGGCAACAACAGAAAAGTTACAAAACCCATCTTTTATCTCAAAGGGAGAGTTTATATTGGGTCTTACCGCCTCGTACGGAACCACCTCGACCGACAATTCATCAATGCTTTATCTTCTTTCGGGTATTGATGCCTCGCTTTCGTATGGATCACTCAACCCATATATGGGTTACTTCTATCGTGATAATAGATGCGTAGGATTGCGCTTAGGCTACAGCACCATTGCAGGCGCACTCGATAGCGGAGCGCTCGATTTTGGAGATACTAACGACTTGGAGATTGATGTTCCATACGTCGACTTTTCAAGTAGCTCGTTTAACTACTCGGTATTCCATAGAAGCTACCTCTCACTCGATAAAAAAGGAACTTTTGGACTCTTTGCCGAGGTGGAACTTTTGGCCAGTGATGGGCAGAGTGTAACGAGTTTCGACACGGGAGGTGAGCTGCAAAATATCCGCAACAATAGCTTCTCGCTGAACCTCGGCTTCAACCCTGGAATTGTGGTCTTTGTACTCGATAATGTCAGCACAAATGTCTCTTTCGGAATGGGCGGATTGGGATATAGCCGAATTACACAACACGATCAAGAGGGCAACGAAAGCGGAAGCCGAGTAACTTCTCAGATGCGTTTTAAGTTTAATATTACCGAGATTAACTTTGGTATAACAGTGCATTTGTAATGAAAAATAAGGGAATCATATATAATTTTCATGGCGCTATTGTCGCTATAATCTTTGCGATGCTTGGCACGCTGAGCTCGTGTATCAGCAACGATATACCATACCCCGTTGTGGAGCTTGCAATCACAAATGTTCAAGGTGTCGGCTTCACGATGCAGAGTGTTGACTATGGTAATCAAGCAGTTACCATTAAATTAGACGAGACCACCGACATCTCGAATGTTGAGATCACCGACGTAACATACACCCCCGATGCTACACTCTCGCAATCGCTTATCGGCACATTCAATATGCAGCAACCCTTGGAGGTGACCCTTTCGCTATACCAAAGCTACGAATGGAAAATCATCGCTGAGCAGACAATCGAGCGCAATTTCACAGTTCAAGGACAAGTTGGACAAGCCGAAATTGATGTTGACAACCTCACAGCGACAGCATATGTTTCCGAGAGTGTAGATCTTGAAAATATCACAATCTTGGAGCTTAAACTTGGCCCCGAGGGAATCACAACAATATCACCCTCGATAGATCAAATCACCTACTTCGAAACATTCCGCACGGTGACCATAAGCTACTACTCAGTTGTCGAAACATGGCGCTTATATGTCAAAACAACTGATGTCCTTGTGAGCCTCACCCAATGCAATCTTTGGGCAAACAAAGCAATCCTAACAGCCGCTGGCGATAGCTCAGGAAGCTGCGGTTTCTACTATCGAATGGAGGGCACAACTGTCTGGATCGAGGTAGCCGAGGCCAATATAGAAAAAAACGAAGGCCAATTCTCCACAACAGTCACAGGCCTAAATCCAAACACCGCATACGAATTCAAAGCATACTCCGAGGATAACGAATCGGAGATCATCGTAGGCACAACCGAGCAAGAGGTAGCACTAACGAATGGCGGCTTCGAGGAGTGGAGCAAACCCGCAACACCATGGTTACCATACCTAGATGTTGAAACACGCTATTGGGACACGGGTAATACAGGCTCAGCAATCGCCTCAATAAACATCACGACACCATGCGAGGATGATCTGCGCCCAGGTACGGATGGAATCTACTCTGCGGAACTGAGCTCAAAGAAAGTTCTTGTAAAATTCGCTGCGGGAAATATTTTTACGGGCAAATATGTCAAAACTGTTGTCACCAATGGAATAATCGGCTTCGGACAACCCTTTGAGCAGCGACCAACAGCACTGAGAGGTTGGGTAAAATATAACTGTGGCGTTATCGACATGGTTGGCACAACTTCGCCTCCAGGAGAGACAATTATCTCGGGCGAGACAAGCGATACGGGCATCATCTACGCAGCACTCGGCACATGGACCCCCGAAGAGTATGGTTACTCCTCAGATGGCGAGATGTTGGGCGACGATCAAACGCCAATAATCATCGACACCCGAGATGTTTCGACATTCTTCAATCCTTACTCATCTGCCGTAATCTCATATGGCGAATTACTATTAACCGAGAGTCATGAGGAGTGGCTGGAGTTCACAATTCCGCTTATCTACAACGACATCGAGACGATCCCGACTCACATTGTCATCGTCGCTTCATCATCACGTTATGGTGATTATTTCACGGGTAGCACAAGCAGCACGATGTGGATTGATGATTTTGAATTGGTTTACGAATAGGGGGAGGAAAAAAACGAAGTTTTTTTGTCCAGGCTTGCCTGGCGGCTGCCCGCTGGTAGGGCAGTCCTCAGTCGAGAAAGGTTACAAACATTCACGTTTAAGCGTGGGCTTTACTCATTTATTTGACTGTATAGGTATCCTAAGACCTCGACAATACAAATAAAAGTAATGGCTCACGTTTTTATGTTTAAAAAAATATAAAAACTAGCTTTTGGGACTATGCAAATTTTATAACATTAAAACAATGCCGTTAAACAGAAACTTACTTGTCGGAAACTGGGAATTTGTTGAAACTGAGAAATATGATGGTTCGAAATGGATTCAAGCCGATCATGTTGAAAATATGACATGGGAATTTAACCCTCAATATTTCGGTGTAACAAAAGTCATCGGAAATATCACCGAGCAAACTCCTTCGGAAAGCCCCACCACGCTAAATTATATTTTTAACATCTTCACTCGTCAGTTAATAATTGAGGTGCATACCGACCCAAAAACAAAAATATTGAATGAAGTAGATATTTATGAAGTTGTTGATGTAACAGAGTCATCCGATCAAATTACCGTCACCCTAAGTTTGACAAATCAATTAGATTGTCCAACTCCATATTTGCGTTATAAACTGTGTAAAACGCTATAGATAAAAATGGAAAATTAAAATCAGCGAGAAAATAGAACTCCCCTTAATAAACATGCACACTCCCGCTAGCCGCTGGAAGCAACGACACTCCAAGCCATGTGAACATCAGCAACCCAAAGGCTACAGGCACCAACCAGAGAGCGATTGTGTTATATTTCGTGCCGCCATGGATTCGGATGTGAATATAGCCTAAATATGCGGCCGCAGTGATAAATGCCCATGTCTCCTTGGGATCCCATGACCAATAGTGACCCCACGCCTCTTTAGCCCATAGAGCACCCATAAGCAGGCCGAGCATCAAAAATCCGTAGCCGACGTAGATCATATTGTCGATAAAATTGAAGATATAATCATCCTCAGTTTTGCGCTGTGCAATCATGATGATGGATCCAATTGTCGCTGCACCAAACATAGCGTACGAAATAATATAAGATGTCACATGAGGCACAAACCATCCACTTTGAAGCGCTGGCATAAGAGTTTTTGAATGAATCTCAGGTTTCAAGAGATTGATAATCACAAATACAATCGCCACAAGTGACGAAAACGACAAAATCCAAGGATAACGCCACTGACGATAAGCCAAATACCCCACAGTCGACAAAAATAGCGAATACCACAAACGAGTTTCACCCATAGTTCGCATAGGTGGACGATCTAAATATACCCAAAAGACCGCAATAAACGAAGCAAAAACAACAATTCCCGCAATCGAAAAGAGGTGAGAGAGTCTCCCCCCAAGCCCCTTAAAGTAGACCACCGAACCCGCCGCCAACCAGAGCGCAATAGCTGGCAGAGCAAACCATATAAAATTATCCCAACCCATTCTGCCTCATTATTTTAAATTAGAACTTCTCTTTATTCTTTTACGCCCTTGAACCACCATGCAGAGCATTCCGAGCATCATAAACAGCACACCCGCATAGACCAATGGCAACCAAGCATCGTAGACCAACTCAAAGCTGCTGTAACGTGAGAGGCTTCCTGCGTTATTATCATATCCATATTGATAGATCTTCCATGAGCCAACTTGCAGAGGTTTATTCACCTCGATTACTGCCGCCTCGGCATCTCCATCTTGTGTGTATACCTCAACCTCTGAGCTAAATCTTCGAGGCTCGGCAGGTGTCATCACGATGCTAAATTGCTCATCTATAATCAAAGCCATGTAAAATTGCAACTGATTGCCACCACATACCCATCCTTGACGCTCCTCACCCTCTCGGCTCGCTTTGATTTTAATTGCTGGGGTTGCTCCAGGCATCGGAACATTGCGATATGTGCTATCTGCACCCCTTACAGCCTCGTGGATATACTCTTCAACCTCGACACTCCAACCTGCAATTTCGCCAGAGGTAACATGTGAATCAATCTGAAAATATTCAGGCTTGCTCTCAGGTTGCACAGCACCTGTCGAACGGTCGATAACGGCCAATTTCGGTGGATATACCTCCATATCGAAATCGTTGAGTTTGATTGCTATAGGTAGCTCTTTGACCTTTCCGTCAGTGTCATATACCCTCCACTGAGTCTCACCCTCCTCGACATACATTATATATCGCTCCATGTCTGCATACCCCAACCCCGAAGCGGCCAAAAAAAGCCACAGTCCGAAGTGTTGCAACATAAATGGAGCATCCTTAACTCTGAGATTGCGCAATTTTCGAATTATAATCGCGCCGAGCGAAAGAAGCGTTAAAGAGTAGAGTATCACAAAGCTCCAATTGCTTGTCATCGAGTCAAACCCCAATAACATATTGCTCGTAGCACCCTCAGGAATTTGAGGCGTAAGCCCCATAATTATCGTTAAAAACAAAAGCGAGAGAATAAGTGTAACACTCATCGGCACCCCCGCAATCCACCGAGCAAAAGCACTTTTACGAGTGCTAAAACCCAAGATCAGTGAGAGTACAAATAGAACTAATCCAGCAATATAATTTACTGGATTAGCTAATAAAAAGAAATTGAACGAGCCACAAGCAATCTGTAAAACCAATCCGATAAGGAGTAACCCCACCACAATTGCTATGCTTTCGGGGTATCCCCAAGGTGATTGCCAGACCCTACGTTTTGTATCTATCGACATTTAATATTTTTAAGGTGATTATACCTCAGCTACCTTTTTCCCTTTGGCTGTAGCCTCTTGCAACCATGCTGGAGGTGTTGTCTCCAACCAAGCATCTTTATCCGAACGAAGAGTCTCCATATCCAAGCCGATATACTTTTGAGCCTTAGCCTTAGTTGAAATGTCTGGCATCTTAACATCCTCTACACCAAGTGTGTAAAGTACCTTTTGAAGCTCCAATTGCGCTTGCATACTGCGATCCAAACTGTGAGCCAAGATGCGTTGTGTCTCCACTGGAGCGTGGAATGATCCACCGTGTGAAGCTACTGCATAATCCCAACGCCATTGCGCTTGACGGATATACTTAAGTACTTCAGCCATTGCAGCATCCGTTGCGCCATTGTCCCAAGCAGTTTTTGCCAAGATGTGTGCCTTAGATAACTCCACCTCAACTCTATCACGAATTTCGAGCGCCTTATCTTGATACTCGTAAACGTAAGCCATAAGATTCTCCTCGCTATCACGGTGACAAGTTTGACAGGTCGACGAGATATTTTTTAGTGGGCTAGTGATTTGGTGATCCGAATATTTAATTCCACCCTCCGAGCGATATGGCATGTGACAATCAGCACAACTTAAACCACGTTGTCCGTGAGGTCCCATCGTGAATAGTTCATAATCTGGATGTTGCGCCTTAAGCATTGGAGTACGGCTAAGAGCGTGAACCCAATCGACATGAGCAACATTGACATTATCGTAATAATCCTCCATCTGCTCAACTGTCATACCTTCATCCCAAGGGAAAGTCAAATATTTATCCTCCTTGCCTTTGAAATAATATTCAACGTGACACTGAGCACACACTAATGAACGCATCTCTTGAGGTGTAGCATCAGCAATATCACGACCTTGACGCTCGTAAGCCTCAACGAGAGCAGGACGAGAGATTGCAAGTTGCATAGTCTCAGGATCATGACAATCGGCACAGCCAATAGGATTTACAATCTCGGCACCATTTGCGCTCCAAGCATCTTTGTAGAACTCCGCAATACCCAACTCCTCCATCATGCGAGGCACATCGGGGCTCTTACAAGTCCAACAGGTCGAGGGTTGCAAATCAGCATGTGTAGCATCAGAAGAGCCAACACGAAGCGTAGCACGCATATCCTCAAGAGCATACATGTGACCTCGTGGAGCAGAATAATCACGTGAGAAAGCATATCCAGCCCAAAGTACGACCATCTTAGGACGAGTTTCGAGAACATCCTCAGGGGTGTTACCCAAGTGCTTGCTGCTGAAATCCATATCCTTGGTCTTTTTCCAGGTGTTATACTCACGAGGGTAGTTCAACCCCCACTGCTCATTTTTAGCATTTATACCTTTGATCTCTATCACTTTATTAGCGTATAGAGTTGCGATCTCAGCTCGACGCTCGGTAATCGAGGCGGCAAGTAGTCCGAGAATAAATACTGCAACCATCACGACTGCAAATATCGCCCAACCGACAACGGGCTTACGACTAATTAATTCTGCTAGCTTCTTTAACATATCTATTTGTTTTTGCTGTTATTCATTTTCGATTTCAACCACGCAGGCACAGGCGACGATGGCATTGGAGCTAAAGCGTTTGGTGAGGATGCTGTATTGCTGATTTTGGTGTGCGGAACATCTCTGTGACAATCCCAGCACGCTTTACCTTGTCCCATCTCGGTCTCTTTGAAGCTCACCATACCAGTTTTTACAAACTCGGTATTGAGTTGAGTGTGGCAGGTGATACAATTCTGCATAATTACGGTGCTGCTAGCCGTACGAGGTCGAATCACCTGTGGTTCAGCTCTAAATGTAAATACAGCAGCATGATATAGTCCATCCATAGCTTTAAAAGCATATTTACTCACCTCGCTATCATGCGGCACATGACAACTATTACAGTTTGTATGTATTGAGTGCGAGCTATGTTGCCAAGATTGGTAATAAGGAGTCATCACATGACAATTAACGCAAGCCGCAGGATCATCAGTTGCGTAAAGGTGTAGTCGAGAGACATATATAGTGTATGCACCCAACCCAGCCGCTATACCCCCAATAATAAATAAGGGTAGTATAAAGCATTTAGGAAGTATATTAAGGGGACTTCTAAAAATTAACACTTTGATATTTAGATAATTATCACTACCTTTGTGTATTGTTAAAATTTATAATAGAGATGGTTTTTAAGAGCACAGGCAAGCGAGGATTGTTC
>JAWXTJ010000020.1:0-38318 GCA_044433665.1 Rikenellaceae bacterium
GTTTGTATTTTAGAACTTTTTGATTTAACTTTGATGTCAGATAAACACTTCAATTTAGGATATTACGGGTTCTTGTCCTAAATTTTGGAGTGAAAAAGCAATTTTTAGAACCCACCTTAACCTAATCTTAAAGAAAAATGAAAAAATTATTCTTTATTCTTGGTGTCACGCTTATAGCGATGACATCGTGCATCAAAGACGAGCAAGTCGCATCGTCGGACGGAAAAGTTACAACGCAACTTGAGATTGAAATCAATCAAACAGCGGCTACTCGTGCAGATGCTACATTGCGTTATGTTGTTGAGGCATATTATGATGCCGAGTACACTGAGCCAGCACCTGTATTTGAGGCAGGAACCGAGAGCTCTATCGAGACTACTTCGGGATCTATGAGTATGTATTTGGACTCATCTTTGGGATATTACTTCCTTTTGTGGGCTGATTATGGCGTGTCTTACGACGCTTCTGATCTATCGGCTGTAACTTTGGTTGATGGCGAGGCAGTTTCTGAGGCTTGGCAAGGTCAATTCTCTATTATTAACAGCAGTAGCCTAACTCACTCGGTGACACTTAACCGTGCTGTTGCAAAGGTTAACTTTATCGAGACTGGCGAGTTCTACTCTGCACAATTGACTGCGGCTTATGATGGTTATTCAGCATTTAATGTCGCTTCAGGTGATTGCGTAGGTGAGACATCTGCATTCGAGGTGAGCTACTTCTTTAATGGAATGGCAACTGGTTTACTTAACACCGAGCCTCTTTACGTTCTTGCTCCCGTTGCAACTTCGGAGGTTTTGGATTTCGATATTTCGGATGTAGAGGGAACATTTACAGTTTCGAATGTCCCAGTTCAAGCGAACTACGTAACTAATTTGAATGGTCGCTACTCATCGCTATTCGAGAGCGCAATCTCTGTTGATAAAGATCAAGATTGGGAGTATGACCCAGGTGTAGCTGAGGTAGTTAAATTTGTGGATCCTGTATTCGAGGCTGCTGTACTTGCCGCTTTGGGTATGATTGAGGGTCAAGCTATAACTGCTGACGATGCTCTTACTCTAACTAGTTTGGATGTATCTAGTAAGGGTATTACCGACCTAACTGGTATTGAGTATTTCACAAACCTTACATTATTGACTACTGTTAAAAATAGTTACTCTCATATCGACGTTAGCAAACTTAACAAACTTGTAACTTTGAAGTGTGGTAACAATACAAATGTAGTAAGTTGTGTTCTTCCTGAGGATCCTAGCTCAATCGAAACTTTTTATATCTTCTCAACTAGCTTAACTGAGTTGGATTTAACTAAGATGACTTCTCTTAAAACCCTATATATCTCCTCTATGCCATATTTGGAGTCTGTGAACCTAAGAAATTGTACAAACCTTACAACAGTTCAAGCTTATAATTGTTATGGTCTTCAGACAATGTATTTAAATGATGGTCAAACAAATTCAGGAACATGGGTGTTTACAGATATTAACGCTGATTGCCAATTTATCTTTATCGACGAGGATGAGCACGAGGAGACATATGGTTATGGCGAATTTACAGCTACATGGTAATTTAAAATCAATATTTTAATTAGGAAAAAGTTATGAAAAAATATATATTTATACTTAGCGCCATGTTGCTTACTCTGAGCTCATGCGTTAAAAACGAATTAGAGAGCAATGTAACGGGCGAGATGAGCGTTAAATTGCAGATCAATACAACATCGAGTGTTGCAACACGCTCAGATGAGACTATTAGATATGTCGTTGAGGCATATTATGATGAGACCTTTACAACGCCAGCAAATGTTTTCGAAAATGGATATTCAAGTGATGTGGAAGTTTCGGCAAACTATGTTGATATGGTTATTAGCTCATCGAAAGAGTATTACTTCTTGTTATGGTCTGATAATGGAGTCTCTTACGACACGGAAGAACTAAAGAGCGTAACCCTTGTTGAGGGTGAGCAGATGACCGAAGCATGGCAAGGCACCTTCTCGATTATTAACGGAAGTGAAACATCTTATTCAGCAACTTTGAAACGTGCCGTAGGTAAAGTTTCACTTGTTGAACTTGAGACATTTACTGCAAGTTCTCTTACTGTAAATTTCGATAGTTACAACACTTTCAACGTTGCTATTGGTGCAAATATTGGTGATGTTGTTCCATTCGAATATGTATACGAATTTGAGGAGGCTGCAACAGGTACTTTAAACGAGGAGGAGCCTATCTATGTTTTTGCTCCTTTGACATACTCTAACGTTATCGACTTCTACTTCACAGCGGGTGGTAGCTCATCAGAGGTTACTAACACTCCTGTTCAAGCGAACTATATCACAACTATCAGTGGTAGCTTCTACTCTTCGTCACTTACCGAGAATATTCTTAATGTAGGTGTATCTGACGTTTGGGGTGACGACACAGTTGCTGAAGATGATCTTATTACAATTAGCTCTATCGACGAGTTGATGCGTTACATCCAAATGGATAATGTAAATGCTAAGATGACTCCAGGTACATATTATGTAACCACTGAGGTAGCAACAACATACGGAAGAGCTGTCGATCCATATCAAACTCCTGTAACTGTATTCTTCTTCGAGGGAGACAACTCAACATATGATTTTGAGGGTGTTAAGTTTGAAGTTGACACAGATATTCTAAGCGCTCTTGGTAGCTATAAAGTCTACACATACCAAGTTGGTGGTAACAACATTCATTTGAAGAACTTGACATCTGAGTTTATCGGAGACTCTAAACCAAAGAATAGCGCAACTTCAATGGTTGTTGATGGAGAGAACAACACAATCGAGGGCTTCACAATGACTACACGTGGATCTTATCCTTATGGTTATGGTGATTTGTTCGGTAAGGGTACTAACAATACCGTATCACACTACAAACACTCAGGATTCCTTGTTCGTGGAACAAACATCTTGATCCTTAACACAACTCTTTATCAATACTCTTATGGTCACGCATTCTTCTGCCAAGGAGGTATCAATGTAGAGTTTAAGGGTTGTTCGGCATATGCTGAGATGAGTAATACCGATGCTGTTTTGGCTGAGGCAGGTACAGGTACAGCTGCTGACCTTGTAGACTTTATGACATATTTCGGTTATACAGTGCCAGCAGGTTATGCAATTTCATTGTGTGAGGCAGGTTTCCGTGCTTATAATACAGGTGTTGTATTTAATACAGGTGAGTCACGCAACACAGCTTATACATATACTACAGATTGTTATACTTACCAAGTTAGAACTGGTTTCCACCTTCACTTCAGTAATAATGAGAAGATTATTGACAACTGTACAGCTGTAGATTGCGAGGGTGGTTTCTGTATCGGTTCGGGTCAAATTTATAATAGCCGAGGAAACTCTAACAATGGACCGCTTATCGGTACAGCATATGAGAGCGATAAGAATAGTTATGTAGAGATGGAGATTTTACCAAGTGAGAATATTTATGGTCTACATGATATGTTGCTTTACATCGGTGGTACGTCACACACATATTATTTCACCGAGCCTGAGGGAACAACGGAGCAAGATTACCACTCTCAGCTTGAGATCTTAGTTGGTGGTGAGGCTAGAGGTTTGCGTTACAATAATTCAGAGAACTCTGATGGTAATAACTACTATGCGAAGACCAACTATATAAACAACCAAACACATCACAAGATTGTTATTGGTGCAAATGGCTCAGGTAACACGGTTGAAAGTATTGGTGAGGTTACAGATTATGGAACGAATAATGAAATCAATGGCTATATTTACGAGTAAATCTTACCGTTGAGTAAATACTTTAAAATAGAGGGCTAGTTGAAAAAAGATTAACCCTCTATTTTTGATACAAACCAAGATGTAAGTTATATTACACCCTTGCGTTTGTGAGTAAAATAAGTAACTGCTTAAGTGTCGAAGGTAAGGGTTCTATTCTTCGATGTTTAGGTGAAATTTATGCAAAAAAAAAATAGAACTCACACAACTTAACCAAATCTAAAATGAGAAAAATTTTCTTAATTCTTGGTGTTGCGATCCTCTCGCTAACATCATGTGTCAAGGACGAACAACATGTGTCGTCTGATGGCATAGTTGCAACGCAACTAAAATTTGAGACTAGTGAAATGCTAACAACTCGTGCAGAGGGTGTTGCTCGCTACGTAGCTGAGGCTTACTTAGATGAAGCCTACACAACTCCAGCTTTTGTATTTAACGAGGGTGCCGACAGCTCTGTTGTGGCAACTTCTGATGTTGTTTCAATCTCTTTGGACTCTTCTGAGGAGTATTATTTCCTTTTGTGGGCTGATAATGGTGCATCTTACTCAGTTGAGGATCTATCGGCAGTGTCACTCGTCGACGGTCAAGAGATGAGCGAGGCGTGGTATGGTCAACTTACAATTGCAAATAGCAATGGTACAGCTCACACAGCTGTTCTTAATCGTGCAGTAAGTAAAGTTAATTTTATCGAGGTTGACGAGTTCTGCTCTCCAGAGCTAACAGCTAGCTTTGATGCTTACACAGGATTTAGTGTTGCTACGTGTGATGTTGTAGGTGAGAAGAGTGCTTTCGAGGTAACTTACACATACACTGACCCAGTTTCAGGCATCCTAAACACTGATCCTCTATATCTTTTTGCTCCTGTAGCAACTTTAGAAGTTATGGATATTACCTTTACAGATGTTGAGGAGTCATATGTTGTTACAAATATCCCTGTTCAAGCTAACTACGTAACAAATATCAATGGTCACTATACTGGCCTTATCCAAAGTGGTCTTTCAATTAGCAAAGATGGCGATTGGGATTACGATCCAGTTCTTGTAGGTGTTGTAACATTCATAGACCCAGCATTCGAGGCAGCTGTTCTTGATGCACTTGGAATGATTGCAGGTAACACAGTAACCGTTGACGACGCTTTGACTCTAACAAGTTTAACTATTTCAGGTGATGGCATTACCGATATGACTGGTATCAACGCATTTACTAACCTTACGTCACTAGATTGTAGCGATAATGATCTAACAGCAATTGATATTAGTGCACTTTCGAACCTTACCAGCTTCAAGTGTGGTAACAACTACAACCTTGCAGATATTACACTTCCAGATGATCCAAGTAAGATCCAAACTTACTATGTATTTAGAGCTGCTATAACTCAACTTGATGTTCTTACTCAGATGACAGGATTGAAGATTTTATACGCTTACGATATGCCAAATCTTACAACTGTCGACTTTAGAAACTGCTCTAGCATGACTACAGGAAACGTTGCTAGATGTTACGCTCTTGAGACAGTATACCTAAACGAGGGTCAAACAGATTCTGGTTCATGGGTATTTAAGGAGATCACAACATGTACATTTATCTGTACAGATGAGGATGGACATGACGAGTACTACGCAAGTGGTGAGATCAACGGTACATGGAGCTAATCAATAACTTAACTTAAAAACATTTTACAATGAAAAAATACCTTTTAATATTGTGTGCCGCAACTCTTTCGATGACCTCATGTGTCAAGGAGAGTGAGGAGATGAACGGTATCAACGGAGAGTTTGCAGCAAAACTACAAGTTGAAACTACAGAGTCTACTGTAACACGTGCCGACGATGATTCTCGTTATGTTGTGGAGGCTTACTATGATGAGAATTACACTACTCCAGCTAATGTTTTCGATAATGGTTACTCTTATAGCGTCGTATCGACATCAAGTTCTATCGACATGATTATCAGCTCTTCAAAGGAGTATTACTTTATGGTATGGGCTGACGATGGTGTAGCTTATAATGTAGAGGATCTTAAAAATGTATCACTTATCGAGGGTGAGACAATGTCGGAGGCTTGGCAAGGTACGCTATCTATCATCAATGGTAGCGCAATGACTTACACAACAACTCTTAAGCGTGCTGTTGGTAAGGTGAACTTCGTTGAGGCGGATTCATTCACTGGAACTCTAACAGTGTCGTTTGATAGCTATTCAGCTTTCAACGTAGCTATCGGAAGTATAGCAGGTGACACTACAGCTTTCACTTACGAGTTTACATGTAGCGAGGCAACAACAGGTCAAGTGAACGACGAGCCAGTTTATGTATTTGCTCCAGTAACATACTCTAATGTAATTGACTTTAGCTTCGAGCCAAGCGGAAGTTCAGCAACAAACATCCCTGTTCAAGCTAACTACATCACTACAATTAGCGGTAACTTCTCTTCTGAGTCAACAGCAACTGACTCGATCGTCTTTACTTTCGATGAGGAGTGGGTAGGCGACGATGCAGATGAGAGTGGTGTAATCACAATTAGCTCTCTTGATGAGTTGCAAAGATATACCAAGATGAATAATATCAATGCAAAGATGACTCCAGGAACATACGAGATCACAACCGACATCGCAAAGAGCTATGCAGTTGAGAGTGACGAGTACAGAGGCGATATTTGCTTGTTCTTGTTTACAGGTGACAACTGTACATTCGACTTCACAGATGTTAAATTTGAGTTCGACACCGCTCTATTGAGTAGCATCGGAACAACTAGCACATCTATCTACTCATTCCAATTTACAGGTGAAAATAACCACTATTTGAACCTTACAAGTGAGTATATCGGTGATAATAAACCAAAGAATGGTGCAAATACATTGGTTATCGACGGATCTTACAATACAGTTGAAGGATTCACAATGACAACTCGTGGATCATATCCTTACGGTTATGGTGACCTATTTGGTAAGGGTGCTGGTCCTGTTATCACTCACTACAAGCACTGCGGTATCTTAATTCGTGGTAACTACAACACATTGTTGAACTCAACGGTATACCAATACGCATTTGGTCACGCAATCTTCTGTCAAGGTTCTATCGGTGCTACAGTTAAGGGTTGTCACACTGAGTCTGAGATAAGCAATACAGATGCTCTTTTAGCTGAAGCGGGAACAGGTTCTGCGGCTGATCTTGTTGACTTTATGACAGATTGGGGTTATACTGTTCCAGCGGGTTATGCTTATGCTTTGTGTGAGGCGGGAGTTCGTGCTTACAATACAGGTCCGATCTTCAATACAGGTACAACACGTAATACATCAGATACTTATTATATCGACTGTACAGCTTACCAAGTACGTTCAGCATATAATATCTTGTTCAGCGACGGTGACAGATATGTTGAGAATTGTTCAGCTATAGATTGCGAAACTGGTTTTGGTATGGGTTCAGGTTCAACATTGTTGAATAGCCGTGGTAACTCTAACTATGGTCCACTTATCGTAACAGCATACTCAAGTGATAAGAACAACATCATCGAGCTAGAGGTTCTTCCAAACGATCATATCTATGGTCTACACGACATGTTGGCATATATCGGAGGTAGTGGTCACAACTACACCTTCACAGAGCCTGAGGGAACAACTGAGCAGGATTACCACTCGGCACTTGAGATTATGGTAAGTGGTGAGGAGCGTGGATTGCGTTACATGAATTCAGAGAATCCATCGAGCAATAACTATGCAACAACATCGAGCACAATTATAAACAACACATTCTACCCAATCACAATGGGTGCGAAAGCAACAGGTAACACAGTTTCATCTAAGGGTGTTTACACTGATAATGGTTCAAACAACGGTTTCACAGCTATTGAGGAGTAATCGTTGAGATCTTCTAAGAGAGTGAACTCACTCTCTCAATAAAAAAACGACTAACATTCAAAAAAAATGTTAGTCGTTTTTTTATGGTCTCTCCATTCACATGTAGGGCAGTGAGCCAAAAAAAAGGGTAACCCAAATGGGCTACCCTTTTTAATAATATATCTTGTAATTTAGAATTACAATTGTGGACCTGCTGCAACTAGAGCCTTACCAGTCTCGTTACCTGTGAACTTAGTAAAGTTGTTGATGAAACGGTTTGCAAGATCTTGAGCCTTAACATCCCACTCAGAAGCTGCTGCGTAAGTGTCACGTGGATCTAAAATATCAGTTGCTACACCTGGAAGCTCCGTTGGAACCTCAAAGTCAAAGATAGGCATCTTCTTAGTTGGTGCAGTGTCGATAGAACCGTCAAGGATAGCGTCGATAATACCACGTGTATCTTTGATAGAAATACGCTTACCTGTACCATTCCAACCTGTGTTAACTAGGTATGCTGTAGCACCTGAAGCCTTCATCTTCTTAACTAGCTCCTCACCGTACTTAGTTGGGTGAAGTGAAAGGAATGCAGCACCGAAACATGCAGAGAATGTTGGTGTTGGAGCTGTGATACCACGCTCTGTACCTGCCAACTTAGCTGTAAATCCTGAAAGGAAGTAGTACTGAGTTTGCTCTGGTGTAAGGATCGAAACTGGAGGAAGTACTCCGAAAGCGTCAGCAGAAAGGAAGATAACCTTCTTAGCAGCTGGAGCCTTAGAGATTGGCTTCACGATGTTGTCGATGTGGTAGATAGGGTAAGATACACGAGTGTTCTCAGTTACAGAGTTGTCAGAGAAGTCGATCTTGCCATCCTCAGCAACTGTAACGTTCTCCAAAAGAGCGTCACGCTTGATTGCCTTCCAGATGTCTGGCTCGTTCTCTGGGCAAAGGTTGATAGTCTTAGCGTAGCAACCACCCTCGAAGTTAAATACACCCTCATCGTCCCAACCGTGCTCATCGTCACCGATAAGTTGACGCTTTGGATCTGTTGAAAGAGTTGTCTTACCTGTTCCTGAAAGACCAAAGAAGATAGCAGTCTCACCAGCCTCGTTAGTGTTAGCTGAACAGTGCATAGAAGCGATACCTTGAAGTGGAAGTAGGTAGTTCATGTAAGAGAACATACCCTTCTTCATCTCACCACCATACCATGAGTTAAGGATGATTTGCATCTTCTCAGTAAGGTTGAATACAACAGCTGTCTCAGAGTTGATTCCTAGCTCTTGGAAGTTCTCAACTTTAGCCTTAGAAGCGTTAACGATAGTGAAATCTGGCTCACCGAATGCCTCAAGCTCCTCAGCGGTTGGGCGGATGAACATATTTGTTACAAAGTGAGCTTGCCAAGCAACCTCCATGATGAAACGTAGTTTAAGACGTGTGTGCTCGTTAGCACCACAGAAAGCGTCAACAACGAAAAGACGTTTGCCAGAAAGCTCATCTACTGCCAACTTCTTCATTACGTCCCAAGACTCAGTTGAAACTGGCTTGTTATCGTTCTTGTACTCGTCAGAAGTCCACCAGATAGTATCCTTAGTAGTCTCGTCCATTACGAAGAACTTATCCTTAGGAGAACGACCTGTATAAACACCTGTCATTACATTTACTGCACCCATCTCAGTTACTTGACCCTTCTCAAAGCCCTCAAGCTCTGGTTTAGTCTCCTCAGCGAAAAGCTGATCGTAAGATGGATTGTGTACGATCTCGGTAACACCGACGATACCATACTTGCTCAAATCAATTGTAGCCATAATTTTAATTGTATTATTAGTAAATTGTTTTTGTTTTGTCTTTATTTAACTTTACTCCCTCTTGCTTATTTACCCTCTAATTTCTTTGTAAACAAACACCTTTGAGAGTATAATATTTTGTAATGTTCTGTTTAGACGGTGCAAAGATAAATAAAAATTTTTAATGTGAAAAAAATAACAGTAAAATTTTCTATTATTTTTTCATTAATTTTTATCTACATCAATTGCGCCAAGATTGCATCTTTTTGCTGCATGATTTATTTGCATGCAACGGCATCAATCTCGACAAGAACGCCTAGGGGAAGTTTTGCCACTTGGTAGCATACACGAGCGGGCATATCTTCGGTAAAGAAAGTTGCATATACGCCGTTCATTGCTACGAAATCATCCATAGAGTTTAGCAGAACGGTTGTTTTAACGACATCGGCAAATGTATAGCCAGCCTCTGAGAGGATATGTCCGACGTTTGTAAGTGACTGAAGCGCTTGACCCTCGATATTCTCGGGGATTGAACCATCGGCAGCATTCACGGGAAGTTGTCCTGAGACGTATAGAGTTCCGTTAGCTTCGATAGCTTGTGAGTATGGGCCTACAGCTTTGGGAGCTAGAGGCGAAGAGATTACTTTTTTCATAATATCTGTTTTATATTTGCCTTACAAAGGTAAGAATTTAATAGTATAATATCAAGAAATGTTAGAAGTTATAATGAAAAAAAACAGGAGGGAATCTCACGATTGCCTCCTGTCCTCTGAGGAGACAGACTCCTCATACTACTAACCCAAACTTAAATAAATGAAGAAACTTAGCTGTGAGTGTTTAACTCGGCAGCTGATAGAGTTAATACAAATTATATGCCAAGAATCGAAATGTTATCTTTTTAAGGGTAGATTATTAAAATTTAAATCAAGGTTTAAATCAGAACTTATATCGACACGAACCTCGGCTCGGGTTTAAATGCCTTTAGGCATTTAAAAAATTCTAATGATAAAATAGTTGTGCAAATTTATTTGCGGCAACTATTTTATCATTAGAATTTCCGAGATTGAAAATCTCGGCAAGCCCGAGACGCAACAGAGTATGCACCAGCGGGGGTGCTATCCCCGCCCGACGGAGTCAGTAAGCAAGGTGATTAATTCTTGATTGAATTATTTTTACCGTTGTCGATGACTTTGCTTTTTGATGTTCCTGTGATCTCGAAGGTGTTGTCGTCGATTTCTATTGGGTAGCATGTTTCGTTGATGATCTCGATATTATTTGCTTTGTAATTATGATCTTTGTTGAGCAGACCTATCGTTCTGTTGTCGCCACCAATATTAATCATCAAATCCTCAGCGTTTTCTAAACCTGCTGCTGCACGGAGTGTAACCTTGTGATTATTACCGATGATGATTGCTGCGTGCTTGCTTCCGTTGCAGTTCTCACCCTCGTATGGAAGAAGTGTAATATCTGCCTCCATGCCATTATCCCAATCATAATCCACACCCAATGCTGGGCCATATTGACAGTCAGCCTTGCAATTTACAATCTGTCCCGAGCCAATTGCATAACCTCTCTCGCAGCCGATTACTGTGCAATTTTCAACATACTTCATACCTGTGGCGTGCGTTAAAGTAACACCTGCACGTGCATTTTTGATGTAACAATCCTTAACCGTGACGTTTGATGTTCCTCGCTTATATCTCACACCGTCGATCATCGTATCTCCACCATTATAGGCACGTATCCCCTCTTCGGAGCAAGCAATTGTGTAGCCTTTAGGGATTTCATATCCAAAATATGTCATGAAGTTAACCTTATCGGCATCACTTCCACTACCCTTCTCTTTCCAGATGTCGTCGGTGCGAACCATCTCACTTTGAATGTAACACCCCTCAATTGTTGGGTAGTCGGCAGCCTGCATAAATAGACAGTGGCCAAATCCGAAGTGAATAATTCTGCAATTCAAAACATGATTCTTAAATCCTCGCACCAAGCAGCAACTATGCTTATGTAGAGTCACAAGATGTGGGCCTCCCTTACCAAATAGCTCACCATAACCATATGGATATGAACCCTTTGAGCGAACCTCAACACCCTCAAGACGATTAAACGAACCATCGAGCATAACATTTACATAACCTCGATTAGGGTAATCTGTCACATCTGCAATATCGACAATTTTCAAATTCTTAATGACATTATTATTTCCGAGAGTCTGCAAATTGATAAACTCTCGATATTGAGGATCTAAATCTGTAAAGATCTCAGCCTCAACCTCCATAGTTACGCCCGTAAAATCATAGATGCTGTTATTACCCTCAAAAAGCAGAATCACTCGCTTTCTAAGCCCCAATTCAACCTCGGTCACAAATGGGTATACGTAGTTCTTCACATCCTCGGCAGTTACTCGATAGACTCCAGGAGTAACAACGACATTGACATTATCCTGCTTAAGGTAAGGTAGAAGCTCCACCAAATTATTGACCTTAACGACTTCGGCAGCCGAGAGTGGATTTGCAAAGGTGAGCAATGTTAAAATAATTGCTGCTAAAGATTTAATTTTCATGGTTTATTTAGATTAGTAAAGTTTATTTGTTCATTCTGCGTAAAATCACCTATCGTCATCTTTAATCAAACTAAAAGTGACCACATGAGGTATATTAAGGGGAGTTCTAATAATTCCCTAAAATATATAGACGGTCAATATGTGAATATTATTGTTTAATTTTGAGTTTTAAGTTCTTAAGGGGAGTTCTAATAATTCCCTAAAATATATAGACGGTCAATATGTGAATATTATTGTTTAATTTTGAGTTTTAAGTTCTTAAGGGGAGTTCTAATAATTCCCTTAGCACATAGTCATGAAAGATTGTTGAAAGATTATAAATAGAAAATGCCCCACCGAAGTGGAGCATTTCTAATTATAAATCTGTGATAATACTAAAACTCCTGTTTTGCAAGTCTAGTATAACCATTGTAACGCCATTTAGCATTCTCCTCAGCTGCTTGGAACAACTCGTCCGCCTCAGCTGGTAGAGCCTTCTTAAGTGATGTGTAACGTACCTCACGCATCAAGAAGTCTTGGAACTTAGACCAATCTGGCTCCTTAGAGTCAAGTACGAATGGGTTCTTACCCGCAGCCTCCAACTCTGGGTTGTAGTGCCATAGGTGCCAGTAACCACACGCTACAGCATCCTTACCGATAGTTTGAGTGCGTGTCATACCGCCCTTGATACCGTGGTTGATACATGGCGCATATGCGATGATAAGCGATGGTCCTTGGTATGCCTCAGCCTCTTTAAGAACCTTAAGCAATTGCGCTTGAGATGCTCCGATTGACACTTGTGCAACATAAACATAACCATAAGTCATTGCGATAGCTCCAATATCTTTCTTGCGGATACGTTTACCCGAAGATGCGAACTTAGCGATAGCTCCAACTGGAGTCGACTTAGAAGATTGTCCACCAGTATTTGAGTAAACCTCAGTATCAACGATAAGGATGTTAATATCCATACCCGATGCCAAAGCGTGGTCAACACCACCGAAACCGATGTCATAACCCCAGCCGTCACCACCGATGATCCATTGTGATTTCTTAGTCAACCACTCTTTCATCTCAAGGATCTTCTTGCTAGTCTCACAACCGCAAGCCTCTGCCAATGGAAGAAGTTTTGCTGTTGCAGCTGCTGAAGCAGAAGTTGAGTTACGTGAAGCGATCCACTCTTGCATTGCTGCCTTCATCTCCTCTGAACACTCTGGACATGCAGCACCTTGCTCCATTGCAATTTGCAAACGGTCACGAAGTTTCTCAACACCCATGTGCATACCCATACCGAACTCTGCATTATCCTCGAATAGTGAGTTTGCCCATGCTGGACCCTCGCCATTCTCGTTAGTACAATATGGAGTCGATGGAGCTGAACCAGAGTAGATCGAAGTACAACCTGTAGCATTTGCAACCATCATTTGCTCACCGAACAATTGAGTGATAGCTTTAATATATGGAGTCTCACCACAACCAGCACAAGCTCCTGAGAACTCGAATAGAGGTTGAGCAAATTGTAGATTCTTAACACTCTTAGTCTTGTCAACAACCTTCTTGTAACCAACCTTAGTTGTTGCATACTCCCAGTTTGCAGTTTGTGCAACTTGAGAATCAAGAGATTTCATAACCAAAGCCTTAGTCTTAGATGGACAAACGTCAACACAGTTGTTACAGCCTGTACAATCTAGTGGAGATAATTGGATACGGAATTTGTACTCCTTAGTCTCACCCATACCTTGTTTCCACTCTACACCTGAAGCTGCTGCCTCCTCCTCTGTTGCAAGGAATGGACGAAGAGCTGCGTGAGGACAAACATAAGCACATTGGTTACATTGAATACAATTCTCAGCAATCCACTCAGGAACCTTAACGGCGATACCACGCTTCTCGAAAGCAGCTGTACCATTATCCCAAGTACCATCCTCACGGCCGTTGAATGCCGAAACTGGAAGATCATCACCCTTAAGAGCATTGATTGGATCAACGATATTGCGAACGAATGCTGGACGAGACTCATCAACTGTAGTCTCACATGCGCAAGCACATCCAAGCTCGATTGAAGCCCACTCAGCAGGAACGTCAACTGTAACAACAGCGTCACCACCAGCGTCAACCGCAGCATAGTTCATATTTACAATATCCTCACCCTTGTTACCGTAAGATTTCAAGATAGCTTTCTTCATCTCATCTTGAGCCTTGTCGAAAGGAATCACATCAGCGATCTTAAAGAATGCCGACTGCATGATTGTGTTGGTACGAGAACCTAGACCCAAATCTACGGCGATCTTCGTTGCGTTGATAATATAGAATTTGATATTATTCTTAGCCAAATATACCTTCATGTGGTCTGGCAAAGTTGCGCAAGTTGTCTCTGCATCGTGAACCGAGTTCAAAAGGAATGAACCACCTGGTTTAAGACCCTTCAAAACATCATACTTATCAACATACGATGGAACGTGACACGCCACGAAGTCAGGAGTTGTCACCAAGTAAGGCGAAGTGATTGGGTTGTCACCAAAACGAAGGTGAGAAGCTGTGTAACCACCCGATTTCTTTGAATCGTAGAAGAAGTATGCTTGGCAATATTTGTCGGTTGAACCACCGATAATCTTAATTGAGTTCTTGTTAGCACCTACAGTACCGTCAGCACCCAAACCGAAGAATAGACCCTCGAAAGTACCAGCCTTAGATACTGGAATCTCCTCACCAACTGGCAATGACAAACAAGTTACGTCGTCGTTGATACCAACTGTGAAGTGATCGCGAGGCTCTGCGGCAGCAAGGTTATCATAAACTGCGATGATTTGTGCAGGAGTAGTATCTTTAGACGATAGACCGTAACGACCACCAATAATCATTGGTTGAAGCTCGTTGCCATAGAACATATCTTTTACATCTAGGTACAATGGCTCAGCGTGAGCTCCTGGCTCCTTAGTACGATCCAAAACGCAGATACGTTTAACTGATGCAGGAACAACATCGAAGAAATATTTTGGAGAGAATGGACGATATAGGTGAACTACGATCAAACCAACTTTCTCGCCTTGAGCAGCCTTATAGTCGATAACCTCCTTGATAGTGTCATTTACAGAACCCATTGCAACGATGATATTCTCAGCGTCTGGAGCTCCATAATATGTAAATGGCTTGTATGTACGACCTGTCATCTCAGAGATCTTCTCCATAGTCTCGGCAACCATATCAGGAATTGCATCGTAGAATTTGTTAGAAGCCTCACGAGTTTGGAAGTAAATATCTGGATTTTGAGCAGTACCACGAGTTACTGGGTGTGCTGGGTTAAGAGCGTTGTCACGGAAAGCCTTCAAGCAATCCTTGTCGAACATCTCAGCCAAAGCATCTTGGTCGATAAGCTCAACCTTTTGAATCTCGTGAGAAGTACGGAAACCATCGAAGAAGTGAAGGAATGGAACACGAGCCTTAAGAGCTACGATGTGAGCCACACCAGCCAAATCCATAATCTCTTGAACCGAAGAGGTAGCAAGCATTGCAAAACCAGTTTGACGAGCAGCCATAACATCTTGGTGGTCACCGAAGATCGAAAGCGATTGAGCCGCCAAAGCACGAGCCGAAACGTGGAATACACTTGGAAGCAACTCACCTGCAATCTTGTACATATTAGGGATCATAAGCAATAGACCCTGAGATGCGGTAAATGTAGTAGTTAGAGCACCACTCTGCAATGAACCATGCACAGCACCTGCCGCACCAGCCTCAGATTGCATCTCAACAACTTTAACGGTCTCACCGAAGATGTTTCTACGATCTTTAGCCGCCCACTCGTCAACGAGCTCAGCCATTGTTGAAGATGGAGTGATAGGATAGATTGCTGCAACCTCCGAAAACATGTAGGCTACGTGAGCAGCAGCATAGTTACCATCACAGGTAATAAATTTCTTTTCTGCCATTTTTTTAAAATTTAATTATATTCAGTTTGTTTATAGTTTGTTAGTGTCAATGCTCTTTTAGTACATCAGATATAAGATAGATGGACTATCTACATATATCGGATGTAAATATTGCAAAAAAAATCGAGAAATCATAATTAAAACAGTGTTAGTTTTCTAACAATGCGTTATAAGTGTGTAAATTAGCGAAATATAATTGAAGCCTTTAAACGGCAAAAAAGCCATTTTTATATAATATACTCTCTCCTATACTTTTTATAGGCATAGTTTTAGTTGCACTCAATTTTTACAAACTTACGAAAAAAAAGTGACAATAAATAAAAAGTTTGCCAAAATTTGTACCTTTGCACCTATGATTTTGTACAAAAAACGAATATTAGAGAATGGATTGACCGTCGTTGTCAATCGAGATAGCGTATCGAAGCTAGCAGCTGTCAATATGCTCTACTCTGTGGGGGCTCGAAATGAGGATCCCTCACGCACAGGATTCGCCCACCTCTTCGAGCATCTTATGTTTCGAGGAACTGAGCAATTCCCCGATTATGACACCGTTGTTCAGATGGCTTCGGGAGAGAATAACGCATTTACAAATAACGATTATACAGATTTTTATATCACTCTGCCTAAAGATAATATCGAGATAGCTTTGGCCTTGGAGGCAGACAGAATGAAGGGATTAGCTCTCACCGAAGAGCTGCTCGAACTAGAGAAAAAAGTTGTTATCGAGGAGTTCAAACAGCGATATTTGAATCAACCGTATGGCGATCAAAATATGTTGCTGCGTGATCTATGTTATAAAGTTCACCCCTATCGTTGGTCGACAATCGGACTCTCACCCGACCATATTGCTGCGGCAACAATGGAGGAGGTAGAGCAATTTTACCGCACCTATTATCGCCCATCGAACTGCATTTTATCCATCTCGGCCGACATCGAGGAGGAGCAACTTTTTGAACTTGCCGCAAAGTGGTTCTCACACATCGAGGATACACCGATCATAAAAAAAACAATTCCCCAAGAGCCCGAACAGACCGAAGCTCAACGCTTGGAGGTTGTGCGGGATGTTCCAGCGACAACAATCTCTGTGATCTTCCATATCGACGGTCGTTTCTCAAAGGATTACTTCACAGCAGATCTAATCTCAGATATTTTGGCTGGCGGTGACTCAGGCAGAATGAATCAACAGCTAGTCAAGCAACAGAGACTCTTCGCCTCGGTGAATTGTTATATCACAGGCGACATAGATCCAGGAATGATGATCTTCACAGGTCAGCTACTCCCCTCGACCACCATTGAGCAAGCCGAGGCGGCAATATGGAGCCAAATAGAGTCATTAAAAACTGAATCGGCCTCAGAGTACGAAATCGAAAAGGTGAAAAATAAGTTCGAAGCCAACACCCTCTTCGGAGAGATCAACGTGATGAACAAAGCGATGAATCTAGGCTTTTACGAAATGGCAGGCGATCTACCTCTAATCAATAAAGAGGTGGAAATCTACCGCTCAATCACAGCTGAACGAATAATAGAGTTTAGCCAACGACTTCTCCGACAAGAGCGTAGCTCAACACTTATTTATCGAAAAAAAGATTAACTAAATGGATATTTCCCTACAAAATGCCACGGTGCACCAATGTGCCAACGGTGTAAAAATATATACACTTCACGGTGAGGAGTTCGAAGTTCTGCGAGTAAGTTTTATCTTTGGCGCAGGATCAGTGCACCAAGATTCACCATTCGTAGCCTCAGCTACAGCCAACCTCCTAAGTGAGGGTGGCGACACGATGACCTCACACCAAATAGCCGAGAAATTAGACTATTACGGCTCATATTACGATGTAAATATCGACCGAGATTACACCTACATCAACTTCTGCTCGTTAACAAAATTCGTTGCTCCAACCCTAGAGGTTGCCGAGCAAATCATCCTCCACCCCTCATTCCCCGTATCCGAGGTCGAAACCTACGCCGCAAAGCGAAAACAACGCCTTACAATCGAGAGAAAGAGAATCGAGACCAAAGCCCGAGAGGAGTTTGCACGCTCACTCTTCGGCAGCTCACACCCTTATGGTATAACATCACCCACAGAGGCCTACGACACTCTAAAACAGGAAGATATAATCAAATTCTACAAAGACCATTATTGCGCTCAAAACTGCTTTGTTGTGTGTAGTGGTAAAGTTGGAGATGAAGAGTTAAAACTTATCAAAAGAGTTGTCGAAGCAATCCCAAGCGGAGTACAACCACCACAAGTTTACTTCCCTGAAGTTCAGCAACGTCCATACTTCAAAGTTGAAGATAGCGCAGCAGTTCAATCCTCAATTAGAATCGGACGCAGACTCTTCACCCGCTCTCACCCCGACTTCCTCGGAATGCAAGTTGTAGCGACAATCTTAGGCGGCTACTTCGGCTCACGCCTAATGCAAACACTTCGTGAGGAGCGAGGATACACCTATGGTGTTGTCTCAGCGCTGGTAAACTTCGCTGCTGAGGGTTACATAGCCGTAGCTACACAAGTTGGATGCGAGGTCGAAGAGGATGCCTTAAATCTGATCTACAGCGAAATCGAACGCCTACGCACAGAAGAGGTAAGCGACGAGGAGCTAACCATGGTCAAACACATCATGGCAGGCGAGATAATGAGAATCTTAGATGGTCCATTCGGCATTGCCGACGTTACAATCGAAAATATTCTATGCGACTGTGACAACGGAATAATTGCCCAAAACCTATCAAGAATAGAGTCTATCACCCCATCCGAGGTCAAACGCCTAGCCGAAAAATACCTCCACCACAAAGATCTAATAACTGTCGTTGCAGGTAAATAAACACAAAGCAAATATGGAAGAAATTATTTCAATTAAACATTTTTGGGATGCTGTGAGTAGCATTTCGTTTATTATGCTAACAATATTTTTAGCAAGGATAGCAAGAAAGCAAAATATAATCCAAGAAAATGCTTTAAAACTTGAAATGTATGATAAGTATTATCAGATTATAAATGCTTTAGAAGCAGACATAGAATATTATAATTCCTTAAAATCAGCTATTGTACTATCTCTAAAAGGAAATCCTAATGTTGCTAAGATGTACTTTAAATTTAATAGAGAGATTGATAAAATACTACCTTTAGCTAAACAGCTACTTACTAAAGAAGAATATGCTGACATATGTAAAGTTAGAGATGATATTTCTTGTATTACTTCAACGCTAAATGACATGTGCATTGACCTTGTATTGATAAATGAAGATGAGAAACACACATTACTCTCTCATTTAAAATATACAGACAATAATTTATATAATTTTTTTAATGCGTGTAAAAATGACATTACCTCCAGGGAGCTATCTGGGTATCATGAGAGTATCATCTACAACGCCAATTCCATAAATAGAATTATCAATGACGATAAATTATTGGAGATATTATCTGCATATTGTGACCTAAGTGGATTTATAAATAAAAATAGAAAAAAGCACTATTATATCTGCACTCTTTTTACAAGATCAACTAAAAAATAATTCAAAAAAATGCAAACTATGAAGAGATTATTATTACTATCCGTATCTGCTTTGACTTTAACGTCATGCGCTACAATTTTTACTGGTTCAAAATCTAATATTATTATTGATGCCAATATACAGGAAGCTGATTATGTCAATATTGATGGGTTTAAATATCATAATGTTACATTTCCATTCCAAACAAAGGTACGCCGTGGATTCTCAGAAACTATGGTAACAGCAGAAAAAGAGGGCTACTCAAAGACTTCATTAATGATATATAAAGATTTCAATGCTGTATCAATTATTAACCTTACAAATATTCTCGGCTGGGGAATAGATGCCGCAACTGGAGCAATCATGAAGCCTGAATATAAAGGATATGAATTAGAATTCAAAGAACAAAAGTAGTTATAAAAACTCTACACATTATACTAACAAAATAGATCTATACTAAAATTAAAAATATAGTGCTATATAGTCGCAGTTTTATGTAAAACAGCAGATTGTAACAAAAAAAGAGACTAAAGTTAGAAAAGAGAGAAAAACTCTCGAATCTAATTTTATTCTCTATTTTTGATGTAATCTACAAGATTATAATAAAATCACAGCAGGTAAGGCGGTTATAAGAAACTACTCACCAAAGATCTCTTCGAGAAGTTTACCTGTCTCTTCACCTTGCACTGTGCGGTTCACGATTGTGCCATCTGGGGCAAAAAGGATCAATGTTGGCATTGTTTGAACACCGTACAATTTTGTTGCATCTCTATTGTCTAGCGCAAAGATCATATCCCAGTTGAGCTCCTCGGTCTCGATAATTTGCATTAGGCTCTTTTTCTTATCCCAAATATTTATACCTAGAACAACCAAACCTTTATCCTTATATTTTGCATAATTCTCTTTCATATAAGGTATCTCCTCCCAGCAGGCTCCTGCCCAGCCAGTCCAATATGAGGCCAAGACATATTTACCTTTACCAACAAAATCTGAGAGCTTAATTGGGTTATCGTTTGCATCTTTGCCGTCAAAATCTGTAAACATCGCTCCTGGTTGTGTAGCCTCGAAACGCTCCAAATCGTAACGTATTGATTTAATAATTGGACTCTCCTTTGAGATTGGCACCATCGAGGTGAGTGAATCTAGCGAGGTTGTTGAATCAATTCGCAGGAAATTATCCAATTGCCAAATTGCGTATACACCCATTAGATTATCGGTGTTCTCCTCAACGCATTTTCTGAGGATGGTGAGCGTTTGATCTCTAAATTTATCGTGCTCCTCATTTACAATCTTATCATCGGGGATATTGCGGCTCACCATCATAAATCTTATTGAGAGATCGTTGAGCTCCTTGGCGAGGGTTGAAACTGCCATACTATTGGTTCCCGTGGTGATTACGTGTCCCGTTTTGCCGAAACCGATTGTTACGGGTTCATCATCTTCGGTTGCCGCAAGTGCGATATTTTTATTTCGTATTCTAATTTGATAGAGGGTTTTTTGCGGAAGTTTTCCCTTTAGTTTAAATTTATTGTCGACAACGAGTGTTGAATCTAAAATCCCATCAACCTTTGGGATAATTATATCTACCATCTGCCCATTAAATGTAGAGTCTGAGACAGTTCCGATAACTTCGTATCGACCAAGATTAGGGTTTTTGCAACCCACTAAAGTGTATGCAAGAAAAAGTAAGAGGGTTAGTTTTTTCATATTGTGTTGATTTTAGGTTTTTAATATTAAAACTAATTTCAAAGATAGTACTTTTTTATGAAAAAACTATAGAGTGTGTCGTTTTACACGAAAAAAAATAGCCATATAGCTAGTAGATTTAATATTTTTATAGTAATTTTGTAGTTATTGCGCAAACAAGAAAACCTTTAAAATCAAAAATATGAGCACAACAAAACAAAAGAGATTCTTTCTTTCCGAAGATGAGATTCCACGCTACTGGTATAACATTCAACCAGATATGCCAAACAAGCCAATGGTAATGATCGACTCAAAGACTCGCAAACCACTGGAGGCTAAAGATCTATACCCTCTATTTGCTGAGGAGTTATGTCGTCAAGAGTTCAACGACACCGACACTTGGATCGAGATTCCAGAGGAGGTTCGTGAGATGTATAAGTTTTATCGTTCGACACCTCTTGTGCGTGCATACGAGCTTGAAAAGGCGCTTGGTACACCTGCTCATATCTACTTCAAGAATGAGAGTGTAAGCCCAATCGGAAGTCACAAGATCAACTCGGCATTGGCTCAGGTATATTACTGTAAGCAAGATGGTTTAACCAACGTCACAACCGAGACAGGTGCAGGACAATGGGGTTCGGCGTTAAGCTATGCAGCGAGCAAATTTGGTTTGGACACCGCTGTATATCAAGTGAAAGTTACATACGAGCAGAAGCCTTACCGCAAGAGCTTTATGAAAGTTTATGGTGCTGAGGTATCTCCATCTCCATCGCTTTCAACTCGTGCAGGAAAAGATATTATCACATCACAACCTAACCACCCAGGTTCACTAGGTACAGCAATCTCTGAGGCTATCGAGCTTGCAATGACAACTGAGGGTTGTAAGTATACTTTGGGTTCGGTGCTAAACCACGTATCTCTACACCAAACAATCATTGGTCTTGAGGCTGAGAAACAGATGGAGATGGCGGGTGAGTATCCAGATGTTGTTATCGCTTGTTTCGGTGGCGGTTCTAACTTTAGTGGTATTGCTTTCCCATTTATGCGCCACAGCATCAAGGGGGATAAAAAGACTCGATATGTGGCAGCTGAGCCTGCTAGTTGTCCTAAGTTGACACGTGGTCAATTCTTCTTCGATTATGGTGATGAGGCTGGATATACTCCACTTTTACCGATGTATACTCTTGGTCATGGATTTACTCCATCGAAGATTCACGCTGGAGGTTTGCGTTATCATGGTGCGGGAGTTATCGTGTCGCAACTGATGAAAGATGGTCTTATGGAGGCTGTAGATATTGAGCAGATAGACTCTTTCGAGGCTGGTTGTCTCTTTGCTAAGACCGAAGGTATTGTACCTGCTCCAGAGTCATGTCACGCAATTGCTGCGGTAGTAGACGAGGCGAAGAAGTGTATCGAAACAGGTGAGGAGAAGGTTATTCTATTCAATCTAAGTGGTCACGGACTTATTGATATGCCATCATACGAGTCATACTTGAATGGTGATCTTCAAAACTTCGAACTTACAGATGAAGAGATCGAACGTTGCTTAGCTCCAATTAAGGCGATGCAATAGGTAGCTATCATTTCTAAAAAAAAAGTCTATTGATTTTGAAAAAAAACTTTCAAAATCAATAGACTTTTTTGTTATACTGGGTTTTGCGTGGAATTGAGCACAATACGTTACTTCTCAGATAGTTCGTGCAGTTTCTGTTGCAGGATTTTCTTATCAGGCAACTGCATTTTGTATTCAGCTACCATAGTTGGAGAGAGTGAGCGAGAGAGTGCATACTCAACAACCTCACTATCTTTATCTTTGCACAGCAACACCCCGATACTTGGATTTTCATTACTCTTTCTAACATCTCTATCCAGTGCCTCAAGATAGAAATCTATCTGACCAATGTGTTCTGGTCTAAACTTATCATCTTTCAACTCAAACGCAACGAGACACTGTAAGCCTCGATGATAGAATAATAGGTCAATATAAAAATCGCCACTACCAACCTGCACTCGATACTCTTCCCCTATGAATAAAAAGTCCTTTCCAAGCTCCAAGATAAACTCCTTCATCTGTTTTACAAGACCTTTGCGTAGACCCTTCTCATCTTCAATAGCTGGTTTTCCAAGAAATTCAAAAATGTAACTATCTCTAAAGGTCTTATCAATATCTGGGTGAATATCTCTCGCCACTGGTGAAAGTTTTGTGTCACTCAACATATAACGTTCAAACAGAGAGGCAGAAATTTGACGTTGAAGTTCTCGTGCTGAATATCGTTCCATTATACAATGTCTCATATAAAACTCCCTCTCTTCAAACGACTTAGCTCTCGACATTATGGCAAGGTTATTACTCCAGCTAATTTCTCTCAACAGTGTTGAGAGTTTTGGCTCGGCAACATACGTCTCATAAAATTGCTTCATCCTCCAGATATTTTTATCAGAGAATCCATCAATATTTGGTGCTGTATGTGCAAGGTATTTAGCGAGTTCAACGACCGTAGATTTACCCCAGCCCTCATTCGCTGTCTTTAGACTCACATACTTTCCAACAGACCAATATAGATCAATGAGAGCAGTATTGACAAGTTTAAGGGTTTCACCCTTTGCGTGTCGTATCAAGCACCTGCTCAAACTGAGGTGTTTTATCTAAATCTATGTTTGCCATATCTATCTTTGTCTATGTTTTGTATGTGTGAACTTTACAAAGATAATCAAAATAACGATTCAAAATCTGCTTCGATAGCATAAATAGCCGAGAACTCTTTAAATCGACGACTCTTACAATCTGGGAAGATTATTTTTGTGTGTTAACCTTAATTTTACTTCTCAAAAAGATGAGAATAATCCTCAAAGGCACTCGCAAGATAAACTTGCAAACCGAACTTCTGACCTGCCGAGATATTGTGCTCCGAGTCATCAATAAATAGAGTCTCCTCAGGTTTCACCCCGCTATCAGAGATTAAAATTTCAAAGATCTCAGGATCAGGCTTTAGACTCTTTACCTCGTATGATAAATATAATTTATCGAAATAATCCTCCATCTTTTTACCATCTATAGAGAAGAGATCTCTAACCTTAGAGATAACAATAGGATTGATATTCGACAGAGCATAAATTTTATATCCTTGATTTTTAAGTGACTCTATCAGGCGTAACTTATAAAGCGGAATCTCGATTAGAATATCTCCATAGGCCTTGCGAATATCCTCATTGTGAATCTCTTTCTGAGCTTTCTCTCGGATAATGTCGAACACCTCATCTTCGCTAAGTTGACCTCTTTCGAGTTTATTGAAGAAGTCAGCAGGATGATAACAATCGACAAGTTTATCAGCCTCAGGGAAGCCAATACGAGTAAATGAGTCGACGCAACGTTGACGATCGAGGTCGATGACCACACCACCAAGGTCGAAGATAATGTTTTTAATTGAACTAAGCATAAATTATATATAAAAATATTTTGCACAAAGATACGACTTCGTTGGCAAAGTTTTTGACATAAGTTGATAAAACTTTGATTAAATTATGGCAAAAGTAGACAAATCATCAACATCGAGCATCAGCTCAATGCAGGCAGAGCCTACAATGGCTCCAGCACCCGCACAATTCATGCCACAAAAAGGCCTCGAAGCCGAAACGGCATATAAAATGGTTAAGGATGAAACATATCCCCAAACCCAACCTCGACTCAACCTCGCAACATTCGTGACAACATACATGGATGAGTACGCCACAAAACTTATGAACGACGCAATAGATATTAATTATATCGACGAGACGGAGTATCCTCGTGTCGCCCTAATGTGTGGTAGATGTATCAACATCCTTGCGAATCTATGGAATACACCCGAAAAAAATGAGTCCAAATGCGGTGCCCTAGGTATAGGATCCTCAGAGGCATGTATGCTCGGTGGTGTGGCGGCATGGTTACGTTGGCGAGAGCGTCGCAAGAAAAACGGAATGCCTTACGATAGGCCAAACCTGGTGATGAGTGCTGCATATCAAGTTGTCTGGGAGAAATTCTGCCAGCTATGGCAAATTGAGCTCCGTGCAGTACCTCTAACCATGAAACATCAAACTTTAGACCCCGCCGAAGCCATTGCCCTATGTGACGAGAATACAATATGTATCGTTCCAATAGTCGGTGTCACATGGACAGGTCTCAACGATGATGTTGAGGCACTAGATCGTGCATTATCCGTTTATAATGCAAAAACAGATTATGCCGTACCGATACATGTTGATGCAGCCTCAGGAGGATTTATACTTCCATTCCTCAACCCCGAATGCAAATGGGATTTCCGCCTCGACAATGTGATCTCAATATCGACATCGGGACATAAATATGGTTTGGTATATCCTGGTCTCGGATGGGTAGTATGGCGAGATAAGAGCTACCTTCCTGCCGACATGTCGTTTAGTGTGAACTACCTTGGAGCGAGCATAACACAAGTAGGTCTCAACTTCTCACGTCCCGCAGCACAGATTCTAGGTCAGTATTATAATTTTGTGCATCTCGGATTCGAGGGCTACCGTGATGTGCAACGTGCCTCAATGGATATTGCAATCTACTGTCACGATCAGATTGGAGCGATCAAGTGTTTCAAGAACTTCTCCCAAAATGTCGAGAATCCACTTTTCATATGGTCGATGGATGAGGAGTATAATAAAACTGCAAAGTGGACTCTATATGATCTACAGAATAGATTGCAACAAAATGGTTGGATGATCCCCGCATACACCATGCCCGAAGAGATCGACGACGTGATTGTGATGCGTGTGGTGGTACGCCAAGGAATGACCCGAGACATGGCAGATATGCTGTTAGAAGATTTAAGAACAGCAGTCGAAGAGTTCGAAAAACTCGAATACCCAACACAAACCCGCCTCGCATACGAAACCAGCGAAACGCAAAAGGGTCGAGTGTTTACACATTAAGGGGTCAGCCATTCCCTGTCGAGGACTGCCATTCCCTGTTGAGGACTGCCCTTGCAGCGGGCGGCCGCCAGGCACAGCCTGGACTCAAAAACTATCGTTTTTGTCTTTGTCTTGCGTCGGATTGTTGTCGCTACGCTCCTACGATATGTTTAGTGCATCGACCTTATGAAAGTAAACTTTCAACGGTCAATGCACTAAACATATCTAATGACAACTAAAGTTGTCATCAACAATCCGTCGAGGGACACCTATCATAGACAATCGAAAAAAAAATAATATTTGAAATATAGTTTAGAATCTGTTTAAGTTTTTCTCGCTAAAATTGTTAAGAGAGAAATTTAAACAGATTCTTAAAGTTCACACGAATATCATATTTTAACTAATTGCTTTTAATTGCAAATTTTGGTAACGTTCACCTCGAATTGGGTTCAAATGCTGAAAGCATTTGATAAATTTTATAAGTTAAGGAGTTGTGCAAATTTATTTGCGGCAACTCCTTAATTTATAAAATCATATAGCTTTTAAAAAAAGCTATATGCCCAATATCGCAAGAGAAGAATAGCTCCGCGGGGAGCACCCTGCTGCCGCCCGCACAGGGCAGTAAGAGAGTTGTTTTTGGATTCTAATACGTTTTTATGTATATTTGTAAAATGCTTAATGGGATAAATTATATTGCTGGTCGCACCTCGGATTTTGATGAGTTCCGTGAGGGTATTCCTGTGCGGTTGGAGGCTGGTGGTTTTTTGATCTGCACTTCGGGGAGTAGTGATGTTGTTATTGACTCTCGACAATATAGCATCAAGCCTTGGGACATGATGGTTGCTCTTCCAAACTCATATACGCAGGCAATTCATGTGAGTGATGATTTTGATGGTGTGATCTTTGGCGTTGATTTTGACACCCTTATCAATGCCGACCTCTCGAATAAAGGATTTTACATCACTTCGATTAATAATAACCCCTCTATCTCTCTTAAGAAGAAGGAGGCTCAAAAGATTCTGTTTCTGCGTGATACGTTTTTGCGTGAGAGCGCAAATATTGAACATCCTTTGAGAAAAGAGATTGACGAATCTATATTGAAAATCATCATTTATGAAATTGCTGCACTTTTCAATAATAGTAAACCTAATATCGAACGGGAGCGCTCTCGGGATGATATTATCTTCCATACTTTTGTGGCACAACTCTATAATGACGATCTATATAATCGCAATCTCGACTATTTTGCTCAGATGCAATCTATCACTCCGAGCCACCTCTCTAAGGTTGTTAAACGGGTTTCTAATAAAACAGCTTCTGAGTGGATTAGCCAATATATAATTATAAGCATCAGGCGTTTGCTCCAAAACGAAGATCTCTCTATAGCCACCATTGCCGACCATCTGCATTTCCCAAATGCTTCATTCCTCTCACAATATTTCAAAAAACACACTTCACAAACCCCAAAAGAGTATAGATCAGATTTTTTTAACCGATAGAAAGAGATAAATATTATACTCCACATTTTCTCTTTTGCACGCTCTTTGCAAAATGTTAAAAAAAACAATGTGCAATGTGTGGAAATAAACTGTTGAGAGGGAGATTAATTTTGACCCTTTTAACACTTCTTTTGAGTTTCGAGCTCTCGGCTGGGAATGGCTCGACTATGATTAGGTTGTATTTTAATCAAGGTAGCAATGTTATCATAGATAGCTACAACTTACAGAAACTAACTCTACTCGTAGAGAATTCTCGGCCTGAAATCAGACATATTAATATTGTAGGTTACAGCTCCCCCGAGGGTGATGAGGCTTTCAATATGCGTCTTTCGAAGCTGAGAAGTGAATCTGTTCGAGATTATCTTACTCAGATGGTGAGGCTACCTGACTCGTTAATTACAACTAGTTATCGAGGTGTAGCGTGGGAGAGACTCATCAACATCACCCAAAATCAGGAGCTACCTTTTGCCGCAGATATTAAGGCAATTGTCGAGAACGAAAATAGTCACGAGCGGAATGTGAGCCTGATGAAATTAAATGATGGCGAAACCTATAAATACCTATTAACCAATATCTATCCTCAGTTACGCTTCGCTTCGGTGACGGTGGCAATAACTGTGTTGAATGATGAAGTTGAAAGTTCTGATCCTCCGTTGGAAATTCCAATTATCTCAGACGAAAATATTCTTGTCGCTCCAATTGCGGAGAATACAAATGCAGATCAAAATACCGCCCAAATTCAAGAGAACCTCCAAGCGCTCTTTGCAGTTAAAACAAATCTACTTTTCGATATTGCAACGCTGATAAACGTTGAAGTTGAGGTACCGATTAAAGATAGATGGTCAATTGCAGCAGAGTATATCTTCCCTTGGTGGATCTTCGACAATCACAAAGCCGACAGCCGACGCAACCGTATTCAGCTCCTCAGCGGCAACCTTGAGGGAAGATATTGGTGGGGTGAAAGATCCTCACGGCCGATTCTCACAGGATGGTTTACGGGACTCTATGCAGGTGTTGGATCATATGACTTTGAGTATCACGCAAAGGGGTATCAAGGTGAATTCTTTATTGCGGCGGGGTTGAGTGGAGGCTATGCTCACACAATAAACCGAGCAGAAAATCTCCGCTTGGAGTACTCTCTTGGCATCGGTTATTTAGCAACCGATTACCGACACTATCACGCTGAATTTTGCATTAATGAACGTTGGCACGCCATCGAGCAGAGTAGCGGTAGATATTCATGGTTTGGCCCAACTAGAGCACGAGTTTCGCTCTCGTGGCTAATCAACTGTAACGAGAAAAATAGAAGATGAGTATGGTAAAAATATTTTGGAGAGTTAATTTATCTCCGCTTAAATGGATAATTTATTGTGTGTTGATGCTCTCGGTTTTGAGTAGTTGCAAAAGGCAGTCACTCTGCAAATTGGAGTCTGAGACCATTAGCTCACGGATAGAGTTTAATATTAATTGGTCGGAATCAAATATAGATATTGACAATATCAACAACGTCTCGATTTATGCCTACTCCAAGAGTGAGGATCAACCATATACTAAAATTTCGGGCGATATATCCTCTGCCTATATTGATCTACCTGAGGGGAGCTACTCAATTTTGATTTTCAATGATTTTGTGGGCGATATTGCAGGTGTTAATTTCAATAATGCAGATTCATACGAACTATTTTATGCTGAGATGATCGGACGAAGTTCTTCTAATGATTTTTTCTACGAATTACAGAGCGACGAGGTTATGGCTCAAACAATTGGAAGTATGGCAGTATGGAAGATGGAAGATTTTGAGGTGAGCGAAGATATGTTATCGTGTAGCTGTTGTGGAGTGGCAGACGATACTGTAACACAAACCATATTGGAGGCGACACCCACACCCTCAACTACTCGCTGTGTAGTCTCGCTCGGAGTCGACAATTTAAATAATGCAGCCTATATCGAAGCTATAATTCGAGGTTTAGCCTCGGGAGTCTATCTTTCAAGCAGCAACCGTTTCTTAAATTCTGATTCAGCGCCTCTTTATGGTCTTGAACTCGGTGAGAGAACGTATAATAATAGCGACAATATAGATGGTGTCGCCACAGGAGAGACAAATACATTTGGCAAAGTCGATGATGATTCGTTAAACTATGAAGTTGTGATAGATGTAATTTTATCTAGTGGCGAAATGGTTACATTTACTCGTGATGTTACAGATCAAATCTTAGAGCAAGATAACACTGAAATATTTATTGATCTTACCTCCGAAGATGATAAAATAACCCTTCCTGAGGGAAGTGCCAGCGCTGGATTTGGTGTATTAGATTGGGGTGAGAGTGAGAAAATTGAGCTGTTATAATTGGATTATTTTATATTTCTTATGATTAGAATCTGTTTAAGTTTTTCTCGCTAAAATTGTTAAGAGAGAAAAGTGAAGTGACAGATCCTTAACAAATTAGATGAGAGAAATTTAAACAGATTATTAGCGCCTGTGCAATATGTGCACAGGCACTAATCATAATTATGCGTTTTAAGCCACTTGCCGCTAGAACTGGAAGTAGATAAATGGCTGAATCTCGCTTGACTGCATCTGCATAACACACCATATCATAAAAACAGTAACAGCAAGCTGAAGAGCAAAACCACCATCAATGAGTTTTTGGCACGCCCAATCGTTATATCGTGATGGCAAGAAGTGTAAAGTATATCCTAAAATAAGGATCGCAATAATAACTTTATATCCAGAAATAAACTGTGGAATTATCGCCAAATTAAAATCATACACAATTTGATGAAGCATCAAACCAACCGTCTCCATTGAATCGGCTCTAAAGAGAAGCCATCCGAAACAAACAAGATTGAATGTAAGAAAAATACCCGCAATACGAGGCCACAGATCCATCTGTTTTCCATCGCTTTTTGCATTCGGAAAATATGACAACCACACTTTATGCAGAGCCAAGGCCACACCATGCAGAGCCCCCCACAATATAAAACGTATTGCAGCACCATGCCAAAGTCCACCTAAAACCATTGTTATTAACAGGTTGACATAAGTGCGAATTTTACCTTTTCGATTTCCACCAAGCGAGATATATAGATAATCCCGAAGCCATGAAGAGAGTGAAATATGCCAACGCCTCCAAAATTCGGTAATTGTAACCGACTTATACGGAGCATCGAAGTTCTTAGGAAATGTAAATCCGAGAATAAGCGCCAAACCTATCGCCATATCTGAATATCCCGAGAAGTCACAGTAGATCTGCAAGGCATAACCATAAATGGCCATCAGAGACTCAAAACCAGAGTATAAAAGTGGCTGATCGAATACTCGATCGACAAAATTTAGCGAAATATAATCTGAGATTATCGCCTTTTTGAAGAGTCCCGTGACAATAAGGAAGACGGCCGTTCCCATCATCTCTCGCGTTAAATGCAGAGGTTTACGTATCTGAGGCAAAAAATCCTTAGCTCTAACAATTGGACCAGCGACCAATTGAGGGAAGAAACTCAAATAGAAAAGATAATCGGAAAAGCGATGCAAAAGTTTCACCTTACCTCGGAATATATCAATCGTGTAGCTCATTGATTGAAATACAAAAAACGAAATTCCAACAGGCAAGAAAATATTCTGAAAATCGAGAAATCCGTCACCGAAGAGATCTGAATATATTTGAATGAAAAAGTTGGTATACTTAAAATAGAAGAGCATACCTAAATTTATCGCAACACTCAGCGCAACAAGCAATCGACGAGATTGATATGAAATACTGTAGGCAATGGATCGCCCAATAATATAATCACACCCTGCCGAAAAGAGCAACAACAAAAGATAAAACCCACTCGATTTATAGTAAAAATAGAGCGAAAAAGCAATAACATAGAGTATGCGCAAATTGTCACGACGACGCAATGCGCAATATATAGCTATAAAACAACAAAAGAGCAGCAAGAATACTCCGCTACTAAATATCATTGGTTGCTCTTTGTTATAACTCAGCAGTTCAAGGATTTTGGCAAATAAATTTTCGTGTATTGTTATTCTATCCATTTCTCACCAAACGATAACCACCTTTTTATTTTTTTATCACTCTTGCGACTGATAACAGGTCCATATTCAACTTTAACTACCATTTTTGTACGCTCGGCCTCTACGTCTGCGCTGATTGCATCGGCTAAAGCCCACGCCACTTGTCGTCCACCTGCATAGGTGATGTGTGTATAATCTTTGGCTGCCCAACCATTAACCACAAAACGATTCATTCCGCCTTGAGCTTGCATCGCTGAGTAGGTACTCCAGAAGTTCACACCTTGATTTTCGGCCGCTGCACGTTGCTGCTCTAACAGATTTTTCGCCTCGGGCATAGGCTCGTAGACTCCATTCTTCTTGGTTGAACGGTCGCTTACACCAAGAACAATTATTGCCGCCTTAGGAAAACATTTATGTGCATAGTTAATCATCTTCTCGACCTGCGTGCCATAAGATGTGTAGATATTCACTCCGCTATTTAGAATATTAAGTCCATATTGCAAAATAACTAAATCGTAACCTCCAATGCTTCTATCAATTTGAGCATTGATGGCTGCCGCCGTCCAGAACATCGCTTGGCCGTTATTACTACGCACCGAGTAATTGTCGACAATGACACCTCTATCACCTTCAAAATAGGCTCCATAGCCGACAAAACCTTCGGCACCCGACGCAACACGCATGGTCACCGAGTGAATATTTCGTTGACGAAGCTCTATTTGACGAAGTGACTCACTTCCCTTAATGTCAAACGTTCGACTCTCACCGCCATTTATCGACACCTCAACAGCTGAATCATTAAGCGCCAAGAATTGTAGCCGAACACATTGACAAGAGTCAAGATGCTCACGAGCCGAGGTTGCTTTCCAAGTGGTTGTAGCTCCCGACGAGGGTAACGATACCCAACCCGAAATCGAGAAGAGTGAATTATAAGGAGCAGGAGTCGTTCTATGTTGCATAATATTATACGAAGTCCACCCTGTAGCGTGTGTATTTACTGTCTTTCGATATTGAGTCAGCGCAGAGTGCACTGGAGCAAAGCCAGTTCCGCAACCTCCATATTGACTTTGAAGCGATTCTCGCAAGTCAGCCGTAAGGATGTCAGCCTCGATAAATGAGTCTCCCAAAACGGCAATACGCACCAAAGAGTCGGGCGAAAGTAATTTACGATAAACCTTACTTAAGGAGTTTAACTCCGTTGTGTCGAACTTCTCGATTGGAACGAGTTCGATACCTTTAAGCATCGTTGTTGTAGCTACGGTGCGCTCCGCTGTAGGCTCCACATTTGGGGAGTCTACAAGTGGATCCTCATTCCAAGAGAAACTTTGACCTGCAACGGGATCTGAACTATTCAGCGCCTCAACCTGCTGCTCCACCTGCTCCAAATCTACCGCATACTCCTCGGCATCAATTTCGAACTCCACACTCTCGAAAATATTATCAGAGTTAAAAGTGACAAGATCCGAAAGAACATTTGCACGACGAAACTCAACCCCAAAGAGAGATTGTGATGGTATAAAACTCAAAACTAGAAGCGAGACATAACATGCGCAGCATAGAAGTGCTGCTCGTTTAGTATAATCCATGATTAAAAAAATGCAAGAGGTTAATCTCGTGTACGATTCATAATAATCATTACATAGTAAAGTACAGTTGCAATTGCCGATAATGCCGCAACAAGATATGTGCGTGCAGCCCAACTTAAAGCCTCACGAGCTTGGGCAAGCTGAACTCCTTGCACCGTACGAGTCGACTCCATCCACTCCAAGGCACGAGCCGAAGCGTTATACTCCACAGGAAGAGTAACGATCGAGAAGAGCGCCGAAGTTCCAATAAGAGCAATTCCAATCCAGCAAATTGTCTCACCCAAACCCGATGAAAGCATCAACATACCTGCAATAATCACCCATGTTGCAATACGAGACGAAAAATTTACAATCGGAACCAATTGCGAACGGAGCACCAATGGAGCATAGCTACGTGCATGTTGCACAGCATGTCCACACTCGTGACACGCAACGGCAATAGCGGCAATACTGCGACTGTTGTATACGCTCTCGCTCAAATTAACTGTCATATTCGCAGGGTTGAAGTGGTCGGTCAAGTGGCCTCTTACTTGCGTAATTTTCACATTGTGAATATTATTGTCACGCAACATCTTTGCAGCCGCCTCGGCACCACTCATACCACCTGGAGAGCTTACTTGAGAATATTTTTTAAATACCGACTGAAGTTTATTTTGCACAAAGAAACCTGCGATACCTATTGCAATCATTAAGAAAAATGCCCCTGTTTGCGAAAATGCACTAAAGGCGGTCATATATGAGTTGCTGTTTTGAGCAGTATGGTAACCTGCTTGAAGAAAGAATGATAACATAGTTTTTAAATATTATTTTTACGATACGTCTTATATGCCGAAGCCTGTTGCGTTGGCATCAGAACTATATCATTAACGTTCATATGAGATGGTAATTGTGCAATCCAGCCTATCGCCTCAGCAATATCCTCGCCTGTGAGAGGTGTTACACCTTTGTATACATTGTCGGCACGCTGCTGATCGCCATGGAACCGAACTGTCGAAAACTCCGTCTCGACCATTCCTGGACGAATCTCACTCACCTTGACGCTCGACTCCAAAAGATCCGAACGCATAGATTGCGAAATTGCATGCACAGCATGTTTCGAAGCGCAATAAACTGCTCCATTTTCGTAAGCCTCGGTTCCAGCAATAGAGCCGATGTTTATAATGTGACCAGATTCTGCCGCCACCATTTTTGGTGCAATAATTCGAGTAACATAGAGCAAACCTTTAACATTTGTATCAATCATTGCATCCCAATCTGCGAGATCTCCTTGGTCGATATGTTCCATTCCCGAGGCCAAACCAGCATTGTTTACAAGCAGATCAACACGCTCCAAGGGTAAAAGATATTTTTCACACTCCTCATTCGAACGTACATCGAAACAGAGTGTAGTGCACTCTACACCAATCTTTTCAATGGCTGATTTAAGCACGCCAAGGCGTTCCGAGCGTCGACCAGTTATGATTATTGAATATCCCTGTGAAGCCAATTTTAAAGCTGTTGCCTCTCCTATACCTGATGTTGCACCAGTAACAAGTGCTATTTTTTTGTTCATAATTGTTAATTCTTTGTGCCAAAAGTAACAAAAAAATGCGTTACTTTGCATATTATTATATTGATTTTTTAAAAGTGAGTGTAGAATATTTTATAGCCAAACGTAGCGCCGAATCAAAAAATGGCGGAAAACCATCGATTATGGTGCGTGTAGCCACGATTTCGGTGGCACTCAGTGTGGCCATAATGATAATTTCATTGGCGATAGTTTTTGGATTCAAACGGGAGGTTAGCTCCTCACTCACGGGGTTTATCTCGGAAGCGGTGATGAGTAACGTTGCAACTCTTAATGGTTTACAGGATCGACCAATGCAGAGGGATGCCGATTTGCAGCAGATGGTCACAACTCAATTTGGAGCTACACGAATTTCACCATACGCCACACTTCAAGCTATCGTCCGTAGCGATGAGGGTATCGAGGGGGTTATGCTTCGAGGTGTCGACTCACTCTATGATTTTTCGTTTCTCACCTCTTCACTTATCGAGGGGGAACTTCCACGCACCGAGGGAGAATCTTCTGTCCGAGATATTTTGCTTTCAAGTAGCTTGGCGCAACGCTTAGCTCTCAATGTTGGTGATAGATTAGAGTTGATTTTAAATGAGGCAGATAAGACACTCCGCCGAGATCTATTCAAAGTGTGTGGATTATATTCAACGGGACTCGACGAATGGGATAGAATGGTGCTTATAACCGACATACGCAATGTGCAGAGATTAAAATCATGGAACGCAGATCAAATATCTGGATATGAACTTCGCTTTCCCTCACTCTCATATGCTTCACATGCCTGCTCCGCACTCAATGAAGAGCTATTTTTTAGCGAAGATGATAAGTACCGAAACGTTCGGGCAATCACCTCAGACGAGCTACATCCAGCAATCTTCGATTGGTTGAAAGCGCACAATATAAATGCACTGGTTATCATCATCATCATGCTTATCGTGGCAGGATTCAATATGGCCACAGCGCTTTTGATAATGGTTCTGGAACGTACACGCATGATTGGAGTGTTAAAGTCTTTGGGGATGAATAACAGCTCCTTGCAACGAATTTTTCTCTATCGAGCACTCTCAATAACCCTCTATGGCTTGGCGTGGGGTAATGGAGTTGCAATAACTTTTTGCGCCCTGCAACACCATTTCCACCTCCTTAAGCTAGATGCTTCGAGCTACCTGCTTCAATATGTCCCCATTGAACTGGGTGCCGTGTGGATAATTTTGCTTAATGCAGGGGTCGTAGCTGTAATCCTTTCACTTATGATCCTGCCAACACGCATGGTGTCGAAGATAAAAATTGAAAAAACATTGAAATTTGAGTAATGAAACCATACAATAAAGATAATAAAACCAAAAGCGAAGAGGTCAAGGAGATGTTCGATAATATCGCCCCGACCTACGACAGTTTAAATCATATTTTATCGTTGAATATCGACAAAATATGGCGACGCAATGTGGTCAAAATAGCTAAAGCACAAAACCCACAAGAGATCCTCGATGTCGCAACAGGAACAGGCGATTTAGCAATAGCTCTAGCCAAGGGAAACCCACAAGCAAAAGTTATGGGATTGGATCCCTCAAAAGGAATGCTAAATGTAGCGCAACGCAAAATCGACTCATTGAAACTAGACGATCAGATTGAACTTCGATGCGGAGCAGCTGAATCATTGGCTACCTCCGACGAGTCGTTTGATGTTGTTACAGTGGCCTTTGGAGTTCGTAATTTCGGAGATCTGAAAGGTGGCCTGCAACAGATGATCCGCACATTGCGTCCTGGTGGCAACCTTATTGTATTAGAGTTTGCAGTGTGCGAAAATTGGCTGATTGCACCAGTGTATCGCCTCTACTCGAAATGGGTGATGCCACTTGTCGGAGGTCTACTTTCACGAGATAGAAAGGCCTATAGCTACCTCCCTGAGTCGATCGAGGAGTTTGAGCGACCTGCACAATTTCTGCAATTAATGGAGGAGTGCGGATTAAAAAAATGTTATAATAGACCTCAATTTTGGGGCGTAGCACAAATATATGTTGGACAAAAAATAGAGTAATTATGAAAAAGTTAAAAAGTGTAACAATCTATCTATTTATTATCGGCTTGATGCTTTCAATGAGCTCATGTACACAATCCTTGGCCGACAAGGTCTCAATTGAAGGGTATGAAAACCTTGAAATAAAGGGTTTTTCGGGTGTTACAGTCGATGTAATATTGCGCAATGTAAGCCGTCGAGATATTGAGGTTAGAGATGTGACGGCAACCCTAAACGAGGGAAAAGATCACGTTGGAACCTTAGAGCTGAAAGGTTGGTTGGGACTACCTCGACGCACCGAGAGCGTAACCTTACCGACAGTATGGCGCTTAACAGATATTGACCAGATGGAGGCGCTTCTTGTATCGAAAGCAATCCTTGCAGGTGAATCACTTGAAAAATATTATGTCAACATCCAAGCAGATGTAACAGTTGGCAAAGTAACACGCACCGTTGAGCGTAAATATATCCCCTTGACAGAGGTTATGGAGATGGTCGGCCTGGAGATCAAAAATAGAAAAAAATAGTTAGATCAAATTGTTAACTCAAGACAAATAAATTTCAAATAAGAAAACAGTCATGAAAACTATAATCACCCTAATCTCACTTATCTGCCTCTCAGCGGCGACTCTTTCGGCACAATCGCTAACGGTTAACGCAAGTGCAAGTGCAGAGGAGGCATTAAATCAAATCGACCAAATCAAGCAACCCACAACAGTAATGGGTTACCGCATTGGCATCTTCTTTGACAACGGCCAAGAGGCACGTGAAAAAGCGAATGAAGCAAAAGATCTTTTCACAGAAAATTTCCCAACGCAACCAGTTCAAATGGTCTACGAGAGTCCCTATTACAAAGTTGCGGCAGGCAACTGTCTCACCGAGGAGGAGGCGATAATGCTCTTCGAGAGTATCCGCCCGATCTTCCCCAACGCCTACGTTATGCGAGAGAGCATGAAAATCACAGACTTCATCGACCGAGAGGAGGATCTTTTACCTGCAATAGACTCAACATTAATCATTTTACCTGTTGCAATAGAGTAAAAAAAGACGTTTGAAATAAAAATAATTAAAGGGGAGGATTTGATCTTCCCCTTAATTATTTCACTTTCTACGAACCTGCGAACCTGCTAATCTCAAATTATGCAAGTAGCTTTAAAATCATACGGTTTGCCTTATCTACAATAGCTGTATCGAGTGATGCGAGGTAGATTTGAGTCGTTGCTTCAGAATCGTGTCCCATCCCCTCAGATATTACCGAAAGTGGAATATTTCGGTTCTTTGCTACCGATGCCCACGAATGGCGTGCAACATACATCGTTATAGGCGTTTGCAGTGATAAAAGCGAAGATAGTTTCTTTAACTGCGTATTGATTTTCGCTAACTCTCCTTGATAATAACTACGTTTATTAACCACATCTTTTGTAATAATTGGCAATAAATATTCAGTCTCGTTTGGAGGGTAACGAGCGACAATATCCTGCATACACTTCTCCCATTTGATATGTAGTTGCTGTCCTGTTTTACGTCGACGATATTGAATTACACCATTCTGTAGATCCTTTTTACGCAGAAATGCCATATCAACAAACGACATTCCACGAGTATAAAAACTTAAAAGAAACATGTCTCGTGCGAATGACATTTTAGGTTTTAGAGATAAATCAGCCTCTTTTATCTCCTTAA
>JAWXTJ010000021.1:0-37198 GCA_044433665.1 Rikenellaceae bacterium
TGTAAATAAATTTCCGCCATGTTAACAAGTTTAGCTTTTCTATTTATCGCAGGCCTATCCTTAGGTTATTTCTTTAATCGCTTGCAACTACCAGCACTTATTGGAATGTTGATAGCGGGGATTCTCCTCGGCTCGTCAGGGTTTAACCTTCTCGATGAATCACTGCTCAGCATCTCAATTGAACTTCGACAAATTGCTCTGGTGATTATACTTATGCGAGCGGGATTAGCTCTGAACCTCTCCGAGCTAAAGCAGGTTGGTAGGCCAGCAATATTGCTCTGCTTCCTCCCCGCATGTTTCGAGATTGCTGGAATCATGTTGATAGCGCCCCCATTGTTAGGTGTTACGCTCCTAGAAGCAGCAATAATTGGTACTGTCGTAGCTGCCGTCTCTCCAGCTGTCATTGTCCCCAAGATGCTTAAGTTAATGGAGGAGAAGAAAGGTACCCGCAAAGGGATTCCGCAGATGATTATGGCAGGTGGCTCCATAGATGATATATTTGTGATAGTTCTATTCTCAGCATTTACAACCCTCGCCCTAGGTGGTGAAGTAAGTGCAATAGCGTTACTTGATATTCCGCTCTCAATTATCATTGGAGCAGCCATGGGTTGCATATCAGGCATTGCAATAGCGAAATATTTCAAACTCTTCCACACCCGAGACTCGATAAAGCTAATAATCATGCTGAGCTCTGCATTTATATTTTTGTCGATAGAGCAATGGGCAAAAGGCACCATCGCAATATCGGGATTGCTAGCGGTGATGGTCATGGGAATAACCCTATTATGGCAATACCCACAGCTATCAAAGCGCATATCAACAAAGCTCAACAAAGTGTGGGTCGGAGCAGAGGTGCTTCTATTTGTTCTTGTCGGAGCAACAGTTGACATCTCATACGCCATCTCAGCAGGTGTAGCAGCTATAGGCTTGATACTTCTAGCGATGATATTCAGAATGACAGGCGTAGCAGCTTCAATGATAAACACCCCCCTAAATAAGAAGGAGCGCCTATTCTGCATGATAGCATACACCCCCAAAGCCACAGTCCAAGCAGCAATAGGATCCCTGCCACTAGCAATGGGACTCCCCTGCGGTGAAATAGTTCTAACAATAGCCGTGCTATCAATACTCATAACTGCCCCAATCGGAGCCTTCGGAATCGACACAACGTATAATAGATTGCTCTCCCGCTGAGGACTGCCCTGCGCGGGCGGCGGCAGGGTGCTCCCTGCGGAGCTATTCTTTCTCTTGCGCTTTGGGCTTAAAACCTTCGGTTTTAAGATTTTATAGGTCTATGAATTATCTCAAATAAATTTGAATAATTCATAGACCTATAAAATTTATCAAATGCTCTTCAAGCATTTGAACCCAAATCGAGGTCACTCAACGACAAATCCCAAATTAAAATCCAAACTGAGTTTAATCCAACTAAATTACAGCAAACAAAAAATCATAATATTAAATTACAACCCATTTCTTCACACAAAACGACGAAACAATTAAACTAACAATTAAACTAATGGCTGAATATATAACTAAGCGACTGCAACTCGTGCTGTTGTGATTTTAAAACCTGCGGTTTTAAAATCACAACAGCACGCAAGACAAAGACAAAAACGATAGTTTTTGAGTCCAGGCTGTGCCTGGTGGCCGCCCGCTACAAGGGCAGTCCTCAACGTTTGAGACGGTTCATGGCTTCGGCAAAACAGTGACGACATATAGGTTCGTAGCTCTCCTTTTCACCTAAGAGCACTTGTGATTCTTCGGCTGTTAACCTATGAGAATGATGTGCGAGGTTTCCGCATTTTACGCATATTGCATGCACCTTAGTGACATATTCAGCTGTAGCCATTAGGTCGGGCATCGACCCAAAGGGCTTACCCATAAAATCCATATCGAGACCTGCTACAATCACTCTTACACCATCATTTGCCAGTTGTCGGCAGACATCCACTATTCCAGCATCAAAAAATTGAGCCTCGTCAATCCCTACCACGTCAACATCCGCTGAGAGCAACATTATATTCTGTGACGACTCTACGGGTGTCGAGCGTATAGAGTTGGCATCGTGCGAAACAACCTCCTCTTCGGAGTAGCGCACATCTATACGGGGCTTAAATATCTCTACTTTCTGGTTGGCAAATTGAGCTCTGCGCATTCGTCGTATCAACTCCTCGGTCTTTCCCGAGAACATCGAACCGCAAATCACCTCAATCCAACCGTTTCTATTTGCATTTTCTAAAAACATAATCTACTCTTCTTTCCTACTTTTCTTTGTTACTCTTCGCATCTAATTATATTGGCACCTATCGAGTTTAACCTTCCCTCGATATTGCTGTACCCACGATCAATCTGCTCGATATTCTGTATCGTGCTCACTCCCTCGGCCGTCATCGCTGCAATCAGCAGTGCCACTCCCGCTCGAATATCAGGTGAGGTCATACGTGTAGCACGCAATCTCAGCTCATGATTATGACCAATTACCGTTGCTCGGTGAGGATCGCAAAGAATTATCTGAGCACCCATATCAATGAGCTTATCAACGAAGAATAGACGACTCTCGAACATCTTCTGATGAATCAACACCGAACCTTTGGCCTGTGTTGCCACAACAAGAAATATCGACAATAGATCAGGTGTAAGTCCAGGCCATGGAGCATCCGCAATATTCATTATCGAACCATCTATAAACGACTCAATTCTATAACTATCATACTGAGGAACAAAAATATCATCTCCACGCTGCTCCGTATAAATTCCCATTCTAGCGAACTGAGCAGGGATAATTCCAAGATTATCATACGACACACTCTTAATGGTCAATGACGAGCGATTCATGGCAGCCATTCCAATAAAGCTACCCACCTCAATCATATCGGGGAGCATCATATGCTCAGTTCCTCCGAGCGACTCAACGCCATCAATTATAAGCAGATTTGAAGCAACGCCCTCGATCTTAGCACCCATTCGGTTCAGCATATTGCAAAGCTGCTGAATATAGGGCTCACAAGCAGCATTATAAATCGTTGTTCTCCCCCGAGCCAAAACAGCAGCCATAATCACGTTAGCTGTTCCCGTCACCGAAGCCTCATCGAGCAGCATGTAACAACCTTTCAACTCCCGCCCCTCGATTGCGTAGAGTTCATCCCCAGCATCGAAGTTAAATTTCGCGCCGAGTTTTTCGAAGCCGATAAAATGCGTATCGAGTCGACGACGACCAATCTTATCGCCACCAGGTTTCGGCAAATAGGCCACACCAAAACGAGCAAGCATAGGCCCCAAGATCATCACCGAACCACGTAGGCGGGTGCAACGACGACGATAATCCTCGCTATGAATATAATCTTCACTTATCTCACGAGCGCAGAGCGTATAGCTAAGTTCACCAATCTTTTCGACCTCGACTCCCATTGCTGCGAGCAGATCGAGCAGTTGGAGCACGTCGATAATCTGTGGAACATTATTTAGAGTTACCTTTTCCGCTGTAAGCAGAGCGGCACATATTATCTGTAACGCCTCATTTTTAGCACCTTGAGGGGTTATCTCGCCACTTAGCGGGCGACCACCTTCTACTTTAAATACTGACATAATTGTTTTAATTTTAATCAAAGATACAAATTAAATTTTAGATTAAAAAAGAATACATTTATTTTTTACGGGATAAAATTTAGGGGTAAAAGCTGAAAAGTAGAGTTTTATAGGTAAAAAATGATTATTTTTTTCGAAAAAACTTTTGAGAATAATTTTTTTGTTATACCTTTGCACTCCGTTAGCTACGTAAAAAACTAAAAAACAATAATATTATGTCTACTAAAAGAACCTATCAGCCATCGCGCAGAAAGAGAATCAACAAGCACGGATTCCGCACCAGAATGGCTACTGCTAATGGCCGCAAGGTATTGGCTGCTCGTCGTGCTAAAGGTCGCAAAAAACTAACTGTTTCTTGCGAGGCAACATTTAAGTACAACTAGTTGATTCGTCTCTTGCGTAGAGATTAAATCAATAGTTTATAATCGGCTTCCAGTCGGTTAAATTGAAAATTATGGTTAAGGGAAGATGAACAATTTCATCTTCCCTTGATTGTTTATACAATATAATTTGGTATTAACCACAAATATATATACCTTTGTTTTACTTAAAAGTCTAACAAACAACAATTGCCTATGAGTAAATAAAAAATAACACACCTCAATCAGCTAAATTGAGCGGGAGAGTTCAATTTAGCTAAAACACATAAAAAGCGTTAGCTTTACTTCTTGTTTTTCGAAACTTAGGAAATTTCAAAAGCATTCAAGAGTAAAAGCGTAGACGCTCACGGTTTCACCGTGGGCTTTACTCATTTATTTGAATGCACGGTATCCTAAGACCTCGAAAAACAAATAATAGTATTGACCCACGTTTTTTTGTGCATAATTAATAGTTACAAATCACATAATTTATTAAGTATCATGAAGAAACACCTAAATATTTTACTGCTATTATTTGTATTTTGCTCTTGTTCACAAACAGACGAAATCGACGAGGATCCTCAATCACAGCCCACAACTGGAGAGTTAATCGACATCCAAATTGGCGCAACTGAGGCAATCACAAAAGTTACCTACACACCCAATAGTGACAACTCTATTTTCTCCTTTGCATGGGAGGTTGGCGATGAGGTTTCTGTTATAGTTCCAGGCACCAACAACGAAAATCAACAATTCACAGCGACTACGGCCGAAGCATCTACCCTACTAGATGGAAAAATCGCAACTTGGGATGGCGAGCAAACTCTCTATGCAATCTATCCTTACTCTGCTTTAGGGTATACTATCGACTCCTCAGCTCAAACGCTCTTTTACGATAATAGCTCACAAACAATTGACGCAACAGCTGGCAACAGCTTTGAAAATAGTTTGATGGTCGTAGCTGTTGACGATGCCACCGCTGTTTCCGAGTCAGAATACAATATTCCGAACTTAAGTTTCACTCAAGTAATGTCGCTTTTCAACTTGGATATTTGCGATATTCCAGAGGGTGAAAGATGTACAACGATTGGGTTCGAGATCGGTTCGAGTCTCTTTGTTGCATCTGCTGACATCGACCTTACAGATGGCAAGGTGACACCACGCACATATAGCAGTAGCGTAAGTGCAATTATTGAAAATCAGAGCGGCACCGAAGCATCATTAAATTTTGCGCTACTTCCAGTAGATTTATCGGGTACAGCGATTACTCTTTACGTTACAACGCTCAGTGATACAGATTCAAAGAAGTACACTTATCAAATCGAGGATGGTATTAACTTTGAATCTAACAGTTCATTGTATAATAATAGTGGGTCTCTTTCGCTTACCGACGATTTCACAGAATCTGGAGTGGGGGTATTGTATCTTTCATATTTTGATGATGGCTTTATTCCCGATGATGACATTTGGATTATTGCCGACGCTGAAGCAACCGCAGACTCTTTTACAGGGTTAAAAAGTGTGCTGGAAAGTATATATCAAACAAACAGCTCTCGAAGAGTTGCAATCGAGTTTCCTTATATAAATGTTATTCCGAATGGTGCTTTTAATATGGATAGCAGTTATAACTACACTCTAACATCCGTATCTACTCCTGCTGCTCTTTCAATAGGTGAGTATGCGTTCTATTATTGTAGGTCTTTAACAAATGTATATTCACCATTGGTAACTTCTATTGCAAGTTATGGCTTTAGAGGTTGCTCATCTTTAACAAGCATCGATGCACCATTGGTAACTTCTATTGGAAATTATGGCTTTATGAGTTGCTCATCTTTAACAACTATAGACATGCCGCAAGTAACTTCTATTGGAGGTTCTGGCTTTAGAGGTTGCTCATCTTTAACAACTCTCGACTTCCCATTATGTACTTCTTCAATAGATTCTAACACATTCAGTAGTTGCCAATCATTAAAAAACATAAATTTACCATTAGCAACTTCAGTTGAATACCAGGCGTTTTCTGACTGCTCATCACTAGAGAGCATAAACATGCCTGCGGCAAGTTCGATTGGAGAATACGCTTTTTACAACTGCACCTCACTAAAGAGTGCTGATTTTCAAATAGCTGCTTCGATTGACGAATCTGCTTTTTATGAATGTACATCATTGGAAAGTGCAAATTTTCCGTCTGTGACTACGACTGATCGGAACGTATTTTATGGCTGTTCATCTCTAAAGAGTATTAATTTCCCTGAATTAGTTTCAATTGGTTATTATACTTTTGAATATTGCACATCACTAGAGAGTGTATATTTACCATCGGCAGAATGGACTGGATATTGCGCTTTTCATGGATGCACATCGTTAAAAAGTGTAGATTTTCCATCAGCAATATCAATTAGTGGAATGTCTTTCTACTATTGTACATCACTAGAGAGCGTATCTTGTCCTTTGGCGGAATCAATTGTTTGGCGAGCCTTTTATAGTTGCACATCATTAGAAAGCATAACCCTACCTTTAGTATCAGAAATATATTACGATGTCTTTTACAACTGCACAAAATTGTCACATGTTGAATTTCCATCACTAAATAGTATTGGGTATAGTGCATTTTATGGTTGTGATGCTCTGCGCACTATGAGTTTAGCGACTAATGATGATTGTGTATTATCTGTAATTGGAACGGGAGCATTTAACATAACAGATGCTATATCGAATGAAGAAAATATCACATTGACTCTTGGATTGTCGAATAGTGACAATGTTGTAGATAGCACTTTGACTGTTAAAGATTCAAGCGACTCTTCGGCTAATGATATTTCATATACATTTAATAAAATCATCTTATCGGGAGGTTCACAATCAGCTGTCACAACAAGTGGGAGTGACAGCAAGGGTGTTGCGTGGTAATCAGCAACTTGAAATCGGCTTAAAGTGAGAGAGTTAAGATCATCTTTCTCACGTTGCTTACTGCCCTTACAGCGGGCAGCCGCCAGGCACAGCCTGGACAGAAAAACTTCGTTTTTCACCCCCAAAAATTAAGCCTCCTAACCGTGAAGTTAGGAGGCTTAATTTTAGAATTATATGAGATCTACAATACGAATGTATTGATAGATTTTGGTTGCATTGTAAACGCAACGCCTTTGCCATTTACTGAGAATGAGATCTCTTTATTGCTCTCCTCTTTGTTAACAAGGTGAACAAGGATCTTACCATCACCTAGATCGAAAGCTAAACAATCCTCATCTGCGTTTGTAGATAGAAGTTTTGTCTCTGGAGTCATGTAGTGTGAAAGGTGCTTCATTAGGTAATACTCGTCGTTGTAGGTAACCTCTTTAGTCTCACGGTTGATAACAACCATAGAGTTTTGTGGCCAGCCCCATGCACTCTTACCTGTCTCGTCAAGGATCATGTTCCAATATAGGTAGCTGCTTGTGCTGTGGCTAAGGTATGTGCAAACTGCATCCCAGCTACGCTCAAATGCTGCCCAGTCGTTCTCTCCGTCACCGCAGATGTTCTCTGTTTGCATAAATTTATAATCTGGATACTCCTTAGCGATATATGGTAGAGATTGAACTCCAGTCCATTGGAAACCAACTCCTGTGATATAATCCGCAGCCTTCTTATTGTTAAGGATTGTTCTAACGTATTGAGGGTTGTTGAAGTTGATAGTTCCTAACCAGATCTCAGTGTCAAGATTATCCTCTTTAAAACGTGGCCCTAGGTAGTCGCTGATAAATAGAGCGAAATCCTCTGGTCTCCAAGTACAACATGGCCAGTTTGGTGACCATGCGATCTCGTTTTGAGGCATGATTGCTGAGATGTTAATTCCTTGCTCAGCATATGCTTGAACGTACTTCGAGAAGTAAAGTGCGTATGCTTGAAGGTAGCGGATTTGCATATTGAAAGTTGTACAGTTACCCATTACATTCTTTCCTGGATCCATCTCGTTTCCACCCTCTCTAGCGCCCATGTTACCTGCACGAAGTGTGTAGTGCTCGTTGATCTTCATCCATGCTGGAGGAGTCCAAGGTGATGACCAGATAACAAGGTCTGGACGATATTTAAGTGCAGCCTTGATATAAGGGATAAGGATATACTTATCACGGTCGATATTAAAATCACGCATTGTGAAATCCTCCTTTACGTCGCAATATGAGTAGTAGCTTAGAGCGTAGTCACTCGCCGCAACTGGAGTACGTGCGTATGAGAAGTTAGCGCCCTCCTCGCTGAAGAATGCTGCCATAATCTCATCTTGCTTATCTTGAGGAAGCTCTTGAAGGGCATCCCAACCTAGCTCGTTGAAGGTTCCACCGAAACCATCCATTTTTTGGAGTGGTTTATCTGCATAGATCTCAATATCTACACTTTGACCTTCGCTGAAGTTCTTCATTAATGTTGTTTTTGACTCTTGCCATCTGCCAGATGCTGTTGTCGATACATAGTTAACCTTTTGTGCCTGAAGCGACATTGAGGCTAAAAGCAACATTGCTGTAAACAAAGTTGTTTGTCTTAGTTTCATAGTTTTAATTTTTTAGGTTTTAAATTTCAGGTTAAAATTCACAGTTCAAAGATAGTTATTTATTTTGATATTTTAGCAATCTAAATACCTTTGAATAACTAATTTTTATCAACTCGTCGAAATGTAAAGTGGCGAGCTGCAATGTAACTATATAGAGCTACAATAATCGAAGAGAGGGTCTTAGCTGGGGTTGCCCATATTCCGCACACCTCGACTAGAACTTTTAGTGAAATATAGCTCAATACGATAGAGCCACAAACCGAGAGTGCATATTTCGAAACCTGTCGCTTTTCACGCTCCTCGGTGGCTTGGAATGCAACATTGCGATTGAGCCAAAAGCCAATTAAGAATGTTATCGGAAAGACCATAAACAGAGCCGCAATTTGAGGCGAGATAACGTAAAACCCTAAATCTACGGGTTGTTGACAAACTATATAGTTATATATAATATAGTAAAAAATAGTATCTAAAAAGATACTATTTGCAACGCCACACACTCCATAGCGAAATGTGTGGCGTGGAATAAATCGTTCTAAAACTGTCGGATAGAAGAGATCAATAAAACTTGAGATCCCTTGAGCTATCTTACTGTTGAGCGTCATAAATCCAACTGTTAGTGTAGGTGTCGTAGTTCTCCATTAAGAACTTCTGACACTCTTGACGGCTCTCCGACTCGAAGATCGTCACCATCGTGCGTGCACCAAATGGATATTCGTGTGCTGAACCTGCTCCGTGTCTCTTGTTGATACTTGCGATTGCAACATCGACATTCGAGCGTAGGTCGTAAACGCCATAAACTACTCTAAAGCGTGGTGGCACCTTGTTAGCAGCAGCTTTAGCCTCAGCCTCAGCTATGCGTTTTGCCTCGATTTGTGCACGAGATACGCTATCGGCAGCTCTCTTTTGCTCGGCAGCCTTCTCTTTTGCTATCATCTCGATGCGAGCCTTCTCGGCGTTAGATTTTGATATGGAGTTGATAGTTAAGTATCCTATAAATATAACTGCGACGAGCGACGCAATAACTATAATACCCTTTTTATTCATTGGTTTCTTCTCTTTAATTGGTTTAACTTTTTTAGGTTTATCTACCTTTTTCTTTTTCGTTTTTTCCTCTTTCTTTGGTTTCTCTACAGGTTTTGCATTTAGTTTCTCCAAGAAACGATCGCTTACAACTGCGCTTCCTGCGCTGATCTTGGCAACACCGTTAATTGTGATTGTATCTTCTTGAGTAACCTCCGTCTTCCAACGATCATAAATATCTGAGGCTTGCTCCTCAGTGCAGCGAGCACGCTCTTGTACAAGCTCAATTACCGACTTGCCTTGCTCCTCGGGAGTAAAACATACACTTTTTGTCTCTTTATCTTCGGTCGTGTATAGTGATCCTATCTTTGGAATATAGACGCTATTACCAGATAATAGAGTGGTACCAATAAGTTTGTTAACTTCATTTGCCATGCGAGAAATCTGTTTCATAACTAACTTTTATTGATTAATATTATTTTTTTATAGGTTGCACCTCAACGGCTGGACGTGAGTAGCCACGATAGACCATATATACTCCTGCGAGAATAAATGGAACACTAAGTAATTGACCCATATTAAGAGTCATACTAGACTCAAATCCAACTTGAATATTTTTAATCGACTCGATCAAAATGCGACTTAAGAAGATGCCGATAAGACCTGCACCAAACATCGTTCCTGGACGACGACGAGCCAAATCATATCGGAAATACATTGCCCAGACAACCGCAAAGGTGATTATATAACATATTGCCTCATAGATTTGTGTCGGGTGACATGCCGCTGGAGCGTACTCGTTGATCCACTCATATGAACGATGGAAACGAAAACCCCAAGGTAGAGTTGTTTCGGTTCCGAAGATCTCCGAATTGAATAGATTACCAAAACGAACCAATGCGCCACCAATTCCCGTTGGGATCATAATACGGTCGAGTGCCCAAAGGTAAGGTAATTTATTGCGTCGTGCAAAGAGCCAAAGACCAATCAAGATTCCGATTGCGGCACCATGACTTGCCAATCCTCCGTCACGGATTTCGGTGATTATTGCCCATGGACGCATTAAGTAATTTTCAGGTTCGTAAAATAGACAGTGTCCCACACGAGCGCCAAGCATTGTTCCGAGTGTACCATATATAAAAATTGACTCAGCAATTTCAGGTTTCAACCCTTCTCGTTTACAGAAAAGCTCAAAGTATTTAGCTCCAATTAAAATTGCTGCCACCCACATTAAGCTATAGTAACGGATCTCGAAGCCAAATATCGAGATTAGAGTTGGGTTAAAATCCCAATCTATGTATAGTAAATTTATCATAATCTATTTTTGATAATTTTTCATCAAGCGAGCTATATATTTACCGATAATATCGAACTCTAAGTTTACAATCGTTCCAACCTCAAAATTATGGAAGTTGGTGTGTTCGAAAGTGTATGGAATAATTGCTACACGGAAGCTATTCTCCTTCGAGTCGCATACCGTAAGGCTTACACCATTCACGGTGATAGATCCCTTTTCAACCGTGCAGTTACCCTCAACGGTTGGTTCATATTCAAACGTGAAGTACCAACTACCCTCAGCATCCTCCTTGGCTGTGCAAGTGGCCGTTTGGTCAACATGTCCTTGAACAATGTGACCATCGAGAAGTGCATCTGGACGCATTGAACGCTCTAGGTTCACCTCATCTCCAACTTTAAGTAGTCCCAAATTACTCTTTAGGAGTGTCTCCTGCATTGCTGTTACCGTGTAGGTATCCTCCGTGAGTTCCACGACAGTTAAACATACTCCATTGTGAGCAATACTCTGGTCTATTTTAAGCTCATCGCAGAATGATGCTTTAAGTGTGAAGTGTTTATTTTGCTGCTCTTGACGTATTGCAACTACATGCGCTACGCTCTCTACTATTCCTGAAAACATTTTAATTATCTGTTTGTTAATATTTTACCTCTGACGCTATAGACCGCCTCAATATCCTCAAAATCGACGACTACATCCCCAAAAAGCTCTCCTCCCATAGCTGCTAATCGCAATTGAGAGTGATCGTTATCCTCCATGCAGAGGTTAACAATACGCAAAAGTACAATTTTTTTGGAAACTATCACACATTCATCACCAGGAATAATCATTTCTGGTAAAATCTTTTTCAAAAGTATAATGGAATTTTGAGGTGTTGTCGTGCCCATGGCTCGTCCAAGATAGATCATTGCAAAGTCGAAATCTATGGTTGACGGTAAAATTAACTGCTCGTCGGCCTCCAATGAGTTGACATTTCGGATATTCTCCTCTACACCAACATTGTATAGCGGCTTTGCTCCGCTGCTATATTCGACTCCCGAAAGCATCTCACCATCACCCGTGAGTAGCCACAGCAGATTTACGGCTGGAAATTTCTCGACAATCATCATCGCTGTTTTTTGCGATATGCCGTTGTTTCCACGCTTAATTTGATATAGATTCTCACCACGGTTAAGACCTATATGCCGTGCAAAATAGTTTATGGTCATATCTGCCCACTCTATCACGCACTCCAATCGTTGCCAATCACTGAGCTTTTGCTTATGCTGCATAAAATTTGCTACTCTCCATTTTTTTTTGCATCTTTGCACCTACGGTTCCGTAGTTCAATGGATAGAATATAAGATTCCGGTTCTTACGATGAAGGTTCGATTCCTTCCGGAATCACATAGACACCCATTAAGAGACAAATATACAAAAAAGTTTTGTATATGCTATATTTAGTCAAGGGAGATGCGTGAAAAAGTGAAAAACTGAGGTTTTATGTTGTGGCTGCAATTGATGGCTGACCGATGTTTGGGCACACTTCAACCTGAGAGTGCACTGATAAATAATCCGCTTAAAACAGTTGTTTTAAGCGGATTATTTAGTAATTATCGACTACTTTCATCCGAAAGGGTCACCACTCGATAAATATAACCTCGATATGAAATTAATATATTTTCATCCTCTTCGCTGATACCAAGGAGCCGAATATCATAATAAGATCCTGATTTGCGAATAATTACAGTTCCCGAACTAAGCGAGATAAAATCATCTTCATCCTCAGCTGCCGAATAGTTCACATATGTTGAGTAACTTACAAAATAGTCGCTATTGTCAATGTCGAAACTTTGAGCTGTAATCGTTGAGTTGTCTGCGCTATTGGGAATGGTGAACTTTACAACTGCTCCCCGACCCGAAAAATCGCCATCGGCATTGACATATGCTGAACTACCCATAAGATATATCAGCTGCTCGGTGTCGCTGGTAAATAACACCATGCGATAGAGATATATCGGATAATCATAGTCAACAACAACCGACCCATCTCCACTTGTCGATACGTAGATTCCATCATCATTATCGGAGCAAGATGAGATATTTAAGGCACAGAGTAGAAGCGTGAAGAGTGTAAGTAATTTTTTCATGGTAATATTAGATATAATGTTTTAACCCCAAATAAACAAATTTGATGCAAAAAGAGGATAGCCATTAAAACTAACAGGTCGATTCTTATTAAAATCAACATTTTATAGAAAATAAATAGATCTCTATATGTGTAAAATAAAAAAATATTTCTACCTTTGCACCGCATATCTCACGGGATGAGAGACGCATAACATGGAGGGTCGAGAACTCTCTCATTATAAATCATTTAAATTTTAAAGCAAATGGCTGTTAAAATTCGTTTGGCTCGCCACGGTAAAAAGGGCTACGCATTCTATCACATTGTCGCTGCTGATGCTCGTGCACCACGTGACGGACGTTTCATCGAGAAATTGGGTACTTATAACCCAAACACAAACCCTGCAATAATTGATCTTGACTTCGAAAGAGCGTTAGATTGGATGAACAAGGGTGCTCAACCTACTGACACTGCACGTGCAATCCTTTCATATAAGGGTGTACTTTACATGAAGCACCTTCAAGGTGGTGTTAAGAAGGGCGCATTCTCGGAGAGCGATGCTGAGGCTAAGTTCAACAAATGGTTGGATGCTAAAAACGGTATTATCTCTGATAAAACTAACAAGCTAGCTGCTGATGCAGTTGCTGACGCTAAAGCACGTAAGAGCGCTGAGGTGAAGGTTAACGAGGATCGTGCAAAAGCTATCGCAGAGAAAAAAGCTGAAGAGGCTGCTGCTGCCGCTGCTGAAGTTGCTGCTGCCGCTGAGGCTGCTGCTGAGACAACTGAAGAGGTTGCTGCTGAGTAATTCAATTGAAGTTTACCTTTGGGTAGATTTCATGATAGAGAGGACTTCCTTACGGAGGTTCTCTTTTTTTTTGTAAAATTGATTTTTTATGAAACAAATAGAGAGAGTTGAATTTGTCGACCTGGCTAAAGGGATTTGCATTATCTTGGTGGTGCTTTCGCATTGTGATGTTGACATAGCTGTTCCATTTGAACATTTAAGAATACCTCTATATTTTGTGCTGTCGGGGTTATTCTTTAAAACTTATGGTGGGATTCGGGAGCTGGTCGTAAAGAAGGTAAATCGGTTGCTCGTTCCTTTTGTTTCGTTTTATGGAGCGAGTATTGCTTTGATTTTGTTTGCTTCGTGGGCTTTAATGTGGTTTAAAGGTGTGAGTATTTTTATCGGAGAGGAGAGGTTCACGAGTGGTTTGTTTACTCCTGGTTTTTTGTTCACCAATGCGCCTTTATGGTTTTTGTTATCCTTATTTTGGTGTAATTTGATCTTTGCGATTATCAAGATTTATATTAAAAGGAGGTCGGTGCAGTTATTGTTTATTGGTTTGATTGCTGTTGTGGGTTGTTATTTTGGTTATTATCAACTGTTTTTACCTTTGTATATTGCTTCATCTTTAACGGCTTTGCCATTCTTTTGTCTTGGGTATTATTTGCAGAAAACATCTATTTTGAGAGCCAGTAGGCATGATCGTTTATTCTTGGCAATCTCTATTGTTTTGATTTTGACAACTTCGGTGATTGCAAAATATAACACTCTCTATTTTCAATTTGGGCTCAATAAGGTGCATGGAAATGCTTTGCTAATCTACCTACTTTCGTCGGTCTCGGTGGTTGCGCTTCTTGGTGTATGCAAAGCGATCGGACGGCTACCGACAATATCATATATTGGCAAATATTCGATTGTCATTTTATGTACACATTTAATTTTTGCCAAAGCTATTTTTCTCTTTTCCTCGGCCGTTAATTGGGAGTGCAGCAATCTTTTAGTTTTTATTATTGTGATGATTATAAGCACAATATCTATTCCGTTATTTATAAAATACGCACCATATATTGTTGCACAAAAAGATTTATTTAAATAAAAAGATGGAGAGTTATTTTAAACTCTTGCTGACCCTCTTTTTAATTAATCCAAAATATTAGCTATCTTTGCGCTTAAAGTGGAGAAATTGAGGCACCTTTGACGTAAAAGGGTCTCTCGTTAAGTCATTCTCCGAAATAATATAGATGGAAAAAGTAGCAAAAATAAGTAAACTATATGGTGTTGATGGCAAAGCTGTTATCAACCTTTATTCAACCTTTCCCGAGGATTTTTCACTTTCGGATCCGATTTTCATTAAGGTCGACTCCCTAAGTGTGCCTCTATATTTTGAGGAGTTCGAGCGTCGTGGACGTTCGAGTGCAGTGGTGAAATTTGCAGATTTAGACTCGGAGCGTCGAATAATGGAGTTTATGGGCTCTGATCTACTGTTGGCCGAGGTTGCTGGTGATGACATTGACGAAGAGTTCTTTATGGAGGATTTGGTCGACTTTTCGGCTGAGATTGTCGGAGTTGAACCTTTGGCAGGTCGACTTTCAGCTTATATTCACTCTGATGCTAACCCACTCTTTGAGGTTGCGCTCTCTGATCGAGAGATACTTATTCCCGCTGTCGAGGAGTTTATCCATTCGATAGATTTCGAGGCGGAGATTATCCGTTTTATTCTCCCTGAGGGGCTTTTAGATCTGTAAATTATGGCACGTATAGTTGTTGGAATTTCGGGCGGTGTCGATTCGTCGGTTGCTGCTCATCTGCTTAAGGAGCAGGGACATGAGGTCATTGGCCTTTTTATGATTAATTGGCACGATACAACAGGAACTCTGGAGGGTGATTGTGCTTGGCATGATGATCGGGTTTTTGCGGAGCTGGTTGCAAAGAAACTCGATATTGCGCTTCATGTAGTTGATCTTTCGGAACATTATAAAACCCGTGTTGTCGATTATATGTTCTCAGAGTATGAAAAGGGACGCACCCCAAATCCAGATGTATTGTGTAATCGAGAGATTAAATTTGATATTTTCTTAAAGGAGGCTCTTAAATTGGGTGCAGATTATGTTGCCACGGGTCACTATTGTCGAAAGGCGGAAGAGGTGACGGACGGTAAAACAATATATAAATTGTTGGCGGGAAGTGATCCGAATAAAGATCAGAGTTATTTTCTGTGTCAACTCTCGCAGGAGCAGCTCTCGAAAGCACTTTTCCCAATTGGAGATCTGCTTAAACCTGAGGTGCGAGCAATTGCTGACGCTCAAGGCTTAGCCACAGCGAAGAGGAAAGATTCTCAAGGAATTTGCTTTGTGGGTAAGGTCGATTTACCGCTCTTCCTGCAACAAAAACTCTCGAAAAAAGAGGGTAATATCCACGAAATAAAAGCTGAATGGCCAAAGTTCAACAGAGAAATTGATCCCGATGATCTTGCAGCATTAAGCACTCCATATCATTATACGGTGCGTGATGGTAAAAAAATTGGCGTGCATAATGGAGCGCACTTTTACACCATTGGTCAACGCAAAGGTTTGGGTATCGGAGGACGAAAAGAGTCACTGTTTATTATTGCCACCGATGTTGAGCAAAATGTAATATATGTAGGTGAGGGAGATGCTCACAGAGGACTCTATCGCAAGGCTATATATATTTGCAATGAGGAGTGCCACTGGGTAAATCCAACACATCAACTCGAAGTGGGCGAAAGTAGAGCTTACAGCGTAAGAATACGTTATCGACAATGTTTACAATCAGCCACACTTTTTAGACAAGAAGAGGGGTATTATATCCTTTTCGAAGAGACTCAACGAGGAGTTGCAGCAGGTCAGTTTGCAGCGTGGTATTCTGATGATGAATTAGTTGGCTCGGGAGTGATCGACAAATAAAAGGTTATGAACAGAGCTGCGCTACTCTCTATTTTAATGTTAATAAGTGTTAATAAACTTATTGCGCAGAGAGTCGGTGTGGGATATTATGACCTCGATAAATTTTACGATACAATACCATCAAAATTTTATAACGATCTTGATTATACCCCTGATGGGAAGTATGGATGGAATCAAGATCGTTATTTTCGTAAATTAGAGCATACGGTAGCTGTCATTGACTCTATGGCGCTTCCGATTATTGGCCTTTATGGAGTTGAAAATGAGAGTGTCGTGCGTGATTTAGTTATGCGATCAGATCAAGATTACGCTTACGTGCACCGCACACGCAATTCACTCGATGGAATGGATTTTGCGCTGCTCTATTATGGAGATAAACTATTTATTGAGGAGGTGGAAGCACTCCGCAACATGATTATTATCAAGGCCTCACTGCATGACGACACTCCGATTATTATAATATTGAGCCGCAATGGAGGTGACACCTTGGAATATTTAGATCAAAACTCATTCGATTCACTGATTGTCGTTTTGGGAAATATCTATCAACGTGAGATTGACAAGATGAATTTCACACACCCACTTAAAGCCAAGGAGAGTCGTGGCGAGGGTAACTATTGCTCGACAAGAGGCTGGGTGATGCACGATCGAATTGCAATTAATCAAAGCGAAAAAATATTAAAAAGTGGTGTTTTTATAACTCCATGGCTTCTTAACCCCTCAACTCAAACTCCACTATCAACATTTAGCGGATCCAATTATATTGGCGGCTTTGGTAAATATCTGCCAATTTTCGTCTATATTAACTAAATATTTTTGGCATTTAAGAAAATTTTATTATATTCGTAGTCCAAACCTAGAATAATTAAATAAAATTTAAAAATTAAAGTCATGCCGAATCAAAAAAGAGTCTACACCTTTGGTAGCAAAGCTGCCGAGGGTAATGGCAAAATGAAAGAGTTATTAGGCGGAAAAGGTGCAAATCTTGCCGAGATGAATCTTATTGGAATCCCAGTTCCTCCAGGTTTTACAATCACCACAGATGTATGTTCGGAATATTATACTCATGGTCGAGAACGAGTTATTGAACTTCTTCGTCCAGAGGTGGAGCGTGCAATTGCAAATATTGAGCAACTTACAGGTCGCAAATTTGCTAGCAAGGAGCTTCCATTATTGGTCTCTGTTCGTTCGGGTGCTCGTGCGTCGATGCCTGGAATGATGGATACAATCCTGAATTTAGGTATTAACGATGAAACAGTCGAGACAATATCTCAACGAACTGGAAATCCACGCTTCGCATGGGATTCATATCGTCGCTTCGTGCAGATGTATGGCGATGTTGTATTGGGTATGAAACCAGAATCGAAAGAGGCTGAAGATCCATTTGAGGTTATCATCGAGGCTAAGAAAGAGGCTCGTGGTGTGGAGCTTGATAACGACCTATCGACCGAAGATCTTAAAGAGCTTGTTACAGAGTTTAAAGCTGCTGTGAAACAACAAACTGGTTCCGACTTCCCAGTTTCACCATGGGAGCAACTTTGGGGTGCTGTTTGTGCAGTATTTGGCTCTTGGATGAATGATCGAGCAATTCTTTACCGTAAGCTACATGCAATCCCTGCGGAGTGGGGCACAGCCGTAAATGTTCAAGCTATGGTATTCGGAAATATGGGCGACAATTCAGCTACGGGAGTTGCATTTTCTCGTGATGCTGGTACGGGTGAGAACCTATTCAATGGTGAGTATTTGATTAATGCTCAAGGTGAGGATGTTGTAGCGGGTATTCGCACACCACAGCAAATTACCCTTGAGGGATCTCGTCGTTGGGCTGAGGCTCAGAGAGTAACAGAGGAGGATCGCCAATCGAAATTCCCATCACTCGAAGAGGTTATGCCATCGGTATACAAAGAGCTTTTCGATATTCAACACCACCTAGAGACATATTTCACCGATATGCAAGATATTGAGTTTACAATTCAAGATGGTAAACTATGGATGTTGCAATGTAGAAGCGGAAAACGCACAGGTGCTGCAATGGTTAAGATAGCTATGGATATGCTATCTGAGGGACTTATTGACGAGAAAACAGCTATACTTCGTTGCGAGCCAGCGAAACTCGATGAACTTCTTCACCCAGTATTCGATGTTGCGGCAATGAAATCAGCGAAGGTTTTAGTCAAAGGTTTGCCAGCCTCTCCAGGTGCCGCAACAGGTCCCGTAGTTTTCTTTGCTGAGGATGCTGAGAAGTGCCTAAATGAGAGTGGTCAACGAGCAATTTTGGTACGTACCGAAACCTCACCTGAGGATCTTAAAGGTATGATCGACGCTGGAGGTATCCTCACAGCTCGTGGAGGTATGACCTCACACGCTGCCGTTGTTGCACGTGGAATGGGTAAATGTTGTGTTTCGGGTGCGGGTGACGTGAAAATTGATGCCAAAGCTCGCCAGTTTATAATTGGAGATGTGACAGTGAAAGAGGGAGATTGGATCTCGCTCAATGGTTCAACAGGTGAGGTTTACCTAGGTCAAGTAGCGACACAAGCTGCCGACATGACAGGGGATTTCGGCAGCTTGATGGATCTCACGACTAAATATGCAGTTCTTAAAGTTCGTGCAAATGCCGACACTCCAAAGGATGCTGCTCAAGCATTCTCTTTCGGAGCTGAGGGTATTGGACTCTGCCGCACAGAGCACATGTTCTTCGAGGGAGACCGCATCAAGGCTTTCCGTGAGATGATTCTTTCGGATGATGAGGCTGGCCGACGTGTTGCACTTGCAAAACTACTTCCAATTCAGCGTAGCGACTTCGAGGGGCTATTCAAGGTGATGAAAGGCTACCCTGTGACCGTGCGTCTACTCGACCCACCACTTCACGAGTTTGTACCTCACGAGGAGAAAGAGCAACGTGAGATGGCCGAGGAGCTAGGGGTATCATTCGAGAAGATCGTGGCGAAAGTCGAGGAACTTGTAGAGTTCAACCCAATGCTTGGACACCGTGGTTGCCGTCTAGGAAATACATATCCAGAGATCACCGAGATGCAAGCGAGAGCGCTAATTGAGGCTGCGATGAACATCAAAGGTCAAGGTATTCCAGTGAAACTTGAGATTATGGTACCTCTAGTGGGTAATCATAAGGAGCTTCGCCACCAAAAGAAAATTATCGACACCATGGCAGAGACAGTATTTGCAGAGCGCAACAATAAGATCGAGTATATGGTAGGAACAATGATCGAGGTACCACGAGCAGCGGTAACAGCAGATCAAGTGGCCGAAGTAGCTGAGTTCTTCTCATTTGGAACGAACGACCTTACTCAGATGACGCTAGGTTTCTCACGTGACGATATTTCGAAATTCCTGCCCGTATATCTTGAGAAAGGAATACTTAAAGCAGACCCATTCCAGATTCTCGACCGTAATGGTGTAGGTAAGTTGATTCGTGAGGCAGTGTTCAAAGGACGTAGCACACGTGAGAATATTAAGTGCGGTATCTGCGGAGAGCACGGAGGAGAACCATCATCAGTGGAATTCTGCCACTTCGCAGGACTCAACTACGTCTCTTGCTCACCATTCCGAGTACCTATAGCTCGCCTAGCTGCTGCCCACGCAGCACTTAAAGAGTAGTTTTTTGGGGGCACCTGGGGACACCTGAGGGCACCTGAGGACTGCCCTTATAGCGGGCGGCCACCAGGCACAGCCTGGACTCAAAAACTATCGTTTTTGTCTTTGTCTTGCACTGGATTGTTGTCGCTTCGCTCCTACGATATATTTAGAGCATTGGCCTTTTGAAAGTAAACTTTCAACGGTCAATGCTCTAAATATATCTAATGACAACTAAAGTTGTCATCAACAATCCATTGAGGTACATTCGACTATTCTTTTTGGTGTAATTCTGTTCGTTTTGATGATTTATGCGACTATCGTTCATTTTCAATGTTGTTCATTTAAAAGTTTTAAGATTGTTGATTTTGAGATTTAAAAGTTGTAACTTTGTGTTATCATAATTCAAAACCTAAAAATCATGAAAAAAAGAGTTTTACTAACACCACTTTTAGCTCTTCCTATTGTCATGCTTCCTTCATGCACAACCTCTAAGAGAGCGGCTCTCGTTGAGAAGCCAAACATCGTCTTTATATTTGCTGATGACTTTTGTTACAACTGCCTAGGTTCTTCGGGGCTTGACAATATTTCCACTCCGAATCTTGATCGCTTGATGGCTAGCGGAACCAATTTTACCCACACCTTTAACCAGGGTGGATGGAATGGCGCAATCTCGGCAGCTAGTCGAGCTATGATAGTTACGGGTGAGAATATTTGGAGTGCCGCAAAACACTCTAACTATATCCCCGAACTTCAACAGCCAAAAAACTGGCCTGTGGATGTTGCTCAGCTGGAGTCTGCTGAGAAGGTTCCTTTCAATACCAGCTGGCCTGAGTATATGAAGATGGCGGGATATGAAACCTACATCACGGGAAAATGGCATGTCGATATTAAACCTGAGGAGGTCTTTGACCATGTGAAAAATATTCGTGGAGGTATGCCAAATCAAGCTAATGACTGTTATAATCGAGTTTTCGTGGAGGGCGTAGAGGATAAATGGCAACCTTATGACACCTCTTATGGTGGCTTCTGGTCGGGAGGTAAGCACTGGAGTGAAGTTGTGAAGGATGACGCTTTGGAGTATGTTGATATGGCTAAGGAGTCGGATGAACCATTCTTTATGTACTTGGCATTCAATGCTCCGCATGACCCTCGTCAAGCACCTAAGGAGTATATAGATATGTATCCTTTGGAGGAGATCTCTGTGCCTGATAATTTCATGCCTTTATACCCTTATAAAGATTCTATCGGTTGCTGGACATCGTTGCGTGATGAGCGACTTGCACCATTCCCACGCACGGAGAGATCTGTAAAGGTTAATCGTCAAGAGTATTATGCTTTGATCTCGCACCTTGATGCGCAGATTGGAGATATTTTAGATGCTTTGGAGAAGTCGGGTAAGATGGATAACACTTATATTATGTTCACTGCTGACCATGGTATCGCTATTGGTGACCATGGATTTATCGGAAAGCAAAATATGTATGATGCAAGTATGCGAGTGCCTCTATTCCTTGCAGGACCTGGAATCCCTAAGGGGCAGACTGTCGACGATTTAGTCTATCTTCAAGATGTTATGGCTACAGCGTTGGATCTTGCAGGTAGTAGCGAGGGACTCAGTGCTGTAGATTTTAAATCACTTATTCCACTTGCACTTGACGAAAAAGGCGCTGAGAGACGTGATGCTGTTTATGGAGCCTACACAGGTCAGCAACGTTCGGTTCGTGATAAGGAGTATAAAATGTTGATCTACCCTAAATATAATCTCGTTCGACTATTCAATGTTGTTGAGGATCCACACGAGATGAATGATTTGGCGGGAGATCCAAAGTATAAGGCTAAGATGGAGGAGCTATTTGCGAAGTTCAAGGAGCTGCAAGTGGAGGTTAACGATCCTTTGGATGTTACGCTTCATTTCAATAGATTCATCTCAGCTCTATAGTCATGAAACAGTATAATAAAACCCTTATGGTAGGAGCTATTCCTTTAGCTCTTACCTCTGTGGGGTGCAGCACAACTGCGGAGACTACACCATCAAAGCCAAATGTAATTTTGGTGATGTGTGATGATCTCGGCTGGGGTGATGTCGGCTTTAATGGCAATGAGGTTATCCAAACGCCCAATATCGACAAGATGGCGGGTGAGGGTGTTGTTTTCAATCGTTTTTACTCGGCATGTGCCGTTAGCTCACCTACCCGAGCAAGCGTCCTTACGGGTCGAAACCCCTATCGAACAGGTGTTTTCGATGCTAATGCTGGAATTTTGCGCACCGAAGAGATAACCATTCCAGAGTTGCTGAAGGAGGAGGGTTACGCCACTGGTCACTTCGGAAAATGGCATCTTGGAACTTTAACCGCCTCGGAGCATGATGCTAACCGTGGTCGTGAGGGCAACACCAAGGAGTTGAATCCGCCTGCACTACATGGCTATGATGATGCTTTTGTCACAGAATCGAAAGTTCCGACATGGGATCCAATGAAGAGACCCGAAAAAAAGGCTCCATCAAAAGGTTGGAATCAACTTAAGGAGGGTGAAGCGTATAAGGATTACCAAACCTATTATTGGGATATTGAGGGCAAAAAGGTGACAGAAAACCTCGATGGCGATGATAGCCGTGTGATTATGGATCGTGTAATTCCATTTATCGACAAGAGTATCGATGAGCAGAAACCATTCCTTTCGGTTGTATGGTTCCACACGCCTCATAAACCTTGCGTTGCGGGTGAGGAGTATGCAAAGATCTATAGCGACTATAATCAAGATTTTCAAAATTACGCAGGTTGCGTAACCGCTATGGATGACCAAATGGGTCGACTTCGTGCCTATCTGGAGGAGCGAGGCATTGCCGACAACACGATAATTATGTTCTGTAGCGACAATGGTCCCGAGAATTGCACAACGAATGGAGGCGGTGTAACGGGAGGTTTCAAGGAGCGTAAACGTAGCCTATATGAGGGTGGTGTGCGAGTTCCGAGCTTTATATATTGGGGCTCTAACATCGAGAAACCATTTAAAACTGATTTCCCTGCTGTAACTTGTGATTATCTTCCAACTATCGTCTCACTTGTCGGTATTGACCCTGAAAAGTGTAAATATGAGCTGGACGGAATCGACCTTATGCCTGTTTTAAAAGGTGGAGAGATGGAGCGCAACAAACCGATAGTTCTTGCATATAAAGGGCAAGTAAGTTTATCGGATAATCAATATAAGCTCTACACAAATGACCAGGGCGCTGAAGAGTATTATAATATTGTAGCCGATCCATTCGAGACCGCACCTCTCGACTCATGCCCAAGCGGAGGAGAGATGAAGAGCACAATGCTTGAGATCTTCGATCGTTACAAATCGAGTTTCGAAGGCTCGGAGTATGGTCAAAGATCATATAATCTACTCGAACAGAGCTGGACGAAATAGAGACAAAAAATACCCCTTAAATTGATTCACAAATCAATTTAAGGGGTAAATTATTTAATCTAAAGAATTAGATTACTTCTTGATAACCTTCTTGTAACCATAGATAGCACGCTCACCAAGCTCCTCCTCGATACGAAGAAGTTGGTTGTACTTAGCCATACGGTCAGAACGGCTCAAAGAACCAGTCTTGATTTGACCTGAGTTTGTAGCAACTGCGATGTCAGCAATTGTAGTATCCTCAGTCTCACCACTACGGTGTGAAGTTACGCTAGTGAAACCTGCACGGTGTGCCATCTCAATTGCATCAAGAGTCTCAGTAAGAGAACCGATTTGGTTAACCTTGATAAGGATAGAGTTAGCAGCGCCCAACTCGATACCTTTAGCCAAGAAGTCAACGTTAGTTACGAACAAGTCGTCACCTACCAATTGACAACGGTCACCGATACGATCTGTAAGCATCTTCCAGCCATCCCAATCCTCTTCGTTCATACCATCCTCGATAGAGTCGATTGGATATGCGTTGATAAGAGACTCAAGGAAGTCAACTTGCTCAGCAGATGTGCGCTTAGCACCCTCAGCACCCTCGAACTTAGAGTAGTCGTAGATACCATCTTTGTAGAACTCAGAAGATGCACAGTCAAGACCGATTGATACATCACCACCATCCTCAACACGACCTGGTTTGTAACCAGCAGCCTCGATAGCTTTGATGATACATTGAAGAGCATCCTCAGTACCGTCAAGAGCTGGAGCGAAACCACCCTCATCACCTACTGCTGTGCTAAGACCACGATCGTGAAGAACTTTCTTAAGTGCGTGGAATACCTCAGCACCCATACGAAGAGCCTCACGGAATGATGGAGCACCTACAGGACGGATCATGAACTCTTGGAATGCGATAGGAGCATCAGAGTGAGAACCACCGTTGATGATGTTCATCATTGGAACTGGCAAAGTTTTAGCGTTAGTACCGCCGATATAACGATATAGTGGCATCTCAAGTAGCTTAGCAGCAGTTACTGCACAAGCCAAAGATACACCTAGGATTGCGTTAGCACCTAATTTAGATTTTGTTGCTGTGCCGTCCAACTCCAACATTGTGCGGTCAACACCTACTTGGTCTGTTACATCCAAGCCGATTACAGCTGGAGCGATAACCTCGTTTACGTTCTCTACAGCTTTCAAAACACCCTTACCTAGGAAACGGCCTTTGTCACCATCTCTAAGCTCTAGCGCCTCGTTAACACCTGTTGAAGCTCCCGATGGAACCGCAGCACGGCCAATTACACCACTTAGTGTTGTTACCTCAACCTCTACAGTTGGGTTACCTCTTGAATCCAAGATCTCTCTTGCGTGTACTTCTACAATCTGACTCATAGTTTTCTGTTTAATTTATGTTATTTAAAACTTGTGAATTTCTGCAATTCATTGAAGATCTGACCCACGAGATCAAATCTCGCAACAAAGGTATAAAAAAAATGTTTAATTATCAATACGCTGTTACAGGCAAAATTATAAAAAATAATCGAACTGCAATAATAAAGCCTAAAGAGAAGAGGCTATATTATTTTTTGATGAGAATATGCAATTATTTAAGAATATATAACTATTTTTGCCGTTATATGATATACGCTTTATGAAATCTCTGACCAAACTATTTATTTATCGCAAAAAACTGATAATGCCGCATATTATCCGTCTACTAAAATTGATGGATGTTGCATGCTATCTGATGTCGGTGCTCTTCATTATCGCACTGATATACAACTATGGTTTTAGAATTTCTCCCGAAGAGCTGAAAATGGTGCACCGCATCTATGACTTCACATGGCTGATTTTCGTTGTTAGCTCAATTTCACATATAACACTCAATTTCAAGCAGACTCGACAGCAATATAACCATTTCACATGGATCGCAACTCTGGTTTTACTATCGACTCTGCTTCCGCATATAATTATAATCAACCCATCGACACCTGTTTTAGGTGCTCTTTGGCAATTTTTACGACTGAGAGCTCTCACCACAACATTACTTATAATCCTCACAACGCTACAAATATCAAACGGAATTGTTCAGCTGCTCACACGACGGGTCAACCCCTCGACGATTATTGCAGCTAGTTTCTTTATATTTATTATCATCGGCACAGGAATGTTGATGCTTCCACGTGCTACATACGAAAATATCTCGATTATAGATGCTCTATTTATCTCAACGAGTGCCGTTTGTGTTACGGGGCTCTCAACGGTAGATATTGCCTCGACATTCACCCCAATGGGCATTTGGCTTATATTGACCTTGATTCAAATTGGAGGCCTTGGAGTGATGACTCTAACTAGTTTCTTTGCGATGTTTTTTATGGGTAATTCATCTCTCTATAATCAAGTTGTGGTGAGCGATATGGTTAGCTCCAAGTCGCTGGGCTCACTATTCACTACTCTGCTTTATATTCTTGGTTTTACATTTATAATTGAGGCTATCGGCGCTGGTATCATTTTTTTTGATGTTCACGACACTCTAAATATGACCCTCAACGAGGAGATCTCATTTGCAATATTTCACTCCATATCGGCATTCTGCAATGCAGGTTTTTCGACTATGCCCAATAATCTTGGAGCTGAGATTCTAATGAGTGGTCACAATCTTTTTTTCTTAGCAATAACAGCACTGATAATTTTAGGCGGTATCGGATTCCCAATCTTGGTAAATATATACGAAACAATAAAATACTCAGCAAGACATATATATAACCGTTATATAGTTGAATCCCACCATCAAAGTCGACAGGTGCATCTTTACGACATCAACACCCGAATTGTGCTGATTATGTCCTTGATACTCATGGTCGGGGGAAGCGTTGCAATTGCAATCTTGGAGTGGAACAATGGCTTTGCCTCGATGCCCACAATCGACAAGATTGTGCACTCGATATTCAATGCTGCATGTCCACGTACAGCGGGATTCTCCTCGGTGGCAATATCTTCATTCTCACTCCAAACGATTTTGATTCTATCGGCACTTATGATTATCGGAGGTGGCACACAGTCGACAGCAGGCGGTATTAAAGTGAATGTTTTTGCTGTTATTATCTTAAATATTAGAGCAATCCTCTTCGGACGTGAGCGAGTTACGGTTCTCAATCGAGAGCTGTCACAAGACTCGATCCGCAGATCCAACAGCACAATGATGCTTTATCTAATGATTGTTGCCCTAGCAATTTTCACCCTGACAATAATGGAGCCTGAAGCCTCGCTAAAAGCGCTAACATTCGAGGCAATTTCGGCATTAAGTACCGTCGGTGCAAGTCTCGACCTCACGGCAACATTGGGTGACGACAGCAAACTAGTCATCATTTTGTTAATGTTCGTCGGCCGTATCGGAGTGCTAACAATGATGTCGAGCCTAATAAAGCAACGCAAAGTAATTAAATATAAATACCCCAGTGGAACAATTATAATCAACTAAAAGTATGAAATGTATAATCATAGGCCTAGGTAACTACGGATCAGTATTGGCCGAGGAGCTAACGATATTGGGTCACGAGGTGATCGGAGTCGATCAAAGCGAGAATAAAGTAGAGTTAATAAAGGAAAAAATAGCAACCTCATTTATTATTGATGCCTCAGACGAGCAGGCGTTAGAAATCCTACCACTCAAAGCCGTTGATGTTGTTATAGTTGCCATAGGTGAGAATTTCGGTGCCTCGATAAGGGTTGTAGCCCTGCTAAAGAAGCATAATGTACAACATATCTACGCACGAGCCGTAGACGAAGTTCACCGCACAGTACTCGAAGCATTTAATTTGGATAACATCCTCCTCCCCGAAAAAGATGCAGCACGCAGCCTCGTTCAACTACTTGATCTGCATGTACATGTTGAATCATTCCAAGTAGACAAGGAGCATTATGTAGTTAAATTCAAGCTCCCAAGGCAGTTTATAGGTTTCAAGGTACAAGATATAGCCCTCGAAGCAGAGTTCAACCTAAAAATAATTGCCCTCATCAAAGGCAAAACAACCCTCAACGCCCTAGGAATCTCAATCCTAGAACACGACGTAGCTAACAGCTTCGATGAAAACTACAAACTCGAACAGAGCGACAAACTAGTCTGCTACGGCCGCTACAAAGATTTCATGTCTTTCTGGAAATCAATATAATATCAACTTTCGGACTGTCTCCGACGGGCGGGGATAGCACCCCCGCTGGTGCATTCTCTCTTGCGATATTGGGCTTTTAGTTTTTTGGTTAAAAAACTAAAAGATTTTAGGCGTTAATGAGTTGCCGCAAGTAAACTTGCACAACTCATTAACGCCTAAAATTTCTCAAATGCTTACAGCATTTGAACCCAATTCGAAGTGAACGTTACTGAAATCTTGAAATCAATAACAATTAAATTTTTAAATCAATATCATTGGAATTATCAACATTTAAATCTCAAATTAAACGTCATTGATATTCCAAAATCAACAATCTTGAAATGTCAAAGTGAAGTTATTGAAATCTGAAATCCCAACATTAAAACTTTAAAATGAACAACATTGAATATTAACGACAATCACATAAATCATTAAAACGAGCAGAATTACAACCCAAAAGAATGGTCGAGTGTACCTCAATGGATTGTTGATGACAACTTTAGTTGTCATTAGATATATTTAGAGCATTGACCGTTGAAAGTTTACTTTCAAAAGGCCAATGCTCTAAATATATCGTAGGAGCGAAGCGACAACAATCCAGTGCAAGACAAAGACAAAAACGATAGTTTTTGAGTCCAGGCTGTGCCTGGTGGCCGCCCGCTATAAGGGCAGTCCTCAGGTGCCCTCAGATGTCCTAAAGCGTCCTCAAGCGTCCCCCAATCAGCCTACAACCTAAATGTTAATGTTGCGGTGATGAAGTTTTGGTTTAGGGAGCTGTTAAATAAATTACTTGAACTTATATCATCTCCACTGCTGCTCTCGGCATAGAACAGCTTATACGACGAGTAGTTCTGATGATAATATTGATACGCCACATCGAGGGTTGTCGATGGTGTAAACTGTATACCTACACCAAAAGTAATATAATCACTGTCTGTTGCTGTGGGAGTACTATAAAACAACGTCTCATCCTTAAGCATTGAGGTGCTAAATCCACCTCCTGCACGAAGAGCTAATTGTGATGTTGGCTTCACCTCAATTCCTAAACGGAAGGTGTTTGTTGGTTGATAATTATCCTGAAACTCCTGCTGATAATCATACGTTGTAAGCTCCCCTGGGGAGTTGCTCACACGAATCCAATTATACCATTGACGCTCGTAATCTACCGAGACAACTCCGAAATTTCCAAACTGAAGGGATGCTCCCAATAAAAGTTTCGATGGTGTTCTGAACTTCCAGCTATACTCGTAATTATCAATAAACTCTGGTGATGTCGATGTAAAAATCTCTGAGGCTACAAGATTACTATAATTTCCTAGAATCATCGTCTCTGTTGAAGTTTCATAAGTACGAGCTAGGGTATAATATGTTGGCGAGTGATATGCCACACCAACCCTCAAAGCTCTCGTTGGTCGAGCTATCAAACCTAGCTTTACATTCGCTCCCGCTCCACTAAGCTCGGTTCTCTGCCAAATATTGCTGTATGCCGCTTGATAATCTATCGGGTCCGTGTCACTTGCTGAGGCATAGGCATAACCCTCATCATCATAATAGTTATACTCCTCTTGATATACATACTCTGTAGTCTGGTTGATCTCTTGAAGCGAGAATGTAGCACCAAAATAGAGATAGTTACCAACATTTCCACCAAAGGCAAATGAATATTCATCTGTGCGACCACTTTGCAAAACCTCATACGAACCTAACACCGAGGCATTGTGTCCAATGACGTTTGTTGTCCAAGCGTTGTCCCCCGACTCGGGATCAATTAGATATGTCTTGTAGGCACTTTGAGCAGGCCAATAATAAGGGTTATTATCATAGCTCATACTTCCAGTAGAGGTAGGATATAGATTTGCTCCCGCAAGCTGATACATAAATACATCGGCAATCGTTGGAACTAAATTATTGTTAGATGCGTCGTAAAGAGTCTCCGATGAAAACGACATCTTTGTATTATAATCAGCCACACGATTGTAAGTAAAAGCAGCATTCAAAGATATAAGAGATCCGCTAGCTCTCTCTGAGAGATTAAATGTAGCGCCAAAATTTGCTACACCGAAGTTAGCTTTACTATTTCCCACCCACGATGGCACACCAGTTGTCGAGGCATTTGCCACCGAGAGCATTGGAGTAAATGAAAAAATGCTATGCGAGAACATTCCCAAACCTGCGGGGTTAATCGAAACCGACGATATATCCCCACCCAGCGAGGTGAAAGCACCACCCATCGCCATTGAGCGAGCTGTGCCAAAAACTTGCGTCCGAGAGAGCGATGCCATATCGGTTGGCATCATAATATCGTGATCCAATACTACGCCACCATATAATTGCGCCTTTGCATTAGATGGAGTCAACACCACGCCTGCCGCAAAGAGAAGCGATAAGAGTAAAATTCTTTTCATAATTTGTGCTTCTTTAAAAAGAGTTAATAAAATAGCCCACAAATTGGAATCCAAAGTGTGGGCTAGAACTAAATATTACATTTTAGCGTCCACCTCTCGACGAAGATGAAGAGCTACTACCTCGTGACGAAGAGCTCGATGAACTCGAACTTCTCGATGATGAGCTCGAATTGTAGCTACTGCGGCTACTATTGCTATTATTATAGCTACTGCTACGACTGCTCGACGATGATGATCTCGAAGATGACGATCTTGACGATGATGCGTTCCCCGAAACCGTTGATCTAACTGACGAAGATGTCGCAGAGCTAGAGCTAGTTGTCGTCGTCGGCTTTGTCACCGTTCGGCTGTACGTTGATGTTGAACGTGTTGCTGTTGAGCCAGTCGATGTGCTTGCATTACCTGTCGACGCACTTGTTGATCTCGAAGAGGAGATACTTGTTGTTCCCGTCGATGTCAAATTGCTGCTATTTCGGATGTTCGAAGTAGATCGCGTTGACGAGGTTGTCGCTGGACTTACGTAGCTCGATGAAGAACTTCTCGTTGATGAGATTGAACCACGAGAGGTTGTTGCACCGCTCGAAGATCTTGTTCCAGGAACATAGCTACTGCTTCGAGTAGTTGTGCCACCCGAGCGGCTTGTGCGGTAATAATCCCGATTACTATACTTGTTCGAATATCCATAATTTGGATAATAATATGGACGATGACTTGGAATATACCAAGGGTCATAGAATGGACGATAACAGTAATTCCAGTTCCAATATCCCCACGAGAAGTGGTTAAATCCATAATATGAGTTGTAATAATATGGACTTCCGAACCACCAAGAGGAGCGCCAGCGTGGTGCATGGAACGCATAGTCGAAGTAATATGTTGGCCCCCAATATCCAAACATTGACGAGGCGTAACGAGATGAAACATACACATCATCGGCAAAGATTATGGTAGTCGAGGTTGACGGATCGTAAGCTCTGGTGTATACTCCATCGTCTGAATAACTTAGATCATAATATGAATCAGGAAGCACATATACATCGCCATCGAACTTGCTCAGCAAACTCGCATATTTGGTATCGGAATCTGCTGTCGAATATACTCCGCTTTGTGCACCAGTAGTCAATGCCTCCCACTCTGCACGCAGAGCCTCGGCTTCGGCTTGGCGTGCTTCAGCTTCTGCCTTACGAGCCTGAGCTTCAGCAATCTGTTTTTGATATATTGCTGTCTGATTATGGACTCCATAGAGATCGTCTCCCCAACCAGCCGAGGCTTGATATAGAGTCGAACTACAGCTAGCGGCGAGGAGTGTCACTGCTGCCAACATTAGTGATAACCTAAAAGTTTTCATATTGCTTATTATTTAAAGGTTTAACATATTTTTATTATATATAAACGGATCCGCCTCATTTTTTATTATCAAACGAAGAGACTACCCCAAGTTTACCATATTTACAAAGGTATAAAAAATATACCAAATAACAAAGCTATACATACTATTTCACAAAAAATACACAACCGACAAACCGCAGTAATTTTACCATCAAACATTTAGCTAAAAAAGCACAAGAAAATATTTTTATTTTCTCGATTGTTAAGATTTAACACATTAATTAACCAAATCGAACAATATTAATAGTAAAAGCTCAAAAAAAATTGAAAATATTAATTAAATGTTTTAGTTGTTAACGAAATATTACTACCTTTGTGAACCTTAACCAAGTTAAAAGCACCAACTAAGTAAAACAAAGGAACTAACCAACCTTATTACATGTTAGGTGTACATCTAAATGAATTTATAAAAAGCGCTACATATTAAATATGTAGCGCTTTTTGTCTCTAAACACCAATCACCGCACCTCCAAAAAAAAATCGTTCCAAATTGCTCATCTGCAATTTGGAACGACCCTATATACAATTAGGCTTCTAGCCCAATTTTAAAGCATTAACTACTCAACGATAGTTACCACGTTACCTGTACCCTCATCGGTGTAAGTACCCTTAGTTGTAACCACATTGCTTGTTGCGTTATTTGCAAAGGCAATCGGATAGTAAGTATCATTTGTAAAGTTGATACTTGTTGCTGTCAAATTATCAGTCTCTGTTGAGTTCTCTGAATTGATAAAACGCAAACCTGTACGCTCACCACCAAACATAATCTCTAGTGCATCGTGACAATCACTCTTCTCGGTCACATCCTCGGTGAAGGTGATGTTGTGCTTGCTACCTGCAATATAGGCCAACAAACTGTGCTCACCATAGATATGATCGTGTGTGCTACTTTGGATATTAATATCAATTGTACTGCCTGAGTTTGAAGCATAAGGAACAACAAGCAATAGACCGATATTTGAGTTAGCCACACAATTTGTTGCTGTACCATTACCCATACCGAAACCTGTCTCACAATCGATAGCCGAGCAGTTCTCAGCAAGTCTTGTACCGCTACTGAAGTGTAGTACATAACCACCACGAACTTGATATGCCGAGCAATCACGAACTGTAGTATTGGTTGTTGTGCGGCTACCATCTGTTCCCAATACGTGACCTGTGCTATATGCACGGAATCCCTCCTCGCAACAAGCGAATGCGTATCCAGCAGGAACTCTATAACCCCAGTCTGTCAAGAAGTCGATGTTTGCTGCTGCGGTACCTGTCTCAGCCAAAACTGCGTCAGTTGTATTAAGCTCAGACTCAACGTAACAATTCTCGATCAATGCGTCAACAGATCCTTGGCAGAAGATTGCGTGACCAAATGAGTATTGGTGTACTGTTGTGTTAATCAATGTTGGGCGATCACCACGAACAAGGATACCGCAGTGTTTGTAGTGCTTGATAGTGTAAGAGCTTCCCTTACCGAACATATCACCATAACCATAAGGATAAGATCCTCTTGTTGTCACCTCGAAACCGTCGATTGTGTTATCTGCACCATCCATTACGATCACAGCACCACCATCGTAAGTGTAACTCTCTCCGATATATTCAACTTCAAGATTCTTCAAGTATAGATCAGTTCCGCAGATACTGAAAGTATAGAAGTCATGGTTACCTAAACATCTCAGAACGTCTGTTGAAATTTCAAACTTCACATCGGTGAAATCATAAGTTGAGTTACGTCCCTCGAATACAAGTACCGCAACAGTATCTGAGTACTCGTCGATTATCTTACCTGAAGCTACTGCAATTTCTGTAGTCAATTGATATGTTCCTGGCTCCATTTTAGCGTTGATGTTATCCATTGTGATGTAACGCACCAACTCCTCGATTGAACGGATTGTGATTACATCATCATCGCTATCGCCAGCTACCCAATCCTCAACGATCTCGATCATAAGAGTGTTTCCTGCACCCTCACCCTCGAAATGTCCTGTGATTGTTGTGATGTAGTTAGCTTGAACAGGGATGTTTGTGAGCACTTCGCTGCTAGAACCATAAACACATGTGAAGTCCATAACGTCAGAGACCTCAACTGGAGCAAATAGGTAAATTGGCTCGTCGTTAAGTTGACCTGTTACACTTGATGTAAATTCAAATGTAGATTTAAAGTTAGCTGTATCACCCGCAGTATTACCGATAGCAACGTTAAATGCTGTGTAAGCATCAAATGAAACGGTCAAAGAGCTAGCTGTGAACTCCTCCTCCTCAACAAGATTTACCTTAGATACAGCACGCTTCAAAGTTGTTGAATATGAGCTTGCTGAACCATTAACAATCGAGAAAGTTCCTTGCCATGCCTCTGTGAAAGCCTCGCAACCATCTACGATAGACACATTTGTCAAATCCTCGGTGTTGTAAGTCTCACCATCACTTGCCCAAATCAAGAAGTAATACTCTTGAGCTGGATTGATAACCATACCGATAGTATTGCTCTCCGACTCAATCGAGCTAGATTTACCACTATCGAAAACCATTGCTGGCTCAGTGTAGTTTCTGTCGCTATACGCCTCAACAGCATAACTCTTGCTGCCCTCAGCACGAGTTTGTGACTCGTCGGTACCTATTTGCAACTGAACCATAGTCAAGCCATTGGCTGGTTCATTTATCTCTGTTTTTGTACAAGATACGAGTGATAGAATCACCGCACTTATAACTAATAAATATTTTTTCATTTTTCTTTTAAGTTCAAGTTATTAAATCCAAGTGAAAGATGAGAACTCACCACTTCCATAAGTTGTTTCTGTTCCATCGGTCTCTGTCACGATAAAGGTACAATCGGTGATAGACTTAAAGTTCCATGCTAATGCTGATTGAGCTGCTGTTAGATATACAGTCTCCAAGTCGTAACATCTTGCACAATATACATTCTTGCTGATCTTAGAGCAGTTTCTAAAGTCAAGAGTTGTGATATTAAGATTATCATAAGCCGACAAGTAGTTAAGCGATGTCATCTCTGTTAAATCCAACACTGAGATACCTGTATTGTGGAGATAAAGTGTTACAATTGTGCTTTGATCCTTAGGATAGATAATCTCTGTAAGGTTTGTATTGTTGTGAGTCTTAAGCATTGAAAGAGCTGTAAATGCACTAAGATCAAGAGTTGGGAAAGAGTTACCGTAGCATAACAATGTCTCAAGGTTAGTGAAACACTCGATACCTGACAAATCTGTAATACTCATACCATTAATATCCATAGATGTGATAGTTTGAGCCTCCTCAACTGTAACGATCTCACCGCTACTCTTTCCTAGAAGATCAAGAACATACGCCTCAAAAATAGAGTCATTGAAGGTTACGATAGTATCATCGTTCTCATATAGATCATCTTTCTCGATAACAAGAGTGCTCTCTGGAGTAGATGATGAGTAGTTACCGCTAATTGTTGTTACGTAGTTAGCTTGAAGTGGTGTGTTTGAGATAGTGAACTCAGATGTATCAGATTCGAAATAGAAATCTGTAACAGATGCGTAGTTAACTGGAGCAAAGATGTAAAGTGGCTCGTCAGCATTAAGTTGACCGATAACCTCCTCTTCGAACTCATAAGTTACGCTATATGTCTCAGATGAACCCGACACGCTACCAATAGCGATATTAAATGCCGAGAAACCCTCATAAGTAGCTGTCACATAAGAGCCGCTGAAACCCTTAGTCTCCACCAAATCAACTCTTGCAACGGCACGAGTAAGATTTACCGAGTAATCGACTGTTTGCTCATTGATGATCGACATTGATCCTTGCCATGCTTCGGTCAACGCCTCAGCACCCTCAACAAGAGTTATGCTCTTCAAATCTGCTACATCATAAGTTTGACCATCATCTGCCCACACAAGGAAGTAATACTCTTTCGTTGCGCTGATGATAATTTCCATTACACCCGTTGCTGACTCGATACTGTTTGACTCACCACTGTTGAAAACAGGAGCTGGAGTTGTACAAGCCTGATCGAAGAATGCTTGAGCTACATAACGAGCAGCACCATCGTCAGCACGACTTGTAACTGAATCCTCAATACCAATTTGTATGCGTGCTGTAACTTGGTCTACAGTGACGATTTCTGTCTCTTCTTTAGCACAAGATACCATCGAAAGAACCGCAGCACTCAAAATTAAAATATATTTTTTCATGATTTTCTGTTTTTTAATTGTTTACAAGTATTACGATTAGTTCCAAGTACCTGTAATTGTACCACTTGCATACTCAGTCTCTACACCTTTGCTGTCGATACAGATAAATGTACACTCGGTGATCTCCTTGAATACCCATGAACCAGAGTTAGTTTGACCCTCATTTAGGTATACAATCTGCATATTAGTACATCTTGCGATATTACCTGTTGCCATTGCGCTACAATTTCTGAAGTTGACTGTAGTTAGACCAAGGCAGTCATAAGCGTAAAGAGTCTTCAATGAAGTGAAACCAGAAGTAAGATCTAGCTCAGTGATCGCTGTATTATAAACATATAGAGTAACGATCTTGCTTGGATCCTCAGGTAAAATGATAGTTCCAAGGCTGGTGTTGGCACCACATTGCAATACTGTAAGGTTAACCAAATCACTAACATCAAGATATGTAAGTTTATTACTTGTACATGCCAAAGTTGTAAGATTTGTAAAGTACTTAATCTCGGTCATATCGGTAATACCTTTAGAGTTTATCGTAAGCGAAGTAAGAGACAAAGCATCCTCAACTGTTACTGCCTCACCCGCGATCTTACCTAAAGCCTCCAAGATAACCTCCTCAAATACTGAGTCAGTAAACTCGATAACGTCGGTTGCCTCAGGATTAGCGTACCAATCTGATGTTGTAGAGGCTGTAATAGAGCCTACGAATAGCGATGTGAAGTGACCATTAAGAGTTGTCACGTAGTTCGCTTGAACAGGTACATTCGACAAAGTGAATGTCTCGTTAATATCTGTAAAGGTGAAATCAATTACAGACGCAGTCTCAACTGGAGCGAAAATGTAGATAGGGTCTTCATTCAAAAGACCTGTAACACCATCCTCAATATCATAAGTATAATCAATTGAGAAAGCAGAGCTCTCACCTGTAACATCACCCTCAGCAACATTAAACGCAGTGCAAGCGTCGAATGCTACATTTAGTTTTGGAGAGTAGAACTCATCAACCTCATTAAGGTTAACCTTTCCGATTGCACGCTTAAGGTAAGCTGTGTAGGTTTCGCTTGTGTTGTCCGAGATTGTAAGCGTACCTTGCCAAGCCTCGCTCATCTCCTCACCCTCTATAAGTGATACATTTGCAAGCGAAGTAACATCATATGCGCTGCCATAATCAGCCCACATAAGCAAATAATACTCCGTGTCAGCATCTAAAGACAGGTCAATAGCGCCAGCAGAAGTCACAACACTGCTCTCAGTTCCACCAGAGAAAATTGGTGCAGCAGTTGTGTAGGTTGCGTCTGTGTATGCCTCAACAGCATAACGCATGCTAGTTGAGCGAACAGCCACAAACTCATCTGTTTCGATCAGTAACTGAGATTTAGCTCCGTCATCAATAGATGGCGCACTAACCTCCTTGTTGTTACAAGATGTCATCGACAATATCGAGACACCCAAAAGCATAAAATACTTTTTCATGTTTTAATTAGTTTAAG
>JAWXTJ010000022.1:0-36358 GCA_044433665.1 Rikenellaceae bacterium
GGGTACATGGAATAGCCTCTCGGAGAAAATCGATGACACAACCCTCGGCAACGCAACGGTAGCCGAGGGTTGCGATAACACTCATGTAATAAATGAACTTGATTTACCAGTAATCTGCCTAGGTGCAAAAGACCTAATCGTAGCAGCAAGCCCCGACGGAATTTTAGTAAGCAGCAAAGAGGCAAGCGTAAACCTCAAAGGCTATGCCGATACCCTCAAAGCACGCCCAATGTACGAGGAGCGTCGCTGGGGAACATACAAAGTAATGGGTCACGAGCACTTCGAGGATGGTCACAATGCACTCACAAAACATCTTCTACTCAAAGCAGGCTGCAACATCAGCTACCAATACCACAACAAGCGTGAGGAGATCTGGACATTTGTAGATGGTGAGGGTCTGTTGGTTCTCGATGGCGAGGTGATAAAAGTTAGTAGAGGCTATGTAGCTCATATCAAAAAGGGTCAAAAGCATGCTGTAAGAGCTGTAACCGATCTACAAATTATCGAGGTGCAAGCTGGTACCGATCTTGTCGAGGAGGATATTGTTCGCCTTGAGTGGGAGTGGTAAAAAGATTTAAAAGTAATTTATGAAGATAGCAGTAGTAGGTACAGGATACGTCGGATTGGTTTCTGGGACTTGTTTCGCTGAAATGGGAGTGCGAGTTACTTGCGTGGATATTGACCAACGCAAAATTGATTCACTTTTGAATGGAGAGATTCCGATTTACGAGCCAGGCCTGGATGAGATGGTTTTGAGAAATCACAAAGAGGGACGACTTAATTTTACAACCGATTTAACCTCTATCATTGATGATGTCGAGGTTGCTTTTTCCGCTGTTGGAACTCCTCCAGATGAGGATGGAAGTGCTGATTTGCAATATGTTTTGGCGGTAGCTAAAACTTTCGGTCAGAATATTAAGAAGTACACCATTCTAGTAACAAAGTCTACAGTACCAGTAGGGACAGCAAAGAAAGTTAAGGTAGCAATTCAAGCGGAGCTTGATGCAAGAGATGTTGATATTCCGTTTGACGTTGCATCTAATCCTGAGTTTTTGAAAGAAGGTGCTGCGATTAAGGACTTTATGTCACCTGATCGTGTAGTAGTTGGTGTTGAGTCTGAAGCGGCTAAAGAGTTGATGACGAAACTTTATCGTCCATTCTTGTTGAATAACTTCCGTGTAATCTTCACTGATATACCTTCAGCAGAGATGATCAAGTACGCAGCAAACTCAATGCTTGCAACTCGTATCAGCTTTATGAACGACATTGCAAACCTTTGCGAAATCGTCGGAGCAGATGTAAACATGGTGCGCAAGGGCATCGGTTCTGACACTCGTATCGGCAGCAAATTCTTGTACCCCGGTTGCGGATATGGTGGCTCTTGCTTCCCTAAGGACGTCAAGGCTCTTATCAAAACGGCTGAGAAAGAGGGCTACAAGATGAGCGTTCTCAAAGCTGTCGAGGAGGTGAACGACTACCAAAAAACAGTAGTTTTCAATAAGTTGAGTAAATATTACAATGGTGACATAAAGGGCAAAAAGATTGCCATCTGGGGTCTAGCATTCAAACCAGAGACCGACGATATGCGAGAGGCAACATCATTGGTTACCATCCAAATGCTACGAGATGCCGGCTGTGAGGTAAGCGTCTACGACCCTGTTTCAATGGCTGAGTGCAAGCGCAGAATCGGCAATGTAATTCGTTATGCTTCAGATATGTACGATGCAACTTTGGACGCTGATGCGCTACTCATCCTAACAGAGTGGAGACAATTCCGCCTACCAAGTTGGGGTGTACTCCACAAGTCTCTCAATAAGGCACTTATCATTGATGGACGTAATATTTATGACTCTGAGGAGGTAGCAAATAACGACTTCGAGTACTTCTGCATCGGTAGATAGCATTATTGTGCAAAGGCGAGGATAGAATTTCAACAATAGGAAATAATGAGTAGCAAGTTTGATTCTCTGATAGAAGTAATCCTACAAGAAGATGATCTCCGTAAAGAGTTACAGGCAAGGAATCAACCCTACACGCCTATCTCTGCTAAGGAACAAGCGTATATTGATGAGATAAGGAGATTGTATGAGTTGAATAAACAACTAACTCATGCCGTAGAGAGGGCTGAATATAGAAAATTGAACTGACTGATATTAATGCAAGAAAAACAATATTTTAGCAACGTTAGATGGACTGAAATACACATCTTGCAAAACATAATGTCGAGTACTTCTGCATCGGCAGATAAACCCTCATGACACTAGAGAGTCGAGGCAGGTTGAACGTGCCGACTTCGAGTCGTTTATGATAGAGTATAAACCCCTCACGCTGCCACCGCAAAATCTTAACCGACTTACGAGTGGTGCCAATAAAAACAAAAGCGTCGCCCGAAAGTGCCGAACTCTCACACCCCTCAGCCGACTTAACCATACCATAAAGCGACCGAATACCCTTGCGCATATCCACACCACCACAAAAACAAAAATATCGAACCTCGCTGTCGAGGTTAAAAACAATAGCCATAATTTACACTTTTTAATCCTGTGCAAAATTATGGCTATTAGGTGTGTGTGGCAATACGTTTTCGTGGAGACGGTTACATATAATCCTATTAACACCCCAAAGCCTGAGCCACAGCATGGTCAGTCTCTTTCTGGTCTATATTCTTAAAGTAGTGCTTATATATAGTCTGAGGACTATTACCAGCCATACCAGCCACAACTGATGGATTTAAACCTGCTGCAATCATTGTTGATATAAATGTACCACGAGCAGAGTACCAAGTGATATTCTCTTTGTATTTAATGACCGTGCAGATTTTTGTTAGGACAGCACTCACCGCCTTTCCTGCCTCATTAAGACGCCAAGTACGTTGCTTATCTGTTTGATGCTTGTCTGTGAAAATTGGAAGTATGTAGTTATCATAACATTTGCTTCTATATCTGTCTATAATCTCCTTTGCTTTTGGGTTGAGTTTTATCCTTGCTCGCTTCTCCGTTTTTATGCGCTCATAATCGAGGTAGCCATCTTTATCTATACAACTCCACGTAAGGTAAGCAACATCTTTGCCACCCATCCCACCTGCATAGTAGCTAAATAGAAATAGGTCGAGATAAAATTTCTCTGCTTGATTAAGTAACCCTCTATCGAAATTCTCGATTTTAGACATCACATCACGAGGGATAGTTTTAGGCTCAAACTTCTTTGCCCTACTGTGAATACGTGTAGTTTCAAATGCTGACATATCAACATTGGGAACATTAAGCTGTTCAGCGTGTTTGCAAATACCATATAGACAGCAGAGTATAGTAGATACATTTCCACTATTTCCTTTTTCAGCAGCTCGCTTTTTGCGATGGAATACAAAGTCCTCGATGAACTGGGAGGTAATATCGGTAAAATAGTAGCTCTCAAGTTTGCGACCATACTTGTCTCTTACAAAGTTGGAGAGTGCTGTTCTCAGGAGTTTGTATTTATTTGCTGTATTCGGAGTTTTTATAATCTGACCATTCTTAATACGCTCGCTATTCAGACGATTCTCTATTTTGTCATCGCATACAGCAAGTAGAGATAACACCTTTGATTTCGTTTTTTCTTTCTTTTGCGTGTCGAAACAGTGCGACCATTGAACTGGAGACCAATCGTGCTCCTCAGCTTCCCATTCTTCGGCTACTTTTAGGGGAGTTCTAATAATTCCCTGATTTTAATTTTTAGTTAATAATTGCCCATTTTTGATTTTGCAAAAGTGGGTTGTAGTGGCTCTACCACCGATTTTTGAAAAATCGAAAAGGGGTGATTAGTAGCTGAAAAGTATTTTAGGGAATTATTAGAACTCCCCTTTAGGTAATTAGCCTTTAAATCTACAAGTCGTTTATTGCGCTCGGCACATTCTACACCTCGACCTGTGAACTGTTGTTTCTTGGCATCCCACTCTTTTAATGGACCTACAATAGCGATTACCTTTGACACTCGTGGATATCCCGTTTTGAAAAGTACCATTTCGAGTTTTACCTGCCCTGGAGTTTTAGGGTTCTCCTTACCCTTAATGTTAATTGAAAACATAGCGTATTAGCATTATTTTGTTAAACTTCATTTTCGGTGAAAACTCGCCCTAAAACAAGGCTACATTTCTACCTACATAAGAGTAGGGCTTTTTACCAAAAAGGGACTAATCTCGACTAATTTTTACAAATTGTAGAGAAACCCCGTCAACAAAATATTTACTAATACGCTATCTTACTACAAGTTACATAATATTATACTGTAAACTCTAAAAAGTACCTAACCTAAAACTTAGGTTCATAGAATCTCTGATAATGATAACGAGAAAGTATACTCTATTGAAAGGTAGTTTTAAGCCCAAAGTGCAATAAAAGTAAAGCTCCGCGGGGAGCACCCCGCTGCCGCCCCGCACAGGGGCAGTCTGAAACGTAAGAAAGGGGTTATTTGGCTCCGTTAGCCACCATATCTATGAGTTCCATTTCGTAATATAGTGTTTCGAACGGATCTACATCGAGTTGTGCATCTCCTTCTTCGCCATAGGTTAGCTTCGAGGGTATCCAGGCGTTAACCTTTCCACCTTTGCCGATCATCTTTACGCTCTCTTGCATTCCTGGGAGTAGCTCTTTTAGAGCTATGACTAGGGTATCGCCTTTTGCGTATGATGAAAATATCTCTTCGCCATTCATGCGAGATACGCTATAGCGCATAGAAATTAGATCTGTCGTGCGTCGTGGGATAAACTCTTCGTCTCCAATTACCGCAATATTATATGTCAATCCACTCTTCGAGCGGGTGAAGTCACGGTTCACCTTTGCTAAATCCTCCAAATACTGCTCCTCGTAGCCTCGCTTGCGCTCAGGCTCTACGAAGGAGATATATCGCAAGTAGTAATCACGAGCCTCGTCACGTGTAAGCAATGATTTTGATGATGCTTGCTCGGCTATTGCTCGGCAGACTACAGCAATATTAATCGTCGAGTCCATCGCCATTAAATTATCGGCAATGCTAACACCAATAACATAGGCTAGCGAATCGGTCTTTGTGGCAAGTGTAGCAACTGTTGGCTTTGAGCTGTTATTGCACGAGGTGAAGATAGCCGCTACCAAAAGTATGGATGCAATAAATCTATTCATTTGCGGTTTTTTTTGAAAAAAGGTTAATTAATAAAACTCCCAATATGGCCGAAGCTAGGGAGCCAAATAGAATCGCAATTTTTCCCTGATCGACATACTCGGCACTCACAGTACCAAAGGCTAATGTATCGACAAAAATTGACATTGTAAAGCCGATACCTCCCAGGCAGGCAACAGCAAAGATAGTAATCCAAGTCGCTCTTTCAGGCATCTCGGCCAATTTAAATTTAATTGCTAACCAGCTTGCAGTAACAATTCCGATAGGCTTTCCAAGTAGCAATCCGAAGAAGATACCCATACCTATTGAGCCACCGTCGGGAGCTATAGTAAATATATTCAGATCCGAGAAGTTAATTATAACTCCAGCATTGGCAAGTGCAAATATCGGGAGTATCACAAAAGTTATATATGGCGCAAGGAATGTCTCCAACATATGACTCATTCCGACGGAACCGTATGAAAGGTATCCCAATTGAACAAGCTGTGAGTTATACTCTTCATCATTATCCTCATCTGCCGCTTTAACAATATTTGCCTCCAACCTATCGGATTGACGCAATAGATGTAGTTTCGAGTAACGAGGCTCGGTAGGCACCAAAATTGCCATTAGTACTCCTGAGAGTGTTGCGTGGATTCCTGAATAATAGAATAGGCTCCATACGATGATTGCAGGGATCAAATAATAGAGTAATCGACGCTCACCTAAACGTCCCATGAAGTATATCATGGTCATTAAAATAACAGCCAAGAGCAGATAGAACCAGTTTATAGCTCCACCATAGAACACCGCAATCACAACAATAGCGCCCAAATCATCGGCAATAGCCAAGGCGGTGAGGAAGATCTTCAAAGATAGAGGTACCCGATCCCCCAGGATCGACATTATACCTATCGCAAAGGCAATATCAGTAGCCATTGGAATACCCCAACCTCCAGAGGTGGGAGCACCATGATTAAATAGAGCGTAAAAAATTGCAGGGACAATCATACCTCCCACGGCCGCAATAACTGGCAGGATTGCACGACGGAACGACGAAAGCTGCCCCGAAGTTACCTCACGCTTAATCTCCAGACCCACACCAAAGAAGAAGATCACCATTAAACCATCATTGATAAATTTCTCGACAGTTAAGTTCTTCGGAAAGGCTAAGTTAAAATCGCCTCCAGGAGAAACGATATTGAATGAAAGGTTAGATGATAAAATTGCATGATACCACTCTCGGGTAGACTCTAAGTTGGCCAAAATAAGTGCAATAATAACACACAATACAAGTACTACGCCACCAGCCCAAGGCTCTTTGAGGAGGCTACGGCTACGTTCACCGAAATTATAACGGTAACGCACCCAGCTAAATTTTGAAATATATCTCATTTTTATTTTAAATTATTCGATTTTAGAACTTGTCCACAAAGTTTAAATAACATTCGAGCACCGACAATTGCGTCGATACGTTGCTTGGGATTTGGAGCAACCTCAACCAAGTCGAAGCCGATGATCTTGCGTCCTGAAGCTGTTACACACTCTAAAAGGTATAGAGCCTCATTAAAGCTCAAACCTCCACTCACGGGAGTTCCAGTATTTGGACAATACTCCATTGAAAGGCCATCAATATCGAAACTGATATATACCTCCTGTGGCAATTTTTCGACAATTGCTTGACACTGCTCTCTCCATGTTGCACCCTCAAATCGTGCACGAGCCAAAGCGTAATCATCAAACGAGGTTATTCGAGGCGAGCTACTGGCCAAAGCCAACTCATCATCACAATAATCTCGAACACCGACTTGAACAATTTGTTCAACTTGCGGAAAATCTCGCAAAACATTATACATTATCGAAGCGTGCGAAAATTCAAAACCCTCGTATGCCTTACGCAGATCGCAATGTGCATCAATATGGAGGATGCCGAATGAGTCGTGCTTCTCACTCACGGCCTTAATTGCACCGTAAGGAGTCGAGTGATCGCCACCGACAAGCCCAACTAATTTACCTTTAGATAAAAGTTCTCGACATTGATTATATATATTCTCGTTTAATACTATGGAGCCAGCATTGACACGTCTTAGATGGCGACAAATATATTCATTGTTCAAACTGCCACCCTCCTCCAGATGGTCAATTACCCTCTGAGCATCATGACGCAGACGTTGAGACTCTTCCAAAATTGAGTAATCAATCTCCGCAGTTGCAATACCCGCTCGCCAATGGTTCTCGGCCGAGGAGTCATAAAAATCTAATTGCATTGAGGCCTCGATAATTGCATCGGGTGCAATTGCTGCACCTTGAGCATAGGAGACTGTAACATCCCACGGTGCTGAAACTAAAACCAATTTAGCTTGCTCTATGGAAAATGGCATTGAGAAGTAGGCTCCATTGTCGACACCTACACCATTTGGGTCAAAATTTTCTATATCCATAATAGCTTTACATCTTATATTAATGGTGCAAATGTACTAAAATAAATATGAAAGTGTTCTAACTTAGAATCGAAAGTTGTATATTTGTGGCAATAATTTAAGAATCTGTTTAAATTGAAAATAGTAATCGACAGAGCAATACCGTTCATCAAGGGTGTCTTTGAACCATATTGCCACGTAGAATATATCGACGGTAACGCCTTTACAAAAAGTATAATAGAGGATGCTGAAGCACTCCTTGTTCGTACACGTACCCTCTGCAACCAAGAGCTGCTGGAGGGTAGCTCCGTGCAACATATCGCAACAGCCACAATTGGCTTCGATCATATTGATGTGAATTATTGCACCCAAAATGAAATCGAGGTTTCGACAGCTGCTGGTTGCAACGCTCGTGCAGTGCTTCAATGGGTTGGAGCTGTATTGACACATCTTTCAAAGAAAGAGGGGTGGCAGCCGCAAGATAAAACTTTAGGGGTTGTTGGTGTTGGAAATGTTGGAGCACTTATAAAACATTACGCTGCACTTTGGGGTTTTAAGGTTATCTGTTGCGATCCTCCTCGACAAGAGAGGGAGGGGGGTGAATTTGTCTCATTTGAAGATCTGGCTTCAAAGGCAGATATTATAACTCTGCATGTGCCTCTTGACAATACAACTCGCCATTTAATAAATGGTCAAACGCTAAAACTTATAGCTCCAAATTGCACAATTATCAACTCTTCAAGAGGTGAGGTTATCGACACCGAGGCGCTGCTTCGAAGCGGAAATCCATTTGTGATGGATGTTTGGGAGTCTGAGCCGCATATTAACTGTGAAGCATTGGAAAGAGCGATCATTGCAACGCCCCATATAGCTGGTTACTCGCTGCAAGGTAAGGCGAATGCTTCGATGATGGCTGTTCGCAATATTGCTCGTGCATTATCTCTACCATTGGAGAGTTGGCGCAGTGAAACACCGACAATTCAAGCGGAGGATATAAGTTGGAAAGAGCTACAATCAACCATCGAAAAAAGATTTGACATTGAAGCAGAAAGTGACTATTTAAAGAGCCACAGAGAGCTTTTTGAAGATATTCGCAATAATTACAATTATCGAGAGGAGTATTTTTAAAAGGAAATTAACGTTTAATCTAAAAATATTTCGTATATTCGTCGATTAAAATTTAAAAACATGGCAGATAACAAATTAAAAATAGGCATCACCCAAGGCGACACAAACGGTATTGGCTGGGAGCTTATATTAAAAATATTTTCTGATAGCAGAATTACAGAACTTTGTACACCAGTTATTTACGGATCGTCAAAGATTGCTGAACATTATAAAAAACTCATTAACACTGAACCTGTCACATTCAACGTCGTCGCTTCAGCTCGTGAAGCTAAGCAAGATAAAATCAACTTGGTAGAGTGTGGAGAGTCAAATATTGCCGTTACACCTGGTCTCGCAGCAGCTGAGGCAGGCAAGGCAGCTATTGATGCTTTGGAAAAAGCCGCTTCTGAGCTTAAAATTGGAGTGATAGATGCAATAGTTACAGCTCCATTCAATAAGGAGAGTGTACAGAGCGATTCATTTAACTTTACGGGACACACCGAATATATGGACTCACAATTCGACGGAGAGTCAATGATGATGATGTGCAGCGATATTCTGCGTGTAGGTCTTGTAACCAAGCACCTCGCTTTAAGCAAAATTGGCGAGGCAATCACCCAAGAGAAGATTGTCAAAGATCTAAATAACCTACGTCAATCGCTCAAAAAAGATTTCGGAATTATTGAGCCACGTATTGCCGTTCTAGCACTCAATCCTCACGCTGGCGAGGGTGGAATGTTAGGTGATGAGGAGGTCAACATTCTGCAACCAGCCATCCTTGAGGCCTTCAAAAATGGAGTTCTTGCATTTGGCCCATTTGCAGCTGACGGATTCTTTGCGGCATCATCATATAAAAAATATGATGCAATTTTAGCAATGTATCACGATCAAGGATTGATCCCATTCAAAACGCTCTCACCCGAGGGAGTTAACTTTACAGCGGGATTGCTTGCCGTTCGTACCTCTCCTGACCATGGAGTAGCTTATGATATTGCAGGAACAGGAGTTGCAAATCCTGACTCTATGCGCAATGCGTTATATATGGCAATTGATGTTGTCCGTGCACGTCGTAGCTATGTTAAAGCACACGCCAACCCTCTGCAACATGCCGAGAGGGAGAGATCACACCGTGATATGTCGATCAAGGATCTACGTCATCACGACCATTAAGAGAAAAAACACTCCTCCAAGATCTATTCCGTCTCGTAATTGTGGAAAGGTCGACGAGGGTAAAAATTAAAATAAAAACAAAAAACTATGATTAAAGTTACATTTCCCGACGGAAACATCCGTGAGTTTGCTGCGGGAACAACTGCCTTTCAAGTGGCAGAGAGTATCAGCCCTCGTTTAGCTGCTGACTGCCTAGCTGCATCAATCAATGGTGAGGTTGTCGATATGACACTCCCAATTAAAGAGGATGCCTCAATCAAATTCTTCAAATGGGATGACGATGAGGGTAAGCACGCATTTTGGCACACATCATCTCACCTCTTAGCTGAGGCATTGCAGGAGCTATATCCAGGCATTAAGTTTGGTATCGGCCCAGCTGTTGAGAGTGGATTTTACTATGATGTAGACTCTCCAACTCCAATCACCGAGTCTGATCTTGTGAAGATCGAGGCTAAGATGTTGGAGCTAGCTCGCCAAAAAGAGCAATTAATTCGTACCGATGTCTCTAAGGCTGACGCTTTGAAGCGTTTCGAGGAGATGGGCGAGGAGTACAAAGTTGAACTTATCAACGACCTAGAGGATGGAACTATCACCTATTACACAAATGGTAACTTCACCGATCTATGTCGTGGACCACATATCCCAACAACCGCTGGAATCAAAGCAATCAAATTAACATCGGTTGCAGGAGCCTACTGGAGAGGAAACGAGAATAACAAGATGTTGACTCGTGTTTACGGTATCACATTCCCTAAAAAAGCGATGCTCGACGAGTATCTAGCAATGATGGAGGAGGCTAAAAAGCGAGACCACCGTAAATTGGGTAAGGAGCTAGAGCTCTTCGCTTTCTCGCAACGTGTAGGTCAAGGTTTACCTCTATGGTTGCCAAAAGGAGCTGCACTTCGTGAGCGTTTGGAGAACTTCCTACGCACAGTTCAACGTGAGGGAGGATACCAACAAGTAATCACCCCACACATCGGTAATAAGGAGCTATATGTAACTTCTGGTCACTATGCAAAATATGGTAAGGATTCATTCCAACCAATTCACACACCAGATGAGAACGAGGAGTTCCTGTTGAAACCAATGAACTGCCCTCACCACTGTGAGATCTATAAGGTTAAACCTCGTTCATACAAAGATCTACCTATCCGTCTTGCAGAGTTCGGAACAGTTTACCGTTACGAGCAGACAGGAGAGCTTCATGGATTGACTCGTGTACGTGGATTTACCCAAGATGATGCCCACTTGTTCGTTCGTCCAGATCAACTATTGGAGGAGTTCAAACGTGTAATTGATATTGTGCTCTACATCTTCAAGACATTGAAATTCGATAACTACACAGCTCAAATTTCACTTCGTGATCCAAGCAATACAACAAAATATATCGGTAGCGACGAAAATTGGGAGAAGGCTGAAAGTGCAATCATCCAAGCATCAGCAGAAAAGGGACTTAACACAGTTGTAGAGTATGGCGAAGCTGCATTCTATGGTCCTAAGCTCGACTTTATGGTCAAAGATGCAATCGGTCGTAAGTGGCAGCTAGGAACAATCCAAGTTGACTACAATCTTCCAGAGCGTTTCGACCTTACCTACAAAGGCTCAGACGATAAACTTCACCGTCCAATTATGATCCACCGTGCACCTTTCGGCTCAATGGAGCGATTTGTGGCAGTATTATTGGAGCATACTGGTGGTAAGTTCCCATTATGGTTATCACCAGACCAAGCTGTTATTCTTCCAATTTCGGAGAAGTATAACGACTATGCAGAGCGAGTTTCGGCAATGCTTAACAAAAACGATGTTCGAACACAGGTTGATGATCGAAATGAGAAGATCGGCCGTAAGATCCGTGATAATGAGCTTAAGCGCATTCCATATCTGCTTATTGTTGGCGAAAAGGAGGAGGCCGATGGTCTAGTTTCGGTTCGTGCACAGGGCGATGGTGACAAGGGTCAAATGTCGATCGAGGAGTTTAGCTCGTACATTAGCAACATTGTCCGTGAAGAGATTGAGGCTAATAAAATGCAATAATTTTGGCAAATTAACGATCTGAAAAGAGCGGTTAAAATTACCCTCTCAAACAAAAGAGGGTAATTTTAAATAATTTGTTAACTATTTTTTTGTATAGAATGAGAAATTGTTTTACCTTTGTAGCGTAAGACAATATATAAGATACGTTTAACTAATTTTTGGGAGGACAAAGCTATAGCAGCACCAAAACCATTTCAACCAAGACCGTATAATGCGGCAAACACAACACGACCAAAACCCTCTGGAGGAAGAAATCGTGGTGGCAGATTACCAGAAAAAGAGAATCCAAATCGCATCAATGATGAGATTACAGCAACGCAGGTTCGTATCGTTGGCGACAACATTGAACAGCCTATAGTATTGCCTATCCGTGAAGCTATCAAACTAGCTGACGAGATGGAGCTTGACCTAGTTGAGATCTCACCAAAGGCAGATCCGCCAGTATGTCGAATTGCAGACTACTCGAAATACCTTTATCAACAAAAGAAGAAGGCTAAGGAGTTGAAAGCAAATCAGACAAAGGTTGTAATAAAAGAGATTCGTTTTGGTCCACAGACCGACGATCATGATTATAATTTCAAGTTGAAGCATGCCGAGAACTTCCTTAAGGAGGGTTCAAAAGTTAAGGCTTATGTATTCTTCCGTGGCCGTTCGATTGTCTTTAAGGAGCAGGGAGAGATCTTGTTGCTTCGTTTTGCGACCGACCTTGAGGAGTTTGCAAAAGTTGAGGTTATGCCTAAATTGGAGGGTAAGAAGATGAATATGATTCTAGCTCCAAAGGTGAAAAAGTAAACATCTTTATACAAAGATATAAACACTCAAAAAAGTTGTCTTGAAATTTTCGAGGCAACTTTTTTCGTGAGTTTATCCTCTATTTTTTTACTATTTAGTTATGAATTTACCAAAAAAATTGTACTTTTGTACTCTAATGTGTAAAGAGGTAAATTTAAATTAAATAAGAGCATCAATTTAATATAAATAAGAGTATAAATTAAAACAATTAATATCATGGTAAAAAACAATGTGGCTACACCAGAAGCTGAGGTGATTGGTGAGGCAATGACAAAAACTGAGCACTTTTTCGAGAACAACGGAAGAAAAATTATCTACGCCATCGCAGCTCTTGTAGCTCTAGCAGTTGTAATTTTTGGTTACAAAAGCCTTATCGTAGAGCCTCGTATGGAGAAGGCTTCAGCAATGCTTTTCAGAGCTCAACTTCTTTTGGAGACAGAAACTCCTAACTACACACTCGCTCTTGAGGGAGATGCTGCAACACCTGGATTCCTTGAGGTTGCTGACTCGTTTGGCGCAACTCCATCTGGAAATTTAGCTAAACATTACGCAGGTATCTGTTTCCTACACACAGGCGACATGACCAATGCTGCAAAATACCTATCTCAATACAAACCAGTTAAAGGTATTGTAGGTTCTGTTATCAACGCACAAAATTATGCTCTTCAAGGAGATATAGCTGTTGAGGCTGATAACTACGCACAAGCGGTTACCTTATTTAAAAAGGCGGTTAAAGCATCTGACAACCAACTTACAGCTCCAGCATACCTATTCAAGGCTGCTCTAGCTTCTATGGCTGCATCGGACACTCAAGGAGCAAAAGCACTCTTCAACGAGATCAAAACATTGTACCCAAGCACCGAGGAGGCTAACAAAGCTGACAAATATTTAGCTACAATTCAATAATAAAAAATGGCAACTAAAAATCACAACCTTTCACAATTCGACTCTCCACTACCCAGCGCTGAGGGTATGTCATTTGGCATTGTCGTAGCCGAGTGGAATCCACATATCACTGGAGCACTAGCCGAGGGAGCCGTAAAGACTCTTCGTGAGGCAGGTTGCCGAGAGGAAGATATTACAGTGCGTTACGTCCCTGGAACCTTTGAGCTTCCACTTGGAGCACAATTCTTTGCTGAGTACACCAATGTTGACGCAATTATCGTTCTTGGATGTGTAATTCAAGGTGACACACCTCACTTCGACTATGTATGTAGCGGAGTGACACAAGGAGTGACACAACTCCAAATCCAATGGAATATCCCTATCGCCTTTGGTGTGCTTACAGTACTCAATGAGCAACAAGCATTAGACCGTTGCGGTGGATGCTTAGGCAACAAGGGTGATGAAGCAGCTGCAACAGCACTCAAAATGGTTGACATGCAACGCACAATGGTTACAGAGATGAAACCAAAGAAAACAGAGTAATCTAATCATCTCGAAAATAAAAAAGGCTTTCCAAAATCAAATGATTAAGGAGAGCCTTTTTTATATACGCACACCCCAACTGCCATCATGATTAATGAGGATATTGAGGCTGAAAGTTTGATTTCAGAAACTTTTTGTATATTTTTGTAATGTGGGTGGAATTGCTCACGAAAGTAAATTGTAAAATTATATAAAATGAAATCTAAACTTCTGAAACTCTTCTCTTCATATTATACAATGGTTGTACTCATGGTGCTTTACGCACTTGTCTTGGCTATTGCTACAGCTATTGAAAAATTTTATGGTACACCGATGGCCAAATCATTGGTATATCACTCCGTGCCATTTATAATTTTGCATATTCTTCTGGTTATAAATTTTGCGTGTAGCTCATACAAATTTATAACAAAAAAACGCATTGGGCTCGTTTTAGTGCACGGATCATTTATCATCATTCTCCTCGGTGCAATGACCTCATTTATCTGGTCTCTTGAAGGAATATTGCACCTTAGAGAGGGGCAAACGAGCGACGAGATTATAGTTACTAAAGATGGAGAATCATCATACCATAAACTACCTTTTAGTGTTGAATTAGAGGAGTTTAACCTGCATCGCTATCCTGGTTCCGACAGCCCATCGTCATACGAAAGCAACCTCTTAATCTATAGTGATGGCAATATTTTCCGTGAACTTATTTACATGAATAACGTCCTCGACATCAAGGGTTACAGATTCTATCAAGCGTCGTTCGATTCAGACGAACATGGCACCGTATTATCTGTAAATAAAGATGTTGCAGGTAGAAATATAACTTACACAGGCTATACTTTATTGTTTATAGGTTTAGTCCTCTCATTAATAGGTAAAAACAGCAGATTCAACAACCTGCGCAAAAAATTAAAACAGATTCACAGCAACACAGCAATACTTATAATGCTGTGTATGCTAGCCTCTGCACATACGCTTCAAGCACAAGAGCAATCACAATATCCAAATGCCATTGAATTAATCGAGAACTACCCAGTTTCAGTGGCTCACGCAGCAAATTTCGGAGCGCTACCAATTCAATCCTCAAGAGGTAGAATAATGCCAATCAACACATTCTCCTCAGAGATTCTTCGTAAAGTTCATAAGTCAAGCACCCTTGAAATGATGAACTCCGATCAATTCCTCCTGAGCTACATTATGATGCCTGAATTGTGGGCTGAATATCCATTAATTGCCGTTCCAAGTAAGGAGGTGGCAGCTGAACTAAACCTCGATGAAGAGCTATGCCGATATGTCGATCTGTTCAATGCTGACGGCGAATATATCCTGCAACCATACCTCGTTGAGATTTATAATAAAGAGGCAAAAGATCGAGATACCTTCGACAAAGATATTTTGAAACTAGACGAAAGAATCAACACCCTTTTTCAACTCAGCAGTCGCAAGCTACTCAATATCTTCCCAAAAAATGACGATCCAAATCACAAATGGTATGCACCAGGAGATGACCTATCGCCATTCGCAGGCCAAGATTCACTCTTCGTCTCAAAAATCACAGATTGGTATATCGAAGAGGCATATTCAGCCTTGGGTAGCAACGACTGGAGCGAAGCCGATAGAGTCCTCGGAATGATTAAAATATACCAAACCTCCCGAGACATCTCCCACGTTTTCAGTCAAAAGAAGTTAGATGCAGAGATACGATACAACAAACTCAACATCTTCAAATGGTGTAAAATGGGTTTGCTTATTTTCGGAGGTCTACTCCTAGTTCTTGGTATTTTAGGCCTATTCAAACCCTCAAAAATTGGAAAAATCCTCACGAAACTCCTCACAGGAGGTGTCATCTTCGTATTTATATATCAACTAATTGGCGTGGCTCTACGTTGGTACATCTCGGGAAATGCTCCAAGTAACTCCTATGAAACGATGATATTAGTGAGTCTTGCTGTTGTAATGGCAGGTCTGATTTTCGCATACCACAGTAGCATCGCATTCGCCTTAGCAACCATATTCGGCGGTGTAATCCTCTTCGTTTCATCGCTAAGCTGGATGGATCCGCACATTAGCCCCTTGGTGCCTGTACTAAAATCACCATGGTTAATCTCGCACGTAACAACAATAATCATCGCCTACGGATTTATGGGCATCAGCTTCTTTATAGGCATCACAAATATGATCCTGCTCTCCATAAAAAACAAACGTGAAATAATCAAAGAGCGCATAAATGAACTGACCATAATAAATGAAATGAGCCTCTGGCTAGGTGTAACATTCCTCACAGTTGGTATATTCTTAGGTGCAATATGGGCTAATGAATCATGGGGACGCTACTGGGGTTGGGATCCCAAAGAGGTGTGGGCGTTGATTACCATGATCGTTTACTCGACTGTTCTACATATTCACTTGATTAAACGCTATAATAATGTATGGCACCTAAACTTTTGGGCTACAGTGTCATTCTCGTCAGTAATTATGACCTATTTCGGTGTAAACTTCCTTTTGAGCGGTATGCACTCATACGGTAATACCGAGGCTATAGATAATTTAATATATTATCTGCTAGCTATCGGTATCGTGATAGGTGCACTTTCATTTGCTGCATGGCGTGGTTACCGTCAAAAATATTTATAATACATTATACTTTAATCAAAAAAAACGCACGAAAAATAGTTTCGTGCGTTTTTTTTGATATGTTTAAATGTTGATTATTCAACAGTTATATATGTCAGTGTAAGTTTCTCCGTTGCAAAACGGTTGATTACATTTTGAACATAGTCGAAAAGCATAACCATTCCATCAAGATTGATAAGCTCCATTGTGTCACGCTCTGTGTGGTAATCATCGTGCAGACGTGTTGAGAATGAGAACGCAACAACACCCTCATTATAGAATGAAGTATAATCTGTTGGACCCTTAGCCTTAAACTCCCAAATCAAATCCAAATTATCCTTGTTTGGCAATGATGCAAACAACTGTGGAGCCTCTACAGCAGAGCCCAAACCACGAATTGTAATACCCTTTTTAACCATATGTCCTGTCATATCGAAGTTAAACATCGCAACAGTGTTCTCGATAGAGTGAAGTGGATGCTGAGCATAATATCTTGAACCATAAAGACCTAGCTCCTCCGCTCCAAAAAGTACAAAGATAACATCACGCTTCAACTGCGCCTGAATTTCTGAAATCTCACGAGCATACTCCAAAACAAAAGCACTTCCCGAAGCATTATCATCCGCACCTGGATACAAAACTACCTTTCCCTCTTTATTCATCTTATAGCCAAAATGGTCATAATGCGCACCGATAACAATTGCCTCACCATCAGGATTATTCTCTGGAAGAGCTCTTACACAAGCAACAACATTGAAAGTCTCCAACAAGTATTTCTCAATGTTAAATTGGGGTTTCTCACCCTTTTTCAACTTCTTAGGGTCTCCAATAGGTACTCTTCGTCTTGCTGAGTCAACCACAATTTGTAAACCCTCATCACCCAATAATTCAACATTTTTAATATTTCTCAACTCGTTAACAAGGTAATTTACAGCCAAAGTATCACCCTTAGTCTTTGGTGCACGACCCTCGAACTCAACTGACGAAAGTGTTGAAACGTGGCGTTCTAAGTTGCTTTTTAGATCACTTTGCGCATAAACAACGCTCGATGCTGCAAGCAACAGCATTAAAAGTACTCTTTTCTTCATGATTTTTCTTTTTTTATTGAATTAGTTAAAATTGTTTAATTGCATTTTTCCTTGTATTATACCTCTGAAGAATATGTATATCGCAAAGATAGTAAAATATTCTTAAATATTTTAAAGAAATGTCAATAAAATTATCCAGACTTGAAAATGGTTCCTTTAAGTCTGGGCGAACAGCTATCTAACGTTGAGGACTGCCCTGTGCTGGCAGTAAGAAGAGTTAGAATGGATAGCCCACTCCAAAGTTTAGGGATGTGTTGTTTATGTCGAAGCCGTTTATCCAGCGTTCTCCTTGGGGCATGTTGGGGTTATGGAGTTGAATACCCCAATCTAGGCGTAGGATAGCGAATGTAATATCTAGCCTTAGTCCGAATCCTGTGTTGAATCCTAGCTGCTTATAAAAGGAGTCTAGGTGAAATATTCCATCTGGGTCATCATACGAATTTGAGCTCATATACCAGACATTACCTACATCTAGGAATGTTGCTCCGTGAACATTTCCCCAGATGGGGAAGCGGAGCTCGATATTTGCCTCTAGCTTTATATCTCCGACTTTGTTGGGGTAGTCGCTGTCGCTACTCTCGTCGAGGGTTGATCCAGGACCTAATGTTCTTGGTGACCAGCCTCGCATGCTGTTGCTACCTCCCGTGTAGAACAACCTATCAAATGGCAGTGATACGGAGTTTCCGTAGGCGAGACCTACTCCCGAGTACCATCGTGCAGCTATTGCAGTCACTTTACCGAGCATGATCTTGCGGCTGACGTTAATATCCGTACGTAAATATTGTGCGTAGGGAATACCAAAAATATGATATGTATCGCCATCTGATGGAGTATCTACAAGACGCTCAACAGCATCGAGGAGATTTCCTGAACTCTCGAAGTTGTAGCGGAGCATTGTGGCATTGGAACTATTATTTAGCTGGCTGTTGTATGCGTAGCTAAAGGATAATCCCGCTACGAGCTGTGTCTCGAAGCTCAACTCCAGGTAATCATTATTTAAACTCTCGTAGAAGTCGGTGTCGAGACTCATAATATCAATTAGGTTGATGTCTATAGGTCGAACGGTATAACTAGATAATCCGTTCCGTGAGCGCCATGAGTAGTCCCATGATGCTCCAAATAGCGCCCGTGTATAGTATGGACGATCCTGGTAGCTTGCCGAGAGTTCGAGGCTTGTTCGAGGTTGCGAAACCAATGGGAAGCGTGAGGCGAATGCTGGAAGGATAAATCGAGGAAACGAGATTCCTGTTGATAATCCTAGCTCGGTAGCCTTTCGCTTTGCTACGTCGGCTGATTTCATATATTCGTAACCTGTGGTTAGGGCAATGTCGAATGCTTCGGCTCCACGGAAGGTATTACGATTTTGGTATCCCGCTGTGGCTGACAGACCATAAAAACTGGATGTTGTACTTCCCTCAAATTCTAGTTTCACGCTTTGGGTGAGAGCTGGGGTGCAGAGAACATTGCAGCTTAGGTAGCTTAGTGGCGATTCATTCACAAGCGTGCTATCAACTTTCATCTGTGAGATAAATCTTAGACTGTCGATGATAATATCCTCACGGTCGGACTCCGAGAAAACCACCTTGGCGCTCTTGAAATATCCGATTGACATTAGGTTGCGGTATGTCTCGTCGACGTATGAGGAGTTGTAGAAACTGTTTGGATAGATCGGTACAGCCTGGCGAAGCACTTTGTTGCGAACATTTGCACGCTCGCCCTCAAAGACGATGTTGAGACCTCGATAATATGAAGTGTCGACCTTGCTGAGATATGCTGTGTCAGTCATAATTACCGTTGGGTCGAAGTCGGGAGCAATATTTACGTCGCTGATTCTGAAGCAGGTATTATTCTCCATGATCGCTTCACCGAGTTCGTTGTATCCCGATAGATATTGCTTAATTATGGTCGTTAGAGCTACTCGCTTATTCTCGGTAAGGGTGTCAGCGAGGAATGCGACATTATTTGTTGTGAAGTTATAATACCCATTCTGTCGGAGATTTTCAGATATGCGTTCACGCTCACGATCTAGGGTTGTAGCGTTGAATACTCCACCAACCTTGACTAGGGATTGGGCTGTGTCACGGAGAATGAGTGCTCGGATGAGGGTATCTCGGAAGATGTAGTTGTGGCTGTCGATGATATATGGTGCACCTTGCTCTACGCTATAGGTTACTAGAGCCTTCTTTTTGCGCTTTGTTGTGTCGACTGAAAATGCAGATTCTGAGGCGTAGTAACCTTGGGTATTCATATATATTTTTAGGTTCTCGGTACCTTTTTCGGTGAGGAGACTATCATAATATACGGGAGCTTGACCAACTTTTCTTTTGAAGCGATTCCAGCTATTATCTTTGTCGGGATCAGCTAGATTATATGCCCAGACGTAAAAGTTGGTTCCAAGTAGTCGTTTGTTGCGCACTTGACGGATGTAGCTTTCGAGTACGTATGAGGGTATTCTTTCATCTTTTACCGTTGCAGCATCAGCTTCGAGAGTAACGCTCTGCAAAAAGTATGATCCTTGGGGTGTATGACGAGTCACACCGCATGAGAATGCAGTGAACAGGAGTGTCATGATGACGAAGATACGGATTAACTTAATGCGCATTTATTGGAGAGTAAGTCTATTGATGATTAAAAAATTCCTGTTTTTTGAGTAGCTCAAAGTAGCTCTTCGAGAAGGTGACGTTATCTTTGGCCGTGTAGCGATTCAGGGTGAATATCTGTGCTAAATTCGGCAGTTTATTCTCCTCTAAAAGTGCTTTTGTCTCCTCTGAAGCCTCTTTTTCGGACCAGGCAGCATCAATTTGCTCGGGAGTGTAATTATTATATTTTTCGAAATGTACAACAGATTCAACTGGTAGACGATCTGTGAGCGGTGGATTTTCATCTGGATACCCCAAAGCAATAGCGGTTACGGGAATAACCCCCTTTGGAAGCTCCAAAAGATCGATGATTGCCTCGGCAGTGTAGAGAGTTGTTCCAAGTACACACGCACCTAGACCTGCTGCCTCAGCCTCCAAAATTAGATTCTGTGCAGCCATCAATCCATCAATTGCTCCATTGATATACCAAATGAAATTATCATACCTTGGCTCAGCATCACGCTGTTTGCACCATGCACTAAAGCGATTAACATCAGCGCAAACGGTGATAACACACTGCGCATTCATCCTCTCAACTTGTCCGAAGTGAAGAGGTGAAATGCGTTGCAACATATCCTCACTTTGAGTCACAATCAAACTATAATTTTGCATATTTCCGCAAGTCGAAGCTCTCGAAGCGGCAGTTAATGCCTCCTCCAAGCTCTTTGGGTCGATTGGGGTACTCTTAAATTTTCTTATTGAGCGGTGCTCCTTTATCTCTTTTATCATCTTCTTCCTATTTTAACGACTCTACAAATTTTCCCCAAGCCTCTTGCTCTGCTGTCTGAGGCTCTATATCAATAATCTCCCCTTGAGCATTTAGGTGACCAATAGAGTCAAATGTTGCATTTCCAGTTAGCTTAGTGACAATCGTTGGCTCAAGCGAAGTGGTACAATAGACCATTCCACCACGATTACGAACTTCAACCTGCATCTCATCACGACACACTCCAAGGAGTGTCGAGGCGGTGCAAGAGGCAGTCATAGCTGTGCCACACGAAGGAGTTAATCCAACTCCTCGCTCGTATGTTGCTACAAAGATCTGCTGATGACTCATATACTTCATCATACTAACGTTAACCCCCTTGGGAAATATTGTGGTCAGTGATTTTACTCTTTCACCCAATCGAGAGAGGTGCTCTAAATCTATCTCATCGCAAAGAGCTACAATATGTGGATTGCCTAGATTCAGATATGTAAAGTATAGCGACGAGTCCAGCTCCTCGATTCTCTTGCCAACAAAACGATCTGCCGTAAGCAAAAAGTCATCAGAACAGGTCACAATATCAATATCGACGCTATAGGTCTCCACACCCTCGGCAATTTGCTTCTCATGGCAGATATTGTAAATATTTCTACCCGATCCCATCTTAAAAGATTTCTCCTTATGATAACGCTCATATACCAATCTTGCCGTGCAACGTATTCCATTTCCACACATTTCCGCCTCCGTACCATCGGTATTAAACATTCTCATTGCGTAAAATCCTGGAGCCCTCTGCACCAAAAATAATACTCCATCCGAGGCGATGCTTTGGCATATCTTTTGCACAAATTCGGCTGTTTGCAACTCCGTTAAATCACGCTCTACAGCGTCTATCATCACAAATCTATTGCCAGAACCGTGACATAATATATATTCAATTTTATCCATATGCTTAATTTCTCACCAAAAGTAGAAATAAATCACATTACGAGCAAATTTTTTTCGCTTAAGTGATTGATATTTCAAAAAAAATCTATAAAATTGCAACTTGAAAAATGTGCAAGACAACTAAAAGTTAAACCATAACATTTGTATTTTTCCAAAAATGAAAGCTGTAAAGAGCACCCGTTTCAATAACGAAGAGTTTGCTGGCGAAGCACCAAGGCGTGGTACAAAACTCACGCCAAACAAAAAAAGTGGAAAGGAAAGGCATCATCTTTACCGAAATCTCGAAGGGGACGACGACGATGATATTGATGATTTCCTATTAAAGGATCGAGAATCAGCTCTCGACTATATTGACGACGGGGAGGGTGACGACCTTTACGATGATGATGAATAAAAGAGATTAAAAAGAGAGTTATAACCTCTCCTTAAATATTATATGACAGAAAAATTTATTATGGCTGGGGAGACCCCCCTCCACCTTTGCGACTCTGAAACTGGAGAGCACTGTATTGTTTTGCTTCATGGCTACCTAGAGTCTATGTTGGTGTGGGATAGTTTCATTCCACTACTCTACAAGGAGGCTCGTGTGGTGACTCTAGATCTACCTGGGCACGGAATATCCGTAGTGCAGGGTGACTGCCACACGATGGAGTTCTTGGCCGATACCGTGCATCACGCACTAAATGAAATAGGTGTAAAAAGTTGTACCCTCGTAGGGCACTCCATGGGTGGATATGTAGCTCTAGCATTTTGCAAAAAATATCCACAGCAACTCGATGCTCTAGTTCTGTTAAGTTCAACGCCCAACGGTGACACCGAAGAGAAGCGCACAAATCGAGAGCGAGAGATTAAACTCGTAGCCGCAGGAAAGAAAGAGGCTCTATCAGCGGTAGCCCCCGCAGCAGGTTTTGCCGAGCAGAATCGCCACCGCCTAGCGCCATATATTGATGATCTCCGAGATCAGGTGATGATAACCGAGGATGAAGGTATTATAGCTCTGCTGAAAGGTATGATGCTCCGAGAAGATCAAAATGAAATGCTCCACACCTCAAAGGTGAAGCAGATGTTTATATTTGGTGAGAAAGATGGATATATCCCCAAAGAGGTAGCCCAAGCAGTAGCCGAAGCACACCCCCAAGCCCAAGTGCTCTGGCTCGCAGAGTCTGGACATATGGGATTCATCGAAGAACCCGAAAAATGCGCTAAAGCACTGCTGGAGGTTGCTTTGTAATCCACTCAACCAGTTGCTTACTGCCCTGTGCGGGCGGCAGCGGGGTGCTCCCCGCGGAGCTTTACTTTTGTTGCGCTTTGGGCTTAAAACTTTCAGTTTTAAGATTTTAGGCTGGATTATTTTGGATCAAATAAATTTGTCCAAAATAATCCAGCCTAAAATTTCTCAAACACCTTGCAGGTGTTTGAACCCAAATCGAGGTCAAACGTTACATAACATCCATATTAAAATATTATACACATAAAACAATATAGAGTTATTTTTTTTATGTTTTTTTGGATTTGAAAATATTGATAATCAATATTTTGATCTTGTTTTGCGTTTAAATTTATTTTAAATCATTTTGCAAATTACATTGAAGTAAATAAATTAATGTATTGCGAATTAATTTGTTGAGGATTGTAAGAAGTGTGTACCTCAGAGATTTGTTGATGACAACCAAAGGTTGTCATTAGATATATAAAGAGCATTGATTGTTGAAAGCTCGCTTTCAAAAGATCAATGCTCTTTATATATCGTAGGAGCGCAGCGACAACAAATCGCTGCAAGGCAAAGACAAAAACGATAGTTTTTGAGGTCCAGGCTGTGCCTGGTGGCCGCCCGCCACGAGGGCAGTCCTAAACTGGTTGAGCGGAAAAAAAAACTATAATTTCTTAGCGACGATAGCGTCGATTACGGCTATGGCGGCAATGTTCACAATATCGCTTACTGAGCTTTCAATATCTGTGAAGTGAATTGGTTTGTTAAGTCCCATTTGGATTGGGCCTATAACCTCTGTTTCACTCATTGATTGGATAAACTTGTATGCGCTGTTTGCTGAGCTTAGGTTAGGGAATATCAATGTGTTGACATCTTGTCCCGCCACCTTTGTGAATGGGAATTTTGCATCACGCAACTCTCTGTTGAGTGCAAAATTTACCTGCATCTCACCATCTATCGCCAATCCTGGATAATTATGCTGCATATAATCTACCGCTTGGTGAACCATCGCTGGAGAACCCTCAGGATCTGAGCCGAAGTTCGAATATGAAAGCATCGCCATCACTGGAGTGTGGTTGAAAAAGTTTACCGCTTTAGCTGAGAGCCTTGCAATATCTATCAACGTGTCTGTGTCGGGGTGACGATTAATCAGCGTGTCTGCAACAAAATAAGTTCCATTCTTCGAATTTAGAATGTGCATTGTTCCGAAGTGGTTGTATCCCTCTTGTATTCCGACTACCTCTTTGGCAACCTTAATTGTGCTTGTGTACTTAGTGTATAGACCTGTGATAAAGGCATCTGCATCACCTGTTTCAACCATCATCATACCGAAGTAGTTGTGCTCGAACATCTTGTCGATACTCTCTTGAAGATTTGCTCCTGCACGCTCACGCTTCTTGGTAAATAATTTTGCATAATTCTCTCTGCGCTCAGCTTCGGCATCGCAACGCATGTTGATGATCTCTATACCCTCGATGTTGGCATCAATCTCTTTGGCCATTGAGATGATCTTATCCTCATTTCCTAACAAAATTGGGTGACATATACCCTCTGATTTTGCTTGAACTGCCGCTTTTAACATATTTGGGTGGAGTGCCTCGGCAAAGACAACTCTTTGAGGTTGTAGACGAGCGGTCTCATGAAGTTGATTCACTAGGGTAGACTCTTGACCCATCAACACTTTAAGGTGCTTACGATAGTCATCCCAATTTGTGATTGATGTGCGAGCGACTCCCGACTCCATCGCTGCTTTAGCTACAGCTACTGAAACTTCGGTGATTAATCGAGGATCTACAGGTTTCGGAATAAAGTACTCACGTCCAAAAGTGAAGTTATTAACCTTGTATGCCTCGTTCACAACATCTGGAACAGGTTGCTTAGCGAGGGTAGCAATAGCATACACAGCTGCCATTTTCATCTGCTCATTGATTGCACGAGCATTAGTATCGAGTGCACCACGGAAAATATATGGGAAACCAAGAACATTGTTAATTTGATTTGGATAATCCGAGCGACCTGTAGACATCAATACATCGGGGCGAGCAGACATAGCCTCCTCGTATGAGATCTCGGGGGTAGGGTTTGCCAAGGCGAAGATAATTGGGTCGTGAGCCATGCTGCGAACCATATCTTGAGATAGAACGTTACCTTTCGAGAGACCCAAGAATACGTCAGCTCCTTGAATGGCATCCGAAAGAGTCTTTAGCTCTGTGCGGTCAGTAGCGAAACGACGTTTGCTTGCAGGTAGATTCTCACGATCTGAGGTTATAACACCCTTACTATCGAGCATGATGATATTCTTTGGATTTACTCCAAGTGCAACATATAATGATGTACATGAGATTGCCGAAGCACCAGCACCATTTACGACAACTTTCACTTGGTCGATATTTTTGCCTGCCACTTCGAGGGCATTGATAAGACCAGCAGAGGAGATTATCGCTGTACCATGTTGATCGTCGTGCATCACAGGAATATCGAGTTCCGCCTTTAGGCGTTCCTCAATTAGGAAACACTCGGGTGCTTTAATATCTTCGAGATTGATACCTCCAAATGTTGGAGCTATAGATTTTACAATCTCGACAAATTTATCTGGATCTTTCTCATCAACCTCAATATCGAAGACATCAATACCAGCATATATTTTAAATAGGAGACCTTTACCCTCCATTACAGGTTTTCCCGCTAGAGCACCTATATCACCTAGACCTAGCACGGCAGTACCATTTGAAATTACCGCCACTAAGTTTCCTTTAGCTGTATATTTATAAGCGTCCTCTTCACGCTTTTCGATCTCCAGACACGGCTCCGCCACACCTGGTGAGTAGGCCAATGATAGGTCTGTTTGTGTTGAATAGGGTTTTGTTGGAATAACCTCAATCTTTCCAGGCTTTCCCTGTGAGTGATAGAGCAATGCTGCCTCTTTTGTAATCTTTACCATATCTGTTAGTTTTTAATGAGTTACGAATAAAAGAGATTTTAGAAAAAATAAATCTGTTAAAATTACATTTTTTTTCTTGGAAATCCAAATTATTTGGCAATTATTTCAGTGTCAATATGTAAAAATAAAGTTTTCATGTAATGCAATTCTTCGAATTGCTCGCCCTCAGCGAACTTTTTCATGCGAAAAAGTTCTTTTTATGAGGGAGGGCGATGAGCCTTTTCTCGTCGGGGGCTGTGCTCGTGCCGCACGGGCACCAGACATAGTCTGGACAGAAAAACTTCGTTTTTCACCTTTAATATTCCGTTGCGGACGTGTAACCTCGATGAATTGTTAATGACAACGTTAGTTGTCATTAGATATGATTAAAGCATTGACCGTTGAAAGTATACTTTCAAAAGGCCAATGCTTTAATCATATCGTAGGAGCGCAGCGACAACAATTCAGCGCAAGATAAAGACAAAAACGATAGTTTTTGAGTCCAGGCAGTGCCTGGTCGCCGCCCGCGATAAGGGCAGTAAGAGAGGGCGGAAAACTACAAACGATCCACCTCCGAGATCCACAGCGTAGCCGTTGCGTCGCTAGGCATGCGCCAATCTCCACGTGGAGAGAGTGATACGCTTCCGACCTTTGGAGCGTCGGGGGTTGCTGAGCGTTTAAATTGCTGATTGAAGAAGCGTCGGATAAATATTTTCAGCCACTTCTTGATTGTCTCTGTGTCGTACTCTCCAACAAAGGCTCTTGCTGCAAGGTCATATATTTTACTCACTGAGAAGTTCATGCGCACGAAATTATATAAGAAGAAATCATGTAGCTCGTATGGGCCTACGAGATCTTCTGTTTTTTGTGCAATCTGGTCGTTCTCATCTGCGGGCAGGAGTTCTGGACTTATTGGGGTGTCGGCTATATCTCGCAGAATCTCCGCTGTTGGGGTGTCGTCGACACTGTCGGCAAACCACTCTACGAGGTATCTAATTAGGGTTTTTGGCACTGAGGCGTTTACTCCATACATCGACATGTGATCTCCATTGTATGTTGCCCATCCGAGAGCAATTTCGCTAAGATCTCCTGTGCCGACCACTATTCCACCCTCGATATGTGTTAAATCCATAAGTATCTGTGTGCGCTCACGTGCTTGGCTATTTTCGTAGGCTACGGAACGATCTGAGGGGTCGAGTCCAATATCGCTAAAATGTTGCATGCAGGCTTGAGTTATCGAGATCTCACGAATTGTCACTCCGAGTTCACTCATTAACTCTATGGCGTTGTTGTATGTGCGTCCTGTGGTTCCAAATCCAGGCATTGTTACACCGATAATTCCTTTGCGGTCGAGTCCGAGACGGTCGAATGTTTTCACGGCAACGAGCAGGGCTAGCGTAGAGTCGAGACCTCCCGAGATACCAATTATCACCTTTTCAGCTCCGATGTGGTTTAATCGTTGCGCTAGACCATTTGTCTGTATCGAGAAGATTTCATTACACCGCTCTGTGCGTTGTGCCTTGTTTGAGGGCACAAATGGCATCTTGTTGATTGGACGCAACAGGTCGATCTGCTCAGCAACATCTGTTGAGGCTGTGCAGAGTGTAAAATTGGATGCCGTGTGTCGATGGAATGTTGTTGTTTGTAGACGCTTGTTGCGTAGAGCCTCAATATCAATATCGGCTACGGTCAACTGCTCCTCAAGTGAGAAGCGCTTTGCTGAGGCTATAATTTGACCATTCTCAGCAATTATGCCATTTCCTGCAAAAACTAAATCTGTTGAGGATTCACCAAAGCCTGCCGAGGCATAAACATAGGCCGAGAGGCAACGAGCAGATTGTTGACGAATGAGCGAGAGTAGATAATCATTTTTACCAACAACCTCAGGTGAGGCCGAGAGGTTAAAGATAACTTCGGCCACCTCGCAAAGTTGAGATGAAGGTGGTGAGGGTACCCATAAATCTTCACAAATTTCGATTCCACACTTTGCACCATTAATCTCGAAGATCAAGTTGGTAGCTATCGGAACCTCCTGAGCACCAACTTGCACGGTTGATGGTTCAATATTGCACGCAGAAGCAAACCAACGTGCTTCGTAAAACTCCGAATAGTTGGGAATATGAATTTTAGGCACTAAACCTAATATTTTACCCTTTGAAATTACCGCTGCACAGTTGTATAGTGCCGAATTAAAAGGTATCGGTACACCCACAATTGTTGTAATCTCAAACTCCTCACTTCGAGCGGCAATTTGAGTAAGTGCCTCGACGGCAGAGTCTCTTAACTCCGACTGAAGAAATAGATCAGCACAAGTATATCCCGTCACCGATAACTCGGGAAGTAGAAGCACCTCCACACCACTATTCGCAGCACGAGACACGGCAATAAGAGTCTGCTCGATATTATGTTGCACATCCCCAATTTTCACAAATGGAGTGGAGGTGGCAACTCTGAAATAATTACCTTTACGCATATCTATTTAGCCCAAAGTTGAGCGATGTTTGTAATCACTTTTACCGCTCGCTCCATTGTGTTGAGGGAGCAATATTCAAATTTTCCGTGGAAGTTCATGCCTCCAGCAAAGATATTTGGACATGGAAGTCCCATAAATGAGAGTCTTGCACCATCGGTACCGCCACGAATAGGTTTAATTATTGGCTTCACACCAACGAGCTCCATCGCCTGGAAAGCCTTGTCGATAACTTGAGGGTGTGGCTCAACCATCTTGCGCATATTGAAATATTGATCCTTAAGCGTTAATGTTATCGCCTCTTTACCATATCGTTTTTGTAGATGATCCACACAACTCCACATCCATACTTTCTTAGCCTCGAACTTCTCAGAGTCATGATCTCTAATGATATAGCTCAATTGCGCCTCCTCGACACTTCCCGTAATACCTGTGCAGTGGTAGAAACCCTCGTAACCTGTAGTGTGCTCAGGACGCTCAGTTGGAGGCAACATTGCATTAAGTTCGCAAGCAACTTGAATTGCATTAATCATCTTATTTTTTGCATATCCAGGGTGTACATTACGCCCTTGAATCGAAATCTTAGCCGATGCAGCATTGAAATTCTCATACTCTAACTCACCCTCGATGCTTCCATCAATGGTATAGGCATAATCAGCACCAAAGGCAGCAACATCGAAAAAGTTAACTCCACGGCCAACCTCCTCATCAGGAGTGAAGCCGATACGGATTCGACCATGTTTAATCTCAGGATGAGCCAAAAGATACTCCGCAGCTGTCATAATCTCGGCAACTCCCGCCTTATCATCGGCACCAAGCAAAGTTGTTCCATCAGTATGAATTATTGTGTGACCCACAAAACCATTAAGCTCTGGGAAATCGCTAACTTTCATCGTTAGGTGAGCGTTCAACATAATATCGCCACCTTGATAATCTTCGATAATGCGAGGCTTAATATCTTTGCCACTCATATCTGGTGAGGTGTCAACATGAGCAATAAATCCAATAGTTGGGACACATTCACACCCCTCACTAGCGGGGATGGTTCCCATGGTATAGCCATATTTGTCAGTCACAACATCACTCAGGCCAATAGTTTTCATCTCCTCGTTGAGGTAGTTAAGAAGTACTAACTGCTTGTCGGTAGATGGGAATGTTTCACTCTCCTCGCAACTTTGAGTATCGAACGATACATATTTTAGAAATCTCTCTTTCAGTTCCATGATATTATCTATTTTTTTATGTTTTATATTTTTGTTTGAGGAAAGTTGAAACTCTCCATTGCTCTTCTAAAAAACAAAGTTAGTGATTTTTTTGCTTTTTTGCTACTCTCAGAGGGTAAAATAATTATTAGTCAGTTTTTAAGAGTGCTTTAAAAACAATATGGCAATAATTGTTTTGCTCTACTTTTTAAGAGTTTTTATTAAATTTATGTTACCTTTGTGGTCAGATCATTTTTAAATATAGTATAATATGGGCAAATTATTTAAGAATCAGACTGAGCGCACACCAACACTACTCGCCTCTCTGATTCCTCTTGCGGTTCTGACCGTCTTGTTGTTTTTAGTTATCAAAGCCTTTGGCTCGGATTCAATTAGTGGCGGTAGCCAAATCGCACTTCTTACCTCGACTGCTATTTGCGGTGTGATCTCAATCTTTGGTTTCGGCTGCTCTTGGGAGAAACTAGAGGAGGCAATGACCGAGAATATTCGAGCTTCGGGAACTGCAATAGTGATTCTTCTGCTCATAGGTGCTATCTCGGGTTCATGGATGCTTAGCGGTGTGGTTCCAACGATGATCTATTATGGTCTCGACCTTCTGAATCCTAAAATATTCCTTGTTGCGACATGTATAATTTGTGCTTTAGTGTCTTTGCTTACAGGTAGCTCATGGACAACAGTTGCTACAATCGGTGTAGCATTTATGGGAATTGGCTCAGCCCTAGGATTCTCAGAAGGATGGATTGCAGGTGCGATAATCTCGGGAGCCTACTTTGGAGATAAAATATCGGTGCTCTCAGATACTACAGTTTTGGCCTCATCGACAGTTGGCGTGCCGATTTTTACGCATATTCAATATATGCTTTATACTAGCTTCCCGGCCTTTGTGATCTCGCTTATAGTCTTTACGGTTGTTGGCTTTTCAGGTATCCAAACCGATGCTGCCGATGTTAGTGAGTATACTCAAACAATCTCCTCGACATTCAATATCTCGCCTTGGTTGCTAATGGTTCCTGTGTTGACAGGAGTTTTGATTGCGATGCGTCTACCTGCAATCATTACCCTTTTCGTATCTACATTCTTGGCTTCAATGGTTATGCTCTTTGCGCAACCTGAGATCATGTCGGAGGTAGTTGGCGTAGTACAACTTGATGGTATGGCTAAATTTAAGGCTATATTTATGGGATGTTACGGCTCGACATCTATTCAGACTCCAGTTGCTGCCGTGACGGATCTAATATCTACACGTGGAATGTCTGGTATGCTCAGTACAATATGGCTTATTATATGTGCAATGTGTTTTGGTGGAGCAATGGCAGGCAGTGGGATGTTGGAGACTATAACACGATTATTCTTGCGTATTGTTAATGGTGTAGCTTCAACGGTAGCCTCAACACTCTGCTCAGGATTTTTCTTCAACCTCTGCACAGGAGATCAATACATTTCGATAATTCTTACAGGTAGACTCTTCAAGCGTCTATATGAGCAGCAAGGTCTCGAAGATAGACTTCTAAGTCGCTCAGTAGAGGATTCAGCAACAGTAACCTCAGTGTTGATACCATGGAACACATGCGGTATGACTCAAGCAACAGTGCTCGGAGTAGCAACATTTACATACCTCCCATATTGTATATTCAATATCGCCAGCCCAATAATCTCTCTACTCATAGCAATGTTAAAAATAAATATTAAACGTAGAGAATAATGAGCTTCGGATTGCATAACATGAAAGAGATGACAAGTTAAATTTTCAAGAATTTAATCAATCTGATTTTGTCACCTCTGGTTATGCTAAGCGCAAAAAAATATTCCGTAAATTCTACAGAAATAGAATTTACGGAATATTTTTTTGTGAGTATTATTGAGCTTGTTTTATGCTTCAATAATAGAGTCGATAACTGCGCTGATACGATCGAAAACCTCATCCATTGTTCCAAGGCCATTGATTGCAGCGTACTTATTTTGTTTAGAGTAATACTCTGCAACAATAGCTGTTTGTGCGTTGTAGACTGAGATTCTGTTGCGAATAACATCTTCTGAAGCGTCGTCAGCACGGCCAGAATCCTTACCACGAAGAAGAATACGGTTTACAAGCTCCTCTTCTGGAACATCCATGTAGATCATAATATCTACGCTGTCGTTGCTCTTTTCAAGAATTTTATCGAATGCCTCAGCTTGAGCTGTTGTGCGTGGGAAACCATCAAATATATTTCCTCTATCCTCTTTGTGTTCTACGACGTAGTTTGCAATCATGTCGATCACAATTTGATCTGGAGCCAATTTACCTGCCTCAATAAATTCAGACATGCTTTTTCCAAGCTCAGTTCCTCGTTTGATCTCGCTACGGATTACCTCTCCTGTAGAGACATGATTTACACCATATTTTTCTTTTAGTTTGGCTGCTTGTGTTCCTTTTCCACATCCTGGAGCGCCAAAAAGTACAATATTCAACATTTGTCTTTTGTAATTAAAATTTCTACAAAAATAGATCTTTTTTTGTTATTATCAAACCAATGTGTAAATTTATTTAATAAAAGATATTAAAAAAAATCTTTAAGGTGGTCAATACAAGAAAAGTAACATTTTCGTATGTTCCTTTTACATATATAAAGTTGTATGTATATATAATAGGTCTGAATATAACTATGTATATATAATAGGTATATATATAATATGTATACACAATGTCTCAAACTCAACCTCGAAGTGAACCTCGCTGAATTGTTAATGACAACGTCAGTTGTCATTAGATATGTTAAAAGCATTGATCTTTTGAACGGAACTTTCAAAAGATCAATGCTTTTAACATATCGTAGGAGCGAAGCGACAACAATTCAGTGCAAGACAAAGTCAAAAACGGTAGTTTTTGGGTCCAGGCTTGCCTGGTCGCCGCCCGCGACGAGGGCAGTAAGAGAGTGGAAATGTTTAGAATCCACGGCCAAACATCAGCCAATATTTTTCACCGAGTCGCTCCCAGCTGTAGAATGCTGCGCCTGCGAAGTCGGCTGTGTAGTCGGTGATATATTGTTGAGCTTTTTCGGTTTCGCCATTTTTTATTAGTTCTGCTGCGTATCCTTCAATTAGGGGTTGTTCGGTGAAGATCTTTGCTTCTAGGCGTGCTACTTCTGCTTCCATTGACTCACGGCTTTTTCCCCAAGCTACTTGTGCTAGTCTGTTTGTCTCACGGAATCGCCATAGAGCTGAATCATCGCTGTGACGTTTTTGTCCGCACATCTCGAACTCTGCGGGTAGGCTGAGAGCACCACTGTATATAGGTATGCGTGGAGATTGTCCAGGATTATCGTATGAAAGATATGCTACAGCACCGATCTCGTCTGGTAGCCATGAGCGGCATTGAATAACCTCTGAGTAGCTGCACCAGCATACAGATACTGTGCGTGTGAATGCTATTGCGTCGGGGCTGATTGTGTTGATTAGCTCACGGAAATCTTTACTCATCCAGTTGTTTACGATTGGTGATACCACCTTTTCGCCATCAACTTCGACCAATAAATTCTTTGTCATGTCCCACTCAGTACCTTGGTAGTCCATACGGTATATTGCCATTGCGTCTTGTGCAGATAGTTTTTTCTCGGGTTTCACCGATACTGGAAGCTCTTCGTCATCCATTGAAAGGTTTAGCGATGGAGCAAGTGAGCTGAGGATCATATAATCTCGAATTGCGAAGTTCTTTTTGTCTCCTGCAACTTTGTAGAATTTATAAGTATCCTTACCATTCCAATATCCTAGATCTTTTGAGCGCTTTAGAAGGTCTGCGCTATACATAAAGTAGTCTGGATTGTTGAAATCGACCTCGGCAATGCGAGGGACGTTTGCAGACATACCTACATGGTCATCTGGAATGCGTTGTGCTACCCATAGAGCAGCAGGTTTACCCTCGCTTCCCGAGCCTGTAATCTCGAATATCCAAACCTCCTCTTTGTCGGCAAATGTCAAGCACTCTCCTGAGTCACCGTAGCCATATTCTGCCACGAGCTCACCAATGAGCTTGATCGCTTCACGTGCTGTCGATGTGCGTTGGAGAACTATACGCTGTAGCTCCTCAATTAAGAATAGACCCTCTTCGTTGCGAAGTTCTTTGCGGCCAACAAATGTTGTTTCGCCAATTGCTAACTGCTTTTCGTTGAGACAAGGGTAGGCGGTATTCAAATATGCGTAGGTCTCTGCGGTTGGAGCAGGTATAGCACCTTTGGTTGTCACATTGCGTAAATCGTGTGGCTCCTCGGTTTTGAGTAGTCCCCATTGGATAATATCCTCTTCACCCTCTTCGAAAGTTTTGCGTGGGACGATGTTTGACCATGTGCGATAATTACCGTCGCATGAGTGAGATGTCATTGTTGAACCATCCGTTGAAGCATCCTTACCGATAAGTAGAGCGGTACAGCTTAGTGAATAATCTTCACCCGAAACAGGGTCGATATTGTCTTGTGCCATCATGGGCACTGCAAGCAACGAGCATGCGGTAAATAAGAGTAGTAGTTTTTTCATTTTGTAATCTTAATTTTTAAGAGAAGTAAAATCTCCTAATCATTTCAGGAGAAGTAATTATCAATGCGAAGGTAATCATTATGGCCTAACTTGGTGTCGTTTTCAGTTGAGAATTTATAATATTATTGTTCAAAGTTACAATTTTACACTCAATGGTCGTTATTTATTATTATCTTTGTCTGTAATTATATATAATCTATCAAATGGAAAAGAAGAGAGAGAGAACTGAAATTTCAGAATTAGGTCAGTTTAAGTTAATAGAGAGGTTAACAGATAAGTTTAAATCAAATAATAAATCAACATTGATGGGAGTGGGAGATGATGCTGCCGTGATTGATATTGGTGGGGGAGAGGTTCTGCTTACCTCTAGCGATATGCTTCTTGAGGGTGTCGATTTTGATTTGACCTACTTTCCATTAAAACATCTCGGATATAAGGCTATTGTCGTTGGAATAAATGATATTCTAGCGATGAATGGCCGCCCTGAGCAGATCACAATTTCGCTTGGTGTATCGGCAAAATTGCCAGTCGAGGCTTTGGAGGATCTGTATGAAGGCGTTGATGTGGCGTGTAAAGAGTATAATATTGATTTGGTTGGTGGCGACACTCGTGCGTCACTCACAGGTCTTGTTATCTCAATCTCAGCTGTCGGCCGTGCCCGAAAAGAGAGCGTGGTATATAGAAGCGGAGCCAAGGTGAACGATTTGATCTGCATCACAGGTAGCCTCGGTGCAGCATATATGGGTCTCCATCTTTTGGAACGAGAGAAGCGAGTTTTGCATAGTGTGGAGAATCCGCAACCTCAATTTGAGGGTTACGAACATCTTCTGCAAAGTTACCTAAAACCAGAGGCTCGGAAGAATATTATAGAGTCGTTGGCCGAGGAGTCGATAATCCCAACATCTATGATTGATCTCTCGGATGGCCTAGCAAGTGACCTTTTGCAGATTTGTAAAGCCTCGGAATGTGGAGCTCGAATATATTTAGAACGTATTCCAATCGCAAAACAGACTTCAGCTTTGGCCGCAGAACTTAATTCGGATCAAGTTGTCGCAGCTTTAAATGGGGGTGAAGATCATGAATTGATGTTTACTTTGCCGCTGGAGCTGCAAGAATCTGTAGCTAAATTGGGGTGTATAGATATTATTGGACATATAACCGAGCAGCGAAAAGGTGCTTTTTTGGTTGCACCAGATGGAGCGGAGATTGTGCTAAAATCACAAGGGTTCCCTGAAGGGTTGACATTTTAGGGGTATACCTATATATTATATAGGGGTTTTTCAATAGGAAGTGTGCAATTTGAAGAGTTGACATTTTTATTTGGAGATAATTTTGAGGCGTGGAGCATATAATCCACGCCCCATTTATGAAAATATAGCCCCAAAACCCCCATAAAACAGACTCTTTTGTAGGGGTTAGATCCTAGAAAAGTCAGCATTTAGGTGTAAGCAAGGATATATCTAAGTAAAATAATTTAAAATAGATAAAAAACTTTTACCCCTTAAATGGTTAGTTTTGACCATAATAGAGGCTAGTTGATAAAAAAGTTAAGAAAATAACATCAAAAACATTTGGCAGTTCGAAATAAAGTCTCTATATTTGCACCCGCAACAAAGGAAAACGGCGTTGCAAAGTTCTTTGTCAAAAAGTTTTTTTAAAGAAAAGCGGCAAAACATTTGGATATTAAAAATAAACCACTTATCTTTGCAGTCCTTTTCCACCTCAATTAAATGAGGGTCATGATTTCAAGAGATTGGATGAATGTCGAAGAGGTCAAAAAGTTCTTTAAAAAATATTTTTTCAAAAAACATTTGGAAGTTACGAAAAAAGGTCTTACCTTTGCAGTCCCTTTCGGTTTTGAGAAAAAAACGATAAGGAAACGAGAAACGAAAAGTTCTTATAATAAAATATATGGACAACGTTCTTTGAAGTATTTGAGCAGCTATAAATAGTTTTCATTCATTTAATTAATTAAGTGAATAAT
>JAWXTJ010000023.1:0-33924 GCA_044433665.1 Rikenellaceae bacterium
ATAATTTTGGGCAATGAAAGTGTAAAGCCCACTTAGGACAAAAAGAGTCACTTTCAAAAACCGTAAAGTTATTCTAGGATTAAGTTCGCAAAAGTGTCAAGTTTTTTCAGGACGACACACGTTGTGAACTCTGCTAATACTTCAACTCCAGCGTATGTTCAAAATGGTATTTATTATCAAGAGACTCCAGTAAACTTTAACCTTTACATTGGTACAAAGGATGAGAATGGTGATTTCGTTGTGGATGAGAATGGTGATTATGTTGAGGCTGATGGTTCTACTATCTACTTTAGCGATAATAGCGATGTTGTAGCTCTATTTACCGATGGTACTGATATTTATGGTTATGGTACAGGTGCTGCAACTTGCACAATCCTAGAGAGTGGTAAGACTATCTTATACGATTTGACCGCTGACGTTGACTATGGTTTGGCTGAGTCTAACGCAACTGTTACTGTATACTTCCCAGAGGTTCCTACATATGGTGCAACTGCTTCGATCTCATTTGCTGCTGGTGCCTTTATGGATGTTTATGGTAATGTTAGCAACGCAGTATCTACAGGTGACATCTACTATCGTAGTCGCTCTCTTAGTAATGATGACGTGGTTGGTTCATATTCACTTTATGGATATTCTGGATATTACGGACAGTGGATTGAAGAGACTATTACAATTACAAGTTCAACAGGTCGTAATGGTGGACTATATGTTAATGGTCTATTCGATATTTATGGAGAAGATATTGCATCGTCTATTCCTGTAACCTTAAATGAGCACTCAGGTGATTTGTCTATTGCTGACTGGCAGTTGATCTCTTCTGATTGGGAGTTGTCAGGTGACTATTATTTCTTGGATGGAACATACTCTGTATATTTTGCGAACTATTCGTCGTATGATGATATTGTTTTTACATTTGATGGAGATTCTTATAGCTCGGATATGTATTGGGGTTATTATCTTGATGGTGTTGATGATTACGGTTTCTACGATGTATATACCTATTCAGAGATTTGGGAGAATGCAACAATATCATCTCTATTGTCTGCTAAGACTCTACCTAGTTATACAGGTGAACTTCTTGAAAGAAAAAAAATTGCGAAAGTTATTCGCTAATCAAAGTTTTTGAAATTTAAATAAAAAGGGTATCTTTGTGATACCCTTTTTATTTTTTCTAATGTAAAATTTATCAAAATGAAGCGATTGTTGATTTGTTTATTAATGGTTATATCAAGTGCAGCTTATGCACAAGAGTGTAACTCGATGTGGCCATATATGTTTGGTGAGTTTGCAGATGCAAAAATCTATTTTATTGATGGTCAGGTTGCTAATCGAAAAGTTAATGTTCATTATCAAGAGAGTCAACTCCACTTCTTGGATAAAGGTGTAATCAAACATACCGATGGTAGCAAGATTAGAAGTGTGAGTGTCGGTGACGACAATTTTATCTATATCGAGGGGGCTCTCATTAAAGTTGAGGCTGCCGAGGAGAGTGGTTTTGTCGGAACAATAACACTTATTGATTTAAATAAACTCAATGAGGCTACGGGGGCTTATGGTACAACCTCGAATGTGTCGTCAACCAGAGAGTTAACCTCAATGGAGGAGATTGGAGGTACCTCGACAAATACAAACCATATGGAACTGAGCCGAAACCGTGAGAGTGGAAGAACTCTATATTTGGAGGAGGTGCGATATTTGGTTCTTAGCAACACAAAATATAAGGCTACTCGAAGCAGTGTAAATCGTATGCTCAGCAAAGAGAGCAAGAAAGCCTTCAAAGATTTTGAAAAGAAGATGAATATAAATTGGGACGATCCGCAGAGTTTACTGCAAGTGGTGGATTTTCTAAACGAAAATATTGAAGGGGAGTTCTAATTTCTCCCTAAAATACTTTTCGATTACTAACCACCCCTTTTTGATTTTACAAAAATAGGTGGTAGAGCTACTACAACCCACTTTTGCAAAATCAAAAATGGATAATTATTAACCAAAAATTAAAATTAGGGAGAAAATAGAGCTCCCCTGAAAAGTAAAAATTATGAAATTAAAGGTTTTACCCCTATTGCTATTCATGTTTGCATGGTCGTGTAGCGATCCTCAAACGGATAGCAAGGTAGATCAGCAGGTGCAAGAGGAGCAGTCGGAGTCTCTTTTAACCTCAATGGAGACGGGATATTTGAGAATAAAAGTCTCAGCGGAGCTTGCTGAAACTTTAGAGGCAAATACCGATAACGCAGGAGTTTTGACTCGCACATCTATCACTCGTGCCGACGATGTTCTCTCGGGTATCGGTGTCACTTATCTTACTCGAACATTCCCTTATGCAGGTCGTTTCGAAGCTCGTACACGTGCCGAGGGACTGCATTTATGGTATGAGGTCTATTTCGATAAAAGTGAGTCGCTCACCAGAGCCAATAGCGAGCTTGGGAGCATTGATGGTGTGGAAGAGGTAGAGTATCGACCAATAATCAAACATATTAACAGCGGAGTGGTGATCCCAGTCCCTGAAACAAAAGCTACATCCTCTTCAAGAAGTTCTACCGACCCTTTTAATGATCCAATGTTATCAAGTCAATGGCACTACAATAATGTTGGAACGGGATATAATCAAGTCGAGGGTAGTGACATTAATCTATACGCTGCATGGGATTCAGGTACGGTAGGTTCGAGTAAAGTTATTGTTTGTGTCGTGGATACAGGTATTGAGACCGATCACAATGATCTGTCGGCAAATATTTGGGTCAATGAGGCTGAGGTAAATGGAACTCGCAATGTCGATGATGATGGTAACGGATATATCGACGATGTGTATGGATATAGCTTTGCTGGAAGTGTCGGCTCGTTGGAAGCGGGAGACCATGGAACGCATGTGGCGGGTACAATATCAGCCGTGAATAACAATAATATTGGCGTAGGTGGTATCGCTGGAGGTAATGCTGCAATTGGCATCGCTGGAGTAAAATTAATGTCGGCCGAGATATTTAGAACCGACCCGAATGATTCGAGTAGCACAATTAGTGGAAATAGCGCCTCAGCAATAAAATATGGTGCCGATAATGGTGCTGTGATTTCGCAAAATAGTTGGGGCTACACCTCGGCTACAACGGTTCCTGCGTCGGATGCTGCTGCAATAGATTATTTTGTGCAGTATGCAGGTTATGACGAGTATGGTAATCAAGAGGGACCAATGGCAGGTGGTGTGGTTATCTTTGCCGCAGGAAATGATGAGCTTACATATGCTATCCCTGGTCAACATGAGTCGGCAATATGTGTCACAGCTATAGGTGCTGACTATCAAAGTGCATACTACACAAACTATGGTGACTGGGCAGATATTACAGCTCCAGGAGGAGACACATATAAAGGAAATTTGATCTTGAGTACCGCAACAGGCAATAGTTATGCTAAGATGCAGGGTACATCTATGGCTGCACCCCACGTTTCGGGTGTTGCGGCACTTATCGTCTCTAAATTTGGAGGTACAGGATTTACGGCTGAGGATTTAAAGTCGAGACTCTATGACTACTCTCGTGATATTTCAAGCTATTATAGCACAACGGTTAAAGGTAAAATGGGTAATTTGGTGGATGCTTCGGCTTCGCTAACCGTTGAGAGTCTCGTTGCACCCGACAATATCATAAGTTTTTCCGTTAATGCCTTGTCGAATAGTATTATAGCTGAGATATTGTTGCCTAAAGATAGTGATGCAGCAAATTATACTCCAGCGGGTATAAATGTATATTATAGCACAGAATCCTTCTCTACGTCGATTGATCGAGAGAACCTTCCAAGTAATGTATTATCACAATCTTGGTTGTGTGATGGTCTTGTTGCTGGAGAGACTCTGACGGGTTCAATTACAAATTTAGAGTTTGAAACGACATATTATGTAGCTTTCGATGCTTATGACACTAGCCGCAACCTCTCGTCGTCAATGACCAAGGTTTCGACACTTACGACGGGTATGAATAATGCACCGCTGATCGAGCCTTTGAGTGGTGTCGATGTTGATGTTAAATCTTTCGAGAGTGTGAAGCTAAGTTTCAAATGTTACGATCCCGATGGGCACAGCGTAACTCTAAAGGTTGATCCAGGCTCTGAAGCTCTAACTTTAAGTTCGATTGTGACAGATGACACCTACACCATAACAATCAAGGGTGTAGATGCTTCTGAGGGTGATTATAAAGCAACTTTAACGCTCATAGACGAGTATGGTATGCAGACAATGTTAGAGTTAAATTACACGATTTTACCAAACACTGTACCAATTGTAATAGATCAGCCCGAGGATATAGTTTTAACAACACTTGGACAGACATATACGATAGACCTATCGACAATATTTTATGATGATGATGGAGAGTCGTTGACATACTCTTCAAGCTCTTCGGCATCGAGTATCGCTCATATTGTACCTAGCTCGAATATGCTCTACGTAACAAGTATGAGCTACGGAAATGCAACTATCGAGCTTACAGCAACCGACTCTCGAAGCGCTTCATGCACAACAACTTTCATGATCTTAATTCGTGACCCAAGCAATGAGGTTGATCTATATCCAAACCCTGTGACCGATGTTCTTAACGTGAGAATGGGAGATTATTATAGCACGCAGATAAAGATATACAATACCCTCGGCGGTTTAGTATTTTCGGAGAGTGTTGAGGTTTCGCCATTCGATCCTCCACAACTGGATCTGTCTGATCTATCGGCAGGTAGCTACACCTTGACGCTGAGCTACGACAACAAGGAGCTAACACGTAATATTGTAAAATTATGATAAAGATAAAAAAATCGGTAATTTTAGCTGTTTCAATACTTATGATGCCGATAGCGGCACTCTCGCAAGCGGTTACATTTCTGAATATCTCACCCGATGCGGCAACGCAAGCGATGGGAGGTGCTTCGGTAGCCTCGGAGGCTAATGCTTTTGCGCTCTATAATAACCCTGCTGCAATTGCTCTCTCGGAGGATAAGTTTGCTATTGGCGCATCTTACAACATGTGGCAAAGTGCCGCTGAGACCACAAATAATCTCGTGACAATATCTACATTTTTAAAGACGGGAGATAAATTTGGTATAGCCGCAGCGTATCGCTCATTTGAGAAGCCATCATATCAGGTTTACGACGCAAATGGAAACGACAAAGGGGATTATACTCCAAAAGATATGGCCTTAGATCTTGGATTTTCGTATGCTGTAATTGAGAATCTTTCTGTTGGTCTTACGTTTAAGTATATCTCTTCGTCGCTTAGCGACAGTGCAACGGGTAGCTGCGTGAGTGCAGATCTTGGTGCGACTTACCTTCTTGGTAAGGCAACGATAGCTGCCTCGTACACTAATATGTTTGGAACGATGACCTACGATGAGGTGGGTTACTCACTGCCAGCGGCATTTAAGGTCGGAGCTTCATACTCCCTCTCAGAGTCTACACAACACTCCTGCAAGGTTAATTTGCAAGCAAATTATCTTACCGAGGAGTCTGCGCTAGGCGTAGCTGTAGGCGGTGAGTATGGATTTAAGGAGGCTGTTTTCGTGCGTCTAGGATATTATAATAGTTGTGACGAGACTGTAGCATCAAGTTACCTGTCAGCAGGATTGGGTGTCGAGTTTGCAAAAGTATCTCTTGATTGTTCATACCTTGTCGGAGGTGATTCATCACCCGTTGGTGGAAGCATGAATATCGGCTTGGGGTACCGCTTCTAACGTCACTCACTGCCCTGTGCGGGCGGCAGCGGGGTGCTCCCCGCGGAGCTATTCTCTCTTGCGCTTTTGGGCTTAGCGCTATTGTCATAGCCCTAAGAATTTGGAGTTGCTGAATATTTTGGATGAATAAATTCCCCCAAAATATTCAACAACTCCAAATTTTCTCAAACACATGCGTGTTTGAACCCAAAATCGAGGTTTACTCGCCATTCTTACGGTTTTAATGCTTTCTTGAGGCTTTTTATGACGGGTGCTGATAATGCTTTGTAGCCTTCATCAGTGTAATGAACATCGTCATCTCCGTTACCATATTTTGGATGAATTTTGAGCGAGTGATTGTATAGCGGGGTAATTGTTATTTTGTGCCGCTTCATAATCTCTTCTGCAACTTTGTTATATTTTTTTACATCATCAGTAAATCGTCCAGCCTCATTAGCTGGTACGCACGTCGTTGTCGCAAATATTAACTCTGCTCCACTGGCTTTTAGTCTCTCCACTAACAATTCAAGATTTTTTGCATATTCATCTATCGGCACTGCAATTGTTCCATTTACCTTATCTCGTTTTCCTTGTGTCGTTGAATCATCATGTCGATAACATAGATCCCATAAACCCCAATTGAAATGGATGATGTCCCAATTGTTCATCTCTAACCATTCGTCGATATATTTCAATCCATTGTTAGTATCCTTGCCATTACCTGGATTGTGAGCAATGTTTGCAATGTCGCCAAGCTCCTCTTCGACAAATTTCGTGTAACCTATTGATATTGAATCACCAATCACTAAGATGTTTTTCTTGGCAGGAGTTGATGCTGTGAATACTAATATTGCAATAACCGAAAAAGCAAAATATATTTTTTTCATTGTTTTTGGATTGTAATTATGGTTATTATATTGCAAATCAAGGCTTTTTTTGAGCCTTGATTTGTTTTTGTCTATGGGCGTTTGTTGTTCGCTATTTTAGTATTTCGATAATTATGGATGTGTTGAAGCTCTCGGCTGGTGATAGAGTTTGCATCCACTCTTTATCCTTAAATTCTCCTGTGTAATCCGCCTCGTCGCAACGGCCGTACCATGGTTCTATGCAGGTGAATGGTGAGTAACTATTGTTCGCCTTTGACCATAGTCCGACAACTGGTGCGTCGTATTTTACTCGTATGTAGGCCTCTTTGGATGCGTCTAACAGTGAAATGTCTTTGCTCTGATCGCCCTCTAGGATTAATGCGTCAACGTTGAATAGCTCTTTGGTGATGGCTATCATCTTGTCCGTTAGTTCGATATTTCTTTTCTCAGGCGTGAGGTATCCGTTTTTGTTGAGTTGGCTTACCGAAAGTATACCATTCTCCGCCATGTCGTTAAATGCGAAATATCCTTGAACAATCGTCTCAGGGTCGAAATTCATAAAGTTGAAACCTGGATGTGCACCAAGTTGGAAATAGATTATCTCGTCACTTGGATTTGTAACTTTGTATGAGATTATAATTTTGCTCTCCTCAAGGCGATAACCGATCTCCAGAATGAAATCATATGGATAGTTCTCTTTGGTCTCTTCGCTGCTCTTTAGTGTACAGATAACCTCGCATGCGCTTTTTTGTGTGGTCTCAAACTCCAGATGGCGAGCTATTCCATGTTGTTTCATTGTGTACTCCTTGCCATCTATGCGACACTTATTGTCACAGATTGCTCCGACAATCGGAAAGAGTATCGGTGAACGAGATTTCCAAAATGTAGGGTCTCCATACCATAGGTATTCATGTTTTGTTTGTACGCTTCGGATCGAAAAGAGCTCTGCTCCCAATTCGTTGATCTCTAATTTTAACTCTCCATTCTCTATTGTTGCCATGCTTGTGTTAGTTTTTTTTGTGTTAAGTATATTGGTTTTATACAAATGTACGTATTTATATCCAGAAATATATAATAAATTAATTTTTTTTGATATTGGGATATGTGATTTTTCGGGGAAATTAAAATGCCACATTATCTACTTGTTATTGAAAAAAATGCACGAAAAATGGATATATCCATTTTTTATTTTTATATTTGTGATGATAACAGTGTAAAATTATATTTTAAAAATTTAGAACGTTATGAAAAAGATTATTTTAATTACATTTTCTCTTCTCTGTATGGTAATTGCAGGAAGCGATTATGGCTATGCGCAAAACTCTAACAGCAAGAAATCTATCAGTCAGAATGATAACAGAAACACTCAAAGTAGCAAAAACACTCAAAGCAGCAAAAAGACCCAAAGTAGCAAAAACGTTACAGTGAACAAAAACGTTACAATTGGAAAGAGCACTTCTACGAAAAAGGCAGTTACTGTGGTGAAGAGCAGTAAGCCCAAGGAGGTTGTTAAACTTCCATCCAAGTCGGTTGCCTTTCGTGTGAATGGTGTAAATTATTATCGCAATGGTTCCAAGTATTATACTTTGGTAAATTCGAAATATGTATTGACTGTTCCACCTTTTGGACTTCGAGTTTCGATTATACCTGCAATTCATACAATATTTAAATTTAACAATGTTAACTATTATTGTTCCGATGGTGTGATTTATACTCCAACAAGCAACGATCAGTTCGAGGTCGTTCAACCGCAAGTTGGTATGGTGATTCCTGAGCTTCCAGTTGTTAACGTTAGTGAGGTGGTTATTGATGGAATGGTATACTTTGAGTTTGATAACATTCTATATAAGCAAATCCCGACAACATCAGGATTGCAATATGAGGTGATCGGAACATTGAATATTTAAGCGCATAAACATGGTTTAAGGGGAGGAGTTGTTTCTCCCCTTAATTTCGACCATAAATAATTGACGACGAATAGTGTGAAAGTCACAATAATAGCAAACTTTTTGTAGTTTGTAATTTAAGTGTGCAAAAAAAAGTGTGCAAAAAAAGTGTGCAAAAAAACTCGTCGAGAGAATAAATGAAGAAGATATTACAAATTGTGATGATGCTCTCACTTGTGGTGAGTGTCAATGCTCAAACGCTCACCAAACTTAGCGGTAGGGTAGTGGATGTTAATCATGAGCCTATTGTGGGAGCTGTTGTTACCCTTAAGGAGCTGCCTCGAAAGGGAGTTACAACGGGGAGTGATGGAGGTTACTCTATTATGATTCCTGAGGGGCGTTACACTGTCGGAGTCGAGTATATTGGTTATCAGGCTGAGGAGCAGTCGATCAATATGGTCAAGGATAAGAGTTTAAATATTGTGCTCAAGGAGAGCTCCACAAAAATTGATGAGGTGGTTATCTCGATGACCTCTTCTGTGGCTAAACTCCAAAATGTGCAAATTGGTGTCGAGCAGGTTGATATTAAGGCGATGTCGAAAACTCCAGCTCTGTTTGGTGAGAACGATATTATAAAGTCACTCACCCTGCTGCCAGGTGTGAAATCTGAGGGCGATGGATCGAGTGGATTTCAAGTGCGTGGAGGAACCTCTTCGCAAAATCTCATTTTATATGATGATGCCACAATTTACAATTCGGGACATGTTTTAGGTATCTTCTCGGTCTTTAATGATGATGCGCTGAGCAGTGCTGCACTCTATAAGGGTCAAATCCCTGCAACCTATGGAGGTGCCACCTCGGCAGTTTTGGATATTCAATCCAGAAATGCAAATTACAGCACTTTTGAGGGCGGTTTTGATATTGGAATCTTGATGGCTAAGGCTTTTGTTGAGGTGCCGATTATCGAGGATAAAATGTCGTTTTTTGTCTCGGGACGACGTTCATATTTTGATATGTTTTTGTTGCTGAGCAATGAGTATAGCGGCAATAGTCTCTATTTTTATGATCTTAATGCAAAGTTGAACTATCGAGTGGGGGAGAATGATTTCATCTCGCTTTCATACTTCAAGGGGCAGGATACAATGTCGCTTGACGATATGATGGATATGGGATGGGGGAATGATGCTCTGACGGCTAAATGGTTGCATCGTTTCAATAATAGACTTAGCGCAACCACTTCGCTTGTTGCGACAGATTACGGAACGGAGAATGGAATTGATGTGGCTAATATTTATATCGCTTTCAATGGTTTTATTCGCAATTACACCTTCAAGGAGAGCCTGAGTTACATCACCGATAAACAGACGCTTAATTTCGGTGGGCAAACAACATGGATTGATATTTTGACTGCCGAATGGCAATTTAACGATATGCTGGAGCGTGAGCAGAGAGCAGGCTGGGAGAGCAGTTTATGGATCAATGAGCAGTGGCGAGTCAACAATCGTTTGGAGATTTCGGCAGGTTTGAGACTCAATAATTTCTCGTCAATGGGTGGAAGTCCCTATTATGAGTTGGATAGTGATGGCGATATAATAAACACATATAATTACGCCAGTAGTGGGGTAGTTGCGAGTTATTGGTCGCTAGAGCCTAGAATAAGTGCCAATTGGAGAATTACTCCGACTCAGAGCGTGAAAGTCGGTTACTCTCGGAGTTCACAAAATATTCATGCACTGCGCAATAGCAGCACAATGTCGATGCCTTTCGATAGGTATGCTATGACCAGCAATATTATCAAACCTGAGGTTTCGGATCAGATTGCTTTGGGTTATATTGCCTTGACCCCCAATCATGATTATGAGTTCTCGGCTGAGGCCTATTATAAATCAATTGATAATGTTTACGACTATCGAGATGGCACGCTTTTCAACACTGAAATTGAGGTTGAACGCTTGGTTCTTGGTGGAGAGGGTAGAGCCTATGGAGCGGAGTTTTCGGCAAAAAAGAGTGTTGGACGCTTCACGGGATGGGTTGGTTACACACTCTCGTGGGTCGAGACAAAAATTGATGGGATAAACAACAATAATTGGTATCGAGCCTCGAACGACAAGCGTCACGATTTAACAATTGTCGGAATGTATGAGATAAATGACAACTGGAGTGCTTCGGCAAACTTCCTATTCAACACAGGTCAGGCGCTCACAGTCCCTAGTGCCAAGTATGAAATTGAAGATCAAGTTTATTATTACTATACCGAGCGAAATAATTATAGCACACCCAATTATCATCGTTTAGATGTTAGCTTCACCCATTCGAAGCGTAAGCGGAATTATACTCGTGAGTGGACATTTGGATTCTATAATATTTACAACCATTATAATCCATATATGGTCTATTTCGAGGAGAGTGAGTCGAGTGAAACGGGGAGCGAGGCTATTCAATATTCATTGTTTGGTGTGATTCCTTCGGTGTCGTATGGTATAAAATTTTAATTTGGAGCCGTTATGAAAAAATATATAATATTTCTCTGTGCAGTGTTGGTTGCAGGTTGTACGAAAATTATAGATGTCGAGTATGAAGAAATTGACGATATGTATGTTGTGCAGGCTTATTTCAGCGTGGAGAACAGCTATATCCTTTTAGATAAAAGCTGCAATATGGATGAACCGATGCAGAGTGATGGTATCTCAACAGCTACGATTAGCATAAATGGTGAGAATAGCGGAATATGCAGGTTTGAACATATTAGCGATGGTTGTTATATGCCAATTGAATCGGCAAATTTCGTTGCAGGTGAGGATTATACGCTCTCTGTCGAGATTGAAGATGAACGATTCACTTCGACAGCACGTTTATATGCGCAACCAATTATCGACGAGATAACTTTCTCGCAGCAACAATTTACCGCAGATATGAACTTGGTATTCTGTACGGTAACAATTCAAGATATTGAGGGTGAGGATAATTATTATCGTTATCGCTTCCGTTACTTTGCCACCGAAGATGAAGAGGAGGGTCTGGTACCTAGCTGGTCATTGGTGAAGCAGGGTGAAGATGGAGAGAAGATTTGGATTATGACGCACCTCTACACCGATGAAGATAGAGATTTAGAAGATGGAGATGAGATAACCATCGAGGTGCAGGCCATAGATCGTGGAGCTTATGAATATTTCTACACTTTAAGTCTCAGCGGTAACAGCTCCACCAACCCAACCTCTAATTTAGAGGGTGGATGTTTGGGTTTCTTTTCGCCATACTCATTAACGAGTATCACAAAGATATTCTCGTATGATGATCTTTAGAGACTGTTGCAAGGCGGCGAAAATTCAAAGATAACGTAGAGCCCTCTACGCCATCTTTAAATTTTCATCCACCTATCAAAGATCTCTTAAATAGATCAAAACTTACGTTTTGCAATGGTCTCCTTTAGGGAGAAAATAGCCCTCCCCCCTAAAATAAAAATAGAGAATAAAGTTAGATTCGAGAGTTTACTCTTACCTCTAACTTTATTCTCTATTTTTACTATAAAAGATAGTAAAAATCACACCGTAAGGCGCTATTTATTACTCCTCCTCCTCGCTTTCGGCCATTGTTGTGTAGACATTTGAAACATCTTCGTCCTCCTCTAGGCGCTCGATTAGTTTCTCTACATCTTCACGCTCTGTGGCAGTAAGCTCTTTGGTGTCTGTTGGGATGCGAACGGCCTCTCCTGAGACAATTTCGTAACCTTTCTCATCCAACCAGTGTTGCAATGCTCCGAATGACTCGTATGGTGCGTATACTGTTACCGACTCCTCTGGGTAGAACTCGTCTACGCCTAGGTCGATCATCTCTAACTCTAGCTCCTCTGCATCAACATCTGCTGGGATGTTGAACTTGAAAGTGCATTTGTGCTCAAACATAAAGCCAACACTGCCGCTATTGCCAAGTGTACCGCCACATTTGTTGAAGTGCATGCGAACATTAGCTACTGTGCGGTTTGTGTTATCTGTCGCTGTCTCAACGATCACGGCAATTCCGTGAGGTGCGTAACCCTCGTATACAAACTCCTTGTAGTCGGCTGTGTCCTTAGAGATAGCTCGCTTGATTGCACGCTCTACATTCTCCTTTGGCATATTCTCAGACTTGGCATTCTGTATCAAGACACGTAGGCGTGTGTTAGATGATGGATCTGGACCGCCTGCCTTAACTGCTATTTCGATCTCTTTTCCGATCTTGGTAAATACGCGAGCCATATTGCCCCAACGTTTCATTTTTCTCGCTTTGCGAAATTCAAATGCTCTTCCCATTATAAAGTTTATTTTTTGTTATTTTTTTTATCGTGACGCAAATATACAACATTATTCTTAAAGGGTGGTTCTATTTTCTTCTATATTTTGATTTTGACTCCCTTTTGCTTATCTTCTGAAAGTGATAGGTCGTATCTCGTTTAAGTAGTGTAAAATATTGCAATAATTATTTTATGGGGAGTTCTATTTTCTCCTTAATTTTAATTTTTGGTTAATAATTATCCATTTTTGATTTTGCAAAAGTGGGTTGTAGTAGCTCTACCACCTATTTTTGTAAAATCAAAAAGGGGTGGTTAGTAATCGAAAAGTATTTTAGGGAGAAATTAGAACTCCCCTTTACACTACTTACAACTCATTACCACTCTAAAAAGATGCCTCGCTCACGTCTCTGCTCCAACATTCGCTCTAGTCGTAAGCGTCTATCTCGTGCAATATAGCGTCGAGCAAAGATATTTGGAATAGCTACTCCGATAGATATTACTAGAATTATCAGAACTGCATTTACGCCATTCGTAAGTGTTGAGATAATATCAATTGAGCCTTTGCTAACACCGATAAGACCCAAGAAGAAGCGATATAGAAGAACTCCTGGGATCATCGGGATAACTGAGGGGATTGTTAAAATGTGATTTGGAACATGGAACCAATGAACTGCCTTAATACCTATAAGGCTCACCATCATACTGCCCATAAACGATCCAATAACTGGTCCACAATGCAGATCGAAGTTGACAAAGTTACGTGTGCAGACCGAGATTACACCACCCAAGGCTATCGCCCAAAGTACTCTGCGTGGGACATTGAAGATCATCGAGAAGCCCATAGCTGCAATGGCTGCTGCAATGGCGTAGGCTATGTATCCATCATAGGGAATCATACTCAGTTCGCTAAATTTCTGATCTATAGAGACATCCTTTAACCCCAAGAGCCCCAATGCCATGGTTATGCCAAAGGTCATCGAACAGATTATCATCATGCAGTTTGCCGCTCGGGTCATACCTACAAGCAGATAATTGTCGATCATATCATCAACAAAATTTATTAGGGGCACACCTGGAACCACGAACAGAGCACAAGCCAAGAGCGGATGATATGGAGTTGTCGAGAGCCCCGTGAGTGAGGTGAGATAGGCCAGGCTGGTGGCAATGAATACCGCTATAGCGATGCTCATATAGTGATTTATTCCAAACTCGAAACATTTAGCTCGTGCACGGAATCCAAGGAAGGCACATATCGAAGCGTAGAGGAATGCAATCCAGTCGCATCCGAATAGTTTGCAGAATCCACCGCATGCAAAACCCGCTCCTATGGCAACTAAATATTGTTGATAGTTGCGGGGGCGTGAGGCAATATCCTCTAGCTCCTGCTCGAAGCGGTCGATTGAGTAATCTTGCTCGATTGCTCGCCATGATAGACGGCTGATCTCCGTAATTGTTGTCATGTTGACTCCATGGTGCTCACACTTTTGGAACTTCGAGAATGAGTGTGTCTCGTCGCTAACATTGACAATGAGCATTGTCCAGCGTATATCAATGTGAAGTTTATCCTCTGGAATGCCTAGAAATTCTGCTACACGCTTCATGTTGCGGTCGACTCTATTTGTGTCGGCTGCGCTCTCAATTAATAATTTACCTACCCTAAGTAATAGGTATAGTTTGCGCCTAAGTTGGATGTGTTTGTTCTGTAGACTATTTTGTCCCATCGTTGTTCCTTTTTTCGTGTGGCGCAAAATTACATAGATTTCTTGATATGCCAAATATTATTTAAATATTATTTTTAATAATATGGTGAAAAACGAAGTTTTTCTGTCCAGACTGTGTCTGGTGCCCGTGCGGCATGAGCACAGTCCCAAACGAGAAAAGGCTCGTCGCCCTCCCTCATAAAAAGAACTTTTTCGCAAGAAAAAGTTCGCTGAGGGCGAGCAATTCGAAGAATTGCATAACATGAAAATAAATTATCGTGACAAAAGCGATTTTGAGATTGAGGATGATATTTATATTTTTTTCATTTAGTGCAGCTCTTTGAGCTGCTCGCCCTCTGCGCATTTTTTCTGCAAAAAAATGCTTTTTGAGGAGGGAGGGCGAGGTCAGCTTTCTTACGTTGAGGACTGCCCTTGCAGCGGGCGGCTGCCAGACACAGTCTGGACTAGAAAAACTTCGTTTTTCACCCATTTGTTAAAAGAATCGCTCATCAAAATTAACAAAATACAATTTGTCAGTAGCCCGAGTAATTGCAGTGTAAAGCCAGCGTAGCATATCCCGTGTCATAAGCTCATCCCCAAACAAGCACCGATCAATAAAGACAGCCCGCCACTGCCCACCCTGAGCCTTATGGCAAGTTACAGCATAAGCAAATTTCACCTGCACAGCATTAAAGTGCGGATTTTCACGTATCTCCTTATATCTTTTAGCCTTGCTTTTTATGTCGAGATAATCTTTTTCCACTTCATAAAATAATTTTTTGCCATCCTCATAGCCCAACGACGGAGCCTCACTAGCCAAGGTGTTGAGGAGGATTTTGCATGTGATCTCATAGCCATCATAATCCCCAAAGCCAAGAGTAGCCTCAGCGAAGCGGAATCCATAATAATCCTCGAAGCGACGCAAGCGACGCAATTCAGCAATATCTCCATTAGCCATGAAACTTAAAGGGCACTCCTCAATCCGCTCTGTATAGTGATAATTATTACGAACAATCATCAACATATCGCCACTCTCGATCTCCTCCTCGGCACCGAGAGAAAAGCGGCGTATACCCTCATTATATCTATTAGCTCGCTTATTGGAGCGGGTAATGACGATAGTTTCATCCCGACCATATTTATCGTAACACTCTTGCAGCATCTCGGTGAATTCACCCCCCTGCAACGACTCCACATCGGGGTAGTTCATCTCGAAGAGAGGTATCTCACAGATGTTATTTTCGATCATACATCTGACCATCGTTGCATTAAAAAGAATCCCCGATTGGGAACTTTGGCGCACCACCTCATCCATAGTGCCATAGATGACATCACCAAAATGAGACATTGTATGTTTGTCAAGTGCAGGACTAAATTCTTGCCCCACGGGAGGCAACTGAGCATTGTCGCCCACCAAAATTAGACGGCAACGTTTTCCGCTCCGAACATACCCCACTAAATCATCAAGAAGTGAGCCGCTACCAAAAATTGCATCTTGGCCTGTAGCTTCGGACAACATTGAGGCCTCATCGACGATAAAAATTGCATCTTGCTCCCGATTATAGTTCAACGTGAAGCGAGAATCGTAATCTGTGCTACTTTTCTCTCGATATATACGCTTGTGGATGGTGTGTGCTTCACACTTTGCAGCACGTGATAACACGTTGGCTGCTCGGCCAGTAGGGGCAAGTAGCACGCACTTAATATTTAGCTCCTTCAAGGTGGAGACCAAAGCGGCCAAAACTGTAGTTTTTCCAGTTCCCGCATAGCCATTTAGGACAAAAATTGATGAAAAATTGTCATCGGAAATGTAATTTGATAACATTTCGATGATTTTTTTTTGGTCAAGTGTTGTTTCGAAACAAATTTTAGTGTAAATTTGGGACGTGATATATGTGTTAAGCATTTCACAAGTTTTAAATTTGATACAAACTTAATAACAAATATTCAAAATGAGAAAAATTTTTCAATTACTTTTGGCTGCTGCAATCATTGGATTGATCTACGTGATCTACATTCAAATTGTTACTCCAATTCAATTTGAGCAAGAGATGGCTCAAAGAGAGAAGGCTGTTATCGAGCGAATCAAAGATGTTCGCGCGGCGCAACGTGCCTTCAAAACTGCTAATGCTCGTTTTACAGGCGATTTTGACACATTAATCAACTTTATTCTTAATGACTCTCTTACCATGCAACGTAAAAGAGTTGATGAGGATGACTCGCTAGGTATGGCTCAATTCTTGTTAGCGCAAAAGAAAGACAAAACTCTTAAGAATATCGAGGAGTTTAGAGTTGCGGTAATCGACACTGTCTTTACTCCACGCAAGCTATCAAAGGATCAAGTTATGGCATTACGCTACATTCCTGGTACAGGCAACAAAACAGAGTTTATGCTAAATGCAGGTATCGTTACAACAGAGTCTAAGGTTGTAATCCCAGTTGTAGAGTGTAAGGCTCCTTACATCTTGTTCCTAGATACTGTTAAGTATCGCCAAGAGATCATCAACAAGAACGATGACCTTATGAATAACTACAACATGTATCCTGGTATCAAGTTCGGATCTATGGAGGGTGGTAACAACGAGTCTGGTAACTGGACTGGTGAATGATAAAGCGTCCCTTGAGGGATTTGCTTATGAAGAGTGGTTGGCTTAGGTCGACCACTTTTTTTTATTAGATAAACTCAATATTTAATCGCTTTTTCGTATCTTTGTAAAAATTATATAAATATATGAATATTGCAGTATTACAATTCAACCCAATTGGGGAGAATACTTATATTATTTGGGACGAGAGCCTAGAATGTGCCATTGTCGACGCAGGAAACAGCAGCGAGCGTGAAAATCAAGCACTTTTTAACTTTATCGCAGAAAAAGGATTAACTCCAAAGTTAGCTATAAATACTCATGGTCACTTCGACCACGCTATGGGAGTCGAGGCCGTGCGTGAACAATATGGAGTTCCGTTTGCCATTTCAAGCAAGGATCAATTTTTGTTGGATAGTTCAACCGCAGGTTCGGTGATTTATGGAATGAAGCTCGGAGCTATGCCAAAGACAATTGATATTGATTTAAGCGAACTCTCGGAGATTACATTTGGAAATACAACACTTCAAATTATACCTACTCCAGGTCACACCCCTGGACATGTCTCATTGTTCGAGGCTCAGCAGAAGTTGCTCTTTACGGGTGATACACTCTTCAAGGAGTCGATCGGACGCACGGATCTTCCAGGCGGAGATTACTCTTGGATAATGGAGTCGATTTTAAAGTCGATTATTCCTTTAGGGGATGATGTGGAGTTCTTCCCTGGTCATGGTCCTAGCTCGACAATTGGTCATGAATCACTTTACAATCCATTTGTTGTTGAGGTGCTTAATGCTGAGGTGAATTATAAATAGAGTGTTATGAGTCAAATTCTTCATAAAATACTCTATCGACTGCTACCCTTGAAATGGTATTTGAGGGTTGTGAGCTCTATGCTCTTTATTCTGCTCCGCTTCGGTTGGGGTCGAGGTAAAGAGATCGTTGAGTATATATACCATCTTGGTGATTTGGTGCGTGAGGGAGATGTGGCAATTGATATTGGTGCAAATTTAGGCTATTATACTCGCACCCTCTCTCGAATTGTTGGCTCCAAAGGACATGTTTATGCTGTGGAGCCTGTACCTCCAATCTTCGAGGTTTTGAATGCTAATACTCACAGGTGTAATAATGTGACGTTGATGAATGTTGCATTGGGTGTGAAAAATACAACTATCACAATGGCCAACGATACGGTAGCCTCGCAAGGTTATTTCGGCACGGGACAAAATTTTGTGAAACAGGACGAGGATGACAATAAGAACAATATTGAGTTTACGGCGATTATGCAGCGAGGTAGCGAACTCTTTATGTCGCTTCAACGTCTGGATCTTATAAAGTGTGATATTGAGGGTTACGAGGGTGTTGTCCTTCGTGAAATGTTGCCACTTATCGAGCGACTTCGACCAATAGTCCTGTTGGAGAGTGGCGGAGAGGTTCGTGGGGAGATGATCGAACTCTTCACATCGCTTAAATATAAAGCCTATACACTTGATCGTGGTGAGGAGGTTGAGTTAAAACCGAATAGCACCAAAGATATTATTTTTAGACCTTTAGACATTTAATTATGCGAATAGATATACTTACAGTTGTTCCCGACCTGCTCACCTCGCCACTCAATGAGTCGATTCTGAAAAGAGCTCAGGAGAAGGGGTTGGCCGAGATTGTAATTCACAATATTCGGGATTATACCACCGATAAACACCGCACCACCGATGATTACCCATTTGGAGGTGAGGCAGGTATGGTGATGAAGGCCGAGCCGATCTTTGCTGTTGTCGAGAAATTGCAATCTGAGCGAAATTATGATGAGATAATATATATGTCTCCCGATGGTGTGACATATAATCAACATGAGGCGAATCGTCTCTCGACGTTGGAGAATATCATTATTCTTTGCGGACATTATAAAGGTATCGACTATAGAATCCGTGAGCACCTTATCACACGTGAAATCTCGATTGGAGATTACGTTTTGACTGGAGGTGAGCTTGCGGCTTGTATTATTGTTGATTCCGTGGTGCGCATTATCCCTGGAGCCATTGGTGATGAGGCCTCGGCACTTACCGACTGTTTCCAAGATAATCTGTTGGCACCACCCGTTTATACTCGACCCGCAGACTTTAGAGGATGGCGGGTACCAGATGTTCTTCTTTCGGGAAATTTTGCAGCTATTGATAAGTGGAAAGAGGATCAAGCGTATGAGCGCACCAAGAGGTTGCGACCAGATTTGTTAGATGAATAACGAGTAGAGAGAAAACTATATGAAATACTTTCTAATTGCAGGCGAGCCCTCGGGTGATCTCCACGGAGCAAACTTAATCAAAGGTATTAAAGCGGAGGATCCAGCCTCAGATTTTAGATTTTGGGGTGGTGACGCTATGGCCTCTGAGGGTGGAGCGGAGAATCTTTTGAAACATTATCGGGAGAGTTCATTCTTTGGATTTATTGAGGTGCTGTGCAATTTAAAGACGATTTCAGCGCAATTGCGACAGTGTCAAGATAGTATCGTTGAGTATAAACCTGATGTTGTGATCTTGATCGACTATCCAGGTTTCAATATGAAGATTGCGAAATTCGCTAAGCAGCAGGGTATAAAGACATTTTATTATATTGCACCAAAGGTGTGGGCTTCTCGAAGTGGTCGAATTAAGGCTATGCGCAAATATATTGACGAGCTTTTTATAATTTTCCCATTCGAACAGGAGTATTTCAAAGAGAGAGGTATAGAGCCTCATTTTTGTGGAAATCCGCTTACGGATGCTCTTGCGGCTAGAATCGAATCGTTACCCTCAAAAGAGGAGTTTATAAAGGTTAATCGTCTTGAATCAAAGCCGATTATTGCACTTTTGGCGGGTAGCCGACTTTCGGAAATTAGGGCTAATTTACCTCTTATGGTTTTAGTTTCAAAGCAGTTTGCCGATCATCAATTTGTTGTGGCAGGTGTTTCGTGGCTTGAAAAAACGGAGTATGATAAGTTTTTGAAGGGTACCAATATTCGAATTGTTACGGATCAAACTTATGAGCTTCTCACCTCGGCAGAGGCTGCTGTGGTCACTTCAGGAACGGCAACATTGGAGACGGCACTACTCAATATTCCAGAGGTTGTAGTCTATCGAGTACAGAGAATAATGCAGCTACTTGCACCATTGATTCTCAATATTCCATATATTTCGCTTGTCAATATCAATCTAAATCGAGAATCAGTCAAGGAGGTAATTCAAAGTTCACTCGATGAGCAGCCGACAATCAAAGCGCTCAAAGCGATAGTTAAAGGCGGAGACGATCGTGAGCGAATGTTATCCGACTTCAAGGAGTTACGAGCAATAATTGGTGAGAGTGGAGCGAGCGAAAGATTTGCCGTCAAAATGGTTAAATTGTTAAAAGAGTAAAGAAAATGAAGATAATTTGCATAGGTCGTAACTACGACGAACATATTAAAGAGCTAAACGATGGTGGCACAAAACCTGAGCAGCCACTTTACTTTATGAAACCCGATACTGCGCTGTTGCGCAATAATGATCCATTTTATATCCCCTCATTTTCGTCGGATCTTCATTATGAGTGTGAATTGGTGGTGAAAATTAATCGAGTTACAAAATGTATCGACAAGAAATTTGCCTCTCGTTGCTACACAGAGGTAGGTCTCGGAATAGACTTTACAGCGAGAGATCTCCAACGAGTAGCCATCGAAAAGGGATTACCATGGGAGCAATGCAAGGCTTTCGACCACTCGGCAGCCCTCTCTCCTCAATTTATCTCGCTCGAAGAGCTGGGAGGCGATATTAACAACCTCAATTTCGAAATGGAACTTAACGGAGAGATCAAACAGAGTGGCCACACCGAGCAGATGATCTTCTCGGTTGATGAGATTATCAGCTACCTTTCGCAATTCATGACACTTAAAATTGGAGACCTAATATATACAGGCACTCCCGTTGGTGTTGGAGCGGTAAAAACAGGAGATAATATCACAGCTCGATTGGAGGGACGTGAATTGTTAAATTTCGATATTAAATAATCAATGTTACTCTTCGAAAAATTAAAAACACAAGGGTTGCGCCTAATTCTAGCCTCTCAATCTCCACGTCGCAAGGCACTTATGGAGGATAGCGGCTTGAAGTGTGAAATTGTGCGTTATGAGGTTGATGAGAATTACCCAGCGGAAATAGAGTCAGAAAAAGTTCCCGAATATCTTTCGGAGCTTAAAGGTGCTCACTATCCAAGTGAGTTAACCCCATCCGATATACTTATAACCGCCGATACGGTGGTCATCTGTGACGGCAAAATTTTAGGAAAACCAGCCGACAAAAATCAAGCATGCGTGATGTTGCGCACAATTTCAGGCAAGGAGCATAAAGTTGTGACAGGCGTTACAATTCGCTCAAAGCAGAAGAGTGTAACCTTTTCATGTCACAGCCTTGTGCGTTTCACGGAACTAAGTGATGAGGAGATAGAATATTACGTTTCAACATATTCACCACTCGATAAAGCAGGCTCCTATGGTATCCAAGAGTGGATCGGATATATCGGCATCGAGGGTATCGAGGGATCATTTTACAATGTTATGGGGCTGCCAATTCAGAAATTATATACCGAATTAAATAAATTTATAAAATGAAAAAACTATTACTAACTATTTGCGCTGCAATGCTCTCATTTGCAGCGTTGGCCGATGAGGGTATTTGGTTACCGAGCTTAATTGGTCAAAGAATCGACGACATGCGCAGCAAGGGTTTTAAACTCACCGCTGAGGATATTTACTCGATCAATCAGTCATCTATGAAAGATGGTGTAATGCTTTTTGGTGGTGGATGTACCGCTGAGCTAGTTTCGGATCAAGGTCTGTTGCTTACAAATCACCACTGTGGCTATGGTGTAATCCAAAGCCACTCAACAGTTGAGCACGACTACCTTACAAACGGTTTCAGTGCAAAAACTTTCGAAGAGGAGCTTCCAAATCCATCTCTATTTGTTAGATTTTTGGTGCGCATGGAGGATGTTACCGATCAAATCGAGGCTGGTAAAAGTGTAGCCGAGATTCGTGATGCAGCTTCTGAGGATGGTCGCTACCGTTGTTCGGTGGAGCCTCTATATTATGCAAACCAATGGTTCCTATTTGTTTACGAGCAATATGATGATGTTCGCCTTGTTGCAGCTCCACCATCATCAATCGGAAAATTTGGTGGCGATACAGACAACTGGATGTGGCCTCGTCACACGGGAGACTTCTCAGTATTTAGAATCTACGCTAACCAAAATAACGAGCCAGCGAAATATTCAGTTGACAACGTTCCTTACACCCCAAAGCACCACTTCAAAATCTCAACAAAGGGAGTTCAAGAGGGTGACTTCACAATGATTTATGGTTTCCCAGGAAGCACACAACAATATATCACCTCTGATGCTGTTGCATATATCGAGCGAGTTTCAGATCCAATGAAAATTGCTCTACGCACCCAACGCCTAGATATTATCACAGCAGCCCAAGAGAAAGACCCAGCAGTGAGAATCAAATACGCTTCAAAGCACGCAACAATCGCTAACTCATGGAAAAAGTGGCAAGGTGAGGCCTTAGGTCTTACACGTTTGAAAACCGTAGAGAAGAAGCAAGAGTATGAGCGCAAATTTAGAGCATGGTCAGCAAATACAGAGTATAGCACACTTCTTGACTCAATGAGTGCCGCTTATGCCGCTGCAATTCCTGCATATTACAACTATGAGCTCTGCACAGAGTCGGTTAAAGCAATTGAGCTTGGAACAGCGCTAACACGTCTTAGTTTTCCTGTAAAAGAGAGTGTTATGACAGCATTCTACAAAGATTATGAGGTTGACATCGACCGTGATGTTGCTGTAGCAATGCTTACAGAGTTACAAGCTCGCATGGAGGAGATTCCTTCTGAGTTCACAGCTCTAATTGCAAACCATGGTTCAATCGAGGTTTATGTAGATTATATTTTCGCAAACTCAGCACTTACATCATTGGAGAAAGTATTATCTCTAGCAACCTCAGAGGAGGCTGTAGCAACAATCAAAAAGGAGGATCCAATGGCTGAGCTATTAGCTATTTTTGCTCCATATACAGCGGTACGCCTAGGTCGCAGCATTAGTGACACGCCAACAGTGTCAAAATTGTACACTACATATCTTAAGGCTCTTCGTGAGTTCGATGCTGACCGCTCATTCTTCCCTGATGCAAACCTTACTTTGCGTGTTGCATACGGTTCTGTAGGTGGATATATTTATCGTGATGGTGAGTATCACAAACATGTTACAACAATCGACGGAATTATCGCTAAAGATAATCCAGATATTTACGATTATGATATTCCACAATCACTTAGAGACATCTACGCAGCAAAAGGCTACGGTCGTTGGGCTGTTGAGATTGATGGTAAAAAGAGCGTTCCAGTATGTTTCCTAGCGAATAATCAAACGACAGGTGGTAACTCAGGATCGCCAATTATCAATGCTTCAGGCGAGCTTATCGGTATCAACTTCGACCGCACATGGATCTCGACAATGAGTGACATTGCTTTCGACCCAAGTTTCTGCCGTAACATCTCTGTAGATATTCGTTACGTTCTATTCGTAATCGAGGAGATCCTTGACGCTAAACACCTAGTTAGCGAAATGGAATTGGTGAACTAAGATAGGTTTCTCAGGTTTCGGACTGTGCTCATGCCGCACGGGCACCAAGCGAGCTTGGATCAAAAAACTATCGTTTTTGATCTTGTCTTGCACCGATTTTGTGGGGCTTACAGCCCAACGATACATTAATAATATAGCGTTTATGAAAATTCATTTTCATAAACGCTATATTATTAATATATCTATGTCAACCTGCGGTTGCCATCACAAAATCAGCGAGGTTACCATTCGTTCACACCTTAATGAGGTTGTCTTTATACTTCAATAAAGTTTTGTCTTACTTCAATGAAGTTCTGTTTCACTTCAATGAGGAGACTTTTATATCGCAACACGTCTGTGAGACCTCCCCAGATAAGAATATAATCTTTCCGCATTATACCTGCCAAATTTACTCTGTGCAGTTCCGAATAGTTATTGGGGCTTAGGTTTAACTTGCAACCTTACCCCTGCACTTTAGCCTTATATCTGATTTCTATTCGTCAGGTCAGACTTTTGCCTCCAGCTTCCTTCAGATTCCATCTCGCAATGGACACCCTTGCTATTGGCTAGACACTTCCCACTATTAGGGCGTGTTCGGGACTTGCACCCTTTAAATTATACCCATGCTGGGCGTACAAATTGAAAGAGCTATGAGGTTTTTGGGTCTCATAGCTCTTGAGTTTATATTTGAATATTCATTTTTTCTTTGATTGCAAGCATATTAGTTTCGATGAATTCTTTTTTCATTCCACCAAAAGGTGTCCCACTCATATTTAACCCAGAAATTAATACAACTCCATCTATTGAACACGAATCATAGGCGTCAATAAAAGCTCTTTTTCCATCTATCCTTTTGCTTTTGTATTCGGCATTACACTTAACTACACCAAACACCTCCTTGATAATTCCAACGTTTGCTGAAATTAATACTATTTCTGGTTTAAGTTCTTTAATAAGATGACTAAAATAAGCCTTAAAGCAAGAAAGGCATTTCTTTTTATCAACAGCTAATTTACCCCAAGTTGGATTTGTTGCTATTGGAGCATATATATCTAAATGAATTGCTCTATTGGCAAAGTCTATTTCATCTTCATAATAGCTCGATTGAAGCTGATTTAGCACTTTTTCAAACGAATTAAACCATTTTTTATATGGATTCTGCTTAAAATAATCATTCATAGCTTCGTAGTAGTTATTTATCTCACTATCTGCTGTAAGATTATTACATGACATAGCTTTATTAAATCGCAAACTAATTTCATGGTTGCAGTTTTGCTTTGTGGAAAATTCAAGATTGGAGGGATTTAAGCCGACAGTTATTATGCGTTTTCTTGAATCTCTATACTTGGCTAAATCTCCAAACCATAATATTGGTATGCTTGGATTAACTAATATAGATGATGATTCATTTGATTTACTATCATTAAAGTCATTCCAACAATCAGTAATAATTTCTTTTAAATTTTCAGTTAGCATAACTAATAGGTATTTATTTCTCGTAAAGAAAACAAAAAAATCCCCAACTTCGCTTCCCCTTAATGTATACCAAATGTAAAGCAATGTAAACCCCTATGTACTTTTCATTTTTCTAATACTTATCGTAACTCTCTAATAATCAATAGTACCCCATTATCCTATTGTACTTTCCATTTGCACCCCCATACAATACGCTTTTTTTACTAAAATGAAAAATAAGTCGCTTTTATTTGGATTTGTCTTAGAATTCAGTGAGCAAGGTTAGAGAGGGGATCAAGAAAAACTATAGCATTGGTTTTTTTCTTGAAGTTCTGAGATGCAACCCTTAAGGACTTTTACGCAGCGGTCAATATCATTTGGGCGGATTACGACGCTTGCCACCTCACTGTCGGAGTAGGCATACATATATTGAATAAATAGATTCTCTTTAGCTAGGCAATTGAGAACTTCTGATACTCCGCCAGCAATGTTGGGCACATTTATGCAGAGCACCTCTGTTCTGGTTACTTTGTAGCCTGCATCTTCTATCACCTTTTGAGCGTACTCTACGTCGGGAACTAGAAGTCGAAGAATTCCAAACTCAATACCATCGGCAACCGAAAATGCTCGCATGCTGATTCCCGCCTCACTTAATATAGATGTCACCTCATTTATAACACCTACTTTGTTCTCCATAAAAATTGATAATTGAATAATTTTCATCTCTCTATCCTCCTTTTATAATTTACGATTATCTATCACTCTTACCGCTTTGCCTGTGCTTCGCTCTATGGTGCGTGGTGCGACCAATTTAATTGCAGGGTTGAGTCCCAACATGCTGTGCATGCGTATGCCAACCTTTTTCTTGATCTCAAGCATCTGAGCCATGTCGTCACTGAATGCTGCGGCTTTCACCTCTACTTGAACCTCGAATGTATCTTGGTTATTTACTCGGTCGACAACAATTAGATAATGTGGCTCTAGCTCCTCGATGGCAAGTATCACCTCTTCGATCTGTGATGGGAATACGTTCACGCCTCTAATAATCAACATATCGTCGCTGCGACCTACAATGCGGGTCATTCGAACGTTTGTACGTCCACATGCGCATGGCTCCTCGATAAGTGAGCAGAGATCTTTTGTGCGGTAGCGGAGCAGTGGAATACCCTCCTTTGTGATTGTTGTAAACACTAGCTCGCCTTGCTCACCGTATGGAAGTTGTTCGAGGGTGTCGGGTGAGATGATTTCGGGGTAGATATGATCCTCGGTGATGTGAGAACCATTTTTGTATTCACATTCGTATGAAACTCCAGGTCCCATAATTTCACTCAAACCGTAAATGTTGTATGCGTCGATCTTCAAACGCTCCTCGATCTCTTGACGCATGCTCTCTGTCCATGGCTCAGCGCCAAAGACACCTATTCGAAGGTTCATATCCTCACGATTGAAACCCTCGGACTCGATAGAGTCGGCAAGGTAGAGTGCGTATGATGGTGTTGTTGTGATCGCTGTAGCTTTGAAATCTCGAACTAGTTGAAGTAGCTTGCGAGTATTTCCTGTTCCCATTGGGATAACTGTAGCTCCTAGATTTTCGGCTCCATAATGAGCTCCGAGACCTCCAGTGAAGAGTCCATATCCGTAGCCGATGGTGACAATATCTTTATTGCTGATGCCGAATGCTGAGAGTGAGCGGGTCATCATTTCTGACCAGATGGAAATATCTTTGCGAGTATAGCCGACAACCGTTGGCAGACCTGTTGTTCCTGATGAGGCGTGAATACGTACAATTTCCGAAAGTGGCACAGCGAAGAGTCCATATGGATAGTTATCTCGCAGATCTTGCTTGGTTGTAAATGGAAGTTTGACAATATCGTCTATCGTGTGAATGTCGTCGGGAGTAAGCCCCATTGCTTGCATTTTTTCACGGTAGAATGGGGTGTTGTGATATACTCTGTGGACAGTCTTGCGAAGTCTCTCTCCTTGCAATTCACGCATTTTTTCACGTGGCATGCACTCTTTGGTTTTATTCCAGATCATCTTGATTATTTAGTTTTAGGTTTTTTGCTGGTTGTTTTTATTTGTTGGTTGTTTGGCTATTTGGTCGTTTAGCCATTTAGATATTTGGCCATTTAGTCGTTTAGCTGTTTAATGGGTGGTGGTCAGCCGCAAATTGAGCTAGTCGCTCATCGAAAATATCTAATTTATCGTCGGTTATTCTCGATGTGCAGGCTCTGACACCCTCACGAAGTGAACCTGTTGTTGAGAGTGAAATTGAGCTTACTCCATAGTGAACAAATTCACTCACCAGCTCACTGCAACTCATTCCAGGATAGCCAATTGTAAAGAAGAATCCGTCGCCAATTTCACGATCTATATCCTTGTCATAGACAACATTAAAACCATGCTTATGCAAAATCTCTTTCATTCGCACTGCACGTCGACCATACTCCTTTGTAGCCTCCACGAAGTTGAACTCTCCATCGCTTGATGCTTTGAACATTGCCGCTAGAGCCAATTGTGTAGTGTGGGTTACCCCCGAGGTTATCATATACATTACAGCATTGGTAAAGGTGATTCCGAAGTGACCGCCACCATTATATCTTTTTGCAAGTTCGGGATAAATTCTGTTGTATAGAGCGTCACTCACACAAGCCACCGCCACTCGTTGTCCTGCGTAGCTAAAGATCTTTGAGCCCGATAAAAATAGAATGTAGTTATCAGTGTAGCGAGCAACCGTTGGAACATATGGCTCCTGGAATGGAATACCATAATTTTCACGAGAATCCATTCCGAAGTATGCTAAATCTTCATGAATGATAACATCATATTTTGTTGCCATCTCACCGATTATTTTCAATTCAGGCTCGGTGAATGTAATCCATGTTGGGTTGTTTGGTGAGGAGTAGACTATAGCTGCAATATTCCCCTCGGAGAGTTCCAGCTCCAACTTTGCACGCAACTCTTGACCTCGATATTCGAAAACATCGAACGAGCGATATTTAACCCCTAAGAGGTTGAGTTGTGATTTTTGAATTGGGAAACCTGGGTCGATAAAGAGAATTGTATCTTTTTCGGGTGATAGCTGACTGCAAATTGCAAATGCTCCGAAAGAACCTGCAACTGACCCCGTTGTTGGGAGACATGAGGCGGGTGCAATATCAATATTTATAAAGGCTTTGATAAATCGAGAAGCCTCATTTTTCAACTCTGGAACCCCCTCGGCTGCTGGATATAATGAGGCTACACCTCTGTCGAGAGCCTCCTTTTCGGCAGCCATTCCAATTTCGCAAGGCGACAGACCAGGTATTCCCTGATCCATTCTCACAAATGGAATTCCCGTTTTCTGCTCCAGAGTGGCAGCCAACATCAACATCTGGCCAATAGTTGCTGTGGAGAGAGTAGCTATTTTTAGCTCCTCCATCGTCTCAGCAACTAGATCACGACTAAATACTTCACTCATAATCTATTTAGATTTTAATTGATTCGCAACAGCCTCAATACCAATATTGAAAGCCTTGATATTAGCCTCGATAATCGCCTCTCCCTTGCGAGCAAAGATTCTTTCGATGCCTCCCTCAAGATCCTTACGCTCGATTCCCAAAATTGGCGATGCAGCACCCAAAAGCAAAATATTTGCTGAACGAGCAACACCACCATCCTTTGCCAACTGCTCCACATCGAGCATCAACACATTTGGTAGAGCTTTTAACTCGGCAAGCAGCGCTTCAGTATCGGGATAATTGGGAATATTGATAAATGGAGACGATGAGGTAACAACCCAACCGCCCTCTTTAAGATATGGCAAATATCTAAGTGCCTCCATTGGCTCCAATGAGATTATCGCATCGGCACCTCCACGAGGAATAAGATCCGAGGCAATCGGATCTGAGCTAATACGTAAATTTGTCTGCACATCACCTCCACGTTGGCTCATTCCGTGAACCTCGGCTTGTTTAATATTTAGACCCTCGGTGCGGATTGCCTCACCGATTACTGCTGCTATAGAGAGGATACCTTGACCACCCACTCCTGAAAGAATTATATCGCACTTCATAAAGCTACTTATTTCTTAGATTTCTTCATTGTTTGTATGCACTCACGTCGAGGGATAACGACCGAAAGACCATCATATTCGATCTCCTCACGCAAAGTTTTTTCGATCTCTGCCATATTTTTTGGAAGAGGCACAACCACTTTAATGTGATCTGGATCAACACCTAAACCTTGACATATCGCCTCATATTTATAAATTCCAGCCGAGTGCTGACCTCCAGTCATCGCTGTGGTCAAATTATCAGAGATAATAACCGTCATTCGACTATTTGCATTGACAGCATCCAAAAGACCAGTCATTCCCGAGTGGGTAAATGTAGAGTCTCCAATGACAGCAATTGCAGGGTGTTGCCCAGCGTCACTTGCACCTTTGGCCATGGTGATCGAAGCACCCATATCAATACAACTATCAATAGCTTGGAATGGAGGCAGAGCACCAAGAGTGTAACATCCAATATCGCTGAAAACCTTTGCCGAGTCATACTCTGCAACAATTTTATTTATCGCAGCATAAACATCCCTGTGACCGCAACCCATACACATTGCAGGTGGACGAGGAACAACAATCTCACTTGCAGGAAGAGTCTCAACAGAGGCTAAACCCAAAGCTGATTTAATATTGTCGGGAGTAAGCTCACCCATTCTTGGAATAGCTCCATCCAAACGTCCAATAATTGGCATTACATCAAGCAAACCTCGAAGTTGCTCCTCAATAAAAGGTTGACCATCTTCGAGCACCAACACTTGGTCGCACTCAGCAGTGAGCTTCTCGATCAAACTCTTTGGAAGAGGATATTGCGACACCTTAATTGCAGGAAATGGCACCCCCTTAGGGAAATTCTCATTCAAATAATTCCAAGCAATACCCGCAGCAATAACTCCAAGCGATTTGTCGGAACCCTCAATATAACAATTATATTTCGACTCCACAGAACGCTTCACAAGCTCCGCCTGCTGCTCCACAACCTCACTATAGCGACGACGAGCAATTGCAGGTAACAAAATCCAACGGCGAAGATCATCCTTAGAGTAGTGAATCTCATTCTCGGCACGACGCTCACCAAGCTCAATAACGGCACGACTATGCGACATGCGAGTCGTAATACGCATCAAAATCGGAGCCTTCAACTCCTCAGAAAGATCATAAGCGTAAGACATCATATCGTAAGCCTCCTGTTGAGAAGATGGCTCTAAGGTCGGCATCAAAGCAAATTTAGCATAAAAGCGTGAATCCTGCTCATTCTGCGACGAGTGCATCGACGGATCATCAGCCACCAAAACGACCAAACCGCCATTCACTCCCGAAATAGCAGAATTTACAAAAGCATCGGCCGCAACATTCAAACCAACATGCTTCATACATACGAGCGCTCTTTTGCCCACATACGAGACACCAAGAGCTGCCTCCATAGCTGTTTTCTCATTTACGCACCAATCACTGTGGAGACCTTTGGCCTCGGGTGAGTTTTGAATATACTCCGTAATTTCGGTCGATGGAGTTCCAGGATAGGCATAAACTCCCGAAATTCCAGCATGAATAGCTCCAAGAGCTATCGCCTCATTTCCCAAAAGTAGGACTTTGTTATCTAAGTTCATATTTTATTTGTTGTGTTTTAACTTTAAATTTGTTAGGTTTTGGTTTATCTTGTTTTATTTTTGTTGTGTTTTATTTTTTTGCGGTATTTCACTTTAAAATCTCAAAATCGTCAGCATCATTGAGAGCAGGGAACTTAGCACGAAACTCGCCAAGAGCCTCCAAATCCACATCAAAGGTTGCAATGCCCTCTGCATCATCCTCAACCTTAGCTATCACCTCTCCAAGGAAATTAATAGCAGTCGTTCCACCCGAATACTCCACATTTACATCTTGGCCAACGATATTCACGCCACCCACATAGCAAACATTCTCAATAGCCCGAGCACGGAGCAAAATATCCCAAGGCAATCGACGAGGACGAGGCCAAGCAGCCACACACAGAATCATATCATAATCCCCCCGATTTCGCATCCAAACAGGAAAACGCAAATCATAGCAGACCAAAAGAAGCACTCTCACCCCCTCAATCTCAACTACAACTCGCTCCCCGCCAGCAGTATAATTCAAATGCTCCCCCGCAAATGTAAAAAGATGACGCTTATCATACTTTACATACTCACCATTGGGTCTCACCACATAAAAGCGATTAAAATACTCTCCGCCTGACTCCACAGCGACACTACCCGCCAAAGTAGTTTGATACTCAGCGGCCATAAGCTGCATCCATTTCAGGGTTTCCTCATTGCTTTCGGCACCACACTTTGGATCTGTACAAAAGCCTGTAGTAAACATTTCGGGAAGCACGACGAGTTGTGAACCTCTGCATTGTGCGATCCACTTTTGAGCCGAGGTTCTATTTTTATCTGCATCCAGCCACTCAATCGAGCGTTGCAATAGTGAAATTCTCATTATCTTGTAAATTTAATGCTAGGAGTCTCATTAACAGAGAGACTACGAATTGTAAAGATATAAAAAATATTCCGAATAAAATGAAATAATTGTAATTTTTTAATTGCTGAAAGTAAAAAATATGTTTCTTAACATAAAAACAATAGAGCTGTAAAACTTAAAATTTTACAACTCTATTGTTTTTGGAGCTAATATATCCTCTTTAGCCTATCATTTTCGTTAATAAGAATGAGTTAATTGAATAAATAACACCTCGAATAAATAGATTTATACATAATGTTATTTCTTCGTTTCGTATTCTCTAGCTGCATTTTTTAAACCCTCGAAAGCAAACCATATGTCATTACTCACCCCTCGTTCAGGAGATTCACGCATATAGTATGGTTCACCTCGATATTTTGAAATCTCTTTATTAAAGCGTTTGTCACTTTTATATTTAGACAATCTTTCACATTCTGCTATTTCGTCCTCCGTTAAATAAGCCACCACTAAGGTTATAAACGCATTAATAATTGCTGTTTGACTTTGCGTTTCAATGAGTGTAAAAGAATCACTAGAAGCTATCCTACAATCAATTAAATCTTTTAAAGACCTAATTATTAAGGTGTTGTCACTTTCTGTGTTGTCGCTATTGAATTGTACTGTTAATATTTCTTTAAATTTTTCTGTTTCCTTAGATATATCAATATTTGTTATTGCTATATTAATCTCGTTTTTTACGGCAATAATATTATCTACAATCAGAGGAATACAGATTTTTGAAATATTTTTGTATTTATTATAAGTTGTAGTTTGTTGAGGCTTGTTAATTCGTGAGTATCTTATGATTGCTCTGCACATCCATCCAATAGACCATATATATTTTTCGTTGTAGGTTAACAATACAGACATCATTCTTGAATGATGAGCATCTGTTTCGTCAAGAGAATTGATACTATTATTTAAGCCTATTTTATATTCTTCTTTGAATAGGTTATCCATTTCATTTTTGATAGAGTTTTTTGATATAAAATATGGCACTAAAGCTGATACTGCAAAAGTTAAAGTTATACATGCCAGCATTATCAAAATATAATTTGCCATCATATCGCTGTTACCATGACAGATATTTTTTCCAGAGTTTATAACTAAGTAATAGTTCACATCTATATATATAACACTAAGAAAAATAGCCGCTAATGTCACAATAATAATAATAAGTATTATAGACATTTTGCAATTTCTAGCCTTTTCATAATCTTTATCTATATTTTTTTTGCACATAATTTATCAAGTTAAGAAAGATTGTAATTTTTATTTAAAATCAAAATTACGTCAAAAAGTCCTAAAAACCAAATTTTTAATCATTTAAAAACTTTGCACAATAATATATAAAAAGCACATTATAAAACGATCTAATAGCTAGTAAAGAACAATAGATATAATATTTAATAATAATTAATGAAAGAGTAACAACTTGTAATATTTCACGTAAAATTATAATCTGCTCCAAAATGAGTGAATATTAACAAAAAATATAAAATTAGGACAAAATAAATTTTCTCTAGGCTAATTTTGGGCTAAAAAATGGCAAGCGTAAAGGTAAAAATCAGACTCTCTAAAATAGAAGGAAAAGAGGGCACAATCTACTATCAGATTATTCAAAACAAAATAGTTCGTCAAATCCTAACAAAATATCGAATCTACCCCTCAGAGTGGTGTAAAGAGTCCTGCACAGTCTCGACAACATCTGCCTCGCAAGAGAGAAGAGTACTCTTGATAAACATAAAAGAACAAATTAAACTCGATGTAGGTAGGCTCAAATTTATTGTTGCAACATTGACCAACCAAAGCACAGACTTCTCTGCGGATGATATAGTTGCGATGTATGCAGAAAAATGTCATGCTCACACTTTGTTCGTATTTGCTCAGGAGGTAATAAGTCGTTTACGAGAGCTGAATCGTGATCGGTGTGTCGAGACTTATACAACAACGCTAAATAAATTTATGCGCTTCCGCAATGGTCAAGATATATTACTCTCTGATATTACTTTTGACCTTATGATGGGTTATGAGGCATATCTCAAAAGAGATGGTGTCACGATGAATACAATATCTTTTTATATTAGGAATTTACGGGCGATTTATAATAGAGCCGTAGATCAGGAGCTTATCGAGCAGAAACACCCTTTTAGAAAAGTCTATACAGGTATTGAAAAAACCGCTAAACGAGCACTTCCTTTGAAAAATATTAAGGAGATAAAAGAGGCTGATTTATCTCTAAAACCTAAAATGTCATTCGCACGAGACATGTTTCTTTTAAGTTTTTATACTCGTGGAATGTCGTTTGTTGATATGGCATTTCTGCGTAA
>JAWXTJ010000024.1:0-32739 GCA_044433665.1 Rikenellaceae bacterium
ATCCTACGGTTTCGGGTTTTGTTTCAACTTCAGTCTCAGTCTCAGTCTCAGTCTCAGTCTCAGTCTCAGTCTCAGTCTCCATCTCCGCTTCCTCTTCTATTTCAACGTCGATATTTTCATTCGAGAAGTTGAAATTTAGACTTTTCAGAGGGTTGAACTGCTCGGGGATTAGTGTTGAGAAGCTATCCTTAGAAAGGATAACCGACACCGCTACCGCCATCGAGAGTATGATAAGTAAATATCTTATTGCTTTTGAAAACATAATCTATCAAGTTTACTGCTCTTCGCTCTGATTATCTTGCTCTTTGAGCGTCTCCAGCGCCTTTATCATAACCACATCTATTGGGTAGATGCTGTGATAGAATGCGTTATCTTCGAGCGGAGTATTGCGACCAATATATGCCTTTAATTGCGCCAAGATGATCTTTCGTGAGCGGTTAATATCACCCCAAACTGCCTTCACACCCTTTTTCGCAGCGTAATTCACGAAACTCGACAGCAAAGCATTATCATCCGAAAGAAGCTCATCGAGCTCATCGAAACTCTTAATTGAGTTGATTGCCTCACGGTGATCGTCAGCATATTTTGTTGTGAAATTATAGAGAATATTGCGTGCCGAGACCTCCATATAATATTTTGTAATATCTACCGTATCGGCTGGAACAAAAATATCGGGCATAATTCCACCACCGCCATAAACAACCTTGCCTTTCGGTGTAACTTTTTTCAGTGAGTCGACAAAGTGAATACTGTCAGCTACGAAGAATTCGCCTAAAACATATCTGTTGAGCATCTCTTCATTATATGTTTCGTCATCACCTCTGGTGTAATTTTTTTGTATTGAGCGACCTGTTGGGGTGTAGTAACGTGCTATTGTAAGTCGCATAGCTGAACCATCGGCAAATGGGATTTGTTGTTGAACTAAACCTTTACCAAACGATCGACGGCCAATAATTGTTCCTCTGTCGTTATCTTGAACCGCTCCTGCTAAGATTTCACTCGATGAGGCGCTTCCCTCGTCGATTAGAAGAGCAATATCAAGCTCGGTGATGTGACCATTACCATCGCTATACTCTCGTTGTTGATTACCTTGGCGATCCTCGGTGTAGACAATAAGTTTATTGGCTGGGAGTAGCTCATTTGCGATCATAATTGCCTGATCTAAATAACCACCTGAATTACCTCTTAAATCGAGAATAAGAGCCTTTAACCCCTGTTCCTCTAGGTTAGCAATAGCTTCAACTAGCTCGGTGTGAGTGGTGCGTGCAAATTGCAGCATTTTAATATATCCGATCGAGTCACGCAAGATCATCGACGATTGAATACTCTTGATTGGAATCACACCACGAGTAACATCAATCTCAATAAGTTCGCTAGCTCCTTGACGCTCCAGACCCAATTTTACCTCCGTGCCTCGCTTACCACGCAACATCTTCATGATGCTATCTTGCGAAACCTTGCGTCCTGCAACAAGTGAATCTCCGATCTCGATAATGCGGTCGCCACCTCTGATACCTGCCTTATCGCTCGGTCCCGATGGAATAACGCTGATGATGATAACCGTATCGGTAGCCATATTGAAGGTGATACCTACACCGTCAAACTCTCCCTCCAGAGATTCGTTCATACCCTGCATATCTTTAGCTGGAATATAGATCGAGTGAGGATCCAACTCTTCGAAGATATGAGGCATAAGAGCCTCGGTAATTGAGTCTATAGAGACGGGATCTACATATGAACTCCCAATATATTCAAGCGTCGACGAGATCTTATCATTCGACATGGCAGAAGAGCCAAAGATTTCTGAGAGCTGCTGTAATCTATAACTATACTTTCTCTGCTCAAGGATACGACCACCAATAACACCTGCCAAGGCGGTAAACAAGAACAATAGAGGAATTACAAGCCCCTTTAAATTCGATTTTTTACTCATTATTTGTTTTTATAAGTATATGACAAACCTATACTCAAATAAGTTTGGGTTTGTACTTTAATATCTTGCGCTCTATTGTAATAGAGTTGGAATGTAATCTTTGTCGATAGAATATCGGTGGCTGGAATGGTAACTGTATTCTCCCAACGTACCGTCGGCTGAATACCAAGCATTGGTTTATCTCCAGAGTAAGTTTCACTCCATGTAGCAAGCTCCTCGATATATTCGTCATAGTTGTTAACAACATTTTTTGCTGACGCTTGTGTCATCCAACCATAGAACGAGTATACTGACGTTTGATAGCGGATCTTTGCCAACTTCTCGAAAGTACGGTCAAATTCAATCTTTATCGAAGAACCACCCTCATACTTCGAGTTATTTAAGTAGCTCACACCATAAGGTTCTGTATAGCTCCAATTATCCTCCGTGTGATCCGAGAAACCATACAAGAAGTTCTCTTTAACATAATCATTGCTCACATAAACAGCACTCAAAGTGAAAGGTGATACACTCACCGTAATTGGTAGTTTAGTGCTGCTGCTCTTATATTGCATAACTCCAGAAATGTCGAGGTATCCTGGAGCCATAAATCCGCTCTTGAGGTGAATATCCTCTTGACTACTGCGTGAAGTGTATCCATTAGCGAATTGCGTACGGAACGAGATCTCGGGTCCGTATGACCACTTAGAAGAGATCGAGAAGGTTGGAGTAATGGTAATCGAAATTTCATCTTGGTTTTTAAACCATACACCCTCACTGATTGTGTTGCCATCATCATCGGTACCTGTGTCGATCTTGATTCTATTGATACCCAATTTCGCCGAAACCTTAGTGGTTAGGGTCATCAAATTACGCTTGTAGATATGGTTAAGCGAAAAACTTCCTAAAAGTGCTGTGGTGTTATCTCCACCCGATGTTGAGATCCATGGGTCGTTGTATGCTGTAAGGGTTCCTTGAAGAGATCCTGTTATCTCCAATGTATTACGCTCCTTGCGCAGGGCAGCTCTCTCGGCTTTATATTGTGCTAAAGAGAAGTAGTCTACAGAGTCTAAAGATGAGAATTTAATAACATTTTGAAACTTAACATTCTCTTGTTTTGTAGTTTTTGGCCTATCAATTGTCATCTGAGCTGACATCGCAATGGGCATAAATAGTAGCATGACGAGCAGAAAGAGCTCTTTAACATATCCTTTCATCGAATAATTGAATTTGGTTTTGGGTGCAAATTTAATAAAATTATTACCTTTGTACAATATAAGAGTCGATTTTTTGCTGCCTCAACATAAAATAGCCCAAATTAGCAATATTAATAATATAAAATTTTAGATATGAAATACATCGGAGCTCACGTAAGCGTCTCAGGAGGATTGGAAAATGGCCCCAAAAATGGAGCCGCCATCTCAGCAAACGCAATAGCAATATTTACCAAGAATCAACGCCAATGGAGTGCACCACCACTCACCGAGGAGATCATCTCAACATTCAAAACAGAGTGCGAAAAAGCAGGGTTGACACCCAAGCAGATTCTGCCACACGACAGCTATCTGATTAATCTTGGACACCCAGAAACTGAGGGATTAGAGAAATCACGCACAGCGTTTATTTTGGAGATGCAACGTTGTGAGCAACTGGGACTCAGTATGCTAAATTTTCACCCAGGATCACACCTAAAGAAGATCTCAATAGAAGATTCTTTAGATAGAGTAGCCGAGTCAATAAACCTAGCTCTCGAAGCGACACAAGGGGTCACAGCTGTAATCGAAAACACAGCAGGTCAAGGTTCAAACTTAGGTTTCAGCTTCTATCATCTCGCCCATATTATCGCAGGAGTGAAAGATAAAAGCCGAGTAGGAGTTTGCCTAGATACCTGCCACACATTTGCCGCAGGTTACGACCTCCGCACACAAGAGGCTCTCGATGCAACATTCGAAGAGTTTGGAGAGGTGGTAGGCTTCAACTACCTAAGAGGAATGCACCTCAACGACGCTCTAAAACCTCTAGGCAGTAGAGTTGACCGCCACGCACCCCTAGGAGATGGACATATCGGAATCACATGCTTCGAATATATCATGGGAGACAAACGCTTCGACAATATTCCCCTGATCCTAGAAACCCCCGACCCCGAACGCTGGCCTGAAGAGATCTCAATGCTTCGAGGTATGGTAAAATAACCCGCCTAGGATTGCCCTGTGCGGGCGGCAGTGGGGTGCTCGCCACGGAGCTTTTCTGCCCTTGCACTTTGGGCTTGGATCTAGCTTTCGCTAGCTCCAAGATTTCAGGAGTCTATATTTTGGATCAAATAAATTTGTCCAAAATATAGACTCCTGAAATTTCTCAAATACCTTGCAGGTATTTGAACCCAAATTGAGGACGTTACAGCTGTTCACCTGAAAACGTTACAGTTATTCACTTGGAAACGTTACAGATGTTCACTTGAGGATGTTACTCTTTTTTACGTACTATGCGCACTGTAGATTGTGTTGCTTGACGGATAAATACTGATTGTGAATATCCATATTTTTGTAGCAGTTCGTCTGTATAGCTACGTATTGTCAACAGCTCCATATCTCGGCTCATAAGCACATCAAAACCGTCATTATGCAGTAACTCTTTCACCTCTTCGATATGCCATGAGTTGTCTACACATAGACTTAGGTTTACCGCTGAATTGTGAATAAGATTTGTCTTTATGCGTAGTCGTTCAAGTGTTGAGAATACCGTTGCAAAACGCTCTTCGAGGGCGAATGAAAAATCTCGTGAGCGGATTGTAAGCAATATCTGATCCTTCTTCAAGATGATAATTGGCACTTGCACAGGGGCTGAGGTTCCACGAATCACAGTTCCTGGCTTGCGCTTGTCACCAAATGGACGTACGTAGAGAGGAATATTCTTATTTTGCAGTGGCTTGATTGTCTTGGGGTGGATAATCTGTGCACCGCTGTATGCTAGCTCGATAGTGTCAAGATAGTTTAACTCCTTGATCTGCTTTGCGTCGGGGAATGCTTTAGGGTCAGCATTAAGGATTCCATCAACATCCTTCCATACAGCCATTGAATCTGCGTCGAGGATATTTGCAACTACCGCCGCTGAGTAGTCTGAACCTTCACGGCCGAGTGTTGTCGTTGTTCCATCGGGTGCGAAGCCGATAAATCCTTGACCTACAAATATGCGATCTGTACTCTCGGCAATTTTTGCTTTTAGAAGTGGTTCTGATGCCTCAATGTCGATTGTTGCATCTTTGTGTCGCTGCTCGGTAAGGAATGTTGTGCGCATATCAATCCAGGTGTTCGATAGACCTACTGCATTGAGATACTCCGAGATTATCGTTGTCGATAGCAACTCTCCATAGGCTACAATGGTATCATACCATAACTCTGCATCCTCGCTCTTATATACAGTCTCTGTCGCTACTGCTTCAAGCTCCGTGAAGAGGGTCTCAACGCTTGGTATTGTCGTTGGCTTATGGAATAAGTTATCAATGATTTCAGCATGATAGCTTCTCAGTATCGCTATCTGCTCCATTGATGCTGCGGAGTCCCCTTTTTGGACTCCTGCAAATACTGCCTCTAGGGCATTTGTGGTTTTACCCATCGCCGAGACGATTATAAATAGATCGCTCTCGTCGCTAATAATTTTGTGAAGATTGCGTACACCATCAGCATTACGAACCGATGCTCCACCAAATTTGTATACTCTCATTTATTTATTTTATTGCTTTGTAATTTGTATCTGTGTTATAGAATAAGAATGCGTAGGTGTCGGCCAATTCGTCGATCTTCTTCGATGTTGGTTTACCTGCTCCGTGACCTGCATTGCTCTCGATGCGGATTAGAATTGGGTTCTCTCCGCCATCGCTATACTGCATTTGAGCCGCAAATTTGAACGAGTGAGCTGGAACTACACGATCGTCATGATCTCCCGTTGTAACCAATGTTGCAGGGTAGTTTACGCCATCTTTGATATTGTGGAGAGGTGAATATTTGTAGATATACTCAAACTGCTCCTCATTGTCGCTTGAACCATACTCTACAACCCAACCCCAGCCGATTGTGAACTTATGGTAGCGCAACATATCGAGCACTCCCACAGCTGGCAAAGCCACCGCAAAGAGGTCAGGTCGTTGCACCTGACAAGCACCAACAAGAAGTCCACCATTAGAACCTCCAGCGATAGCAAGTTTATCGCTCGAAGTATATTTATTAGCAATTAGGAACTCTCCCGCACCAATAAAATCGTCGAAAACATTCTGTTTACGCTCCAACATTCCAGCTTGATGCCAAGGCTCACCATACTCCAAGCCTCCACGAAGAGTTGCCACAACATGCACTCCGCCCTGCTCCATAAACATAATTGCTGCGGGGCTAAAGCTAGGTGTGATATTGATTTGGAAGCCACCGTAACCATATAAGTAACATGGGTTATTTCCATCGAGCACTAAATCCTTGCGGTGTGAAACGAACATTGGAACTTGTGTACCATCCTTACTTGCGAAGAAAATTTGTTTTGTTACAAACATCTCGCTATCGAAATCAACCTCTGGAGATTTATAAAGTGTCGACTCTCCCGAAGTAAGATCATAAGAGTAAATTGCCGCAGGGGTTGTGTAGTTGGCAAGAGTATAATAAGCAGCTTTCGCCTCTTTACCCGCCTCGAAACCATATGCGCTACCGATTGCAGGAAGTATCACCTCACGGATAAGCTCTCCACTTTTTGAGTATTGATAAACTTTGCTCTGTGCATCTTGCAGATATGAGGCCATAAAATTACCTCCAGCCTTTGCCACAGACTCCAAAACACACTGCTCGTTCTCGGCAATAACATCTTTTAATCCGCTTTTTGGATTCTTCAAACTGATCTTAGCTAGACGATAGTTCTCAGCGTTATTATTGGTTAAAACGTACAATTCATCGTTGACGCAATCAACAATAAAATAATCATAGTCGAAACCTGCCAAAAGAGGCTTGAAGCTATCTAAACCCTTTGCGCTTTTATATAAAATCTCAGCTCCCGAGGTACCCTCAGAACCCTCAATAAAGAGCCATTTGCTATCGTCACTTGGCCATGCGCTAAAGTATCGCAATGGGTGAGCGTGGTCGACATAGATCAACTTATCGGCACTTTGTGGCTCGCCTAACTTATGGTGGTATACCTTTTGGAATTCATTCTTATTAGAGTATACACCCTCTTCGGGAGCATCATATGCCGAATAATAGAAACTCTTAGAGTCTGGAGCCCAGATAGCGCCCGAGAATTTCACCCACTCGATTTTGTCGCTCATAATCTCCATAGTCTTACAGTCAAGAAGATGAATATCAACCCAATCCGAACCCGACGCAGCAACGGCATAGGCGCAATAGCGACCATCCTCCGAGAATGTCACTTCACCCAAGGCCTTTGTTCCATCCTCTGAAAGTGTATTTGGATCTATGAAGATCTCAGGCTCGGCCTCTAGTGAGGCTTTACGATAGATGACAGCTTGATTTTGCAGACCATCGTTATAGCTATAATAATAATATTCACCATGTTTCTCGGGAGCACTCTCTTTAGCGTAGTTCCATAGTTCGGTCAAGCGATCCTTGATGGCGTTGCGGAATGGGATTTGATTGATATAATCGAATGTAACCTCATTTTGGGCTGTGACCCATGCGGCGGTCACCGCAGAGCTATCATCCTCTAACCAACGGTATGGATCGGCAACAGCAGTTCCAAAATAATCCTCAACGACATCTCCACGATGGGTTGTTGGATACTCTTTACGTTCTATTTTTGAGCTATTCATACATGAAACTGTTGTTGCTGTTACTGTTGCAACAAGGAGTAATCTATTAATATTTACACTTTTCATTTTTTGTCTCTTTAAAAGTTGGTGCAAAAATAGTAAAAAGTTTGTGATTAAAAGGCGTTTGGGTTATATTTATGGGGTGAAAAACGAAGTTTTTCTGTCCAGACTATGTCTGGTGCCTGTGCGGCATGAGCACAGTCCCAAACATAAGAGAGCTGATCGCCCTCCCTCATAAAAAGAACTTTTTTGAAAGAAAAAGTTCGCTGAGGGCGAGCAGCTCAAGGAGCTGCACAAAACGATAAATTTCAACAGAGTTAATTAGGGTAAACGCATTAAAAATTAATAAATAAAAGCTACACATTGAGAAATAATCACTATATTTGTCTGTTACGAACAATAAAAACAACAATTTACGAAACAGAAATATATTTTTAACATATTAAAATAAAAGCTTTTAGCTGTTTATTCTTACCTGCGAATCGACTAAATTTGACAAAGAGAATAGACAGGCGAAGTCTTTGCTATATACCTATGGCATAGACTCTCGCTTGTTCTCTTTGGAGGGTCTTAGTCGAACCTGTAGGTAGGAACTTGTCGAGGTTTATGCCATTTTTGTGTCTGGATCTCGGCAAAAAATATTAAAACCCACAAGCCTTATGACAACAAATAGATCCACCTCCGTAGCAATTATTTATCAATGTGATTCACTTTCCGAAAAGGTAATCCGTAACCGCAAGAAACTTCAACGCAGACTTCAACAAGCTATCAAAGATATGGTTGAAGATGGGTACTCAAACTTTATTCTTCCAGTCGACACTGCCGATCGGCACAACCCATTCCCAACAACTTTCATAGATGCTGTTGTTGCTGAGAAAGGTCACAATTCAAATGTTTATTTGACTATAATGCTCCCGCATGAAGTCGAAACTGAATTTTCGAAAACATCTGCCGAGAGAATGCAAAATTATACTGAGCATGCCGACTGTGTGATTTATGCACAAAAGGAACATAATTTTGAAACGCCTAACTCCTCTATTGAGAAATTACACTCGTTATCTTCAGCAACAATTGCTTACTTTGAATGTAGTTGCTCAAAACTCTATTTTGTGACTCTTCACGCACAATATAATCGTCAATCTTTTGTCAATATAAATTTGTAGAAAGTGGTTTTTTTCGAATTACTCGCCCTCTCTGACGTTTGGGACTGTGCTCATGCCGCACGGCACCAGACACAGTCTGGACAGAAAAACTTCGTTTTTCACCCTATCTATTTTTTAAAAGCGATACCCGAAGCCAATTCGATATTGATGATAAGCCCAATCCCTAAAGCCGCATTGATGTTGAAGGTATGGTTCGTAATGGCCAAATTTAAATCTTAATTGACTTTTTAAGGTTACTGGACGGTCTCCATCATGCTCCCAGCCTGTGTAGCCTCCGAAGCTCTCGGCCAAGGAGAACCATTTAGTCTCCAATTTTGTCTGAACACCATACATGATAGCATCATTCTGTCGGCCATTATCTGTTTGCCAACACAAAAAACCTATGGTGCCCACAAACCTCAACTCCTTGAAAAAATCACCTCCAAGAGGAACCGATTTAGCTATCGAAGTATCGAAGAAATAACCTGGACTATCGAAATATCGAGCCTTGAAAAATCCGTAACCTAAAGCTGTCTTTAGACCCACACGTGCTGTGACATCGGGAATCCAAGCCGTTTGTCTCAAAATTTGAATGTCGGTTGTGATATACGCATCACCCGCTTCATAGCCGACATACTCAATATCATCGGGCAGACGACTATGTTCATGACTCTCTTCACTCATCTCATACCACTCATATATGGATTGCACCCACATCGTTAGATTTACTCTATCGGAGAAGAGCGGTAAGACAACCTTAACGTGAATATCGTAAGTTTTATCATCTCGATAGCCATCGAAATAGTCACCTCCAAACTCAAAAATAAAATCGGGAGAAACCGTTCCATCAAGCATATCGGGGACAGGGAGTGCGTTAGGCCCAAAATAATCAGATGAGATTTTAGTTTTAATTCCTAAATCTGGTTCTATAATATCAACTTGAGCTGAGGACACAGCAACAAAAAAAATAAAAATCGAAGAAAAAAATAATTTTCGGAAAAACATAATAGTTATCGGCTTAATTAGAAACATAGATAATGTTTAATGAGCACTAAGTAGTGTAAAACAATTATTGGTGTATTTTTAAAAGCACTCTTAAAAATACACCAATAATTATTTTACCCTACTTATTTATTCACAACAAATGAGATTATGCGACACGCATTTCCTGTGCTCTTTTCATTTGCCGTCTCTGCAAGGCGGATTTTTAGGGTGTGCTTCTTTTTACCATCCAATTCATTATCCATCATGAAATAACGAGCTAGATGTTGGAATGGACTGTTCGAGGTGAATAGATCAATTGGATCATATTTTTTACCATCTATTGTATATTCGACCACTCCTGCATCGAGTCCCGACATAACCATAATGCCAACTGCACGACCTTCGAATTTAAAGGTGAGGTAACCCGATTCATCCTCGGCAACAATGGCTGGACGTGGAATCTCGACATAACCTTTGCGATATTTTTCATCATTCTTCGGTTTCCAGGATTGATCCAAGCTCCATCCTTTGCCTAATTTAGCCTCCGAAATATCAATGTATTCACCTCGATCGTATGCAAATTTATCGACCATGGTAGGCATTGGATATTCAACAGTTTTCGTTACACCTTGACTATCTGCGTAGGCCTGCTCCAAGAAGTGATAGATTGTGCGGTAATATACTTTTTGTCCAAATGGCGATGGATGCAGATTGATAAAATCAGACTTCCAAGTGAACTCTCTTGCGTTGATTCTATCGGTTACCTCCTTGGCCAAGTTGATCGTTGGAATATCATATTGATTAGCGATAAGGTCAAAATCAAGAATCTCTTGAGGGGTAACACCGTTATTATAATCGACCATCTTTGCAGGATCGACGAAGTTCATAATGACAATATCCATCTCGGGATTAGCCTCACGAGCTCTGCGAACAAGACCCTCCATACCTCGCACTCTATCGTCACTATCGCAACGAAGCTCCTTTGAACGGTCGTTTACAGCAGCCTCTTCGAAGAGAAGGTCAACCTTGCCTTTAGATAAAATATCTCGTTCGATTCTCATTGCTCCCGAGGTAGTTCCCTCAGATGGGATTCCAGCGTCGATAAATGTAAACTGAGTTTCAGGGAATTTTCTTTCGAAATAATCTTTAACCATATCTCGCCACCCTGGATTTGCTGTTATCGAGCCACCAAGAAATGCTATCGTTCCTTTTTTTGTTGTGTTGAAGATAGCTTGTGAATTTTTCAATCCGCCACGCATTGTGTGATATGCTGAAGATGGAAGCAATCCCGCAAGATCGACCATTTCATCCACATCATCCGACTCAATGGCAGCCGTAGTTTGCGAAATTTCACCATAGATAATCTTCGCCAAGCGCTTAGCACCTGCGGCATTAGGGTGAATATTATCGGGGAACAGCGCCTTCATATCCTCGAAAGGCTTATATAGATCAATAAATGTCACTCGATTTTTCTTTGCTGCACTCTTCACAGCTGGGTAGACTTGATTTTTGATGATCGAGTCATTGATTGAAGTTGAACTGTTGGGTGTAAAGGCAGGCATTGGACTACAAACATATATTTGAGGCAGACGATAACCCGTAGATTTAAGCGATTTGAGAAGCGCCGCATAATCCTCTTCAAATTTATCTTTATGCTTCCAATTGCCAGCTTTAGAGTCATTGGTTCCCAATTTTATAATGATTACATCTGGCTTATACTCCAAAAGCTCTTTATACTCGTCGGTCGAGGTGTAGGGTACATTTCCATCACGGAGCAGAGTTGCTCCCGAGCGTCCGAAATTCTTCACTTGGTAATCCTCACCGAGTAGATTTTGTAGTTGAGCAGGATATGAATCAACATCTCTATTTTCGATTCTACTTCCGAAAGTTATGCTGTTACCAACACATGCAACCCTCACAGGCTCCGACGAAAAATCGCCACTCTCGATAAATCCTAAATCAGATAGAAACTCAGCCGAAGCAGACATACATCTTTTATAATTTCTCATTCCAAATGTTGGACGGAAAGTTCCATTGAAGAAACCGTGATTCTCACCAAAGGCAGGGATCAAAGTACATTGATTTCCACATGCCACCATCTTCTCGGTGAACTCCACAGCATTTTGGAATGGCACGGTTGTATCTTGAGTTCCGTGCATAATGAGTGTCGGAGGTAGATTTTTGCGAACATGATGAACAGGTGACAACTCAGTCTCTTGCCCAACCAATTTATCAGCTCCATATCCGTCAGAGGTTGTTTTAACAACTGGATTGAAGAGAATCATCGCATTTGGCACAGACGAGACGCTTAAATCTGCATCATCCTCACAACCCTCAATTAATGCCGTTGAGACAGCTAAGTGACCACCAGCCGATCCGCCAGCTGTAACAATTCTGCTCGGGTTAATGCCTAAAGATTTACAATTCTCACGTACCCATCTCACAGCTGACTTTGCATCCATCACCGACTCGAACGGAGTTGTCCCATCTTGCCCAATAAGTCGATAATCTGCCGAAATAGCAACCATACCGAGCGACGCAAAATATTCACTTTGTCCATAAAACTGCTCTGGAGATCCAGCCACCCAGCCACCTCCGAAGAAGCTAATGATAGCTGTTCTGTCTACGCCCTCTTTTTGGTCGTCTGGATAGAAAATATGAAGTGTTAACTCTCGTTGCGGTGTCTGCTTAAAGAGAGTAATTTCATCGGGGGTAACATCCTCGGCAGCCATAAGTGGCATTGAGGCAAGTACCAAAAGTAGTAGGGATAAGATTTTTTTTAACATGTGGTTTTAGAGTTAGGTTTAAAACTTAAAAAATATCTGTAAAGGTATAAATTAATTGACAAAAAAAGAAATAATATTAGGGCTCTTTTTATTATATTTTGCAACAAAAAATATTGAAAATCCAATAAAAATCACTATCTTTCCAAAACCAAAAAACTAATTTTACCAAAATGAAGAGATTAACTTTATTACTTTCAGCGCTAGTTATGTGTGCATCAGCCTCCGCACGTATCTGGCATGTCAGCCCAAGTGGTTCTGACACAAACGATGGAACGGCTGCCTCTCCCGTTAGAACCATTTCAAAGGCGGCATTTTATGCAATCGCTGGTGACACGGTTTTAATTCAACAAGGTGTCTACCGTGAAAGAGTATCTCCTGCAAACACAGGATTCAACGACAGACGACGAGTAACCTACATGGCTGCACCCGACGAGGAGGTGTGGATCAAGGGTTCCGAAATTGTTAAAGGGTGGAAGAAAGATCCAAAAGTGAAAGGTGTCTGGAGCACCCAAGTTCCCAACTCTCTATTTGGAGATTTCAACCCATTCGCCATTGAGGTCTATGGAGATTGGCTTCTCGAAGGAAAGGGAATGCACCTAGGTGAGGTCTATATCAATGGCGAGTCGCTTCAGGAGTATCTTGCCGAGGGTGACCTGTCGGCCGAAAATATGAGCTGGTTCGCCTCTGTGGATGATGATGTCACAACAATCAAGGCAAACTTCGGAGATCAAGATCCAACCAGAGCTATCGTCGAGATTAATGTGCGTCCAACATGTTTCTTCCCTCAGACAACAGGAATCAGCTATATTACAGTTAAAGGAATCAAAATCGCCCAAGCAGCAACACAATGGTCACCTCCAACAGGTGAGCAAGTGGGTATCATAGGGCCAAACTGGAGTAAAGGTTGGATCATCGAGGATTGTGAAATTATGCAATCTAAATGTGTTGGAATCTGCATCGGTAAGGATCGTGCAAGTGGCCACAACTTCAGCTCTCTATATAAAGGTACCGACCACTCGAAGATGGGCTTCACACGTGAAATCGAGGCTATTTTCAAGGCATACGAATTGGGTTGGACTTATGATAATATCGGCTCACACCTAATCCAAAACAATAAAATCCACGATTGTAATCAAGCGGGTATCGTTGGCCACTTAGGTTGTATCTTCACTACAATCCGCAATAATGAAATCTACAATATCAATGTCGACACCCCAATCGGAGGACACGAAACGGGAGGCATAAAACTTCACGGAGGTATCGACGTTATTATCGAGAACAACGTTATCACAAACACTCGTCGTGGAGTTTGGATTGATTGGCAAGCGCAAGGTATGCACGTTCGTAACAATGTTTTCGAGGATAATATCTCGGAGGATGTTTTCGTTGAGGTTACTCATGGCCCAACATTAGTCTATAACAACATCATGCTTTCGGATCGTTCACTGCTTCTTCGAGCTCAAGGAACAGCATTTTTCAACAATATCATCGGTGGAGCAGTCAACGCTGGTTCATCGGCAGCAGGTCGTTACACGCCATATCATCAACCACACTCAACAGCAATCAAGGGTTTGCATAACAACCCTGGAGGAGACTGGCATTTCTATAACAATATCTTCTTGGCTCAAGCGGACGGAGAGGTTGACGGAAAAATGGGTCTTGATGGCTGCTCAGAGTATCCTGCATCTCTCGAAGAGTATAAAGCAAACTCAAATTCTGGCCACGAGGCAATGGGTGTTTTAACGAATAAATTCCCAATTTACATGGATGCAAATATCTATTTCGGATCAAACTCAGCACCACACAGAAACGAAACAGGTTATACTCGTCAAGCAGACAAAGAGATAACTGTAACGCTTGAAAAACGCACAGATGGCCACTATTACATAAGTACAAACCTTGATGCAAGCATGTTAAAAGGAGTTAAAACATTGCCAATCAATACAGCAATGTTAGGTGAGGTCATCATCCCTGAACTACTTTACGAAAACCCCGACGGCACAGAATTTAGTTTAACAACAGACTACTTCGGTAAAGCACGCAATGCGTCAGCACCACAAGTCGGCCCATTCGAAGGTGCGATCAACACCACAAACTCAGTATTCTAATAGAGGCAAACTCAATCTTATCCTTTAAGAAGAGTAACCTAACCTCGATGTGATTTATTAAGAAGAGTAACCTCGATTTGGGTTCAAACACCAAAGGTGTTTGAGAATTTTAATAGCTCAGAAGTTATGCAAATTTATTTGCGATAACTTCTGAGCTATTAAAATCTTAAAACTGAAAGTTTTAAGCCCAAAGCGCAAGAGGAGAATGCACCAGCGGGGGTGCTATCCCCGTCGCTGCCCGCGCAGGGCAGTCCTAGGCCGACCTAAGTTTAAGCAACAGAACACTCAATGCCAATTGTTTTCACTTTTTCTGCTATTTTGAGGAGTTCTTCTTTGTTTACTTTTTCGAGTGTGGGGCAGGGGGTGTCTCGATCTATGGAGTATATCATCACTGATTTTGGGGAACATTTTTTTACTAGCTGTAACCACTCGTCTATGGCTTTGTCTGTTGTGTTGTCAATTTTTACACCATCACATATGCCTCGTAGAAACATGCTTTGCATGATGAATTTTCCATTGAAGAGTAACATATTCTCTACAACCTGCTCTATTGAGTATTCTCCTTGCGGATGGTTTATCTCTTTGGCTATTTCGGTTGAGGCTGCATCTAACTTTAAGATATTATTATCCACACGCAGGAGTGCTTGACGAACACTTTTATTGCCTATGCGGGTGGCGTTGCTTAATACTGAAACTTTAGCTGAGGGTATTAATTTATCTCGCAAAGCTATTGTCGAGCCTATAATCTCTTCAAAATCTGGGTGAAGTGTCGGCTCTCCATTTCCTGCGAATGTAATTACATCGGGGTGCTCACCTTGCGAGATCATCTCTTTGAGTTTTGCTTCGAGGGATGTGATTACATCCTCCTTTGAGTTGAATTTTCCGCTTCCTCGACGCTCGGCATTCCATCCACATTCACAATATATACAATCAAAATTACACAATTTCGAGTGTGTAGGAAGCAAATTTACCCCTAGAGAGAGCCCTAGGCGACGTGAGCGCACGGGTCCAAAAATTATTTCTGAAAAAAGAGCTGTCATAATCCTGAGTTTAAAAATATTTATCGCAAAAAGTTAGCCACAGCATCGGCCACTCGCTCACCATCGAGAGCAGCAGATATTATACCTCCAGCGTAGCCAGCACCCTCACCCGATGGGAAGAGAGCCGAGATTTGAGGGTGCATCAAACTCTCCTTATCACGTGGCACACGCACGGGAGAAGATGTTCGAGACTCCACACCCGCCACCAAAGCATCGGCAGTTATAAACCCTCGCATTCGAGAGTCAAAGGTTTTAAGTCCTGCACGCAACCCATTTCCAATAAAATCGGGAAGCCATTGATCTAGTCTCGATGTGCAGAACCCTGGAATATATGAACTTTTAGGCAGAGAATCACTTCCCCTACCCGCCACAAAATCGGATACTCTTTGCGCTGGAGCAATCTGATTCTCGCCACCATTTATGCGTGCTGCATGTTCCATCTGTTGCTGAAATTTAAGTCCCGCAAGCTCTCCCCACTCCTCTGCAAGGTGTGCAAAGTCGCTCAATCGAACCTCGGTCACAAGACCTGAATTTGCATATGGTGATGATCGCTGACTTGGCGACATTCCATTTACCACCGACTCACTTCTGTCGGTCATCGCTGGAACGATAAAACCTCCAGGACACATGCAGAAAGAGTATACTCCACGTCCACCCTCTTGACTCACCAGCGAATATGAAGCCGCTGGAAGATACTCACCACGTCCCAAGGAGTGATATTGTATTGAGTCGATAAGCTGCTGCGGATGCTCTATGCGCACACCCATTGCAAAGGGTTTCGCCTCAATGCGCACACCCTTTGTGTGAAGAAGTTCATAAATATCTTTTGCCGAGTGACCTGTAGCCAAAACTACTGCGGCACCCTCATAAAGAGTATCATCGCACCAAACACCCTCAATTTTATTATCTTTAATCTTCAAATCGGTAACTTTAGCCTCGAAGATAAAATCTCCGCCAGCCTCCACAATGCTACGTCTCATATTTATCATTATTCGAGGCAACTTGTCAGTTCCAATATGTGGATGTGCCTCGAAGAGAATCTCTTGCGAAGCGCCATGAAAAACTAAGGTTTGGAGCGCCTTATTATAATCACCTCTCTTTTTGGAGCGTGTAAAGAGTTTTCCATCCGAGAACGTTCCTGCTCCGCCCTCACCAAAGGCGTAATTTGAATTTGGGTCTATAGCCTGATTTCGATTTATGAGGGCAATATCTTTTTTGCGCTCTCCGACATCACGTCCACGCTCCAGTAATATTGGCCTATAACCTAGCTCAATAAGCCTAAGTGCCGCAAAGAGTCCCGCAGGCCCCGAGCCAACAACAATAATTGGAGTGCACCCAACAACTGACGGATAATCAAAATAAATTGGATCGGGTTTAGGATCACTCTCCTCGAAGAGCTCCACGGTGAGATTCACCTTAACTTGACGTTGGCGTGCATCTATCGAACGCTTAACTACACGCAGTAGAGCTACGTCAGTATCTTTTACTCCTACTTTGTGGGCAGCGAGTGAAGTGTAAAATTTTGAATCTGAAGCCTGTTTAGGAGTCAGAGTAAGTGTGATTTTATGTGACATGAAAAAAGTGTAAAAAAATTAAAGCTCAATGGTATACGGTGAATACATCACCAACCCCTGCTTACTCTCCAGCGGAGCCAAGGCCTCCCGAATTTGTTGATACTCCAGAACCAAAGGATCTACCTCTGTGGTGAAGATTGCCTTAATAGAGCTCTGCACATCCGAGAATAGAACCGCTATTCCAATAGGCTCATCCGAGAGCTCAACAATCCTATAATTATCCTCAATATTAGCCTTATCGACAGCCACCGAAATTGCATTGTGCAACCCTCCAGTCATATCTGCGAGTCCCAATTCCAATGCTTCCGAACCGCTCCATACCCTACCTTGAGCAATCTCTAAAACGTTCTCTATCGGCAAGTTACGACCTTCACTCACAAGAGATGTGAAACGATCATAAACCTTATCAACACTCTTTAACATTACTCCCCTCTCGAAGTTACTCATACCATTGAGAGAAGTCATAAAGTCGGCCGAAGAGTTACTTTTAACACCATCAAGAGTGATTCCTAGCTTGCTCGAAAGTCCCTTTTCTATATTTGGAACCATGCCAAAAACACCGATTGAACCCGTTAGAGTTAACCTATTTGCAATAATAGCATCCGCAGGAGCCGAAATATAATAACCTCCCGAAGCAGCATACGAACCCATCGAAACAATAAGCGGCTTCTCTTGACGAAGAAGCTCCAATTCACGCCAGATAACATCCGACGCTAAGGCGCTACCTCCAGGAGAGTTTACACGCAAAACTACCGCCTTGATACCTGCATCGTGGCGAGCACGACGAATCACCTCAACGGTATTCTCGCTGTAAATATCACCCTGTGTACCCTGGCCATCATAAATACTTCCCTCAGCATAAATTATAGCAACCTTATCGGCACCAATACGCTGATATGAAAGCGAACTTGCCAACACATAATCGGCAAAATCTATATAGTTAACTTCGGCATCGTTAACGTTAATCTCGGCACCCGTCTCTCGGAACATTGCAGGAAGTTGATCTTCATAGATCAACTCATCAATCATCCTAGCCTCCAAGGCTCCGTCAGCATCCATGCAGACCAAATTATCGGCCGCCTCGTTCACTTGCTCCAAAGTTAACCCACGAGATAGGGCAACATCCGAGGCAATCGTATTCCATAGATCATCCATAAGCTGCTGCATCTGAGCACGATTCTCATTGGACATCTTACTCATTATAAATGGCTCAACAGCTGATTTATATCGACATGCTGTCGGGCGAAAAACATCTACCGAAATATTGAGACGATCCAAAAGCCCCTTATAAAACATTGTGCTAGAGGCTAAACCCTGCCATGAAATCATTCCCTCAGGTTGTAAATACACCTTATCGGCAACACTCGCCACATAATACGCACCCTGCGAATATGTGTCGCTGTAGGCAATAATAGTCTTGCCACTCTTCTTAAACCTCAATAACGCTGTGCGAATCTCCTCCAGCGCCGCTGTACCTATGGATGGGTTGATGTTGGGGCAGAGATATATTCCCTCGATATTATCATCTTCGGTCGCTGCCTCAATAGCCATAAGTATATTGAGTAGAGTATGCGACGGCTTCATTTCGAATGTCGAGAAGTCAATCGACGAAAAAGGATAATTCGCAGGAGCCTCACTAAAATTCTCCTCCAGCGAGATCTTAAGAATCGAGTTAGGCGAAACGGTTACAGATTTTTCAAGATTAAAGAGCCCCGAAACCGAAAAAAGCAGAATGACCCACAAGAAGAAGCCAATGATACCGCTCACTAAACAACCCAATAGTGCGGCAAAAAATATTTTAAAGAATTTCATACTGTCCGAATTTTAAGTGAATAATATACCTCCACAAATTTAGATAAAAAAATTAAGTTGTTACTCCTTTCACCTCTATTTTTCTGCAAAAAGTTTGTTATGTTATTTTTCTAACAAAAAATCATCCATGATATTCATTTTTTTTGTATCTTTGTGACGAACAGTCGTCACAAAGATTGCGACTGCATTGAGTGTATGAAAGAGATTAGCATAAAATCAGATATTGAACTTAGGGGTGATAATGTGCGAAAGTACTTTGCATTCTTTAATATGATCTCTAATGTCAAAGGTGATTTATTGTTAAACTTTTCCAAAGTGTCACGAAAAAATGAGATACCTAATAGCTATAAAATGCTAATTAGTGCATTCATTGAAAAAAATAAACTTAATTTACGTGTTACAGGATTGTCAGTTGAAGATAGTCGTTTTGAAGCAGTACACCCAAGAAAAATAGATAATTGGGGTGATGATTGGAATTTTTCAGAAATTCAACCACATGTTATTAGTGGGATTATGCAAGGTTTAAAGAGAATCGGTATTAATATTAATAACCCAAGATTTTCTGAAAAATATGAACGAGCAGAAGCATTATTAACTGAAATTGTAGCAAATGCAACTGAGCATGGTATACAATCACGTAATATTAATTATTGGATAACTTGCGATGTAGATACAAAAAATAAAGTTGCCCATTTTGCGTTTGTAGATTTAGGAATAGGTATTGCAGGATCACATAGAGAGGCGGGTATAGGTTTATGGGGTTTCCTAAAGTCGGACTGCCGAGTGGTAAAAGATTCATTTGAAGGATTAATACCATCATCGACAAAAAATCCTGACAGAGGTAAAGGATTGCCTGAAATATATAGAATTGTTAAAAATGGCTATGTAGATGATTTTATAGTTGTCTCAAATCGAGCAGCGATGATTTATAATGAAAGTATTGGATTACAAACATTATCAATTTCAAATTTTCATGGTACATACTATAAATGGACAGTAAAAAACAATTAGAATATGAAACATATAAAAATATCAAAAGAGTTTAGTCAAAATTTAGGAGGTAGATTTATTTCACTCGGTGATTTCTCCGGTGAAAAATTTTACAACGAAATATTAAAGCCAAAATTTGAAGAGGCTAAGAATGAGGGTGTAGATTTAGCAATAGATTTGGATGGAGCAAGTCCATACGGAAGTTCATTCTTGGATGAATCTTTTGGCCGACTTAAGAGAGAATATGGCGAAGAAAGCGTAAAAAGTATAATTAAGTTTGAAACAAAAAATTATCCACATGTCGTTGAACTTATAGAAAAACGAATTTGGTAGGTTGATGAATAAGTTGGTTAAAATATTATGCTGTATAGCTGCTGTTGCAGTAATATTTATTTTGCGAGATATGTGTTGCAATAATTTCTTTGCTAACATATCATATGATAATAATATTGATGTAATAGAATTATTCTCGCTGATTGCCTCCTCAATAATTGCCATATGGATAGGTTTTACAATTACCAATAAGTTGACAGAGCAAAACTCAGCAAAACAATTTCTCTTTAATGATATTATAAAAATTGAAGAACAAATAGACCAGTTAGAGCAACTCTACAAAGAAGATAATGTAAATACAACTGTTGTCTTTAAACTCATCACATTGATTGATTCAAAGTTAACGGTTTTAAAATCATCTGTAATATCTTTTGGAATTAAAGATGTCGACTTTGAAAATCTATATCAAACTTATCTAGACATCTTTATGATTTCAACAAATTTAGACTCAGAGGTAGGTGTAATTTCAGATTCAATTAATCCAGAAGTTGTTAAGTTTAGAAAACATTTAAGAGATATTGTAGCCAAAATAAATAGATATAAGTAGATATTTACTATAGGGGAGCTCTAATTCCCCCTAAAATACTTTTCGATGCAGTATTCACAAATGTGTGCACTCACAAAAAAACAACACACCGCCCATCCGTGACGATAAGCGAATTAGCCTCTTTCTCGGTAACTTTATTCGAACTTTAATAATATTTTATTGCTATTTTTAAAAAATATTATTAACTTTGAGCAATTTTGTTACTTTAAATATTTTGTAATATGTCTATCAAATGTATCGGAGTGCTAACATCGGGAGGTGATGCGCCAGCAATGAATGCAGCAATTAGAGCTGTGACACGTTCTGCAATTTCTAGCGGATATACCGTTAAGGGAATCATGAGAGGCTATAAAGGTCTTGTTTGCAATGAAATAAAAGATTTTACAAATCGCAGTGTAAGCAATATCATTCAACACGGAGGTACAATTCTTAAGACTGCACGTTGCAAGGAGTTCCGCACAGAAGAGGGTCGTAAAATCGCATATGACAACATGGTTGCCGCAGGAATAGATGCCCTTGTGGTTATTGGTGGTGATGGCTCCCTTACAGGTGCTAAGATCTTCGCCGAGGAGTATAATGTTCCAATTGTGGGTCTCCCTGGAACTATAGATAATGATCTTGGTGGTACAGATTCAACAATCGGATATGATACGGCTCTTAACACAATTGTTGAGTGTGTCGATAAATTGCGTGACACGGCAACAAGTCACGAGCGACTATTCTTTGTTGAGGTTATGGGTCGTTCGGCTGGTTATCTTGCCTTAAATGGCGCTATCGCTTCAGGATCTGAGGCTGCTATCATCCCCGAAATGGAGACCGAGGTTGACCAACTTGCGGAGCTTATCGAGAAAGGTTTCCGCAAAAGCAAGAACTCAGCGATCGTTTTGGTTGCCGAAAATCCAAAAATTGGAGGCGCTCTAGGTCTTGCCGAGCGTGTAAAAAAGGAGTATCCTCAATATGATGCTCGTGTAACGATCCTTGGACACATTCAACGTGGAGGCTCACCAACGGCACAAGATCGTATTTTAGCATCACGCATGGGAGATAAAGCTATCGAAGCTCTTATGGCTGGTCAGAGAAATGTGATGATCGGAATCAAAAATGGCGATTTGGTATATGTCCCATTTGTCAACGCAATAAACGATAAGAATAACAAGGTTATCGACCGTTCAGATATTGAGCTGGTACGTATCTTGTCAATGTAAAATATTGATTATTTTACCCTGTTTATGACTCCTTATATCTTTACATATTAAAGATATAAGGAGTCATAATACATTTAGTCTCCACATGGGAAGTTTTTCTGTCTTTTTACTTGCTCAATTTTGAAAATGGGGCAACATCCCGATCAATCCACATATTTCCACCCACAACAGAATCATGTCCAATTGTGATACGTCCAAGAATCGAAGAGTTCGAATAGATGCGAACATTATCCTCGATGATCGGATGTCGAGGAATGTTGATAACGTTACCCTCAGCATCAAATCTAAATCCACGAGCACCAAGCGTGACACCTTGATAAACAACCACATTTTTGCCGATAATAGTTGTCTCACCTATAACCACTCCTGTGCCATGATCTATAGCGAAATGGCTGTCGATTGTCGCTCCTGGATGTATGTCGATTCCGCTTTTGGTGTGTGCAATTTCAGAGATTACACGAGGGATAATTGGCACGGATAATCTGTGCAGCGTGTGAGCAATACGATAGTGTGTCATAGCTACAATAGAGGGGTAACAGAGTACAACCTCCGCAAAGGATGTTGCCGCAGGGTCAGCCTTATACATCGCCTCAACATCGGTTGTAAGTAGCTCTTTGATCTTCACAATTGAAGCGATAAACTGCTCGGTGATCCGCTCGGTATTATCAACGTCATTGATATTATCAACATTTTTTGACTCCTCGTCACCTCCACACTTAAAGTGCATAGCACGCTCGATTTGATCGTGAAGAAGCAGATATATACGCTCTAAATTGATTGTTATACGATGCTCGGTCATCTCCTCACTGCAATCCATAAGATACTCGGGGAAGATCACCTCAGAGATAAGTTTAACAATCTCACTGAGTGCTAGGCGTGAGGGTGGTGTATTACTACCCTGCCAATTATCGCTCCGTGAGCAGTGCAGAAGTTGCTCGGCACTCTCCAAAATTATTTTATCTCGCTTTCTCATAATCGCTTATTGTTCAAAAAGTTGAGTCGACAGATAACGCTCGCCCCCATCAGGCAGGATCACAACAATTCTCTTGCCTTGATTTTCAGTTTTCGAAGCCAATTGCATAGCGGCAAAAAGTGCTGCTCCCGACGAAATACCAACAAGTAACCCCTCCGTGCGTGCCACCATTCGAGAGTACTCGATAGCCTGCTCGTCGGTTACTCGAACGATAGCGTCGACCAGTGAAGCATCATAATTTTTCGGAATAAATCCCGCTCCAATACCTTGAATTTTATGCGCTCCCGACTTGCCACCCGAAAGAACAGGCGATGAATCGGGCTCTACAGCGACAACTTGAATATTGGCATTAAGTTCTTTTAATCGAGCTCCCGTGCCGCTTATAGTTCCACCCGTGCCCACTGTTGCAACAAAAATATCAATCTCTCCATCACAGTCAGCCCAAATCTCCTCGGCTGTAGTTTTATAATGTGCAGCAGGATTTGCAGGATTATCGAATTGATTTAAAATCACCGATCCGCTAATCTCTGCTTTTAACTCCTCAGCACGAAAAATGGCCCCAACCATTCCCCGAGAGGCAGGCGTTAAATATAGTTGTGCCCCAAGTGCCGAAAGTAATTTTCTTCGCTCGATGCTCATACTCTCGGGCATGGTCAAAATTAAATTGTAGCCTCGTGCCGCAGCAACCAGCGCCAACCCCACACCTGTATTGCCACTCGTCGGTTCAATGATGGTAGCTCCAGGGAGCAATTCACCACGCTGCTCCATATCCTCGATCATCGAGAGTGCCACACGATCCTTGATGCTTCCCGCAGGGTTGAAATATTCGACCTTAGCTATGATCTGTGCATTGATTGGTGCGGAGGCAGACAATCGAGTCAACTCCACAAGTGGAGTGTGACCGATAAGATCGACAAGAGATTTTGCGATCTTCGGCATAACTATTTATGGCGTTTAGCTAGCTCCTCCTCGATGTCGGCCAAGGTCATTCCCTTTGCTGCAAGGAGAACTAGATAGTGATACATCAAATCTGAAGCCTCATAAAGTAGACGCTCGTCATTGCAGTCGATAGCCTCGATAACGGTCTCAACGGCCTCCTCACCAACTTTCTGAGCGATCTTATTGATTCCCTTATTGAAAAGGTGAGTGGTGTAAGATCCCTCGGGCATCTCCTCATGACGACGTTGAATAAATGAATCTAGGAAACGGATAAATCCCTCATTCTCACGACCACCAAAGCAACTTGTAGAGCCAGTATGGCATGTTGGGCCAATTGGATTTACACGGATAAGCAACGTATCATCGTCACAATCCTTAGCTATAGAGCAGATATTCAAAAAATTACCGCTCGTCTCGCCCTTAGTCCAAAGGCGACCCTTGGTGCGGCTAAAAAATGTTACACGTCCCTCAGCTACGCTCTTCTCGTATGCCTCTTGGTTCATATATCCGAGCATTAACACCTTAAGTGTGCTATCATCTTGGATAATTACGGGTACTAAACCCTCGCAGCTCTTGGCTGTCGATAATTCGCTAAATTGAATCATAATCTCACAATAATATCTTGTTCACGCAACTCCTCTTTGAGTCGCTTAACTGTTATTTCTCCATAATGGAAGATGCTCGCTGCAAGAGCTGCATCAGCCTTACCAAAGCTCAGAACATCGGCAATATTCTGCACCGAACCTGCACCGCCTGAGGCGATAATCGGTATCGACAACTCAGCCGAGAGTGCCGCAAAGGTATCACAAGGGTATCCATTGCGGGTGCCATCGTGATCCATCGAGGTGAAGAGAATCTCTCCTGCACCTCTCTCCTGTGCCTCCCGAGCCCAGCTAAAGAGCTCCTTATCGGTTGGGGTGCGGCCTCCATGAGTGGTCACCACCCAACGGCCATCAATGGTTTTGGCATCTATTGCAACAACGACAAATTGGCTACCATATTTTGCTGCCAAGTCGCTAATGAGTTGCGGATTACGCACCGCCGCAGAGTTCACCGAAACTTTGTCGGCTCCCGCCTTTAACATTCGTCCCGCATCCTCAACCGAGCTGATACCTCCACCAACCGTGAATGGGATATTGATAGCTTCGGCAATCTTCTCAACAAGCTCCGTGAAGGTTTTGCGACCCTCATGCGTAGCGCTAATATCGAGGTAAACCAACTCATCGGCACCCTCCTCGGCATATCTACGTCCCAACTCAACTGGATCTCCAACATCTTGGAGACCAACGAAATTGATACCTTTTACCGTCTTGCCATCCTTAATATCAAGGCATGGAATTATTCTCTTTGCTAACATTTCGCTTCGGCTAATTTTTTCAACTCCTCAAATGAAATTCGACCCTCATAGATCGCCTTGCCGACAATCACGCTACGCAATTTATGCTCGTTGAGCGAGATAATATCGTCAACGCCCGAAATACCGCCACTCACCGTAATATCAATCTCGGGGAATTGATCCTGGAGCGAGATATAAAGCGGTGTCGATGGTCCCTGCAACATTCCATCCTGCGCAATATCTGTGCAGATGACCTGTTTTAATCCTGCACCTTGGAAGCGCTCGATAATCTGCTCCACGCCAACCTCTGAGGATTCTAACCAGCCGCTAATTGCAACCTTTCCATCTTTAGTGTCGGCACCTAAAATTATCTTCTCGGCACCAAACTGCTCGATCCACTGCTCGAAGAGTTCAGGGTGAGTAACAGCGACACTTCCACAGATTGCTCTGCTCGCACCCGCATTAAAAACATCACGCAGAGCCTCACCACTCTTAATTCCGCCACCCAATTGAATGTCGAACGAGGTGCGTGTAGCGATCCTCTCCAACACCTTTAAGTTAACTGGATGCTTGCTCTTAGCGCCATCCAAATCGACCAAATGCAGACGCTTCAAGCCACACTCCTCATATCGAAGAGCCACCTCTAAAGGATCCTTATAATAAGAGCTCTTTTGGTTGTAATCGCCACGAGTTAAGCGTACACACTCGCCGTCGATAATATCTATTGCTGGAATTACGGTTATCATAATTTTAGGAAGTTATTTAATATTTTTTCGCCTACACCACCGCTCTTCTCAGGATGAAATTGTGTACCGAAGAAGTTATCTCGGTTGAGTGCTGCGCTATAATCTATACCATAGGTAGTTGTTGCAATGGTCTGCTCCGAGAGCTCAGGAGCGAACGAGTGAACATAATAGATATAGCTCCCCTCATCAATCCCATCAAAGAGTGGTGAGCAAAGATTTTCAATGCTATTCCAACCCATATGCGGAACTTTCAATCCCATGCTGTCAGAAAATTTCCTTACCGAGCTATCGAAGATTCCCATACACTCGGTATCCCCCTCCTCGCTATATTTACACATCAATTGCACTCCAATGCAGATACCCAAAACAGGTTGTGTGAGCTGAGGAATAACGTCAACCAACCCTCTTTCACGAAGTTTCAACATCGCCGAACCTGCCTCACCAACACCTGGAAGAAGAACCTTATCCGAAGCCATAATCTGCTCCCGATTGTCAGTAACGCAAAATTCTGCGCCTAGACGGCTCAGGGCATTGGCTACCGATCGTAGGTTGCCTGTATCGTAATCTATTACTGTTATCATCTTTTAATTCGTTTTATTCGAATAAAATTTTCTATGTTGCAATTCTTCGAATTGCTCGCCCTCTGCGCATTTTTTATTCTAAAAAATGCTTTTTTGTGAGGGAGGGCGACTCACTTTCTTATGTTGGGGACTGCGCTCGTGCCGCGCAGGCACCAGACACAGTCTGGACAGAAAAACTTCGTTTTTCTCCTTACAGTATTCCTTTGCTACTAGGTAGTTCAAATCCGAAGCCTTGACGTGAAATAGCTGTTCTAATAGCCCTTGAAAATGCTTTGAAAACACCCTCAATTTTATGATGCTCATTATCACCCGTAGCTGAAAGGTGCAGATTGCAATGCGCAGCAGCAGCGAAACTTTTAAAGAAGTGGCTAAACATCTCCGTCGGAGTATCCCCAATCATCTCACGTTTGAATTCTACTTGCCAATCAAAGTCAATTCTTCCACCAAAATCAATCAGCGCCATAGCTCGACACTCATCCATAGGCAATGCAAAACCATAACGCCCAATACCACGCTTAGCCCCCAAAGCCTTATAAAATGCCTCACCAATAACGATTGCGACATCCTCCATTGTGTGATGTTCATCAACCTCCAAATCCCCATCAACCGAAAGCTGCATAGAGACCCCCGCATGATGCACAATCTGATCCAACATATGGTCAAAAAATTTCAACCCCGTTGCAATAGAAGAGCTCAACCCACCATCAAGATCCAAAGTCAAAGCTATTTTTGTCTCAGCCGTATTTCGCTCAATAGTTACTCGACGCTCCGAAAGGCGTAACATTGTATATATCTCATTCCAATCATCGGTCACAAGCACACAAATATTTTCCAATCCCGCCTCCGAGAGTTGTTTCACACCCTCCTCACGCTGAGCAATATAAATAGCCTTAGCCCCTAAATTTTTAGCCAACTGAACATCGGTCAATCTATCACCAATAACATAGCTCGAAGCTAAATCATATTCACCCGATAAATACTCACCAAACATCCCCACACCAGGTTTACGTGACGGTGAATTCTCTTCGGGAAATGATGGATCAATGAGTATATCATCGAACTCAACACCCTCGCCTCGAAGAATCGAAAGCATTTTATTTTGAGCCCCATGAAATGTCTCCTCAGGGAAACTATCTGTCCCCAATCCATCTTGATTGCTCGCCATAACCAGCTCAAAATCAAGTGAAGCAATACGGCTCATAGCTGTAATTGCACCAGGTACAAACTCCAATTTTTCGAGTGAATCAACTTGAAAGTCAATAGGTGGCTCAACAATCAAGGTTCCATCACGATCTATAATCAATACTTTTTTCATAGTGCGTTCATTTTTTCAATTAACAAGTTATTCTCCTCGGGAGTTCCAATAGAGATACGTAAACATCCGCTGCAACCAAGTACCTTTGAGCGATCACGAACAATAATTGTCTCCCCAATAAGTGCCTCATAAACCCTTGTGGCATCGGTCACCTTGATGAGTAGGAAATTGGTGTCACTTGGATAAATATGCTCAACGATAGCAGCCTCAGAGATGTTTCTAACAACTCTCTCTCGCTCCGAGACAATCTCAGCAATAATTTCATCTATCGGATTCTCCAATAAATCAGAGACAATCTTTTGCGTTACAATACCAATATTATATGGATATTTCACCTTTGACATTAAGCCGATAATATACTCCGACGCAAAGGCTAATCCCAATCTAAGTCCCGCCATACCCCAAGCCTTAGATAAAGTTTGAAGAACAACAAGGTTTTCAAATTCAGCCAAGCGAGGTAAAAAACCCTTATCCTCAGCAAAATCAATATAGGCCTCATCGACAACGACAATACCTTTAAAATTACCGAGCAACCACTCAACATCCCCCTCAGCTAACAAATTAGCCGTTGGGTTATTCGGAGAACATAAAAATAACAATCTACTCGCCTCATCACTCGCCTCAATAATAGCTCGACAATTAAGTGAGAAGTCCTCATTTAAAGCTACCTCACGCATCTCCACACCATTTATATCGGCCGAGACTCGATACATTCCATAGGTCGGGGAGATCGACACAGCATTATGCACTCCAGGATCGCAAAAGATACGGAAGAGAACGTCGATAGCCTCGTCGCTACCATTTCCCACAAAGATATTCTCCCCCTCGACACCTTTAATCCTCGATAGCTTCGCTTTCAGCTCCTTTTGGTGTGGATCTGGATAGCGATTATATCCGCTCTCGTATGGATTTTCGTTAGCATCCAGAAAAACCCCTAAATCTCCTCCTTGATAATCGTCACGAGCGGTGGAGTAGGGAGCTAAATTTTTTATATTCTCTCTGACGAGTTGTTCGATTTTCATATTGTTGTTTGAAATATCGTTTGAAATATCGTTAAATATCCTTTAGACGCAAAGTAACTGCATTGCGGTGAGCCGAAAGACCCTCGGCCGAAGCCATAGTCTCAATTGCACCTCCAATTTTTTGCAGTCCCTCGGGTGTAATCTCTTGAATGGTCACCTTACGCATAAAGCTATCGAGATTCACACCGCTATACGAACGAGCCCAACCATAAGTTGGCAAAGTGTGATTTGTTCCCGAAGCATAATCTCCAGCACTCTCAGGAGTATAATTTCCAATAAAAATACTTCCCGCAGCTGTAATCTTATCGGCAACAGCCCAAGGCTCCTCCATTGAAATTATAAGATGCTCAGCAGCATAAAGATTTGCAAAAGCGATAATCTCCTCTCGACCTTTAAGAACTATAATTCGGCTATTCTCCAACGCCTTTGCGGCAATCTCGGAGCGCTCCAAAGCAGCTAACTGCTCCTCGGTGCATCTCAAAACCTCATTTGCAAGACCCTCAGATGTACAAGCCAAAATCGCCTGACTATCGGCACCATGTTCCGCCTGAGACAGCAAATCCGAAGCGATATACCCCGCAACAGCACTCTGATCGGCAATAACCAACACCTCCGAAGGTCCCGCTGGCATATCTACCGCAACAACCTGAGCTGCAACCTGCTGCTTCGCCTCGGTCACATATTGATTACCAGGGCCAAAGATTTTATCCACGGCAGGAATAGTTTCAGTGCCATAAGCCATAGCGGCAATAGCTTGCGCACCACCTACTTTGAATATCTTATCCACACCGCATAACCTCGCAGCATAGAGTATCGCTGGAGCAACACCACCCTGCTTATTTGGAGGCGTGCACAAAATAATCTCCTTACAACCCGCAATCTTAGCAGGCAAAGCCAACATCAACACCGTAGAGAATAACGGAGCCGAACCACCAGGAATATACAAACCCACTCGCTCGATAGCCACCGCACGTTGCACACAGCGTACACCCTGCATCGTTTGAATATCGACCTCTGGATGATATTGCGCAGCATGGAATTTCGAAATATTCGCTTTGGCAATCTCCATAGCCTCCTTTAGATCTGCTGAAATCAAACCCTCAGCAGCCTCGATTTCGGCTTCACTCACCTGCAACGCTTCAATCTCCACACGATCAATTTCACGAGATAATTCTCTTAAGGCTTGGTCACCATTATCCTTAACCCTCTCGATGATACCTGCAACCAAGGGTGCAATAGTTCCTCGTTGAGCCAATGGACGCTTGGTGAGCTCCGCCCACTGCTCGCAGCTTGGTGTAACTATAATCTGCATCTTAGTAGACCATTTTTTCGAGTGAAAGCACCAAAATATCCTCAGCACCTATCGCCTTAAGCTCTTCGATTTTTCCCCAAAGCTCCTTCTCATTAATTACAACATGTATCGAGCTCCAGCCCTCTTGCGCTAATGGCAAAATCGTTGGAGATTTCATTCCAGGTAGAATCTTTGTCACCGCCTCAACTTTCTCCTCAGGCAGATTAAGCAAAACATACTTCATACCTCGGCTACGCTCAACAGCCTCGATGCGGAAAAGAATTTGAGACAACAGCTGTCGCTTCTCCTCACAGAGAGACTTGCCAGCAATAATAACCGCCTCAGAATCCAAAGCTACTTCAACCTCCTTAAGGCCATTGGAAACAAGTGTACCTCCCGAGCTAACAATATCGAAAATCACATCAGCCATACCAACCGATGGAGCGATCTCTACCGAACCTGCAATCTCATGAATTTCAGCTGTAACACCCTTCTCATCTAAGAAGTTGCGCAAAATTTTCGGATATGAAGTTGCGATACGCTTACCTTGAAAATACTCGACACCTTGATACTCATGCTCTTTTGGTATTGCAAGAGAAAGACGACAGCGACCCCAACCTAGCTTATGAACAATATCAACATCGAAACCCTTCTCCTCGACCTCATTTAGGCCAACGATACCAATATCAGCAACACCCATAGCGACGGCTTGCGGAATATCGTCATCACGTAGATAGAGAGCTTCCAAATTAAAATTTTTACTTGTTGTGAGCAGCTTGCGTTTTCCCGACTCAATATATATACCAATTTCATTAAGTAGCGAGATGCTATCCTCATTCAATCGCCCTTTGGCTTGAAGTGCTAATCTTATCATAATTTTATAGTAATAGACAGTTTTAAATTTTTCGATTAAATTCCAATCTTGCAAATATATAATATTTTTTTCAAAATATCTTATAATATTTAATTTATTAAGCAGGGTAAAATAATTATTGGTATATTTTTAAAAGTCGATTGGGGGTGAGATTTAACTGTGAAAAATATCTGCGGTTATGGTTTTCGGAGATTCCCTCGATATGAGCTTCACCTCAGCCGTTCGCGTGTTGTAGATGCAAAATCTCGTAAGGTCTCAAACTACAGTGTCAGCTCATTTAAAGCCGAAGTATTGGATTTAGGGGAATTCTATTTTCTCCCCTTAAATCGAGTAGGAGGAAACAAAAGTAAGTAGTTTTCTCCTACTTTCGTTTCCGACCTCTCACACCACCGTACGTGCAGTTCCGCATACGGTGGCTCCTTAATTGCAATAATACCTTTTGTAACAGTCGCTTAGAGAAACACATCCCGCTTGACATAGGTTATCATCAGTTATGGCTCTTTGAAGAATTGAGTGCCGACACGATAATATAATGAGGGGTCAATTCAAAAAAAAACGAGAGTCCCGAAGAACTCCCGCCTTAGATGTTTTCACAACGGAATAATCCTTATTGTGAATTGCTTTCAAAATTGTACAACAAAGATACTATAAATTGTGTAATATCAATGAATTTTGTGATTATTTTTTTGTAACTTGCAGTTAAATAACGAAAAATAGACTATAAAATGGCAAATATATTAGGTTTAGATTTAGGTACAAATAGTATCGGGTGGGCACTTATCAACGAGAATAATGAGATGTATCGTATTTTTGGTGCAGGAAGTCGCATAATTCCAATGACACAAGATACTATGGGTGCATTCTCAGGAGGTGGAAATATTGAGACTCAGACAAAAGCAAGAACTGGGTTTCGTGGTGGTCGTCGTCTCCTTGAAAGGTCTAAACTTAGGCGTGAGAGATTGTTAAGGGTGCTTAATGTGATAGGTTTTTTACCTCCGCATTTTGCTGAATATATTAATTTTAATCACACTAAACCAAGTCTTGGAAAGATCCTTGAGGGTAGCGAGGGTAAGATTGCATGGGTTAAGTGTGCTGATGGTAGCTTTGAATTCTTATTCAAGGAGTCATTCGAGGAGATGTTATCTGAATTTAGGATGTCAGGCGTTATTGATTCGTCGATAAAGATTCCTCACGATTGGACTCTATATTATCTTCGCAAGAAAGGTTTGACGCAATTGCTGACTAACGAAGAGTTTGCATGGGTACTTCTGTCGTTTAATCAAAAGAGAGGTTATTACCAACTCCGAGGAGAGTGAAATACCAAATCAAAACCGCACATCAAGTTAAGCCACATTCAAATTTTTCTCAATTTTTAAATACCTCTGCCAAAATTCCTCGATCGTAAGGTTCTCCAAAGCAGAATGCCTAC
>JAWXTJ010000025.1:0-31081 GCA_044433665.1 Rikenellaceae bacterium
CTACTTGATCGAATGATATTGACCCCATAGATAATAATGTGTGTGTGAATACACAAAGATAATACATCGTAGGTCATTTTCATCATTCTGGGTGACTGAAGGTCATGTGGGTTTCATATTATTGGATTGAGTTCTCGACTAGGAATGTTGTCCTAAAACAAAAGATTATGACGGTCTACATTGAGATTAGATCTTCGTTTGAGATGGTTACAATGCCTTTAGTATCGGCCACCTCTAGCGCCTTTGTTGTGTCGTTAACTCTCATTATCATAACCGCTTTTTGGTTGATCGAGAAGCAATACATATACTCAATAACCACACCTTCGGTATAAAATTTCTTTAACTCCGTGTGGAATGATCCTGCCAATGAGTCGCATGATAGAGCGATCACCTCACTTTTATTGACATTTTTGTGAGCTTCTCGCAGGAGGGTGTAGGCTCTGTTGTTATCACTGGTTATAAGACGTAGAATTCCAAATTCGGTGGTGTCGGCTACCGTTGCGGCGATTATGCGAATATCTGCGTTACTTAAAATATCCATTGTCTCGTATAGACTTCCAATCTTATTTTCTAGGAAGATTGAAAGTTGTTGAAGTGTTGTTTTCATGGTTTTTGTGGTTTATAGTTTTACACTACTTAACTTTTATTTTGCTCGGTTGTCGATAACTCTTACTGCTTTACCCTCGGATTGTGGAAGTGTTCCGCTACCTACAAGTTTGATTTTTGGTGTTACCAAGATCTCGTCTCGCAGTGTGCGTGTCATTCTTCGGCTTAGATCTTGGAGTTTCGAGTAATCATCTGTAAAGGCATCATTGCCTAGTTCTACTTCGATTATAATTTCGTCGTTTATGCCGACGGTTTCAATTGTGATAAGGTAGTTGGTTCCAACCTCTTCGAACTGCATTAATATCTTTTCGATCTGCATTGGGAATATATTTACACCTTTGACGATAAACATATCGTCGCTACGTCCTTTAAGGCGATCCAATCGACGGTGTGTACGACCACATGGGCACTCACCAACTAAGACTCTCGTTAGGTCTCGTGTGCGGTATCTAATAAGTGGCATTGCCTCACGGTCTAGGGTTGTAATTACGAGCTCCCCGATTTCACCCTCCTCTACTGGCTCTAAGGTTTCGGGATCTACAATCTCGAATAGGTATGAATCTTCCCAAATGTGGAGTCCGTTTTGCTCTTGGCACTCAAAGGCGACACCTGGACCACTCATCTCTGACATTCCGAAGCAGTTGTATGCTTTAACTCCTAGGAGTTCTTCGATTTTGCGACGCTGTTCTTCGGTGTGGGGTTCTGCACCGATGATTAAACATTTGAGACTTGTTGTGCGAGGGTCTACACCTTGCGCTTTAAACACTTCGGCTAGGCGGATGGCGTATGAGGGAATAGCGTGGATTGCTGTTGTTCCAAAATCTGTGATAAATTTAATTTGGCGGGGGCTATTTCCAGTTGCTGCGGGAACCATCAATGCTCCTAGGCGCTCAGCTCCATTGTGTATTCCGAGGCCTCCTGTGAACATTCCGTAGCCTGAGGTATTTTGAAAGACATCGGTATTGCGAAGGCCAACCATATACATACATCTTGCAACACGGTCTGCCCATATATCCAAATCCTTTTGGGTGTGGCATATTACTGTGGGGTTGCCTGTAGTTCCGCTCGATGAGTGTAGGCGTACAACTTCGCTTTGAGGTACTGCGTTGAGTCCAAAAGGGTAATTTGATCTTAGATCATCTTTTACTGTGAATGGCAGTTTACGAATATCTGCCACCGAGGTTACCGTGTCTGCTGTGATTCCTTGTTCGGCAAAAACCTTTGAGTAGAATGGTGATTTCGAAGCCTGTGTTATTGTACTCTTTAACCTCTCTAATTGGAGTTCATTTAGCTTCTCTCGACTCATGGTCTCGATTTCGGGTTGGTAATAATTTTGATTCATCTTTTTGGTTGGTTTATTATGATGTCAATATTTTTTTCTTGGACTTAAAATAGATTTTAAGTTATTAAAACGAATTAAGGTTTGAACTAAGTAGGGTAAAATAATTATTGGTGTATTTTTAAGAGTACTATTGGAAATGAGATTTTTTGCTATTGAATCGAAAATATAGTTATTCTATACTGAGATTTAATAGTGAAAAATATCGCTCCAAGAGTGCTTTTAAAAATATGGCAATAATTGTTTTACACTACTTAAGTCAAACCTTAATCCGACTATAAGCAAAGGTAATGTTTTTACTTTAGTTTTCAAAAAAATATGTGATAAAGATTTACTTATAAATCTCTAACTAGACGAACGTAGTTGTTAATTCTAATTACATCACCTTGTGGGCCATGTCCCGAAGCGTAGATTGATGCGTCGCCTGCTTTAGGATCGCTACGTTGTGAGCCTGCTCCGTGTACGTCTGTCCAGTTGATTGCAGAGGTGCCGCCTGGACGTTGACCGCCTAGACCGCCTTGCTGTCTATTACCCATTTGAGGGCGTTCGCCATTTTCTCCCATTTGAGGACGTTCGCCATTGCCTCTTTGTGGACGTTCACCATTTTCTCCCATTTGTGGACGTTCACCATTTTCTCCCATTTGTGGACGCTCACCATTGCCTCTATCTTGACGTTCTCCGTTACCCATTTGAGGTCTTTCTCCGTTGCCTCCCATTTGAGGACGCTCTCCATTACCTCTCTCTTGACGCTCACCGCTACCCATTTGAGGTCTTTCTCTGTTGCCTCCCATTTGAGGACGCTCTCCGTTACCTCTCTCTTGACGCTCACCGCTACCCATTTGAGGTCTTTCTCTGTTGCCTCCCATTTGAGGACGCTCTCCATTGCCTCTCTCTTGACGTTCACCGTTACCCATTTGAGGTCTTTCTCCATTACCACCCATTTGTGGACGCTCACCGTTCGCCATTTGTGGACGCTCTTGACCTTGATTTTGACCTTGTCGTTGGCCTCCTTGACCTTGACGTGACATACCTGGCATTCCTCCGCCCATACCTTGCATACTTGACATATTTCCTAAACTACGACCGAAAGCGACATAAACTGCTGCACCTCCTGTCTCGGAGCCAGAATTTTCATGTGTTGTAGATGTCCAATAGAAAGGATAATCCTCAGCACCAGCCTCATTGGTGATGGTTGTTGTATTGAAAATTGGGTCGATTGCTGCCGATGAAGTTGAAAGTGGTGAGCGATTGTAATCAACGATACTTTGTAGCTCTTTAGCATTAGGTAATCTCCAATCTGAGTGTCCTCGATAATTTCTGCTATTCATCTCTTGAGCATAGGCCAAAGCCTCCTGCCAATTCATCGCCTCACAGCTATCATCTTGACTCCACATAAGTGAAGTTGCTTTATCACTTACCGTGCCATCGCCATTATCGACGAAATCGTTGATTCCATACTCGTCGCCACGAACAAAACGAACAACAAATTGTTTATCTTGACCATGTAGCCCTGTACCATAACCCTTGATACGACCATCTGCAAAGTTTACTCCAAATATTAACTGCTCCTCCTCTGTTGAACCTGCATAGAGTGAGCTACTGAGCATTTGAGAATCTATAGGACGCTCGCCATTTGCTGCATACTCGAAATCGAAGTAGTCGAGGTCGACAAATGGTGTTCCTGTAGTACGTCCACCAGTTGTTGATTCGGAGCTTACGTCAGTGCCACTAAAGAGAATTAGTGAGTACGCCTCCTTGATTGATGGAATACGCCAGTCGTTATAGCCTGCATATCTGAATGTCTCGATTGTTTTGAGCGCCTCAGGATAGCTCATTACTTTATATGCTTTCTGCCACATAAGACCTGTAACATTGTCGGTTACAGTTCCATCGCCATTATTGGTGTAAGATGGGGCGTTACCTGCATGTTGTGCATCTTGACCATAAAAAACATCACCTACATTTGGCGCTGTAATCTCCATTCTATCGTCAAAACATTTTGACTGGTTGGTATCGACAATTTTGTAGCTTCCTACATTTTGTGTACATGAGCCAAAAAGCGACAATCCTGCCAATAGCCCAAATGCAATAAATTTAGTTCTTTTCATGATGATTTATCTGTATTAAGTAGTTTGTTAAGGGGAGTTCTATTTTCTCCCTAATTTTAATTTTTGGTTAATAATTATCCATTTTTGATTTTGCAAAAGTGGGTTGTAGTAGCTCTACCACCTATTTTTGTAAAATCAAAAAGGGGTGGTTAGTAATCGAAAAGTATTTTAGGGAGAAATTAGAACTCCCCTTAAATCTCTTTAGGGTAGACTATAATTGCTCACAATATGCGCAAAAAAAAAGGTTACAGATTGAAAGGTTATATAGTTTTCTTCTGCAAATTAAAAAAATATTTATCTGAAAATCAAGTTATTCAGTGAAAAAAATATTATATTTGCATTATTGTTAATTTTTTATCCCACACGATTTAACTTTTGCTTCTTGTGTCGTTATATATTATTAGCAGTCGTAATGTTTAAAATTAAAACGCCCAAAATATGTCTATAATCATAAAAGATTTAAACAAAGTTTATGCTGATGGCTATCACGCATTGAAGGATCTTAACATCGAAATTAAAGGTGGTATGTTTGGTCTATTAGGTCCAAATGGAGCTGGTAAAAGTACCTTGATGCGTATACTTGTAGCTTTGATGGAGCCGTCATCGGGCGAGGTTACAGCTTATGGATATGATCTCATTCGGGATAGAGGTAAAATCCGACAAATTATGGGCTATCTACCTCAAGATTTTCGATTCTTTGCAAAGTATAAAGTTTCAGAGTATTTAGATTACGCTGCTCGACTTTCGGGAATGAATAATGGCGCAAAGAGACGTGACGCTGTGGAGCAGATGTTGGAGCAGGTTGGACTCTTCGAAGTTCGTGAGCGCTACGCATCGAAACTCTCGGGAGGTATGAAGCGTCGACTGGGAATTGCGCAAGCATTGATTCACTCTCCAAAGGTGATTATTGTCGATGAGCCAACAACGGGACTAGATCCCGAGGAGCGTATTCGTTTTAGAAATCTGCTCTCGGATATAAGTAGTCACGATACAACCATTATCCTTTCGACACATATTGTGGGTGATATTTCAAGTAGCTGTACCGATATGGTGCTTTTGAATAAGGGTGAGATCTCGTTTAAAGGCTCCCCAGCTCAGATGTTGGAGAGTGCCGTCGGTAAGGTGTGGAAGTTGGAAGTTGATCTGCCGATGTATGAGATTGTCAATTCGAAATATCCGATTGTTTCAATGGTCCCTCTTTCAGAGAATGATGGAACGGCATGCAATAGATGGGTAATTGAAGTGGTAGCCGACGAGTTGCGAGAGTTTACAGCAGAGATGGTTGCTCCTAATCTGGAACACGCATATGTCTATTATATGGAGAAAAACTTAAACCTTTGGATTAACGGATAATAACCATTCGAATTTTCCCTTAAAAAACTTACCTTGAAAATTATGAAGCAGATTTTTACTAATATAAACTCCGTAGCCAAATATGAATCAAAATTGTTGGTTCGCAGTTGGTTTTTTATGATTTATATTGCTATTGCAGCACTACTCGTTTTGGTGGGACTCATTATCCTTTCGCAAAAATCAGCGCAATTTGAACATTTTGCATCGCTTATACCTTACATGTCGGTTTTGGCGCTTAATATTATACAGTCGCTGATAATTATATTTATGTCATCGGATTATCTCAAACGGGATAAACAGCTCGATACATCCGAGGTATTTTATGTAAGGCCGCTGAGCAATGCTGAATATCTTTTTGGTAAGGTTATCGGAACGATAAAGCCATTTTTAATTTTGGATATTGTGGTTTTGGGTGCTATATATATCCTCTCTAATTATGGATTTGGGCTGGACTGCTCGATTTTAGATTATATCTCTTATCTATTTATTGTTATTATTCCATCGTTGATATTTTTTGTGGGTGTATCGACTGTTTTGATGCTTATTATTGGTAATCAGGCTGTAACATATATTTTAATGTTGGGTATGTCATGGCTATCGTTGGTTTATACAGGTAGTCACGCTGGATATATCTTCGATATGTTTATGACAAGTATTCCATTGGCAAAGTCCGATGTGCTTGGAATTTCGAATTTGGGACTTATTCTTAGTGGTCGATTAATATATATTTCGCTCGGAATCGCTTCGATGACACTTTCTGTGTATCTATTTAAGCGTTTGGCTGGTTCTCATAAATTGCAACGCATCTTTTTGATGATCTCAATTGGGTTGTTTGCGCTTTCGGGATTGTTGATTTCAAAATATATGGTCAATGCTTTTCGACCTGAAAGAGTTGCGGCACGTATGATTGAACTCAATAATGAGTACTCCTCTTATTCTCGTTTGGAGGCTATAGATTATGATATTGACGTAGAGCAACTTCCGCATAGCATTGCAGCCGAGATGTCGATTCGAGGTAATCTTTCAAAAGATGGACGAGAGTTAGTCTTTAATCTTAATGGAGGCATGAGCGTAAGTGAGGTGACTTTAAATTCGGCACCGATTAATTTTGAGCGTAAGGAGCATCTGATTATTGCCGATTTAGGTAAAAATTATAGTCAAGGTGATGAATTGTCGGTAGGTTTTAAGTATCATGGAAACATTGACGAGGATCAAATGTATATTGATATACCTAGCAAAAACCTACTCTATAAAAGTCAAATGTTTGAGTTATTGAACTTCGATAAACGTGTCGCTTATGTCGAGCCTAAGTGGGTTGTTTTAACTCCTGAAAGTGGCTGGTATGTGCGTAGTGGAGTTACATATTCGAACACCAATGCCAACTGGAGACAGGAGTATTTTAGCCAATTTAATTTAAAGGTAACACCTCTTGAAGGGATGGTTCCAGTGAGTCAGGGTTCTCCTGTGATCGCTTCGGATAATAGTTATAGCTTCTCACCCGAGGAGCCACTTCGTGCAATCTCTCTTATGATAAGCCGATACAAAAAATACCATACTCAAGTTGGCGAGCGAGATTACGCACTCTATCTTCATGAGACTAATTTAGATCACGTTTCTGTTTTTGAACCTATTGCCGACACTATTCCGTCGATCATCGACGATGTTGTTGGTGACTTTGAACGTGATGCTGAAATTGAGTATACACTTCCTCGTTTAACCATTGTCGATGTCCCTGAGCAGATGTATAATTACAAACGTGCTTGGAGCTCAACACAGGAGCTTGGACAACCTGAGTTATTATTGTTGCCTGGTGCGGGAGTGAGTCCAATGAAAAATAATGGAATGAGCGGATATGACGTTACGGAAAACTATCTAAACACCGTTAAAGCCAACTCAAGAAGTCGTCGTGGAGGCTCTCAAACTTCGGATTATGATATTCGGTGCAATGTATTTATAAATATCGCTCGACAATGGAATCAGGTGGATATTAAATCATTGAGCTATAGCAGTTCAACAGGCTTATCGAGCGAAGACAATTCAAATCCACACTATCTTACATCAATTTTATTTAATAGTCGATACAATATCATCTCCGACTCTCTTTCGTGGGGAAATCAACTTATGGAGATGTATTATATGTCGTTCGATGATCTAATTACAACCGACGCTTCGTCGAGAACCATTGTCGGCATGTCTGACATTGAGCAGGTTTTGCAAATGCTTCAAGAGAAGGGTTGCAATAGTTATCTGTCGGACGTGACATATTCAAAATATATCACCGAGATTCTTATAACTCAAGGATATATGCTCTTTGCCGAGGCTATGAATCATATGGGGGTTGATGAATTTACCGAAACGCTAAAAACTTTAATCGAGAATCATGAGTATAGCAATGTTGATATGGGGGCATTCTTAGATAGCGTCTCAGTAAGATCGGGTTGCGATGTTCGACAAAATATTTCAAAGGTTAATAAACCTTTCGACTTACCATATTACGAGATGGGTGGATTGAAAACCGAGAGCGGATATTTGTATGGTGAGGAGATCTATTGCACAGAGATGGTTGTTCGTAACCTCTCGGATGTGAAGGGTTATGTTGAGGTGCGTTTTGCTAGCTCGGATGAGACGGTATATGCCGTTGTAGAGTTGGAACCACAACAAATCAAACGAGTTGTAAGACATACAAGCGCCATTCCTCAAGTTTCAGTCAACACAATGAATAGCGCAAATATACCTCAATATATCAGCCTTGGAAGTGCTCAGGTATCTACTCGAATGATGCCTGGAGGTATGGGCGGCATGATGATGGGTGGCGGAGGAAACTCTAGTTCTGGAAGCTCTATTTCGATCGGAAGTTTAATTACCATTAGCACAAGTGGCAGCACAAGTGGCGGTAGCTCAGGTGGTGGTGGTGGCCCAGGTGGTGGCGGAGGCCCTGGCGGCGGAGGCGGCCCTGGAGGCGGCGGAGGCGGCATGTCTGGTGGCGGCGGCGGTATGTCTATTGGCGGATCTTCGAATCGTGGCGGCATGATGGGGCAGAGCACCGTTCAACGAGCTTCATATATTACGCCCGAAGGTGATTATGTATTGAGTCAATTTAGTATGATTCCAAAAGATGAGATTATTGTCGACAATGAGCAAGATGCTCTTTTTGCGCTATCGGACGCTCCAACATCGGGATATTTGAATAGCTGGATAGATCAGAGTATCGACACCAAGATGAAGTATAAGAGTCCAACTATGCGCACCTCTTATAAGTGGAGTTTGGTTTCGGGTCAACAATTTTATGGCACCTCAATTCTCTCAGCTTGGCAAATTCGCAATGGAGATGGTAGCCAATATGCAGAGTGGAAAATCCCTGTTCAAAAGGGTGAAAGATACTCTATATCGTTTGCTACGACAACACCTACCGAGGTGATGAGATCTCGAATGAGTCGTCCAGGTGGTGGCGGTGGCCCAGGTGGCAGCAGTGGAGGCCCAGGTGGCGGAGGTCCTGGAGGAATGATCTCTGGAAATCAAGATCTATCGTATAATTTTACAATTGATAATGGTGATGGCCCCGATGCTTTGAAGTATGATTTCTCAAATTCTCAATCATCGAGAAACACATCCCTTATGTGGGAGTGGCTGGGAGATTATACCGCCAAACAAGATACAATTGTTGTTAGATTGACAAATAAGAGTGATATTGAGAGGATTAATGCCGATGCTGTTAAAGCGACACTGATAAATAACAGTGTTCAACAACGTAGGTAGCCTAGCTGTTTGATAAATTATTGAAGAAAACTAAAAAAAATACCGTATGAAGATTAAAAATGTACTGATTGTTACAGCCTTGTTGCTGGTGGCTACCACCTCGACGCAGGCTCAAATGGTACTTACTATGGACAAAGCCATAGACATAAGTATCCAAAGTAGTCCAGATCTACTATCCGCAGAGCTGAGCCTAAGACGTTATGAAAAGTTGCTCAGCGCTCAAAGGGCATCTCTAAAGACTCAGTTTAGCTTAAATGTCGATCCGATAGATTATAGCAATGAGCGATATATGGATACTCGACTCTCGGAGTGGTATACCAATGAGTCGTTCGAGTCGTCAGGAACATTTTCGATCTCGCAACCTGTCGTGATAACAGGTGCAACGGTATCGCTTAATAATCAATTTGGTTGGCAGAGTAATACTTCGGCTATTGACTCAGGTACAACAACTACATCTGCGTCGTTTACCAACTCTCTGTATTTGAGAATTGACCAACCTCTCTTCTCTTATAATGAGACTAAATATGAGTTGTTGACCATCGAGTTAGATTATGAAGATGCAAAAATTTCGTATGCTCTGACTCGTTTGAATCTTGAGCAACAGATTATTTCGCAATTCTACTCTGTGTATATGGCTCAACAAAATCTTGCTGTTGCTCAGGAGGAGATGGAGGATGCTCAACAAAACAATGACATAATCAGCGAAAAAGTTCGTCTTGATATGGTTGCTCGTTCGGAGTCATTTCAATCGGAGTTGAACCTTTCGGATGCAGAGTCTACTTTGCAAACTCGAATGGTGTCGTTGGAGTCGGCAAAAGATCAATTCAAGCAACTTTTGGGATTGCCATTAAACACCGATTTTGTTGTTGATGCGGAGATCTCAGACACATCTGTTACCGTTGATTTGGATATGGCTATAGATCATGCGTTGACCAACCGTTTGGAGTTGTTGCAACGTGAAATAATCAATGAAAATGCAGATATTGCACTCAAGCAGATTAAGGATAATAATAGCTTCCAAGGTGAGTTGTCATTGTCGGTAGGTATCATGGGTGATAATAGCTCATTCAACCATATTTACAATACTCCAACACAAAGTCCAAGTGTTAATCTAAGTTTTAGTATTCCGATCTTCGATTGGGGTGCACGCAAGGATCGTATTGCAGCGCAAGAGTTGCAAATCAGCATGAATAAGGTTGATGAGGAGCAAGAGTTAATTGATATTGAAATTGAGGTTTTGACAAGTTATCGCAGTCTAAACAATTACATCAAACAGATTGAACTTGCTCAAAAGAGTGTTAGCAATGCTCAACAAACCTATGATCTTAATGTTGAGTATTATCGTGCGGGAGAGATCACAGGTATGGAGATCAGCGAGTATCAATCACAGCTATCGAGTCAAAAAACTTCACTTTCACAAGCAATGGTTGACTACAAATTAGAGCTCGTAAATCTTAAATGTATCACTCTATACGATTTCGAAAAGGGAGAGCCAATCTCACCTATGCTAATGTATAGCACCGAGACAATGAATAAGATCGAAAAGTATAACAAGAAATTGATAAATAAATAGCCAACCACAATATAAACAAACAAGAATACCTTAAGAATATGAAAAAGATAACCTTAATATACGCTGTTTCAGCATCGCTACTCTTTGCAGCATGTAGTTCAACAACAGGCACCACATCTCAAGCCCAAATTTCGATTCCTGTAACCGTCGAGGAGATCGTGTCGGGTAACCTAGAGCAGATCACCTCAACAAATGGTTCACTTACGCCACTCTCTAGTGCAACGGTAACAAATAAAATTGAGGGTGTTTACCGTCCTGCAATCAACCCTGCAACGGGAAAATATTATAAGATTGGAGATAAAGTTCGAGCAGGTGAGGTGCTTGCACGTTTAGAAGATGAGGAGTATGTAAACGACATCTCGATCGAGACGAAGAAGATCAGCTGGGAGATTGCCGAGGGTGAGTATGATAAATATGTTATTCTTCAAGAGAAGGGTGGCGCAACTGAGACCGATGTTAAAAATGCGGCAGTAGATGTTGAGACAACAAAAAATGCTTATACCAATGCTCAAATCTCGATTGCAAATATGGCGGTTACCTCACCAATTAGCGGTGTTATCGTCGATATGGAGTATCAAACGTCTGGAGTCGAGATTGAAACTGGAGTCTCACTCTTTAGTGTAATGGATTATTCGAAGATGTACTTGGATATTTCGCTCTCGGAGAGTACAATGAGTTATATTCACGCTGGTTTGCCTGTATATATTAGTCACTACTCGATTCCAGATGAGTATGTTGATGCAACTATCGACCAACTATCGCCTTCGATCGACACGACAACAAGAACTTATAAGGGTGTTGTTTTGGTCGACAATGATAAATTGTTGCTCAAACCAGGTATGTTCGTAAAAACAGAGATCGTCGTTGACCAAGCTGTCGATGCAATAATTATTCCAAAGGAGATTATTCGCACCTCACAAAATACAAGTTTTGTATTTATTGCCGACGGTACAACAGCTATGCAGTGTGAGATCACAACAGGTATTTCGAACGATACATATATTGAGGTTAAAAGCGGTTTGTATATTGGAGACAAACTGATCGTTGATGGCTATCAAACGTTAAGAAATAGAAGTAAAATAGCAATTCAATAAAGCAGGAGGCTATTATGAAGAAAATTGTAAATTTTGCTATAACCTACCCCGTCACAATAATGATGGTGGTGCTAGCAACGCTGCTCTTGGGTAAGATCTCGTATGATCGCCTAGGTGTGGATCTATTCCCTTCGATGGAATCTCCGAGACTCTATATTGAGTTGACGACCGCCGAAGAGATGCCACCTTCTGAGATTGAGGCTCAAATTGTCGAGGATATTGAAGCGACGGCAATCAGAACTAAGGGTGCTAAAAGTGTAACATCTTATATTCGAAGCAATGAGGCGCTAATTATCGTTGAGTATATGTGGGGACAAGATATGGAGGACTCTTATTTGGAGCTTCAACAATCTATAACCTCTTATAGTCGCAATGACGATATTGATGAGATTTCGGTAAGTGAGAATGATCCGTCGGATACGCCAATTATTCAGTTGGCTCTCTCGCACCCAGATTTGAGTGTTGTGGAACTTACGAAAATTGCCAATAGTTATGTAAAACCACAATTGTTGAGCGTTGAGGGAGTTGCCGACATTAAATTTAATGGAGATCTTGAAGAGGAGGTTGTCGTTGAGACTTCGCCTTATAAGTTGTCGGCTTTTTCGATGACAACATCAGATCTATCAACTAAGATTGAAGAGAATAATTATCGTGTTGCGGGTGGTAATATCGAGGATAATGGAACTCGTTACACGGTGAATGGCTCGAACGTACTGGAGAGTATCGAAGAGTTTAACTCTATTATCGTTGGTTACGAAGATGGTCGCTCAGTATATTTGGTGGATATTGCCGATGTATATATGGCCGATAAAACCATCGAGAGTATCGTGCGTCTTAATGGCGAGGAGTGTGTCGGTATTGACATCTATAAGGAGAGTGATTTTAACACACTTAAAGCTACACAAAATGTTCAACGTGAAGTTGAGAGTCTACAACACACAATGGCTCAATATAATATTGTTGTTGTAAGCGATCAAGGTGAGTTTATCGAACGCTCGATTGGCGATGTTCAAAGTAGCGCCATGATGGGTATGTTGCTTGCGATTATTGTCCTTTTTATATTCTTGCGTCGAATTGGAACAACTATTATTATCTCGCTTGCAATTCCGATTTCGATTGTTGCAACATTTAATATGTTCTATTTTGGAGGTTTAACTCTAAATATTATGACTCTAGGAGGTTTGGCCTTGGGTGCTGGAATGTTGGTCGATAACGCAATTGTGGTTATCGAGAATATTTTCCGAAAACAGGAGGAGGGAACTTCGCTAAGGGAGGCTATCGTTGATGGAACCTCGCAGGTTGGAGGTGCAATTATTGCTTCGACTTTGACTACGATTGTTGTATTTTTCCCAATTGTATATCTTCATGGTCAATCGGGTGAGTTGTTCAAGGAGCAGGCTTGGAGTGTAACTTTTGCGCTTGTTTCGTCGCTGTTTGTGGCAATTATCGCAATTCCTGTGATGTACAGTAAGTTTATTTCTAATTTACATAAGAATGATGAGCAGGCGGATGAGCAGGTGGTTAAACCTCAGGTGCAGTCGATACAGCTTACTTGGTATGGAAATATCTTAAGAGGGATTGTTAAGAGACGATATTTAGTGATTTTAGCTGCGATAGTTTATATTGGATCTATTGTGATGCTTTCGTCGAATCTCGGAAGTGAGTTTATGCCAAGTAGCGGATCGAAGAGTATCACCCTGGAACTTGAACTCGATGGTGGAACGGCTCTTTCGAGAACTCGTTCAACGGTGAAGAGTATCGAGAGCGTTATTGAGCAGATTACAGGTGAAGATATTATCGTCTATTCTCGTTGCGGTATTGAGGATGAAAATGGTGGAACTGTACCATTGAGCAATAGAGCGCAAATTGATGTTATGTTGGGTGAGGAGTCACTTGTTACGGCACCTCAATTGATTAATGAATTGGAGGAGTATTTAGGTTCAATTTCGGGTCTTAAGGCAACATATAGCAGCACTGAAAGCGCTGTATCGGCACTCTTCGATCAGTCGGGTGGCGATATTGTAATTGAGATTAAAGGTGAGGATAGCACAATTTTGACAGCTCTTCAAGATCAAGTTTTAGGTGCGATTGGTGACCTGAAAGGTATCGAGACTATCTCGTTCCAAGAGAATAATGGTGAGCAGGAGTTGACGATTTATGTTGATCGTGTGGTGGCTAGTATCAATGATATTACCTTGCAGAGTGTAGTTAGTCAAGTTGAGGAGCAACTCAATGGTGCTGATGCAGGAGAGATGCAATATCAAGGTGATATGAGAGATATTACCGTGAAAGTTCCGCAGATTGATGTTTCGCAAATTGGAAATATTGAGATCTCTCAAGGTGAGCAGTCGTTGTTGCTTAAAGATATTGCAACAATTTCGCTGTCGCAAGCTCCAAGCGAGATTACTCGTATTGGTCAGAGTCGTGTGATGCAGATTTCGCTCATGTGTAATTCGGAGGTTGCACTTAGTAAATTGGCCGATGAAATTCGTGAGCAGATCACAGCGATCACCACCCCTGATGATTATTATATCAGCATCGAGGGTTCGGAGCGTGAACGTAAGGAGTCGTTCTCGTCGTTGATCTTTGCGATGATCCTCTCGATTGTTTTGGTATATATGGTTATGGCTTCGCAATTCGAGTCGCTATTGCATCCATTCACCATTCTTTTAACTATTCCGTTGGCGGTTGCGGGAGCTATTTTGCTCTTTATTATTACAGGTGTTAACCTCAATATTATGGCGGCAATTGGAATTATTATGTTGGTCGGTATTGCGGTGAATAGCTCAATTTTGCTGGTCGATAGAATCGGTCAGTTGCGCAGTCAAGGGCACGCACTTTTAGATGCGATTATAACCTCTGCCGAGCAGCGTATTAGACCAATCTTGATGACCAGTATCACCACGATTTTGGCACTGCTACCAATGGCTCTCTCTATGGCCGACGGTGCGGAGTTCCAACGTCCAATGGCGATTGCTGTGATTGGAGGTCTACTAGCCTCAACAGTTCTTAGTTTGACAGTTATACCATGTCTATATTATGCCCTCGAAGAGTTTAAAGGTCTATTCTTTAGGGCGAAAAAAGAGGAATAACAATGAAATTTCTAATAAATAGGAGGATAACGATAACGATGTTGTTTATAGCCATCACTTTTCTTGGCTATATATCATACAATGAGTTATCAATGGAGCTCTTGCCCGAGGCAGAAGCACCGACCTGCTCAGTGCGTGTAACGGGTTCGGGCAGTAGCTTCGACCCATCATATGTTGAGGCGGAAGTTATAATTCCTCTCGAAGGAGTTGTGGCGCAATGCAGCGGTATAGAGCAGATTACCTCAACGGCAAGCACCAATGGTGGAACGATAAATGTCGAGTTTAAATCTACGGTCAATATTAAGAGCGCTTATATACGTCTCTCAGAACTTATTACCGAGTACTCTTCGGATCTCCCTGATGATTTTACAGTCACCACATCAAGTGCATCATCACAGACCTCAACGTCGGATGATTTTATGACACTTCGAGTTAAGGGTGATATGGATGTTGATGATATTTTGGCTATCGTCGAGAGTGATTTGGATGAGAAGCTAGCCAATATTGAGGGTATTTCAACTGTAACGATATATGGTGGACGTAGCCAAAGTGTGGATGTCTCGCTTAATTCGGAGCTGTGCGATGCTTTGGGTGTTACAACGCAAAAGGTGAGTCAGAGTCTTACCAATGCAGGTAATGAGCGTAGCTTTGTGGGTTATGTTAAAGATGGTGCGGGTGAGAATAGCGTCTTTGTCGATGGTGGATATAGCAGCATTGATATGATTGGCAATGTAGTTATTATGTCCTCAGGTCCTGTTTATCTTAAGGATATAGCTACAATAACCAAATCGCTGAAGGAGCCAACGACAATTAGCCGATTGGATGGTGAGAGAACAATCACCGTCTCTATGGCTGCCGAGAGTGGTGAAAATATCATCGAGCTTGCCGAGAGAACACGTACCGAGATTGATGCGCTTAATCAGGTATTTGCTTCGCAAGGTATCTCGATTGTTGTGACCAATTGTAGTGCCGATGAGATTGAGAGCAATATTGCTCAATTGGGACTTTTGGGTTTGATCGGAGCTCTTTTGGCTGTGGTTATTTTATGGTTCTTCTTACATAATCTTAAATTGGTTCTTTCGATTACCTTGGCCATTCCAATTTCGGTTTTCGCTGCATTCAATGTCTTTTATGCAATGGATGTTACAATTAACTCCATTACGCTGATCGGTATTACGCTGGCTGTGGGTATGTTGCTCGATAATAGTATTGTTGTACTGGAGAATATCTATAGACTTCACTCTAATGGTAAGAGCCCAGAGGATGCCGTTATGGAGGGAACACGTCAGGTGTGGAGGTCGATCTTCGCTTCGACACTTACGACCGTTACTGTATTCTTGCCATTTGTCTTTACGAGCGATATTACCATTGCTCTTATGGGATATAATCTTGGTGTTGCAATTATCGCTACTTTGTTATTCTCGTTGGCTGTGGCTTTGCTGCTTATTCCGATGTTGACTTATATTATCCTTAAGAGTCAAAAGAAGAATACAAGTGTGTTTAGTGGAGAGGCTTCGATTCATGATCGACCAATTCAGATCTATACAATTTTGCTAAAAAGTGTTATTCGTAACTCAACGCTGATTCTAAGTATCACTCTTGCTACCTTGTTTATAACCTTTATTTGGGCACTTAGCAAGACGGACGATACGATGCAGAGTGTAACGAGCGATAGAATTACCATATCACTTACGATGTCCTCGGATAGCGATGTTACCACCAATGACGCAACCGTAGCAACTTTCGAGGAGCGCTTAAAGGATATTCCAGAGCTTGCCGAGATGAGTTGCACGGTGGGCTCCGAGAATGCTAGTATTATATTGAATCTAGTTGAAGGTTTTGATGAGGGTAAAGATGGACGTGCAATAGGTGATATTGTAAACGATATTTGGGCTCGTATTGCCACTGTTCGTCAAGGTTTGACCGTGAGTATCAAAACTGGTAGCAACACATCTTCAAACACCTCTGGAAGTCAAAGTATGTCGATGCTTCAAGCTCTAGGAATTGGTGATGATGAGAGTACGTTGGTTATCAAGGGTACCGATTATGAATTGATGACCCAAGTGGGTGAGGATATTGAAGATATTCTCTCGGAGTTAGACTATATTGGAAATGTCTCAATATCTACTCAACGTGCATCGAATGAGGTTTCAATTGAGCTTGATCCACATATTGTAAATGAACTGGGAATCACCGAAACAGCCTTTAGTTATGGTTTGTCGGGACTTACAAGCGAGCAGGAGAGTGGTGCCGAGATCAAATTTGGTGATGGTGATGAGGTTGTCGATATTACAATCACAATGACCGATCCTCGTGATCCTGATAGTGATGATGATGATGACACAAAGACTTTGGAGGATCTCTATGAGTTGCAGGTCGAGAGTAGCAGTGGCGGTTTTTACGATATGTCGGATATTGCCTATATTTATAAGGGTGAGGGTCAGAGTACAATTCAACGTGTCGACCGTAGCCGAGAGTTGAAATTGACCTATTCATTTACTCTTTCTGATCTTACCGATGAGATTATGGATGCCTATGATACGGAGATTGATGCTCTGATAGCTGAGTATCCTATCGCTAGCGGTGTTGTAATCGAGCGTGAAGAGGATGATGATACTTATGCAGATTTTAAATTCTTGATTTTTGCTTCGGTGCTATTGATCTTTATGATTTTGGCCGCTGTATTCGAGTCTCTTACCATGCCTCTGATATTGATGTTTGCAATACCTTTGGCGGCTATTGGTTCGTTCTTGGCACTTATTATCACAGATAATAGCTTGATGAATCTCAATACGCTCACTGGATTTATGATTCTTTTGGGAGTTGTTGTTAATGGAGGTATTATTTTAATTGATTATATTAATATTCTTCGTAAACGTGGTTTCTCTCGCAATAGAGCGATTCTTGTGAGTGGTTCGATGCGTCTAAGACCAATTATGATTACAACAATTACAACGGTTGTGGCACTTCTTCCAATGGCCTTGGGTGATGATGATTACTCGGGAGCTATCGGAGCACCATTTGCAATTACGGTGATCGGTGGTTTGACATTCTCGTCGCTTCTGACACTGATTTTGGTTCCTACGCTGTATGTATTCTTGGAGGAGGCTATTGCTTGGTATCGTGGACTCTCTCGATGGATTTATATGCTTCATGTAGCTATTCTAATGATTGTGATTGCTCATATTTGGTATAGTGTTGAGGATGTTTATATTCAGATGGCATATTTGGTTTTGACCATTGTTCTGCTTCCCTCGATCACATATCTTATTATGCACTCGGTACGAATTGCAAACAGTAAAATTATTGAGCCAAATGAGCCAATTGTTATTGAGGCTCGTAACTTGGTTAAGATCTACGATCGAGCTGGTCAATTCGAACGTGAGTGGACAAGCGCAAAGAATCGTCGTGAATCGCTCGATATTGATAATAAGTATAATGCCGTTTCAGATCTTAAGGATCTTATTTGGCAGAGTGTTATTGCGATAACTCTATTTGCGGGAGCTTGTTTCTACTTTGAAGATGGAGTCTACATCACTTTGATGTTGGTTGCTTGGATGGTAATGACAGTTGCGATTTGGGGCGGATTATATCGTTTCTATTTTAATCACTGTTCGGGTAGGCCAAATATTATTATGCGACTGCTTAATACACTCTCAAAGGTGGTGATTGTGGCTGTTGCACTTGGAGTATTTGCCTATAGAACCGAGAATTATGGTGTTACGGGAATCTACTTAGCTCTGATAATTTTAGGCTATATTGTATATCGTACAGCTCGAATGATCGAAGATAAGGGTATTAATGTTGCTCGTCTTACAGGTCGTTTTGCAACGCTTAAGGCGATTGTGTTTAATGCCGTTTTGTCGGTGCCTATTATCGGAAGAAGTCGTCGTCCGTTTGAGGCTCTAAAGGGAGTGTCGTTTACAATCAAGAGCGGTATGTTTGGACTTTTGGGTCCAAATGGAGCTGGTAAATCTACCTTTATGCGTATTGTAACGGGACTTTATGAGCCTAGCTATGGTTCGATTTTCATCAATGGTCTCAACACTAAAACTCATCGTGAGGAGCTTCAAAGTCTTATTGGATTCCTGCCTCAGGAGTTTGGAACGTATGAATATATGAGCGCTTGGGATTTCCTTAACTATCAGGCGATTCTTAAAGGTGTCACCGACACAGCAACTCGAAAAGAGCGCTTGGAGTATGTTCTAAAATCTGTGCATATGTTCGAGAAACGAGACTCTTTGATTAGCTCATTCTCGGGAGGTATGAAGCAGCGTATCGGTATTGCGATGATTCTGTTGAATCTGCCAAGAATCTTGGTTGTTGATGAGCCTACGGCAGGTCTTGACCCTAGAGAGCGTATTCGCTTTAGAAATCTGCTTGTTGAGCTTAGTCGTGAGCGTGTTGTGATCTTCTCGACACACATTATCGAGGATATTGCAAGTTCATGTAATCAGGTGGCAGTTATCAATCGTGGATCTCTTAAATTCTTCGGTAAGCCTAACGATATGTTATATTTTGCCGATAAGAAAGTTTGGAGCTTTACAGTAAGCGAGGAGGAGTTCGCTCAGCTCGATAGTGCACTTGTAGCCAACAATATGAAAAATAGCGACGGCTCGGTTCGAGTGAGATATATCTCTGCTCAAAAACCTATTGAAAGCGCCGTGCAAGAGAACGAATCGTTGGAGGATGCTTACCTATGTATGCTCAAAGGATTGTAAATATAGATCTATAAACAGTGCGAATTGAGGTTTTACCTTAACCTTAATTCGCATTAACAACAAAAATAAATTATGAATAGTTTAAGAACAATATTTTTATTGGCAAAATATAACTTCAAGATTTTATTTGGCGGTAAGTATATCATATTTATGTGCCTTTCGTTTCTGCTGTTTTGTTATTTGCTATTTAATTCAGCATATAGCGGGAATGCGCTCTCTGAGATTTTGGTGATGGAGAATCTTATATTTCCATCATTGCTGCTGATTTTTTACCCAACATCGTATGGTATTCAGAAAGATGAAGAGAGTAAAATTTTGGAGATATTCTTTTGTATTCCAAACTATATGTATAAAGTTTGGCTGTTGAGATTGATGTTTATATTCCTTGCCTGCTTTGTCAATGTACTTATTTTTAGCTATTTGGCACATTTATTGCTTTGTCCTGTTGATATATTTCAGATGACCTATAGCGTGATGTTTGCTGTGATCTTCTTTGGCTCTTTGGCGTTCTTCCTCTCGACTTTTATTAAAAGTGGAAATGGAGTGGCTATTGTGCTTCTTGGGTTGTTTGCATTGCTGCTATATATCGGATCGCTTTATTCAACAACGATGTGGAATATTATGCTAAATCCATACGATGAACCAACCGATGTTCACCCTGATATTTGGCTTGTAACAATTAAAAATAGTCGACTACTGTTGTCGTGTAGCAGTATTACATTGATTCTAATATCACTCGGAAATTTACGCCACCGAGAACGCCTATTATAAAAGTTTAGGCAAAAATACACTCAATAAGATTGAATGTATTTTGAAAAAATCCAAATTAAGAGGAGTGTTGAGCGGTTTTGCAATGGTTTCCAACCGTTTTACCACATTACTAAAAAAGATCTAGATCAAAATTTGATCTAGATCTTAAATGTAAAATTATTATAAATACTGGCGTTTTTACTCTTGGTCGGTGTCGGTGTAAGCCTTCAGTAGCTTGTCTTGTACATCTGATGGTACTTGCTCGTATGAAGCGAACTTCATTGAATAAGTTGCTGCACCTGACGAAAGCGATGATAGCGATGTTGAATAACGATATAGCTCCGCAAGTGGAACTCTCGTTATTAGGCGATCAAATCCTTTGTCCGACTCCATTCCCATAATCATCGCACGACGATTCTGCAAGTCACTCATCACAGCTCCCATATAATCATTCGGTGTAAGTACCTCTACATCATATATTGGCTCCATGATCTTTGGGCCAGCATTGCGGAATGCCTCCTTGAATGCGTTGCGTGCTGCTAGCTTAAATGAGATCTCATTTGAATCTACTGGGTGCATCTTACCATCGTAGATCACCACTCTAATATCTCGTGCATATGATCCTGTAAGTGGACCCTCGTCCATCTTCTCCATGATTCCTTTGAGAATCGCTGGCATGAAGCGTGCATCAATCGCTCCTCCGACAATCGCTGTGTAGAACAACAACTTTCCTCCCCATGGAAGATCATGCTCCTCACGACCTTTGATATTCACAGTGATCTCTTTACCATTTACTTTATATGTTTTTGGATCGGGCATACCCTCATAATATGGTTCTACGATCATGTGAACCTCTCCGAATTGACCTGCTCCTCCTGATTGTTTCTTGTGGCGGTAGTCTGCTTGCGCAATCTTCGTGATGGTTTCACGATATGATATGCGTGGTGCGATATATTCGAATGTGGTCTTTGCTTCACCCTCAATCTTCATCTTCAAGATATTAAGATGGTGCTCTCCTTGACCTTGAACGATAGTTTGTTTCAACTCCTTAGAGTAGTCGATAATAAGCGTTGGATCCTCGAATTTCGCATCATTGAGGAACTTACCTAATTTCTCCTCTTCACCATCTTTCGCCTTGATAGCTGCACGGTAACGTGGTTCTGGGAAAATGATTTGATCTACAGAGATAAGATCTGAAGCTGAGCAGAGCGTGTCATTGGTACGTGTACCCTTAAGTTTAATTGCGCAACCAATATCTCCTGCTGAAAGTTCGGTAACCTTAATGCGGTTTTTACCTGCAACGGCAAAGAGTTGAGAGATTTTCTCTTTGTTGCCTGTGCGTGGGTTTATTAGCTCCATACCCTCGGTTACCTTACCTCGGATAACACGCATATAGCTAATTTCACCGATATGTTGTTCTAGTTGACTCTTGAAGATAAACGCCACAGTACTTTGTGCAGCATCTGCTTCGATCTCCTCACCTTCGGTAGAAAGGAAGTTTGGCGCTGTAATTGGGCCTGGTGCAACATTTATAATAAACTCCATAAGACGCTTTGTTCCTACGTCATTTTTACCGCTTGTTACGAAGATTGGCATTAGGGCACGAGACGAAAGTCCATGCTTCAAACCTAGGCGAATATCATCTTGAGTTAAGGTTCCTTTGTCGAAGTAGATCTCCATTAGATCTTCATCATTCTCTGCCGCAACCTCTACCAGCTCTTTATTAAGTTCCATTGCACGCTCGATTTGATCCTCAGGGATTGGAAGCTCCTCTCGGTTGCCATTAGTGTCGGTGAAGCGATACATCTTCATCATCAACACATCAATAAATGAGTCGAATTCGGCACCTTGATTTATTGGATATTGAACAATTACAGGCTTAATTCCCGCTGCTGACTTGATACTTTCGATTGCAGCGTCATAATTTGCCTTCTCGGAATCAAGCTGACTAATTACACCAATAACAGGTTTTTTCATCATTCGGGCGTAACGTGCTTGAAGCTCTGAGCCAACTTCCCAGCCGCTTTGAGCATTGAAGAGGAAAATTCCAATATCACCTACCTTAAATGCTGAAAATAGACTTCCGCAAAAATCGTCGGATCCTGGGCAATCAATAATATTTAATTTACGCCCCATGAACTCCGTGAAGAGGATTGTTGAATATATCGAGCGTTTGTAATCATGCTCAATATCTGTATTGTCTGATAGCGTGTTGCACGCCTCGATACTACCCCTGCGGTCAATTACCTTACCCTCAAAGGCCATTGCTTCGGCAAGGGTAGTTTTCCCAGTGCCAGGGGCTCCAATAAGGACGATGTCCTTGATCTCTTTAGTTGCATAATTTTTCATATCTGCACATTTTATATGGTTAAACTTTAGGTATCAATATCTAAAATTAAACAAAATATTTTGATTGTGCAAGATATTTGTTAAAAATTATACTAAAAAGATTTTTGTTGTTAATTTTTTTTGATGGATTTTCATGACAACGGATGAAAAAAGGGGGTGAAAAACGAAGTTTTTCCAGTCCAGACTGAGTCTGGTGCCTGTGCAGCATGAGCACAGTCCCCAACGTAAGAGAGTGTGCGTGATCCTCCTAAAAAAGTTCGCTAAGTGCAAGCAATTCGAAGAGCTGCACTATATATATTAAGGTAACGCCACCCCAATCCAATTAAAAATAGTTTTATAGAGAGGATACCTCACCTCGGAACGAGACAAAACCAAATCGTGCATACCACCCTGAATCTCCTTTTGCGTAACATTAAAGCCCATCATAGGTGCATAAGCTGCAATATCGTCAACATCCAGCACCGAATCACCGCTCATATACTCCTGAGCAGAATACTCACCTTGAACACTTTTATCAGAATAAAGCACCAAAACAGGACAAGGAATATCGAGACCAGATTGTAATTTCTTTTGAGCTGTATGTATCGCCCGAATCCACCCTGCTGTAATCGGCAGCGAGACATCTCGTTTTAAAGAGCTATCCATGCTCCACTCTCCATCATACTTATCAGAGATAGACTTTGCATAGCCGCTAATATTATCACTTCCGCCCATAACCTCAAAATTCCGAAATAGAGCACCCAAAAACGAGACACAAGGCACCCCGATACTCTCCAACCATCCGCCGCCGAGATTCATATCAAAAAACGGACTATTTAATATAAGAGCATTAACACGCAAATTCTCCCGATTTTCATGACAATAAAGCGACGTTGTAAGTCCACCTGTCGAGTGCCCCATAAGTATAATCTCATCGACTCCCTCCGACACCATAATATCAATTGCGGCATCAATATCAGCAAAATATTCACTTATCTTCCGCACCTCAAATGGAGTTTGCCACTCACTAGTCGATCGACCATATCGACGCAAATCGACAGCATAAAATTGCCACTCCTGCTCGATAAACTGCTTAGCCATTTCACGTTGAAAGAAGTAGTCATTATACCCATGCACATAGAGCACCGCTCGTGTCACATTCTCCAAAGGAGTATGCCGCACAAGCGTTGCAACAACCTCCCCATCATAGCTATCATCCTGCTCAATGGTAATCTGCTCAAACCCCTCACCCAAAATATCTGGTCGATATTGAGCAGAAAGCGAAAAGGTGCAGAGTGCAAATATAAGTATTAATATCTTTTTCATGATATATTATCGCAAATTCAAAATTGTTAAATTTCGCTATTTATAGAGAATTAGAATAGTATAATGATTTGATATATCTATCCATAAATTCAAAGTCAGGAGATCCATCTTCTCTCTGAGGTAACTTTATAGAGACACTCTTCATTCTCGATTGACTTGATTTTCGCCCATAGTTATATCTATACTGCTCCAAATTTATAATCGTCACAAGAAACATTGCTACATATTTATTCATATCAAACAAAGGTGTCAACTTCTCAACATGATCGCTTGCTGAAAAATTTAAATGTTGATATGCACAATAACCTATCACAGCGCTGTCAACAGTTAAAACATTACCCAACTCAGTGTAATAATTGTAGAATGATTCAACACCATTATTTGTAGCTTGTGTTGTTATATATGGATATTGACCAACTCCATACTCTTCAAGTTCCGCAATTGATGTTGTCCTACTTCCAGAAATATTAAAAAGTTCATTTATTTTAAATAACCCCCAATTATCTGTATTAAGTGCAATGTCTTCATCATTTACTTTAGATACAGAAGCCGAATTAACAAGTTTATTACTAAACAAGAAAGAGGCATAATCTAAAAGCGTTTTTTCAAAGATCTCCTTTTTCAATATCGAATAATCTGTTAACATATATGCTTCTGCACACCACTCATCACTTGCAGTAACTACCTCGTTAACACTAAATCCAGGCTCCTCTTTTTTATTTTGAAAATTAGAGATCCATTTTTGACAAATTGAATCCCATTTTCCAAACGCATCATATCGACCATGAATCTTACGTTTTATAAAACCATCATCTTTATAATATCCAAAATAACTCTCCTTATTCGCAGGGTGAGCTTTATGAGCGGTAAAGATCATAATACAAGATACAACACCGACATTAGAGTTAAAAAATAGTTCATCGGGCATCGACAATACAGCCTCTAAAGTATGATGCTTCAAAACTCGTTTCTTATACTCTAATACCTTACCCTTTTGAGCAATAGCCTTTTGCATAGGGACAATTGCAATACAAGTAGCTCCATCGGATAAAACAGATAAATTGTTCAATATAAACTCAAATTCATCCGTATCATTCTTTTTATTAGATTGGTACGGAGGATTCAATAAACCTACAGTCGGTTTCTTTGCGCTGATAGTTGATACGATTGCTTCATCAAAACAGCTACCATTTAATATATTAGTCTTTCCATCTTGATGGATATACATATTCGATACGGCCAATGCAAATATCTTAGATGAATATTCAACACCTATTAATTGACCACTCTTTATCTCTTTAATTTTGTTTAAATCTCCTTTTGCATCAGCGATCATTTTACTCATCGCCGAAATCAAAAATCCACCCGTTCCTGTACAATTATCAAAAACTACAGAGTTTTTATTTACTTGAGCTAATTCAGCAAAAAGTTCTGTAATATGCGGAGGTGTTAATACAATTCCTAAACCTTTATCATTGTTTGCATATCTTAAAAACTCAATATAAAGTTGACCCAACACATCAAAATATTCATGAGTTTTGATAAATTGATTTATATTCTTATCAATTTTATCAATTAACTCTTTTAATACTTGATCCTTAGTTGATAGGGATGTATCTGTTTTGATAAACGCAAATTGAGTATTAAGATTCTCCAATTTTCGCTCACCTATATGCGCCTCCTCCAACTCAGTAGACACAGTATCAATTAACGATTTCGCTAAACTTCTTGGGGTTTTATGAGACCCATAAGAGTTTTTGAAAGCGGTATTCTCTAAAGCAATTATAATGCAACTTATGAGTAAACTTCGTTGATCTTCTGCTATCTTATGAATATGCAATTCGTCATTTAGATTTTTAGTAAAACTTAATAAAGTTTTATAATCTTGTCTAAATTTCTCTGGACTTTTCAAATATCCATTTATATAATCAGATATATCAAGCAGGTTGTCACCCATAAATGGCACAGCAGACCTCTCCCCTTTAAGATGTAAATAGTGAGAAACCTCCAAATTTGATGTAGTCTCACCACTTACAGCTATTGCAATCACATCAAATTCACGAGCCAAGTATGAAGCATATAACAATGCACCATCCACAGCATAATCTGCGTATTTGTCCCCACTTTCACTCTTATGCTTTGTAATATTTGCTTTACACTCTACGACAATCAACAAATTAGGCGTAGTTTTATGTGAAATAATAAACTCTGGATAACCAGATCCACTACCACTTTTTGACGCACCTTTCAACAGTTTATTAATTTGAGGATTGTCCGATTTTTGTTCTTCAATTATTATTTCAGACAAAAATTGTTTAAAATGGTTTCGGACTATATTTTCTGTTTTTCGTTCATTAACCATGAATTATTTTTTTAAACTGTTTCTATTTATTCGCCCGATAAGCACGTAAAACACCCTTAATACGAAGAATCGAGTGAATCAAAGTATCCACGGTTCCCACACTCGGCACCTCGACATTAATAGTGCCGACAGCGCTACCATCAGCTCGTGACGAAAGCGAAATCGAGCGCATATTAAGTTTAAGAACCTTGCTGATGACCTCTGTAATTTGATTTACCACACCTGGCGTATCCTTAACCACAACATTAACCGTCACTCGGAATGCTCCCGAAGCTGAGGCTCTCCACGTTGCATCAAGCACCCGATAAGGGTAATTCTCACGCAAACGCTTAGCGTTAGGACAATCCGTACGGTGAATAGTAATTCCAGCCGAAATAGTCACAAAACCAAATATATCATCACCCTTAATTGGGTTACAACACTTCGCCAATTTATAATCTAAATTATTAATACTCTCGTCGATAACCAATGCGTCGCTCGATTTAGGCTCCTCTCGCTGAGCTGCACTAAGTTTCTTAGCCCGCTCCGCCTCCAAGGCTGCCGCAGCTGCTCGACGCTCCTCATCGACCTCTCCCGAGATTAATTTTTGGAGTATCTCCTTAATTCCCGCAATATCTATCTTCTGAGTCGCAATAAGCTCATAAAGCTCCATTCCCGTGCGCTGCTTGTAAAACTTACATAAATAAGCCACAGCATCATCCATCGTGATATTGAGCTTCCAGTTTTTAATCTTACGCTCCAGCTCCTCTCGCCCGATTCGAGCATTCTTGGCCTGCTCCTCCCTCAAGAAACCCTTGATCTTATTGCGAGCCTTAGATGTCACAACAACATTTAACCAATCAGACTTTGGCGTTTGATTCTTCTGCGTAAAGACCTCGACAATATCCCCATTTTTCAGTGACTCACGAATCGAAGCCGAACGATTATTAATCTTTCCACCCATACACGTCGAGCCGACATTAGTATGAATATCAAACGCAAAATCAAGCAACGTAGCCCCCTCAGGCAACTTACGAATATCCCCATTCGGAGTAAAAACAAAGATCTCCTCCGAGGTTATCTCAGCATCAAAACGATCAGCAATAGACTCCGTAGTCGCCTCCATAAGCTCACGCAGACGACTCAACCACATCTCCGAAGTTTGAGCTCCGCCACTAACACCCTTATAACGCCAGTGCGCCGCAATACCTCGCTCTGCCACAGCATCCATTCTCTCGGTACGTATCTGCACCTCGACCCATTTACCTGCTGCCGAAACCGTTGCGTGAAGCGACTCATAACCATTAGACTTAGGTATTGAAACCCAATCTCGCATACGCTTAGGATTCGGAGTATAACAATCACTCACAATCGAATAGGCCAACCAACACTGCTGCTTATCGAACTCCTCCTGACAATCAATAATTATACGAATAGCAAATATATCATAAACTCCCTCGAACGACACCTGCTGCTTACGCATCTTTGTCCAGATCGAAAATATCGACTTGGTGCGGCTCTTAAGGTGATATTTTATACCCGCCTTATCCATCCTCTCGGTTATTGGCTCAATAAATTTAGCAATGAATAACTTACGCTCCGCCTCACTCTCGGCCAACTTGGTCACAATATGTTTATACTGCTCAGGCTCAAGATATTTCAGCGAAACATCCTCAAGCTCCGATTTAAGATTGTAAAGTCCCAACTTATGAGCAATCTGCGCATATAAATTTATTGACTCCCAACTCTTCTTAGCCCACTTCTCCTCAGGAAAGATACTCAACGTGCGCATAACCTCCAACCTATCGGCCAATTTAATCAATATCACACGAGGATCAGCCGAATATGATATAATCATATCCCTAAAATTTGCCGCCTGTTCCCCATCCGTCTTAAGCTCAATATCCGAAATATTTGCAAGACTCATAGCAATAAGCAACGCCTCCTCACCAAATGTCTCACGAATATATAATTGAATTGTCGAAAACTCCTCGGCATCGCCTTTGTAAGCTAACCGCACAACATCATGAAGAATTGAGGCAATAGAAGAGTTACGCCCTAAACCGATCTCTTCGACGGCTATATGTGCCACACCCACAGCATGATCGAGCATAGGCGAGCCATCGTAACGACACACCTGCGCAAGATAATTATCGGCATAGCTTAACGCCTGGTCGACTTGTTTTTGACTTCCCTCAGAGAAGTTAGCCTTAATTAGGCTTCTGAATTTTTCGTAGCGAGTTGATAACATAGTGTTCAAAGATAGTAATTTTTTTCTGCATCTTTGTTTTTGTAACGGTTTTTTTACTACTTTTGACCTATTGTAACAAATATTTTTATTTTGCAATTATGAAACAATATATCTCTACCATTGGTGAAGAGATTGGAAACTCAATCTCACATGGCGTGATGTCGCTGATTACTTTATGTTTAATTCCAGCCGTTGCAGTCTCCTCATATATCAAAGGAGGTGCTCTATGTGCTGCGAGCGTAAGTGTCTTTGCGATTTCAATATTTTTGATGTTTCTCTGCTCTACGCTCTATCACTCGATGCACCTAGGCTCGAAGCACAAACAAGTGTTCCAAATCCTAGATCACATATTTATCTATGTTGCCATCGCTGGCACCTACACCCCCATTGCGCTGTGTGTAATTGGAGGTTGGCAAGGAGTCTTCATCACAATTTTGCAATGGTTGATGGTACTTTTCGGAATCTTTTACAAATCATTGGCACGACGTTCAATCCCCGCAATCAGTTTAACGATATACCTAGTTATGGGGTGGACAATTGTATTCTTCGCCCCCCTATTTTGGCGCAGTGCATCATGGCAATTAATGGCACTTGTACTAGCGGGAGGTCTATTTTACACAATCGGAGCCTACTTTTACGCCAAAAAGGGATTTAGATACCACCACCTAGTTTGGCACTTATTTATCAACTTCGCCATGGCCTGCCATTATGTGGCTATCGCTTGTTACTTGTAGACTATTTATAGCTCCTGTATCAAGAAAATCGCTTTTCTTTTTCTTTTTTTCATAAAATTGCACTTGGCCATATTTAGCATCATAACCATTAAGATTATTTCTTACTGTACTCGCTTGCTCTTGCGTAGCACCAATAATAACACTGGATTTTATAGCTCTTATGGCTAATACTGAATATTTATACTCCCGTAAAGCTGAGCTGAATGTCTTATCATAGCGCCAATGCTTATCTCCAACTAGCTTCCTATAATTTAGATCACCCTTTACAATAATAAGATCTGAACACCCTTCCATCGCTGAATCGAAAGCCTTTCTCATATTTTCACTTTCATTAAAAGCAAAAGGCATATTCCACAAGGCATTGGGTTTAATCAAAATCTTTTTGTCATCTAGCAGCTCTTTATATCTCCCTATGAACGTTTCAATCGAATCCTTATATTCACTACACAATATATTTTTTTCAAGAAAATCTGTTAATTGACTGAAGTCATCACCGTATCCATTTGGGTTAAATATGACATCTGACACATACATTGGAAACACTTTAGCATGAAAAGTAACAGTCTTTACTAAATCTTTATCTAACAAATATATTGCTAATAATAAATCATTTAATAATTCAATTCCAGTATTATCAACAATGATACTTATATTAAAATCTTGATCTTTATGCCTACTAATAAACTCTTCAACTTTACTACTATCACCATGAAGAATCTCGCTTGTATTATTATATGCTTTTGCTCCGTGTTGTGATAAATCTGCCGTATTCGCATCTATACAAATTTGAATAATTATACTCAAGTTAGGCATTTCTTTCTGTGAGAATAAATTATTAATTTGTGTTAAGTTTTTCTTTTCCTTACCTAGAAATTTTTTCCTATAATCATTTAACTTCGTTTAAAAAAAAGGGTCTTTGCTCATTTTTTTATCACGCTTTTTGTTGTAGTCATCTAACAACTTATAATAGAAATAATGCTCGGCAAATAAAAATGGAGCTCTATTGTACATATCTGACACACTATCATACTTTTTACACTCATTTACAAAATCAGCTATAATAGCATTTATACAATTAGATGGTTTAGATCCAGAAGGTAATAATCTAGATAAAATACCTGTATCAATAGTTTTATCATTTGCGAAACTATTAATACTAATTTTAGCACTTTTCTCTACTTCTTTCTCAATAGTTGCAAAACGTGCAGTAACCGTGTAATATGCAAACTTATCATTCATAAATGATATTTTTGGCACAGATATTCTTTTTAACATCCAATATAAGAATAAATAAAGAAAGAAAATAATAAATACTGAAATTATATTTAATATATCAACTCTACATACATACTGCAAAATAAACATTTTAGTAGTATCAAAACACGAAGGAAGCATACATATTACCCTATGTACTAATGGATTAACAAGCGGAACCGTGAATGGGAGAAAAGTCGTTAGGGATATTTCTATCCAATATTTCTTTATATTATTCATAAGTATAAATAAAATATGGTAATTAATAGGTGATCTATATTAGATGCCGTACTTGGCTTTGCAAATATAACCAATAATATCCTCATTCACAAACACACATAAAAAAAGTGCAACCCAATTTCTTGGATTGCACTTGAAGAGGCGGCTACCTACTCTCCCACGGGAAAACCGCAGTACCATCGGCGTAAGCGAGCTTAACTTCTCTGTTCGGAATG
>JAWXTJ010000026.1:0-29978 GCA_044433665.1 Rikenellaceae bacterium
ACAAGTGAAAACGGAACAACCATAAACGGCATATATACTTCAGACGATACTAATGAATATGTAGCAACCGATATAGGTCAGCTTCAATATGTCTTTGATGGAGATACTGTTTTTGATTATAATACTAAAGATTATTCCATAAGCTCTAAAGAACATCTTTACGCTTTGGCCGCATTAACTAATGCGGGTAATTTAGAAGTTGATAGTACTACATACACATTCACTCTTAAGAATGATATACGTATTAATGGTAGCAACACTAACAAGGTTAGTGATATGAGCGATAGTGAGCTTGAAGAACTCGACTTATGGACTCCAATAGGGTATTATTCAGTTAATACGCATGAAAAGATCATTCATTTTGAAGGAGTTTTTGATGGTGCAGGACATACAATAAGTGGATATTACGCTTACATGTTAGGTGATGAAAATATATTTATATCATTGGGGTTATTCGGATATGTTGCTGATCCAAAAACTACAATTAAAAATTTACTTATTGCCGACAGTAAATGCGTTACAAATAAAGGTGGATCTCATGCTGCGATTTTAGCTGCAACTCTCAATTATGGTGCAACTATAATTAACTGTGGATGCGAAGAAGATACTTCTGTGTCTTTAAATGCGAATGGTGCAGTTGGAAGCCTTGTAGGTTGTATTGACCATGAAAGTATAGTGACAACTATCTATATTTTGAATAGCTACAATCAAGGGTCTGTAACTGGGAACGCTAGCTCAGGAGCAATAAATGTTGGAGGTTTGTGCGGTAAAGCATATGATGCTACAGAAAGTAGTGAAGTAGGCTATACTATTATTAACGGATGTTATAATACCGGTGAGCTCTCTACAGGTAATAGTAGTAGTAGTAGTAAGTATATAGGATATTGTGTTGGAGCGGGTTATTCAGGTGATATATACGTCAATATTTATAATAATGAGTCAATTAATAGCAAGATAAATGCCATCGGTTCTGGAAGTTATACTGAATATTATTGGGCTGGTCTATCAACTGACCAAATGAAAGAAGGTGTCGCCTTGTCGTGTTCTGGCTATAATGCTTATGCTGGCGCTATAGTTCGTGATAATGCTACATCCTTTATTGATCTATTAGAATATGCCAACGATGACATTTACTACGGCTACGAGGGCTATAGTAAAAAAAGCAGTAGTACTTACATCACTATTGAAGGTAACACTGAAGTATCTACATGGACACAAACATTAGGATCATATCCAAGATTAACATTTACACCTTACACTCCAGATACGTCAAAAACAACAGATGATGATGGAAGTGTAACACAATCATCAAATTGAGTATAAAAGCTCAACACCCAAATACAGAAATAGCCTTGAACTTTCACTCAAGGCTATTTCTGTATTTTATCTAATATGGTAGGGAACAATTAACCGTAGCTTAAACCTCTCGTATCTCTGGAGGAGCGCATTTAACGCCGAGGGAGAAGCGGAACTCTAGGCCGCCCATCTCTTCGATGCGAGCATCAATTTTTCCTGAGTGGAAGAGAACCGCATTTTTTACTATCGAAAGCCCTAATCCTGTGCCACCTGCTTTGCGGGAGCGCCCTTTATCTACCCTGTAGAAACGTTCGAACATATATTGAAGATGCTTCTGCTCAACGCCAATTCCATTGTCTCTGAGTGAAAAATAGTACTTCTCACTATCTTCAGCTATCAAGTCAATCCATATCGTGCGCCCTCCCGAGTAGGCGATCGCATTATCGACCAAATTTCTGAAAACCGAATATAATAGAGAGTGGTTTCCCTCGATATAAAGATCCTTGGCGATATTACTCTTGATGGTCATAAATTGCTTCTCTAACTGAGGGATGACATCATCTTTTACATCCTGAATCAGAGTGGTGAGATCTACCCTCTCCCGCTCGATCATATTTCCCGCCTCGTCAATGCGTGTTATCGTCGAGAGATCCATCATCAAGTGACGCAGGCGCTCCGCTTGATCGTAACTCTTCGAGACAAATTGCCGACACTGCTCAGCATCTAAATTGGGATTGTTGAGAATCATATCCATATATCCCAAAATCGAACATATTGGGGTTTTTAACTCGTGGTTGATGTTGTTGGTTAGCTGTCGTTTCAATCGCTGCTTATCCATCTCCTCACGCCTCACTGCCTCCTGCTCTTTGTCTCGCTCCTTGATTGTAACATCCAAATTATAATAGAGACGAGAGGTGATAAATCCAATCACACTGATGAGAACCGATATTGCTACGGCAATAATCAAAAAGGTGTTGCTACCCCTAAAGATGTCAAGAAACGATAGCGAATAGGCACACGAAGAGCAGATCGTATATTGATCCACACTCGAAATCGAGTGGATATACCCAACGTTATCATTCTGATAGTAGTGACGGATAATTATATTTTTACCCAACTCACGCGCCTCATTAACTACACTTATCTTCTCGTTGAGCATATCCTCCTCTTCGGAGTTGTAACTTACACAACTGCCTCGACTGAAAACTGCTATTTCCAAATTGTTGAATCGAGAGCTATTGCGATGAAAAAAATCATCGGTCGAAACTCCCGATTTAATATCATCTCCTAATTGAAGATTCAAAAGTTGAAGTTTCGCACTTAATAGACCCCTTATTTGGTCTCTATCGTGACTATATTGATAACCAACAAAACATAAAACTAAGCCCCAAAGAAGAATCAATAGGGCTAAAAAAAGGTGGCTCTGACGAGAGACTTTACTCATAGAATCCGTATCCATAACCTAATCGAGTTACGATTTTCTTACCATAGATACCGATTTTTTTACGTAGACGAGTGATAAAAACATCAATTGTGCGATCCACGACTACAACTTCATCATCCCACACTCGGCTCAAAATATCTTGACGTGAGAAGATTACATTGCGATTTTGCAACAGCAGTGCCAAGATCTCGAACTCTTTTTTGGTCATCGAAATATCCTCACCATCAATTTTGCACTGCTTGCGATTTAGATCCATCGAGAGGGTTTCAAACTCAATGTTGTTGTTGACTTGCACCTCCGCTTTATTGTATGCACGACGCAACACACTCTTCACACGAGCAATTACCTCACGTGCAACGAATGGTTTGGCGATATAATCATCGGCACCAAGATTAAGGCCTGTGATAGTATCATCTTTAGTATCTTTTGCTGAGCAAAAGATCACAGGAATATCTTTGGTTTCATCCTTTGAACGAAGAATCTGCAACATTTTATACCCGCCAATCTCACCCATCATAATATCAAGAATTAGAAGTGAATATGACGGAATGTCGAGTCTCAGTGCCTCCTCAGCGCTATATGCTACATCAACCGTGTAGCCTTCAGATTGAAGATTAAGTTGAAGGATTTCACAAATCGACTCTTCGTCGTCAACAATAAGTATTCTGTATGGGCTCATATATTTATATAAGTTTGAAAAATTAATTGTACAAAACTAATATATTAAAGTAGTTGTTGCAACTCTTATTTAAAATATTAACCACTTTATAACATCAAATATACAATAAATCTGCTTAAACTTCAAATGAAATCTAAGCAGATTTAATAAAATGGATGGTGAAACTACATATCTTTAAGCATCTTCGCCAATACGGCTTGGGCTGAAACGACTCTATTCGCTGCCTCCTCGATCACAATTGAGCGAGGTGAATCAATAACTTCATCCGAAACGATCATATTGCGTCGAACGGGTAGGCAGTGCATAAAATATGCGTTGTTGGTTAAGGCCATCTTCTCAGAGTCTACACACCATGACATATCTTGTGAGATCACTTGACCGTAGGTCTCGTCGGCAAATGGTGACCAGTTTTTTGCGTAGATGAAATCTGCATCTTTAAATGCCTCCTCTTGGTTGTTTGTCACCTTGGCTCCTTTGGTAAACTCTTCGCTGAGCTCGTAACCCTCGGGGCAGGCGATGACAAAATCATAATCGAATGCCGACATCCACTCCGCAAATGAGTTTCCGACAGCTTGAGGAAGTGCTCGTGGATGGGGTGCCCAGGTTAGGACAACCTTTGGTCGAGCCATTGTTCTATATTGCTCGATGGTGATTACATCGGCAAATGATTGTAGAGGGTGACGGGTGGCAGCTTCCATACTTACGACTGGTTTGCCTGAGTATGTGATAAATTGATTCAGAATTTTTTCTGCATAATCATCGGCCTTGTTTGTAAGGCTAGCGAAACTTCTTACAGCGATAATATCGCAATATGATCCCATAACTGGTATCGCCTCCAATAAGTGCTCGGGTTTATCTCCATCCATTACGACACCTAGCTCAGTTTCGAGTTTCCATGCACCTTGATTAACATCGAGAACCATAACGTTCATTCCCAAATTCATAGCTGCCTTTTGTGTCGAGAGACGTGTGCGCAACGATGAGTTGAAGAAGATCATAAGCAGGGTTTTATTGCGACCCAAAGTGTCGTAAACAAATGGATTTTCCTTAACTGTTTTAGCCTCTGCCAACCAATCTTGAAGGCAATCTACATCATAGAGTGATTCAAATTTTTTCATCTTATTTTTCGCTTAATTATTTATCAAATTCTCCTCTGCTTCGCTCTTTCTCTCGAAATTGAACTCTCCGATTATTGACGAGAACATCTCTTTAATCTGCTCGGTGCAGAGACAACCAATACTTCCTGCATGTGAGTGGTTAACCTCTCGGTTTGGAGTATAGTTACCCGCTTCAATATCAAGACCGACCTTTTTATAGGCCTCACGGAAAGGTACACCCTCCAAGACTAGTGCATTGACACTCTCGACACTGAAGATATAATCGTAACGCTTATCGTCTACAACTCCCTTGTTTACTCTAATTTCACTGAGCATAACATTTGCCATATGCAAGACGCTCTTCATCTCGAAGATTGATGGGAAGAGTTGCTCTTTGAGTAGCTGCATATCACGGTTGTATCCGATAGGCAGGTTTGTTGTCAATAGCGAAATTGTATTTGGTAGAGCACGAATAATATTACATTTTCCACGGATCAACTCCCATACATCTGGATTTTTCTTATGGGGCATAATACTTGAACCTGTTGTGTAGTTATCTGGATATGAGACGAATCCAAAATTTTGACTCATAAACATACAGTTATCCATTGCAAAACGAGATAATGTAGCTGCCAAAGAGGCTAAAGCGACTGCAACACTCTGCTCACACTTTGCACGGCTCATCTGTGCATAGATTGAATTATAATTTAGGGTATCGAAACCAAGTAATCTGGTTGTCATCTCTCTGTCCAATGGGAATGACGAACCGTAACCAGCTGCCGAACCAAGTGGATTTTTGTTGCATAGTTTATATGCAGCCAAAACCGATTGGCAATCATCAACTAGACTTTCGGCATAGGCTCCCAACCAAAGTCCAAATGATGATGGCATTGCAATTTGCAAGTGGGTATATCCTGGCATCAAAGTATCTTTATGTTGCTCAGATAGTCTTGTAAGTGTTGCGAATAACTCGTTACAGAGTTCAACAATCTCTTGGATCTCTGAACGCAAGAAGATTTTAAGATCGACCAAAACTTGATCGTTTCGAGAACGGCCGCTGTGAATTTTTCCACCTGCTGAGCCGATCATTTGTGTTAATTGAAGTTCCACTTGAGAGTGTATATCTTCTACACCATCCTCAATTACAAATGTGCCATCTTCAACACTCTTGAATATCTCCTTTAATCCCTTTTGAACAAGCTCTAGCTCCTCCTCACTGAGCAAGCCGACACTCGCCAACATCTTTGTGTGAGCCAACGACCCTAATATATCTGCTTTAGCTAGGTTGGCATCCATCTCTCTATCACGACCAACGGTAAATTGATCGACTAGAGCATCTACCTCAACACTTTTTTGCCACAATTTCATATCTATAATAAATAATCTGTTAATATCTTGATATAACGCTCAATACCCTCTTCAATCTCGCAAACGTTTACATACTCATCTGCCGTATGCGAACGGTGTGTATCTCCCACACCAATTTTCACACTCTCGCAACTCACCAAGGCTTGATCCGAGAGTGTCGACGAACCAAATATCTTTGATCCATTTTTCACACAACACTCAACAAATGGGTGTGTCGATTTTATTGACGAAGCTCCCAAGCGGGTTGAACGAGCTACAACGCTACATTTAACATGTTGCTTGACAATCTCCACAATTTCTTGATTTGTGTAACATCCATTGTTGCGAACATCAACTGTAAAATTGCACTTTCCAGGAACCACATTGTGTGTCGTTCCTGCCGAGATCACCGTAACACTCATCTTCACTCGACCCAACATTTCAGACTCCTTTTCGAAGCGATAATCATTGAACCAGCGAATATCTGCAAGCGATTCTATAATTGGGTTGACTGTATTTTCATGTGCTGCATGACCTGAAACACCAACGGTCTCACAATCCAAAACTATCAATCCTCGCTCGGCAATGGCAACATCCATTGATGTTGGTTCTCCAACGATAACCAATGATGGATTTATAATCTGCTCATACATAATTCCCATACCTCGATGTCCTGAGCTCTCCTCTTCTGCCGTAAGCAGTAGACATAGATTATGTCGAGGCAACTCCATCGAATAAAAGTGAGCAAATGTTGTCAACAGCGAAACTAAACTCGCTCCAGCATCATTACTCCCCAGTCCATACAATCGACCATCCTCTCGTGAGGGGCAAAATGGATCCCGAGTATAATTCTCATTTGGGCGAACAGTATCGTGATGTGAGCATAAAACCACCGTTGGCAGATCAGCCGAGAAGTGTTTATTGTAAACAATTAAATTATTCTCCACTCGCTGAGGCTCCATCCCCAAGGCAACCATCTCTGCATACAAAAGATCTGCACTACCCTGCTCACTGCGTGTAACCGAGGGTGTTGCGATCAATCTTTCAAGTAGATTTATAGCTGATTCACTCTTCATCTTATTTTGCAATTAATGTTCCTGCTTCAAGCAATAGCGTATCACAAATTCTAACTGCTCCAACACCATTATCTACAGCAAAAAGTGCATTATCAATCTTTGGAATCATTCCATCGAAAATTTTACCTGAACTCTTAAGTTCCGCATAATTATCATGCGAAATAAGTTTAATAACGCTACTTTCATCAGAAATATCTGCCAAAACACCTGGTTTTTCAAATAGATAAATTAGCTCCACATCATACAAAGCACTCATTGCAACTGCAACACTTTGAGCAATGGTATCAGCATTCGTATTAAGCAGTTGACCCGAAGCATCTACGGTTATTGGTGCAACAACAACGCTATACCCTGAGTTAATCAACATTTGAAATGCACCGCTATTGATCTGATCGGTAAGCACATCACCCACAAAACCATAATCTATAGCCTTAACTGGGCGCTTTACAGCAGGGATCAAAGAGGCATCTGCACCACAAACACCCCAAACTGAAACTCCACGTTTATGTAGTTTAGCGACAATTCCTTTATTGATTCCGCCAGCATAGACCATTGTAACCACCTCAACGGTTGCAGCATCGGTAATTCGACGACCGTCAACCATTTTAGCCTCAATACCCAAAGCTCCCGAAATTTTTGTTGCTATCTTTCCGCCACCATGAACCAATATTTTATTGCCTTCGAGTGTCGCAAATTCATCGAGCAACTTATCTAGTCCCTCAACCGAGTCAACAACATGACCTCCAATTTTAACAACTTTAAGTCTCTGCTTACTCATCATTCAAACAACTCTTTAGAGCATCAAGCAATCTATCACACTCCGCTTGACCGATGGTAAGCGATGGTAAAATTCTAATGATTCTATTATCCGAAGCGCTACCCACAAATATCTTATGCTCTTTCAATAATTTTGATCTGATAGCCTTAGAGTCGTTCTCCATAACAACACCAATCATCAAACCTCGACCACGAAGTTCAACGATTCGCTCATCCTCAATCTCGCCTAATTTTTCAAGAAGGTACTCTCCCATTTTGGCAGCATTCGCAATGAGTCCCTTCTCCTCAATATCATCAACGACAGCCAATGCCGCAGCACAAGCCAAGTGATTTCCACCAAAGGTAGTTCCCAACATACCATACGTAGCTGTAAATTTAGGAGAGATCATAATTCCACCAATTGGGAAACCATTACCAATTCCTTTAGCCATTGTATAAATATCTGCCGTAACTCCCGAATGATCCAAAGCAAAGTAAGCGCCCGAACGACCGCAACCACACTGCACACAATCGGCAATCATAACTGCATTATTCGCATCGCACAACTCACGAATAGAGGCCAAAAACTCAGGCGTAGCCATCTTCAAACCGCCAACACCCTGAATAGCCTCAACGATAACCGACGACACGCCACCCTTTGCGAACTCAGCCTTTAGAGCCTCAATATTGTTATACTCAACAAACGCAACATTATCAGTCTGGTTCACTGGCGCAACAATTTTCGGATTATCCGTAGCTGCTACAGCCATAGAGGTACGACCATGGAAAGATTTCGTAAACGAAATTACACGACGCTCAGAGTTATAGAATGAAGCCAACTTTATTGCATTCTCATTAGCCTCAGCACCACTATTACACAAAAAGAGTGAATAATCCTCTTTCCCTGCAAGTCGACCCATCTTCTCGGCCAACTTAGCTTGAATTGGAATACGAATAGAGTTCGAATAGAAGCCAATATTGCCAAGTTGCTCTTCAAGATAGTTTACATAACGCTCAGCGGTGTGACCGATAGAGATTACAGCGTGACCGCCATACATATCTAAATATTCACAGCCTGCATCATCCCATAACCTCGAACCCTTAGCCTTAACTATATTTATATCATTTACTGGATATACATCAAAACATTTCATTATCTTCTCCTCCTTGAATTAAAAGGCCAAAGCCTTAAGTTTTAATCCTGCATCAAGTGGCAATGCAAAGATACGATTCATATTCTCGATAGCCTGACCCGCAGCACCACGCAAAAGATTATCAATTACCGATGTGACCAACAAATAATCTCCATGTTTTTCAACATAAAGCAACGATTTATTTGTATTTACAACCTGCTTGAGATTAATCGGCTTAGGCGAAACAAAGGTAAACTGTGACTCAGCATAATGAGCATTAAAAATCACGATAACCTCCTCCAAGCTCAAAGCACACTTCGTATGAACCGTTGCAATAATTCCACGAGGGAAATCACCACGGTAAGGAACAAAATTAATTGCCGCATCGAACGATGGTTGCAAACGGCAAACGCTCTCACCTATCTCACCCAAATGTTGGTGCGTAAATGTCTTATATGTCGAAAGATTATTTGCTCTCCACGAAAAATGAGTTGTCGACGATGGCTTCTGACCAGCTCCCGTTGATCCAGTGACTGCTGTAACATGAACATCATCAACCAAAGCTCCAGCGGCAGCAAGTGGCAAAATAGCCAACTGAATAGCCGTTGCAAAGCAACCTGGATTTGCAACATTGCGACAGCGAGTAACATCATCAGCAAAATAATCCGAAAGACCATAAGCAAACTCACGTCCTGCACTCACAGCATCCGCCTTCAAACGGAAATCATTACCCAAATCAATCACAACGCATGATGCAGGAAGCTCATATTGCTCCAAAAACTTAAGCGACTTTCCATGACCCGAACACAAGAAGATAACATCAACCGAGGTATCAACATCTTGAGAAAAAAGCATTTCGCTCTCCCCAAAAAGATCCTCATGAACCGAATATAGAGGCTCTCCCGCACTACTAGAGCTCTGCGCAAAGACAAACTCTACAGATGGATGCAGCAACAATAGTCGACAGATCTCACCGCCAACATATCCCGCAGCACCTACAACACCAACTCGTATCATTACTCTATCTTATTAATTGTGTTAAATATCTTTGAGCTAAGCGAGAAGATTGTACCAAAACCTTTGGCATCCTCACCTGTAAATGCTCTGTTCATCTCACCATATGATCCGAATGCGTCAGACATCAAATCGCTCTCAGACTCGATACCGATAACCTCGAAACGATAAGGTTGCAACTTCACAAATACATCACCCGAAACAAACTCTTGACTTTGACTCAACATAGCCTCAATATCTCGCATAACTGGATCGAAGTACAAACCCTCGTGAAGATTGTTACAATAGAAAGTTGAAATCTGCTCTTTCCAGAAGAGTTGCCACTTCGAAAGAGTGTGCTTCTCCAACATATGGTGAGCCTTGATGATAACCATTGGAGCAGCAGCCTCGAAACCTACACGACCCTTGATACCAATTACAGTATCACCAACGTGCATGCCACGACCTACAGCAAACTCACCAGCCTTTTGAGCAATTTGAGAGATTGCAGCAACACCTGTGACAGCGACACCATCAACGGCTACAATTTCACCTTTCTCAAAGGTAATTGTCATATCGGCCGCCTCAGCCTCTCCCTTAACACACTTAGTTGGGAATGCCTCCTCTGGCAAACCGAGCTTAGAGCTTAGGGTCTCTTTACCTCCGATTGAGGTTCCCCAAAGGCCTTTATTGATTGAGTACTCAGCCTTTTTGAAATCCATATCAATACCATTCTCCTTAAGGAAATTGATCTCCTGCTCACGAGAGAGTTGTTGCTCACGAATAAGAGCGATAACCTCGATCTCTGGAGCTACGATACTGAAAATCGAGTCGAAACGAATTTGATCGTTACCAGCACCAGTACTACCATGACAAAGATAATCTGCACCCTCAGCCTTAGCATACTTTGCAATCGAGATAGCTTGAATAATACGCTCCGAGCTCACCGAAATTGGGTAAGCACCATTCTTAAGCATATTTCCATAAACCATATATTTGATTGTCAGATCATAATAATCATCCGCAACATCTAAATTTGTAAAACTCACACATCCGATCTCGTAAGCACGTTTTTCAACTTGCTCAATATCCTCAGCGGTAAATCCACCAGTATTAGCCAACACTGCATGAACCTCATAGCCCATATTTTTTGTTAGATAAACTCCGCAATACGAAGTGTCAAGGCCTCCACTATAGGCCAAAATTACCTTCTTTTTCATGATATATGTTTTTTTTATTAATTATTTATTACAATTTGGGTAGCTCAAAAACATTCTCTTCGAGCACTACATCTATGTCGAACTTCAGTTGATCTTTCGACGAATCGAAAATCATCGCCGTACAGAGGCAGTTATTACGATTCTTAGCGACAAGAATATTATAATTCACGCAACTTTTACAACCCTCCCAAAACTTATCGTCATGGGTCAAATAACTGAATGTAACAGGATGATAACCAAGCTGGTCATTAATTTTCATCACGGCGAAACCTGTGGTCAATCCAAAAAGTTTAGCACCTGGGTACTTCTTTATCGAAAGAGCGAAAGCCTTACGTTTGATGACTTTGGCCAATCCTATTTCTCGGAATTTTGGGTTGATAATAAGTCCTGAATTTGCGACATACTTTTCGCCTTCCCACGATTCAATATAGGTGAATCCTGCCCATTGTCCATTATCGCTAAATGCGATAATAGCTTTTCCTTCGATCATTTTCTTAGAAATGTATGCCGAAGATCTTTTAGCTATACCTGTTCCACGTTTTGCAGCCGATGACGACATCTCGTCGCAAATTTCCTCGGCAAAGTTAACATGGGTAGAGTTAGCTACGACAACAGTGAAGTTACTGACAATCATAGTTTAATTAAAATACAATAAAAAGTATTGAGATGGGTTAATAATATAAAAAATCAAGATGAATAGTTGCCCCCAAAAGACTGTTCGGATACGACAACAATAAACAAAGCGTACGACTAGCGTCGTCGTCGCAACGGCATAGCTGCAAACACAACAAGAGTGTGAACTCTATTAGAGAACTGCAAACTATTATTTATGTAACCACTATAAATCACGGCTTCATTTTTACATTAAGTAGTGCAAATATAGTGGTTTTATTTTAAATAAACAATTTTTTTAATAAGAAAATCACGACTGCACCAATTCTTGTGCTCTTTCGAAATCCTCTTTTCTTACGATAATTTGTGCTGAGATAACGCCTACGGGATAAAATGTCGACATATATTCATTATTAATCATCGACCATATTCCAGCGCTATCCAACACTGATTTAATAACTTCGGCCTCATTCAGGGAGTTATACTCATTGAAAACTACCATCTCTTCGGTTTGATGATCCATCTTAACTTCGCTCATAATTTAAATATTTTTTTCATTCAATACAAATTTACACAATTTTTTCAAAATATTCACATCAATTCATATACCGCATTGAATAAACTTGTAAAAGCAATAGGGTGAAAAACGAAGTTTTTCTGTCCAGGCTGTGCCTGGCGGCCGCCCGCTGCAAGGGCAGTCTCCAACGTAAGAAAGCTGATCGACCTCCCTCCTCAAAAAGCAGTTTTTTTCAGTTACAATATCTTACGCAAACACAAATATAATACATTATCACTCGGATTTCTCCGAAAATCTTCAGCCATAAAGATAAAACACCCTTATTCTTTCACATACCTAGAACAATTGCATAAAAAAAATATACTAAAAACTTGTTAGTATATTTTTTTTAATATATCTTTGAGAATACAAAGAACTACTTCAATTTAGGGTATTATGTGTTTACATTTTAAAGCATGAAAAATCACATTATAATCCATCATAAATATTACAACCCATGAAAAATAATACAGAAAAATTTAATCTTACGGATGAGTTATATGATGAAATTATGAATGAATATCACACTATTTCATATTGGAAATCAAAACTTGACCTTGAAATAGATCACGCTAATACCACTATACAGGACAGATCCAAACTTGGCTCTTTAATAGGTGGGTTACTTGGCATGTTGCTCTATGGCTCTATGACAGGTATATTAATACTTAGTCATGTAACGATAGGATCTTGCATAGAAAATTGGGAAAGATTTAAACCTAAGATACATGCTTTATTATGCAGTGGCAACATGCCAAATCAGTGGGTGGAACAATTTATTGCAGGTGATGCAAGGTTATTAATAACTGAACTTATAGTAATTTTTATCTCTGAACTTAATGTTGGTGTTAGAATAGCTATTCCTCTTGTGGCTATAACATTAAAAACAGGTATTTATGCTTTTTGTTCAATTAATGAAAAGGAAAACTGTACTGAAGATTAAATTACAAAAATATTGAAGATGTGAGTTGCAGAATGAATAAAAGAACGAGTAAAAGAGCGGCATTAAATAATTTTACGTAATTTTGCATCTATGAAGTCTAAACAAAAAGAGCACGAAGAACAAAAGGATATATACTCAATACTCAAAAAATATTGGGGATATGATGAGTTTCGACCTATGCAGAAAGAGATAATAAACTCTGTGCTGGCAGGTCAAGATACTTTAGCTCTACTGCCAACAGGTGGAGGTAAGTCTCTTACCTATCAGGTACCCGCTCTGGCGATGAATGGAGTATGTATTATTGTAACTCCGCTGATTGCCCTGATGAAAGATCAATTGGATAAACTTCGCTCACAAGCAATTCCCGCCGCAGCAATTCATTCGGGACTCTCCTATCGACAAATTGATATTATTCTCGACAATTGCGTCTATGGCGATACAAAATTTTTATATGTTTCTCCCGAGAGAGTCGCAACCGAGATGTTCCGCTTCCGAGTGCAGCGAATGAATGTTTCGATGGTAGCTGTAGATGAAGCGCACTGCATCTCGCAATGGGGATATGATTTTCGACCATCATATCTTAAAATTGCAGAACTGCGTGAACATACCGACAATGCACCAATTTTAGCATTGACCGCCTCAGCAACAAAGAATGTTGTAAAAGATATTATCGAACGTCTGAATTTTAAAGATGAGGTTATTTTAAAGGGTAGCTTCATTCGTAAAAATCTGATTTATGCCGTTAGATCAGTCGAAGATAAGGAAGATCAACTAACAAAAGTTTTAAACAGCGTACCTGGAAGTGGAATTATATATGTGAGAACTCGCAAGGGTGCCGAAAGGGTCACTCGGGAACTTAACAACAAAGGTGTTGCAGCAAATTTTTATCATGGTGGGCTTCCACATATGGAACGCTCGCTAAGGCAAGAGGAGTGGATAAATAATGAAGTTCGTGTGATGGTTGCAACAAACGCATTTGGAATGGGTATTGACAAGCCAGATGTTCGGTTTGTTGTGCACTATACAATGCCCGATTCTCTTGAAGGATATTACCAAGAGGCGGGGCGTGCAGGGCGTGACGGACAACGAAGCTATGCTCTACTTTTATACGCACCGAATGACAACGATAGAATTATAAAGAGTTTTAAAGCTGAATTCCCCCCAATTGAGACGATCAAAGAGATATATGATTTAATATGCTCACATCTTCAAATTGCAATTGGCGATGGGTCGATGAGTTCACACCTATTTAATATTTATGATTTCTGCTCTCAGCATAAGATGTTTAGAGGTATGGTGCAGAGCGCAATAAAAATATTGGAGAGTAATGGATATATGTCGCTCACCGACGAACTTGCAAACCCAGCAAGAATTATGTTTTGTGTCGGACGAGATGATTTATATAAGGTTCGAGTAGATCACACGGAGCTAGATCATTTTCTACGTGTTATACTTCGGCTCTACGAGGGTCTATTCTCGGAGTTTAGACAAATCAGTGAAGCCGAAATTGCGCACTGGAGTGGATATACAATAATGAAAGTTAAGGAGCTTCTTACTCGTTTATGGCAAATGCGTTTGATTAAATATATACCCTCAAATCAATCGCCACTTATATATCTTGACTCGGAACGTCTAGCACTGAAAGATATATATATTTCACCCGAAAGCTACAAAATCCGAAAAGAGATGACGCAGCAGCGTTTCAAAATGATGTTACATTATGCCTCAAATGGCACAGTTTGTAGAAGCCGTCTCTTTGAAGAGTATTTTGGCGTAGATAGGAGCGAGGATTGCGGAGTATGTGATATATGTTTGGAGCACAGAAAGGTGAAGACGATTAATATTGAGGAGCAGGTATTTAAATTACTCTCTGAAAAAGAGTTATCACCAAAGGAAATTGTGGTAAGAATTAATGCCTCACCCGATAAAATAACAGCAAAATTAGAGGAACTCGTCGACGATAGAAAAATTATACTTCTCCGTAATGATATATTGAAGATTAATTCAGAGGATTAATGGCCGACTCAAGGAAGTCAAGACTCTCCTTGCGAAGCTCTTGCAAGCGATTATTCACACTCTGCCAATCAATTTGAAAGCAACCCGCCAAATTAATTTGCGAAGATGAGAGAACAAATTGACTTTCAAGACCTAATTTAGACAGCAGAGATATAAACCGAGCATAACCCCGATCCTTGTTACCATAAACAACAAATGGCTTATTGAAAATTATCGCAAAGATAGATGCGTGATATGAATCTGTAACAACATAATCAGCATCGTCAAAACCCTGTAGCCACTCCTCAACGGGAGGTTGCACTCGCTCCTCTAACGGTGCTGTGCGGTCCTCAACACGAGAGTTTACAAAAAATGGCGTGGTTGAATATCTCTGAGATATTGCTTCAACAAGCGAGAGTTTATCCAAATCATTATCTAACAGACTAACTAACATACCGCCCTCTTTTTTCTGCACTGTTGTCTGCTCGGCCACCAAGCTCATATACTCCTGCTTCGAGAGCAATAGAGTCGGATCCAAAACCTCACAGGCCTCACACAAGAGCTCACTGTGACACAACTCAACTCCCGACCTCTCACGCAAAGAGAGTGCGTCGAAAAGCGAAACAAGTTCTCGACACTTCTCTGTCTGATTTTGATTATATTCCCAACGATCAACACCAAAAGAGGCAGCATAAGCAATACGTCGAATATTCCAGCCAGATGCAAAATCAAGATAAGCCATTTCAATTCGAGGAAAATAGTCTGGTCGCCACACCTGGTCACTTCCAACCACAATTGCTTCAAAATCTCGCTTCGAAATCAGATTATAACAAAAATAGTGTCGCAAAGGAATATGTCGACGAATAAAAGCCTCCGTATGTTGCCTTATCACAACCTTATCGGCTCTCATCTGACGCTCAAGGGGGGCAAGTCGACCCCTTAATGGAGGCAACATATTCGACACTATTTTAAGCATCCCTGCAATCGGATACTTAATATAGTTAGCATATTTAGGATCAAAACGACAATCAATAAGATAGGCTTCATGCCCCATACAACGAAGAGAGTACTGCAAGGCATATGCTTGCAGTACTCCTCCATAATTTGTATGTAGTGGTAGTGTTAAAATACCTATCTTCATAAAATCATCACTCTTAACCTAAATAAGATTTTAGCAATTTGCTCTTAGACGATTGACGTAGACGACGAATAGCCTTCTCCTTGATTTGACGCACACGCTCACGTGTAAGATCAAACTTCTCACCAATCTCCTCCAAGGTCATCTCCGAACAACCAATTCCGAAGAAGTAACGGATAATATCTCGCTCACGATCGGTTAGGGTCTCCAGCGCACGGATAATTTCGGTTGCAAGCGACTCATTAATTAGTCCACGATCGGCATTTGGCGAGTCGTTATTTATCAAAACATCAAGCAATGAGTTATCCTCACCATCAGCAAATGGAGCATCTACCGAGACGTGACGACCAGCAACACGAAGTGTATCGGCAACCTTCTCTTTAGGTAATGAAAGCTCATTTGCAAGCTCCTCTGGAGATGGGGCACGCTCATACTCTTGCTCAAATTTCGCAAGTGCTTTGTTGATCTTATTTAGTGAACCAACTTGGTTAAGTGGTAGACGTACAATACGAGATTGCTCAGCTAGAGCTTGAAGGATTGATTGACGAATCCACCATACAGCGTACGAGATAAATTTAAAACCACGAGTCTCATCAAATTTCTCAGCCGCCTTAATCAAACCAAGGTTACCCTCGTTGATAAGGTCAGGAAGACTCAAACCCTGATTTTGATACTGTTTAGCTACAGAGACCACAAAACGCAAATTTGCTTTTGTAAGTTTCTCTAGTGCCTCTTGATCTCCTTTTTTAATTCGCTGGGCTAGTTCCACCTCCTCTTCAACTGTAATAAGCTCCTCCTTACCAATCTCTTGTAGATATTTGTCTAGGGATGCACTTTCACGGTTTGTGATGGATTTTGTAATTTTTAACTGACGCATTTCTTCTATTTTGTTTTGTTTATTTCTTAATTTTTGCCAACGAAAGAGTTTAAAATGAGCGAGAGCATGCCTTTATATAAAGGTAACTCTCACTCTTAAATCTATCTAATTTCGAGTGGGTAAACCACTCTTAATTAAAATTACTCTACAAAGACGTAACTTGCAGCACGACCATTTGTATAGACTCCATCAATTGACTTAACATTATCGACGAGTCGCTCCAAATCTCTTAGCATGCTAATTGGTTTATCGTTAATATGGGTAATAACAAATCCAGACTTCACACGTGCACGTGCCAAAAGACCACCATTAGTTACCGACGTAACAACAACTCCACCGTTAATATCAAGCTCACGACATAGTTTCTCGTTAGCATTAGAGAATTTACCACCGAGAAGATCGACAACATCGACACTCTCTACAGACAGTAACTCCTCCTTACCAATCTTATTACGCAGCGTCAGGTCAAAATGTTTCACTGCACCACCTCTTTTTACAACAATTTTTACTTTGTCACCTGGACGATGCTTTCCAATTTGCTCTTGTAGGCTACTCTTATCGTTCAATTCAACACCATTGATCGAGAGGATAACATCACCCTTACGCACTCCTGCTGCCGACGCTGCACCATCCTCTTGAACCGACGCTACAAAGACTCCTCCAAGTTCGGTGATTCCATAATCCTTACCATCAGAATCCAAAAATTGTTGATCTACTGGTCTAAAGCTAATTCCAAGCATTGCTCGCTGAACCACTCCAAACTCCTTAAGATCCATAACTACCTTTTTAACAATACTCTCAGGTACAGCAAATGAATAACCAATATAACTACCCGTTTGAGACTTGATAACGGTGTTAATTCCAATAAGCTCACCTTGAGTATTTACCAATGCACCGCCTGAGTTTCCAGGGTTTACCGCAGCATCGGTTTGAATGAATGACTCGATACGAAACTCTGTCGGGATAACATCCAGCTGTCTAGCCTTAGCACTCACGATACCCGCTGTAATGGTCGATTGCAGATCAAAAGGAGATCCAATTGCTAAAACCCACTCTCCAAGGCGCAGATCGTCGGAACTTCCAAATGGAATTGTTGGCAATTTCTCAGCCTCGATTTTAATTAGTGCAATATCGGTTGTTGGATCGGTTCCTATAATCTCTGCATCGAAAATTCGACCATCATATAATTTAACTCTTAGCGATGTTGCATCGCTTACCACATGATTATTTGTTACAATATATCCATCCTCCGAGAGAATTACACCTGAACCACCTGAACGGCGCTCTTGCGTTTGAGGTTGCTGTTGGCTTCGACCTTGCTGCGGAATACCGAAAAACTCATAAAATGGATCGTAACCGCTATTGCTTCGACTTCGAGTCTCAACTTGTTGGATAACCTCGATATTAACCACCGCCTGCACTGCATTTTCTGCTGCATAGGTCAAATCTGGGAAATCACCATCTGTATGAGCTACAAATTGCGAACCCAATTTTGGTTCACGACTCTCGTAACTTACATGAGTAATCCTCTCTCCATTTTCAAATGTCTTTTGAGCTACAATATACGCTGTAGCTCCGCCGATAGTTGCTGTGAGAGCCATAGCTCCCATAAATAAAACTACTTTTTTCATAATGAATGTAAATATTAAAATTTATATAAAAGTAGTATCATTATATCATAGGCATAAAAAATTTATTTATTCAGTCATCAAACGGAACAAATATTAGAAATATTGTATTAAGCCCATTAATTCAACTGTAACATATAGGTCATTGCACGGAAACGCAAGCTCTCTATTGCATTTACTACAAAGTGCTAACGCATGTGAAACATTTACTCTCAAAGCAACGGAGAGCATCTTTTGCCTCCTGCTCACAATCGAAAATACCGAAAATTGTCGATCCGCTTCCTGACATTGCTGCATAAACGGCTCCTGAATGAAGTAGATGATTTTTTATCTCATCGAGCAGTGGATATGCTTTGAATATATGAGGCTCAAAATCATTTTTGATTTTTCCTTGCCATTGTTCAACAGGCTCAATAATTAATTCCGATAGAGCAGTTGCAGGGTAAGCAGGTGTAACACCAGAGTACGCTTCGCCCGTCGAAACATTAATTTCTGGTTTAATTAAAGCGATATATTTCCCTTTAAGATTCAAATCAACAGAAGTCATTATTTCACCTCGACCACTGCATAATTGAGGTGTGTTACGCACAAAAAATGCAGTATCACTACCTAATTGCGCAGCAAGGTCAATTAATTGCTCTTCGCTACAATTCAAATTAAATAATCTATTTATCACCAAAATCACAGCCGTTGCATCCGAAGAGCCTCCACCAAGCCCCGCACCAAAGGGAACTCTCTTATCAAGAGTGATTTTTAATCCTCCAATATCTGGATGCAATTTTTTCATTAAATTATACGCCTTAACACAAAGATTACTCTCTGGTGAGCAGTCCACCACCATTCCCTCACCAAAAAATTCAACATCAGACCCGCTAGTTACCTCAAAATGAAGCAGATCAAAGAGTCCACAAATAGGAATCATCACCGTTGAGAGTTCATGATAACCATCTTCTCGACGCTCCAAAACGTCGAGACCTATATTTATTTTACAGTTTGCTTTAATTGTCATAGAGCAAAAATAGTAATTAATCATATAATTCACTAATTTTGCACTATGAAATTTAGAACTGAGATACAAATTCCTCAAGCATCATCTCAAATTGAGTATTCGAGCAAGATTCTTTCTTTAGGCTCCTGCTTCGCTCTCTCTATAGGTGGCAAGCTATGTGAGGCTAAATTTGAAGCGTGTGTGAATCCAATTGGAGTATTGTTTAACCCACTCTCAATATGTTCAACCTTGGAACGATTTGAGCAACGAAGATTGGCCAAACTAGATGAATTACAATATGGCAGATCAGAATGGTTCCACTTTGATTTCCATGGATCATTTTCATGCGTGGAACCTCAACAAACCCTTGAAAAGATTAACGATGCAGTTAATTTAGGTCATGCAGCTTTAGAGCAGAGCGATGTGATAATTATTACACTCGGCACAGTATGGATATATCAATTGGCTGAAAGTGGTGAAGTTGTGGCAAATTGTCACAAGGAACCCTCTCGTCGATTCACACGTCGAGCAATGAGTGTCGAGGAGGTTGTGCAGGCTCTTGCCATTCAAATAGAAAAACATCCATCAAAGCAATTTATCTTCTCGGTAAGTCCCGTCCGTCATCTTTTGGATGGTTTGGCCGAAAATTCACTAAGCAAGTCTACTCTGCGAGTGGCAATTGCGCAAATTGTTGAGCGATACTCAAATGCCTCATATTTTCCAGCATTTGAAGTCCTAATGGATGATCTTCGTGACTATCGCTTCTATGCAGATGACATGCTTCACCCCTCTCAAAAGGCAGTTGAATATATTTGGTCGAAATTTTGCCAAAGCTATATTAGCCCTTCAGCTCATGCAACAATGCAGAGTGTCGAAACGATTATTCGTGCAGCGGCTCACCGACCTTTTAACATCGAAAGCAACGCCCATCAAGAGTTCTGCCGAAAGCAGTTAGAGCTGATCGAAGAGCACCCCAATATAAATTTTGGCAAGGAAAGTGAATATTTTAGGAGCCAATTACAAAATAATTTGTAATTTTGCTCTTCGAATGAACTAATGAGAATTAAAATTAGGGAGGAAATATAGCTCCCAATTATAAATATGATAAAAAAAATCACACTCTATTTTGCAACAATAGTTGTCGCCATAAGCAGTTCCTATGCTCAGCCAGTCGACCCTAACAAACCTCGATTGGTAGTTAATATTGTAGTTAGTGGTATGCGTTCGGTAGATATTGAACGCTATCAAACAAACTTCGGCACGGGAGGATTTAGCTTGCTCTATAATCAAGGTTTAAGATATGATAATTGCCAATATAGCTATCAGCAAACCTTAACCCCAGTCTCGCTTACAACTCTCGCAACTGGAGCTCAACCATCAACACATGGAGTTGTAGGTTACAAATGGTTTGATTATGTCACCAATGAGTCGATAGATTTAATTACAGACTTCAAGGCCAAAAATCTTGAATCCTCACTGCTTGATGGAGGCTACTCTTCACAAAACCTATTTGTTCCAACCGTAAGCGACGCACTACTAATCGACTCACCACAAAGCAAATCTGTAACAGTTGCCTTAGATCCCGTATCTGCAATAACATTGAACGGTCAACGAGGAGAGCCTTTTTGGTTCGATGAGTTAACATGCAGTTGGTCAAGCTCGGATGCCTATTTAGATATGTTTCCATCATGGGTCAGCGAGTATAATCAAACAGAATCTGTAATTGGACTCACAGCCCTAAAATGGATTATGGCATATCACTCAGACTTATACATCAACTCACGCTTCTCAGAGTATTCAAAAGGATATTTATTGGGAAATGCTGTAAAAATTGATAGAAACGACGATCGAAGAACTCGCAACACCAAATATTACAAACAAATAAGTTCAACCCCAATAGGCAATAATATTGTATCATCATTCGCTCAATTGGCTATAGCAGCCTATGGACTAGGCACAGATGACAATGTAGATGTTCTAAATATCTGCTTCGATGCCTCACGCAATATTGTCGAGAAGTATGGTCCCGAATCTATCGAGGCAGAAGATATGTATTATAAACTCGACAGAACCATATCTGATTTGATCGCCTTTGTCAATACCATGGTCGACAAAAATAGAGTCGTCTACATATTAACCTCAGATCATGGAACAAGCCCCTCGGTTTCTGTGGACACTTCAAGATTCAACTCTCGTCAATTTGAGGTTATTCTAAATGGCTTCCTTTCGGTTAGATATGGCAATGACAATTGGGTTCTAGGCTGCCAAAATGGTGCGGTATATCTAAATCACAATGCAATCTACAAAAATAATATTAGCCTCGCCGAAGTACAAAACGAAACAGCAACATTTGCCCTGCAACTCCAAGGAGTCTCGCACGCAATAACCTCAACGGCACTCTCATCGAGCTACTTTGGTAATGGTTACGCCCAAAAAGTACAAAGTGGCTTCTATGCACGTCGCTCGGGAGATGTTATTTTGAATCTTATGCCCAACTGGATCGAGCAAGATGTAAGCCGACTTTCACAATCAGGATCAATGTATAATTACGATAGAGCAGTACCACTTATTTTTTATGGACAAGGTATCCCCAAGCAAATTGTCACTCGACAAGTTGATGCAATCTCTATTGCACCAACACTCTCAGAGATAATGGGAATCACCGAACCAGCAGCCTCAGAGGGTCGTCCCCTAGATGAGATTGTAAATAACTAGGTAAATTACACAGGCTCTCTAAAAATTAAAAATGAAGAACAATGAATAAAATTCAAGACGAAATTATCGAAGAGTTTGCAATCTATGACGATTGGCTCGATAAATATAACTACTTAATAGAGCTTAGCGATGATCTTCAACCATTCAGCGAGGCACACCGCACGGAGCAATATGTAATTAGCGGATGCCAATCAAGAGTTTGGGTCGATGCCGAGCTACGTGACGGAAAAGTATACTTCGGTGCCGATAGCGATGCCATAATTACAAAAGGTATAATTGCACTACTCATTAGAGTATTAAGTGGCCGTACACCACGAGAGATCCTCGACACAGATTTATACTTTATCGACGCTATAGGCTTAAGCGCAAACCTATCACCAACACGTAGCAATGGCCTCTTGGCGATGATAAAGCAGATGAAAATGTATGCCTTAGCATATTCAACAAAAGTAGAGTAACACACAAAACAAAAAGTCGAATGACACCAGCAGATATAGTTGCAGTCGAGAAAGAGATTGTCTTGACGCTAAAAAATATTTATGATCCAGAGATCCCCGTTAACATCTACGATCTGGGATTAATATATGATATTGAATATGAGCCCTCAGGAGAGGTAAATATTCGAATGACACTCACAGCACCCAACTGCCCCATGGCCGATATTCTCTTCGAGGGTGTTAACAGAGAGGTATCAAAGGTTAAAGGCGTGGAGTCGGTGAATGTAATTTTGGTATTTGAGCCAGTTTGGGATCGTTCAATGATGTCCGAAGAGGCTCTACTTGAACTTAATCTATTGTAAAAAAGATTGCAATGTGGGGAATAGGTGATAACAAAGAGAAGCAGGAACAGCGAGCATACAAAAAGTTGCTCGCTGGCTCCTCATATTGTGGTTGTGGCAGATACCTCAAAACAATAGACGAGATCTCCCGACAAGAGATCTACACCCATTTTGAATTTGAACGACTTCGAGACAAGCATGAAGATATTATAAAATATTATCGTAACGAAGCTCGTGAGAACTGGAACCAAACACTATTTGCATACTTCTTCAAGTATGTAGGAGACAAGCGCAACAAAGAGGCATATATGACCCTCGCAAAACGTGTAGGCTACAATGCAATCTTGCGAGAGAGGTTAAACCCAATGCGTGTAGAAGCACTTCTGCTAGGGGCATCAGGCCTATTAAAAGATTATAATGATGATCTCTATACCCTCTCAATAAAGCGAGAAGCGGAGTATCTAATGCGAAAATATGAGATTACGCCCCTCCCCTCCTCAGTATGGAAGATCCAAAAACAGTATCCTCAGAATCATCCTGCACTGCGGCTAGCTCAAGCAGCGACGCTCTTCACTCGACACGAATTATTCTTGGATAAGATCCTCGCATGCCGTTGTGTAGAAGATATTGAGGAGATATTTATGGTCGAGGCTTCAGATTATTGGACAACACATTACACACCCTCAAAGGTAAGTGACAGAGAGGTGAAACGCCTAGGAAGCATAAAATGTAATATATTGGGTATAAATGTGGTTGTGATGATTCAATTTGCCTACGGCTCCTACACAATGGATGATAATCTAGTCGACCGTGCACAGAATCTTATTCAAGATTTAAAAGCCGAATCAAACAAGTATATCAACTGTTGGCGAGACTATGGCATTCGTCCCAAAACAGCCTTCGAAGGACAAGCCCTAATCCAAATAAGCGAAAAATATTGCTCCGAAGCCCGATGCAAAGAGTGTTACATCGGAGAACGAGCAATCAAGAACATGAACTGGCTAGACGAAGAAGAGTAACTTCTTTGGCTAATTCGCATAATATCACCACAATAAAAACACCCAACTAATTTATTGCTAATTAGTTGGGTGTTTTAAAATTACTCAGCAGTTAAGAATTTATTTACTACTCGTTTTAGAGATCGCCATTCTATCAAGAATCCATCGTGGCCAAAGGCTGATTGAATCTCTTCATATTGTGCAGAATGAACTTTTGAGGCCATATATTGCAACTCTGCTGGAGGGAAGAGTATATCGCTTCCTATTGCTACCATCAAGGTTTTTGCCTTAATTTGTGATAGGGCTTTGGTTACACCGCCTCTATTACGTCCCACATTGTGTGAATCCAACATCTTTGTCATATAATAATATGAATAGGCATCAAAACGATCCGAAAGTTTCATACCTTGGTACCTTTGATATGTAGATGCTCGCTTGGCATTAATGCAGTTATCATCCTCCTCTTGTTGAGTCGAGTTATAACCCTCATATGAGCGATATGAAATTAGAGCCATAGATCTTGCTGCTCGCAAACCCTTTGTTCCTCCCTCTAGTGAAGCCTGTTTTTCGAATGTATGATCCGCCTCTATGGCCATACGTTGCGACTCATTGAAGGCTGTTGCCCATGGTGTTATACGCTCGTTGCAAGCTATAAGGACTAGATTTTCAATCTTCTCAGGCTCCATTATCGCCCACTCTAATGCTTGGAAACCACCTACGGAGCTACCTACCAACAGATCTACATTCTCAATACCTAGATGTCGACGTAACTCAATATGTGCCGAGACAATATCTCGAACTGTAAATTGAGGAAAATCTAATGGCGCACCGCCCCATGATGCTGGGCCCGTGGAGCCATAACATGAACCTATGGTATTGGCACATATCACAATATCACGCTCAGTATCGAAGAATTTGCCTGCTCCGACAAGTTCCGCCCACCATTCTGAAGGGTCAGAATTTGCAGTTAGGGCATGACATATCCAAACTATGCGACGACCTTGTGCTATAGCTTCAGCTATTGAATTTGGGTTTACTGAAGAGTGGTAGACGAGTCGCACCGTCGGCAACTCCTCACCACTCTCTAGCTTAAAAGGCTGTTGATGATTATACGTATGAATCTCCAAGCTCATTCTTCTATTAAATATTGGTTAGTGCTTGCTCAATATCGGCCTTAATATCCTCAACATTCTCTATTCCCACCGAGAAACGCAAAGCCGTTGGAGCTATGCCCGATGCTGCAAGAGCCTCTTCGCTTAATTGCGAGTGGGTGGTACTTGCTGGGTGGGTTATTAGGCTCTTGTTGTCTCCTACATTTGCCAAGAATGAGATCATCTTTAGTGACTCCACAAATTTTGATGCTTGGCTTAAAGTTCCTTTAATGCAGAATGTCAAGACACTACCGTAGCCATTTTGTAGATATTTTTGCGCTGCTGCATTATTTGCATTGCCTGGTAGACCTGGGTAGTTTACCGACTCTACAGCCTCGTGAGATGATAACCACTGAGCTAACTCCAAGGCATTTTGACACATTCTTTCTGCTCTGAGAGAGAGTGTTTCAACTCCTGCAAGCAACATAAAGGCGTTGAACGGACTTAGGCATGCGCCATAATCACGTAATCCCTCTGCACGTAGGCGAACCGCAAGTGCAACTGAACCGAATGCCTCATAAAAGCTCAAACCTTTATATGCTGGTGATGGCTCAGTGAATTTTGGGAAGCGACCAGATGACCAATCGAAGTTTCCGCAATCGACTACAACACCTGCGATTGAGTTTCCGTGACCTCCAATCCACTTGGTTGCCGAGTGAACGATGATATTTGCTCCTAGCTCTTTTGGACGACAAAGGTATCCACCTGCACCGAATGTATTATCGACGATCAATGGAATTGAGTACTCTTTACAAAGTTGCGAAAGCATCTCAAAGTCAGGGATAAAGTAGTCTGAATTACCGATACTCTCCACGAAGATACCTTTGGTGTTTTCATCAATATATTTCTCATAATCCTCACTGCTCTGTCCCGAAACCAATCGAGACTCAATACCTAAGCGAGGCAGACTAACTTTTAGTTGATTGAATGTTCCTCCGTAGAGCGATGGGCAAACTACGAAGTTGTCACCAACACCTGCCAATGCTTGAAAAACCAAGAACTGAGCTGCCATACCCGATGCCGCTGCAACAGCTGCTACGCCACCCTCAAGAGCTGCTATACGCTCCTCGAAAACGGCAACTGTTGGGTTTGATAGGCGAGTGTAGATGTGACCTGGAGCCTCTAGGTTAAATAGGTCGACAGCATATTGTGAGCTTTTAAAGGCGTATGCTGATGTTTGGTATAATGGTGTTGCGCAAGCACCCGTCTCTGGATCGTTTTGGTGTCCTGCATGAACTTGAAGTGTTTCGAAATGTAACTTTTCCATATGTTTTTATACAATAATGTGCACAATTTAAGTTATGCGCTATGTCATTTATAACTCTTTAAATATAATCTAGTTTTCGTGAATAGGCAGGGTTAAGCTACTTAACCTCACGCCTGAGTGTAGGAATATGTGCATCTTAGCGACGCATTCGCATATTATACATATACGCAACAACACCCATTTGAGAAAAATGGGGCATAAAAACTGCTGTGTATGTAACTCTTTCTAACATATATAGCGCAAGATATGAAAAAAAATTAGATATGCCAAATTTTTAAAATACTTTTTGGCATATCTAATTTATAATTTATTATAAGTAAACAAGTTAGAATACGCCTAAATTAATACCCTTTCTCCTTGAACCCATTCGTTGGAACCAAAACTTCGTATTGAGTCATTCCTCCGTTTTTATACTCATAACTACGGATCCATGGGTTAAGAATTCTGAGTTGACGATAATTTGTGCCATGCTCAGCGGCAAATTTTGACCAATCAATATTTGTACTATTAATCTTTACAACTTTATAATTCTCGAATGGTTTGAATTTATCTGACTCTTTAAGCTCGAAGTTGAACTTTTGAGGATTGGCAGCGATAATCTTAAAACTTAGAATGCGAGGCACATATCTCATAGCCTCCTCAGGAAGAAATAGGTCCCAATAGTTATCCACTCCTTGTGTGCTTAATCGGCGAGCGACACCAGCTTGACCTGCATTATATGAAGCGGCAGCAAGAGTCCAGCTTCCGAAACGCTCGTATGCTTTTTTCAAATATGCGCATGCTGCTCTGGTAGATTTTTCTACATGATAGCGCAGGTCGGTATTCGAACCTGTCTCTAAACCATATGTATCTGCTGCCGAGGGTATAAATTGCCACATTCCAGCAGCCTTAGCAGGTGAATAAGCATTTGGATCCAATCCACTCTCGGCCATGGCCAAATATTTAAAATCATCGGGGATACCATACTCCTTTAAGATTGGCTCAATAACTGGAAAATATCGAGACATATTTCTTAATGTAAGCATTGTTCGGGTGTGCATACAGCTAGTAGTCAGCACTTCACGGTCGATAGCCTCACGAACGTAAGCTAAATCAATCGGCACCTCTTCTCCTGCAAAAAAGAGTTTATTAGGTAGCTCATGCACCCCCACTGCACCATTAACATTATTTTTAGCTTGGCCTTGAAATACAAACGCACTTTGCGCAAAGATCAGAAGTAATAAAATTATTTTTTTCATGATTCTATAATTTTAAATAGGTATTAAAGTTAAATTCAACGTGTAACAAAAATATTGCAAAGTCTAAAAATATTCTATTTTTTGATTGCGGGAACAAAGATAATAAAATATAACTATATTTGCCGCATCAAAAAAAATGATAAACCTTAACTTATGAAGAATAACTCCGCTCCTTTAATGGGGATACTCATTTCACTGAGTATTTGCCACTGTTGCAATGATGCCCTGCAAGCTGTTGTCACCTCACTCTATCCTCTTATTAAATCTGAATTGATGTTGGATTTTGTGCAGATTGGTATTATTACACTCTGCTATCAGATGTCGGCATCGGTGCTTCAGCCGATAATGGGGTTATATCTCGATAGTAAGCCTAATCCTTGGTTTATTACCCTCGCGGCATGTTTTACCTTTGCGGGATTGGTTACTTTAGCTTATGCTTCGACCTTTATTTCGGTGATTATGGCTGTAATTTTAGTGGGTACGGGATCTTCAATTGTGCATCCTGAGGCTTCTAGATTAACTTCGCTCGCTTCAGCTGGGCATAAAGGATTAGCTCAATCAATATTCCAAGTAGGAGGTAATTTAGGTAGTTCGATTGGGCCACTTTTAGTTGCTTTAATCACTCCTTACGGCCGTGAGAACACCACCTTTATCGCTCTATTATCGGTTTTTGGAATTGCGGCGAGTATCGTGGTTGCTCGTTGGTATAAGGGGCTTTTGGCTCAGCAGCAGAGTGACAGAGGTGCAGATGCTGCTCAAAATGCAAAATTACCGCAACCAGGTGACGACAATTGGATACCTCGTCCATACTCTAACCGTCGAACATATTTTTATATTGGGGTTTTGCTTATTCTTATCTTCTCTAAATATGTATATATGGCTAGTATGAGCAGCTATTTTACATTTTTTATGATCGAGAAATTTGCACTCAGCGCTCAATATTCGCAATATTCACTCTTTGTGTTTATATTTTCAACAGCCTTGGGAACTATTCTCGGAGGGCCAATTGGGGATAAAATTGGACGCAAATATGTTATTTGGGCCTCTATTCTTGGAGCGACACCGTTCACTCTGCTTTTGCCTCATTTAAGTTTAACATGGACTCTAATTTGCAGTTTTGGAGCAGGCTTTATGTTATCTTCGGCATTTCCTGCAATTGTAATTATGGCTCAAGAACTTCTTCCTAATCGACTTGGAATGATCTCGGGACTCTTCTTTGGTTTTGCATTTGGAATTGCTGGAATAGCTGCTGCTCTTTGGGGGGTATATGCTGAGGCTCACAGCGTGCAGGCGGTATTTAACATTGCCTCTTTCTTGCCTCTATTAGGTATTGTAGCTCTGTTTTTACCTCGTCGATAGACGGCTTATAAAATATGCGAATTAAGGCCTTAAAATCTTAATTCGCATTATTTTTACAACTCTATCGCCATAACATAATCATTGGCGTAATATCCATTGCCGACATGCTCATCGGTTTGTCTATCGGGGTGCATACCCATTTTTTTATAGAAACTTATTGCTCGGGCATTATATCTATTTACATTCAACTCTAAAAGAGCTTTTTCATTCTTTGAAGATAATGTTGCATAGTTGCACGCAAATTCAAATAACTCTTTGCCGACTCCGCTTCCGTGCACCTTTGGGATGGTGTAAATTTTCTCAATATAAAAATAATTTTCATCTTTCTTACGAATAGATACATAACCACATGGCACAGAGTCAAGGTATGCAATAAAATAATTATGACCACTTGCCATCTGTTTCTCAATATTCTCAAACGAATACATCATCTCAAACATATATTCAACCTGATCTGGAGATAATATCGGAGAATAAGTTGCCGAAAAGGTCTCTTTTGCCAACGAGTTAATCAACGCTACATCCAAAAGTGTAGCCTCTTTAATATCAAAATCAATCATTTGTAGTTTTAGTTATAGGGGAGTTCTATTTTCTCCCTAATTTTAATTTTTGGTTAATAATTATCCATTTTTGATTTTGCAAAAGTGGGTTGTAGTAGCTCTACCACCTATTTTTGTAAAATCAAAAAGGGGTG
>JAWXTJ010000027.1:0-29588 GCA_044433665.1 Rikenellaceae bacterium
CGTAGGCATTCTGCTTTGGAGAACCTTACGATCGAGGAATTTTGGCAGAGGTATTTAAAAATTGAGAAAAATTTGAATGTGGCTTAACTTGATGTGCGGTTTTGATTTGGTATTTCACAACTATAAATTACAAGCGTCTATTTTTTTTGATACTGGCGTAAAGAAATTAAGGGGAGTTCTATTTTCTCCCTGATTTTAATTTTTGGTTAATAATTACCCATTTTTGATTTTGCAAATATGGGTTGTAGTAGCTCTACTACCGATTTTTGCAAAATCAAAAATGGGTAGTTAGTAATCGAAAAGTATTTTAGGGAGAAATTAGAACTCCACTTAAATATTGGGCGCATGAAAAAATATTTCATGCGCCCAATGTAATCACCCCTAAATCAGAGAAAAATCAATATGTTTTAATAAAGGTCTTTATTTTTCCCTCCTCGAATTAATAAAGTATGCAACGCAGACTCCGACAGAGGCTAAGAATATTGACAAACCAATACACAGATTTTCTCGAAGCACATTTGGTGTTAATCCATTAGGCCATTCGCTAATATTCGCACAGATTACAAAATAAAGCAATGTAGCTAAGAATATACCTAAAGAGAAACCTAACAGACCTAAAGCAATGGTCAATGTTTTAGATTGCATTTTATTACCTGATTCATCTTCATTGATATTAAAACTGACCTTTAAATCTTCCATATTGTGGCCACTTGTGATAATATTATTATCAATCAACATTTTTAACATTTTTGTGCGGTTGCGGAACTTTACAATTTTAACTATTCCTGCACAGATAAAATAGAAGAGCAAAATGGGGATTAAATCGTTTAGCATAATTTTAATTTTTTAAGTGTTTGTAATTGTTTTCTCTTTTGACGTAAGAGTGTGAAAAAGGTTACACCCAAAATAACTTTTTTTCTTTTTTTTCGAAAAATATGTAACCTTTTATCTATATTCTCGTCAAAAGGGTGTATATTTGATTAAGCAATGCCGCTATTTAAGAAAAAACAGAGTGATGATATACTCTCACAGTTAAATGATTTCGACACGATTGTTGCCGAGAATAATCGCTATGTATACTCTCTAGCTTTGCGGATAGTTGGCTCAGAAGTTGATGCTGAGGATATTACTCAGGAGGTTTTTATGAAGTTATACAAATCTAAATCTTCATTTCGAGGTGCAAGTAAAATTTCGACACTGCTTTATAGAATGACATATAATCATGCTGTAGATTATATGCGCAAGCGGAAGTTGCCAAAGTGTGAGCTGCGGGATAATATTTTGGAGGATCAGGGTGAAGAGAACAAAAGCTATGAAGAGAAGATGTTGATTTTGGATGATGCCATAGCGCAACTATCAATCGAAGAGAGGATGATATTGACACTCTTCTACACCGACAATAAATCGGTTGAGGAGATTTCAAGTATTATATCCATCTCAACAGCGAATATAAAGACTAAGTTACACAGAATAAGAAAAAAGTTACATAAAATTATAGGAGAACAATATTATGAGCAGTGACATTTTGAAGGAGTACTTCTCGAAACAGGAAGCACCTATACCTAAGGTTGATTTTGAAAAGCGATTGATCGAGTCGCTTCATGCACGTATTATAAAGTTGGAGCGTAGAAAAGAGATTACCTCGGTGGCGTTGGTGGTGGCTTCTGCGTTGGCATTATTGGCCGTTTTACTCTATTTTCTGCCGCTTGCAACTATTGCAGAGTCGTTTAAGGCTATTGAGTTTGCAATTGAGTATTCGCCGTTGACTCTTCAAGCTATGGTTTTGACGATCGTTTTGTTGATTGGTCAATATATACTCGATGAGCGAGAGTTGAAAAAACTACGCAAGAGATTAAAAATAGATGCGAATTAAGGTTTGAATATATCAGAACCTTAATTCGCATCCATATATTTTTCTGTTACTATCAGAAATTAGTCAATATACATACCCTCACGAGATAGTTGGTGATCTAGGTTTGCAATACCCAAAACTACAATCGCTGTAACTGTTGCTGCGTGCTCTTGGTACTCTGGGATATTTTTGTCGTAACGGTCATTCTCAGTGTGCCAAATCTCGTTATAGTCGAAGTTGTAGCCTTTAGGGTCAGCCTCTTTGAATCCAATGTATGGAACACCGTTCATACCAAATACTGTTGCGTCGGTACCACCCATTCTTGTTGGACGTGGGCCTGCCTTAGAGACTGTAACCTCGAATGGAATATCTGAACTAAGTTTTTTCAATGGCTCGCAAACCTTTACAATATCATCGTACATATTTTCAGAAACTGAAAGACCTACTGGAGCCAATGGGCCACCGTCACGATTGAATAGGTATGAGATCTTTGGCATCATATCTTTGTGAGTCTCGCAGAATGCTTTAGCTCCCAAAAGACCAAACTCTTCAGCTGCGAAACCAACAAAAAGAATTGTACGCTTTGGTTTTGCTCCCGACTCAGAGATCAAACGAGCAACCTCCATCATTGGGCCGATACCTGTACCGCAGTCAACACCACCCGTTGCAACGTCAAAGGCATCAAGGTGACCACTAACGATAACATACTCATCTGGATATTTCTCACCTTTGATCGAAGCAACAACATTGTGATATTTGATTGGGCCGATTTTAAAGTGGTTACGGATGTCAAACTCAAGGATTGGCTCACGACGCTCGATAACCATTTGCTTGATTTTAGCATATTGGTGCTCGTCGAGTTTAATATCTGGAACGGTTGATAGATCGTCAAAGTTTGTGGTTGGATCGTTTAGAAGAGGTCTATCGTAAAGTGCACGAATTGGTGTTGATGCCGATTGAATAAATCCTAAAACACCAGCCTCAACCATTTGATCGTAGAATAGGTAAGGAACCTCGATAAGTGGCTCGGTTGGTTTCTTCTCACCATTGCGTCTATTAGACATCATGATTTCACGGTTTTTGATAGCGATCTCATTGTTCTTTGCAATTGTTGCCTTACGAGTAGAGTCTCCCTTCTCAGAGATGTCAACTGGCCAGCCACCGTTTGTTCCAGATACCAATACCCATGCTCCTTTCAAAACATGCTTCATACCGTCGAACTCAGCTTGTGAACGAGGCTCAATTAGAGCTACACCACGTTGCTTACCACGTGTACCAGAGGTGTAAGATGGTGTTGCGAAGTGAAGAACCATACCATCCTCACTAAGTAGCTTTCCACTCCAAGGACCACGGTTAAAACCTACAGGAACACTTCCTGCCTCCTCCAATTTTGCTTCCAATCCCCAGCTCTCGAACTCACGGATCATCCACTCTGCTGCATTTTCATAAGCGTCAGAACCGACAAGACGACCACCAAAGCGGTTGGTTAGAATATCAAGTTGGTGCATAACTTGATTGTCGTTCTCACCCATCTCGATAATTTTGTCTATTGCCGCTTTTTGCGCAAAGACATTCGCACTAAATCCCAAGCAGGCTACAGCTGCAATGGCTAAAAATTTTGCTCTCATATCACTTTTAGTTTGTTAAATTTGATTGTTTCCTTGACACATTGTTATGGTCGCAAATGTAACGGTAATATTCTAAAAAATCAAGAAATATCATTTTTTTTATCGTTTTGAGCCCATTTTAGTATAAAAAAGTGGTATTTTCGCTGAAAACACCACTAAAATTTTTAATTTTTACTCAATTTTATGCTTTTTTTGCTCAATCATCAATTTTTGGAATTTGCAAGATCTCGCACCGAAAGAGCTACAACATACGCCATACTCCATGCCGCTTGCAAGTTGAAACCTCCAGTTATTGCATCGACATCGACCACCTCACCCGCAACAAAGAAATTTGGACAATCTCGGGACTCCATCGTTACAGGATTGATACATCCAACGGCAAATCCACCTGCTGTTACAAACTCCTCCTTATGTGCCGAGCGGCCATTGATAGAGTATTCGTCAGCGGTGAGCGAGGCTACGATACGGTTAATTCCTTTTGAACCTAACTCAACATATCGACGCTCTTCGGAAATATCCGACCTATATAATACATGTATCCATGTGCGAGCAGTCAATCCAAATGGAGGTGCCGAACCAACTAACTTTTTACTATTTTCGGCAATATGTAAAAGTAATTTTCGAAGAACCTCCTCTTGCGATAGGCCACCGACCCATGAGATCATAATTTGTTCTTTATAATTATTCTCTTGCATTCTGCGAGCAGCATATGACGATAGTTTTAAAACAGCAGGGCCACTAATACCCCAATGAGTAATCAACATTGCTCCCGATCCTGACATGCGACTACCTTTCAATGAGACCACAGCAGGCTCAACCACCGTACCCATAAGTTCGGTGATTGGGTTATTTTTGATATTAAAACTAAAGAGTGATGGAGCGGGTTCAACAAAGCGTACAGGTAGCTCTGAATATAGTGATACTCCCTCCATTGTGGGAGCTCCACCAGTTGTTGCGACAACTACGTCACACTCAATATTCTCTTCGACACCATCAATCTCGATTTGAAAACCTTCACCTTTACGTCGAACCTTTAAGACTCTCTGTCGACATTTGCACTTTACTCCAAGCTCCTTTGTGAGACGCAAAAATGTGTCGATAATCTCACCTGAATTTTGCGAGGCGGGAAAGACACAATTATCATCTTGAGTCACCAAACTTACACCCTGCTCTTCAAACCAATCGAAAGCATCATCATGATTGAAAAATTTAAAGCAGTTACGCATAACCTTCTCACCACGAGGATAAATTTTAATCAGCGGCAGATCAGCGGCAAACGAATTGGTAAGATTACATCTTCCACCTCCCGACACACGAACCTTAGCCAATGGCTCTGCGGCAGCCTCCAAGATTGTAACATCAACCTCGGGCTTGAACATTTTAATATTTATAGCTGCGAAAAATCCTGCGGCACCACCGCCTATAATAACTACTTTCATCTCTTCTTTTTATTTGGAGTTCTTAGAACTCTCCTTAAATGTTATCTTTATACTACTTAAAGTGCAAAGATAGCATTTTATTACTACCTTTGACAAAATTTTAAGGCTTCTCTTACGGAACTGCCTTAATAAGTAGAGTAAAATTAGATAATGTTACAAACTGGATTAACAACAATTGGACTTCTGATAGTCTCAAACGTCTTTATGATCTTTGCGTGGTATGGTCACTTGAAGTTGCAGGAGACGGGTTTTAGTGCCTCGTGGCCAATATATGCTGTGGTTCTCTTTTCGTGGGCTATAGCCTTGGCCGAGTATGCTTTTCAAGTACCTGCCAATAGAATGGGATTTATCGGCAATGGAGGCCCTTTTACTCTGATGCAGTTAAAGGTGATGCAGGAGGTTATCACACTTACCGTCTTTGTAATCTTTGCCAATTGCTTCTTTCAAGGTAGCGAACTTAAGTGGAACCATTTGGTAGCTTTTGTGCTTCTGGTGGGAGCCGTTTACTTTGTATTTTTAGACACAACAAAATATATAAAATAATAGATGAAAGTAACTAGAAATAGCTGGGCATACTACACCTTAGCACTATTCACAACTTTTCTTTGGGGTTCCGCCTTTGCTGGAGCAAAAATTGGATTTGCATATATGCCTCCAATGATGTTATCGGGAGTAAGATTTACTTTGGCGGGACTTATTCTTGTGCCAATGATATTTATAACTAAGATCAATTGGCGTGAGCAACTTGCTCAGAATTGGAAATTTATGTTGTTATTTGGCTTTATTCAGAGCTTCTTGCAATATGGAATATTTTATATGGGACTCAATTTGGTGCCAGGTGCCGTCTCTGCAATTATTATCGGTGCGGGGCCTCTCTTTATCGCTGTTATGGCTCATTTTGCATTGCAGAATGATAAGCTCACGCCACGCAAGATTTTCGCAATATTATTGGGTCTATCGGGTGTCGTCTCGATTAGTCTTACAGGTAGCGAATTGGCGACAAGCGACAAATTTTATTTGGGTGTTGCTCTGCTTATTATCAGCAATCTGATCGGGTCGTATACAAATATAATGATCGTGCAGCGCAAAAGCAAAATACCATCTATGATGCTTACAATGTTTTCGAACCTTTCGGGAGGAATTATGTTATTTTTAACTTCGCTCTTTATCGAGCCAACCGACGCTCTGCATCATGCACTTCCGCTGGAGTTTTATGTAGCGATAACATGGCTTGCAATAATTCCAGCTGCGGGATTCTCGATTTGGTATTATCTGCTTGCAATTCCTGGAGTTAAGGTTTCGGAACTCAACATTCTTAAGTTCACTATTCCAATTGTTGGCGTGGTTTTAAGTTGGTGTTTACTTCCTGATGAGTATCCAACATGGGGAACGGTTGTCGGTATTGCGATTATTTCATCGGCTGTAATTGTTTTACAACTGCCTTCAAAATCAAAATCTTAATAACGAAAACATATTGAAAAAAACGCATGAAAGCTATCGGTTTTCATGCGTTTTTTTACTTCTCTAAATTTAAAAGGAGCTCTTTTATATCCAATCCTGCTGCATAGCCTGTCAAGGTGCCTTTTGAGCTGATGACTCTGTGACAGGGGATAATTATATGAATTGGATTGCGGTTATTAGCCATGCCAACGGCTCTTGAGGCTTTTGAATTTCCAACAGCTTCGGCAATCTGCTTATAGCTTCTTGTCTCTCCATATGGAATATTGAGGAGCTCCATTAAAACCCTCTTTTGAAATGGCGTACAGTCACTTAAATCTATATCAACATCAAATGTTTTACGCTGAGAGAGTAAATACTCTGTAATTTGACAAAATAGAGCATCTGTAAAATTATCGGCACAGCCAAAATCGGCAGGTCGATCCTTTAAAATCTGTAATTTTATTAGCCTCTCGTCTCGATGTTCAATGTGAATATACCCAATTACAGAGTTATAAATTGCGAAATTAACGTTCATATTATTTTTGATGTTGCCAACAATAATCGCTTCCGCTTTGAGCTGTGCGTTTACATTGTGCACCTGAGCTGGTTATCGCTTGACACTGTTTTGTGGCCACTGAATCCGATACCGATTCATCCGAAGAGTTTACAAAAATTGGATCTCCTTGAACAACCCACAAAGACAAATCTACTTTAGACTCTTCTGTTTGCAACTCATCATTGAGTTGAGCAAAAAAGTCTATTCCCGATAGCTGCTCCAAACGATCCACACTCGTTGCATAAGAGTCCAACGAATCATCAAGTTTACAATTTTCCATTATAAAAGCTATCATTGCACCCTTTTTCGGTGAATACAAAACTTTATAATAATATTTAGGTACAGTAACCCGATTCTCACCAATCGAGCCCAACGACTCAGACAAAATAGAGCCTGTAACAACATGCAGCACACTATCCCGAAGAGCCAACTCACGCACACGCTCCTCTAAACTTTTCCATGCACCACGATTAAATGCAGGTATCTGAGGTGACATATTCGACATTAAAAAACTCTCAGACATTGCCGTATCATTGCGAGACATTGAAGCAGCTGGACAGAGATGTCCTCGATCATATCCCGAACTTTTATAATCATCCGTCGTTGCCGATTTTGTTGAGACTTTGCCGTCCGATCTAAAATTATCGCTTCGTGAGGCTTGACCCGTGAGGGTTGCAGGAGATAATGTATAATAGACCCATTCGGCCTGCTCATGCTCCTCGATATATGAAAGCGTAAAATATGTATGCTCAACTAACTCTCCACTAGAGCGTGGTAGATAATTTTGAGCCGAAAGGGTGTTGCATAAAATCAGGCAACTGAAAATAATTAAATATAATCTTCGCATCTATTAAAACCGTTTTGTCGTAAATAAATAACAAAGATAATTAATTTAATTCAGGGGAGTTCTATTTTCTCCCTAATTTTAATTTTTGGTTAATAATTATCCATTTTTGATTTTGCAAAAGTGGGTTGTAGTAGCTCTACCACCTATTTTTGTAAAATCAAAAAGGGGTGGTTAGTAATTGAAAAGTATTTTAGGGAGAAATTAGAACTCCCCTTCACTCTTTAAAACATAATAAACTAAAATAATCTACACCGCTCTCTCTTCAACAATATTAAATAAGTGTGCACCCTCAATTACAAGCGGATCCGCCTGATTGAAAAAGACAACTCCATTGATCGGAGAGTAGACCATCTCACGAATTGAAGCATCGTAAGGATCGACAATCTCCGCTAACAACTCACCACGGTGAACACTTGCTTGTGGTGAACAGAGATTACGGAAGAATCCAGAAGTTTTACTGCTCACGGTAACCAAATCTGCACTCGTTATAACTTGCGAGTGATAACCTGGACGAACTGAAGCCGAAAGCAACCCCACACTCACCATAAACCGAAGCAGAGATTCAACAGCACTATCCACACACTCCTCGACCAATTTTCGAGTATAACCAGTATAAATTGAAAATGCTTTAACACCCCAAATTTGCCAATTATAGTTCAGCAAAGTGGTATCATATGGAGTATAATCTTTAACATAAACATACGGCATACCGAAATATTTAGCCTCCTTTTCAGGCTGATAACCTGTATTGAGCATTCTCACATGGGGAATAAACTCACCTGGAATATAATAACTTGCAAGCTGTACACCATAGGCGTAATTTTTGACACTCTCGAAAATAGCCGAAGCAATTCTCTGAGTGGTTTCACCTCTGTCGTAACCTGGAAACATTCGATTAATATCGGTATTATCCATCGACCAGAATCGCTTTCCGATATTCATCGAGAATGGATTTACCGAAGGGATAACCAAAATTTCGTGACCTGGAATCAGCGATCCGCTATGTTCCAAATCTGTTAATCGCTTAATTAGCGCTGCGCAAGTATATTGCTGCTGCACTTCATCACCTCGAATAGCACCCACAACAACCAAACTCTTTTCACCCGACCCGAAGCGGTAACCATAAATATTAAAATCGTCACGGTGAGGTGACTGCATTGTATATATTATCTCTCTCTTCATTGTTTATGCCTATCGTTAAATTTGATGTATTCGAGCCAAAAGCGACCCATCATAAACTACGGGATAGGCTCTAAGCGTAAATAAATATCCTCGAACGGGAGAGAGAACATGATGCAAAATTTCACCCGTAAGCGGATCCACAATAGTTCCAACTTCTTCTCCACACTCCAACATTTCAGATGTTTTTCGAGTTGTAAGAAATATCCCCGAAGCCTCAGCATTAAGGAACGACACTCTATCACCGACCGAGATAATCCCCTCACAGAGTCTACTTCGATCAACTTCACCTTGCCACACATTGAGGCTAGATAATAGATTTAATATTCCCTCAACCAAATTATCTCCCATCGTGTGATTCACACGCATACCTACACCCATCTCCACCACCAAACAGGGAGTTCCTGTAGAGTTTAACGAGTGTGCCAAAGTAGCCTCCAAAACGGTTGCAGCATCATGAACCCAAATAAAATCAATACCCAAAAGCTGAGCCTGAGGCACTAAAACCTCCGCCGCCTCGACATTGATACGCACCTGCGGCACCTCTCGCAAAAAAATATTGCTGGAGTGGATATCAATAACCATATCGGCACCCTTCAAATCCTCCAAAACTGCATAGGCGACCCTCTCGGCCATAGCTCCATTTACGTCGCCTGGAAAAATACGATTCATATCCAGATCGAAACCTGGAATACCTCTCGAAATTGTATCAATTCCCAATGGGTTAAGTGCAGGATATATCTCGATTGTGCCATTGAGCTTATCTAAATTATTCTGCAATAGGTTAGCCAACCTATAACAGACATATTGACCCTCAAGTTCATCACCATGGGTACCCGTTACAATACAGATTCTACGTGACGATGCTCCCGACTTGATAACATTCTTGCGAACCTTTAATTTCTCGTCGAGAGGCATAGCTACAGATACTACCTCTTTTATCATCTTTATTATTTTAAAATCTCTTCTACCACCACTCTAATTTGGGTTGAGAGTGAGGCTGTACCACGCATGGAACCACGAACAACCGAACAATCGACTGCATCACGGCCATGCGAGAGTTTAACATATCCCTCCTTGGCCAATCTATTGTGTGTAGGGTCAACCCCATACCACGCTCCATCACACCACACCTCGACCCAAGCGTGAGTCTCACCTGTTCCCACAACCAGACCCACGACATATCTTGCAAAGATAGCACGTTCTCGGCACATTGCAATCAGAATATGCGAAAAATCTTGACAAACTCCCGCCGACATATCGAAACTCTCGGCAGCAGTTGTTGAAACTGTAGTCTTTCCCGAAGAGTAATCCATATAGTCGTAAAGTGCCGTAGATAGAGCCAAGGCAACATCTAAAGTGGAACCTTTACAACTCACACTTCGATTAAAATTCGACATAGCTTGATCCATATGTGTCAAGTGGGTCTGTGTGCGATAGATAATTTGAGGCTTCTCATCCTCGATTATATAACTATCACACTCGACAATTCCATTTGAGGCCACAACAAAGAGATCATGTCGATCGTTAAAATGGCCATAGTGAATTACATTACCAAAGACATCCTCACTTTGAGTAATCTTCGCTGGAGCGAGCAGATGCAGTTGATACTCCGAGAGTCGCTGAAAAGAGTCATCACGAGGAGTACAACGCAACATAAAGTGATATGTTGAAACCATTGAACTATAGGTAACGATAGTCTGGTAACTAAATTTATACCTCTTTTTAGGATTCATAAGTCACTTTTAAACCAACACAAGAGAGTTTAGATAACCTATGACAGTATTGCGATACGTCTCACAATCAGGAGCATAGTTATCCTCGGTAATCAATCTCTCCAACTGCTCCAAAGAGTACTCGTCAACCGCTGCACCAGCCTTACGAATAGCCTCTTTAAGCGAAATAAATACCTCCTCGATTCTAAAGAATGGATAACCAAAACGAATATGAAGATCAATATTCTCGACAAATTTACCTGTTTTCAAAAATTTTCGAATACGCTTATCGAAAACTCGCTCATCAACAGAGCCGAAGAACGCCAACATATAATCGGTCACAGGTTGCAAAAGAGTGATATTCTTCTCACCACGGATTCCGCACTCGGTGATTAGAGCCAATGACATTTGAATATATGAAAAAGATTCACTTGTAATATCCATACGAAGCACAATTGCATTATCATTTGCTCCATTAAGACTCGAAATAATAGAACAATTATTCACTGGAGAATAGAGCTGAGCAAGCTGAAAAAGTTCACTATTCACATCCTCACCATCAGTATCGACACCCAATTTTGTATAATACTCATGCAAATCGGCAATATCACCATCAATAACCTTGTCATAATAACGACGCAAAAGGTGAAGCGAAATATATACACGCTCAGCATATCGACCAAGCCAGTAGAGTCTATTAGCCTTATCGGCTGTGATTACGTTACATACCATATTTTATTTTTTTAAATTATATCTTCACTTTTATTCAGTTAAAACCCAAGTATCCTTAAATCCGCCACCTTGCGATGAATTTACCACAAATGAGCCCTCGACACGAGAGTAACGAGTAAGTCCACTTCTCCACACCTTGGTCTCCTCGCCTTGAATCACAAATGCTCGAAGATCGGCCTTACGCTCGATTGTCGTTCCATCATCCTCCAAAAGTTCAAGATCCTTGAAGTCGATAATCTCCTGAGCGATCCAGCGTCGAGGTTGCGAGATAATCAACCCTTTTAACTCCTCCAGCTTCTCTGGCGATAGATCACGGCCAAACACAACTCCATAACCACCTGCTTCGCTCACATCCTTAATAACCAACTTCTCGATATTGGCCAAGATATAATCATAATCATGCTTATAATATGGCAAATAGGTAGGTGCATTTTGCAAAATCGGCTCCTCGTTAAGATAATATTTAATCATCATCGGTACAAAATAATATGTTCCCTTATCATCGGCAACACCATTTCCTGGAGCATTGATAATAGCTACATTTCCCTTAGCATAGGCCTGCATGATATTTGGGACACCCAACATCGAAGATGCCTCGAAGACCATTGGATCAAGATATTCATCCGAAATACGACGATAAATAGCTCCAACTCTTTGACGACGATTATAAAGACCATTATAATACAACATATCATCTTCAACCACCAAATCCCCTGGGAAAGCCAAAACAGCGCCAGTCTTTTCAGCCAAATAAGAGTGTTCGAAGAATGCAGAATTGTAACGACCTGGAGTTAAAATCACATTCAATCCCCTTCCATCATTAACCGAATCCATCATCTCTTTAAGCAGATTTGAATAGTTACGATTATCAGCAACAGGATTATTTTGGAAAGTTTCAGGCGAGACTTTACGACTAATAGTACGAGCAATCATCGGATATGATGCTCCCGAAGGTATACGCAAATTATCCTCCAAAATATACCACTCGCCACTCTTGGCCTGCACTAGATCAATACCCGAAATATGCGAATAGACTCTTTTTGATGGAGTAATACCCTCGCACTGTGGCAAATAGTCCTTTGCCGAGTAGATAAATTCTTCGGGGATTATACCATCCGCAACAATATTTTTATCATGATAAATATCATGCAAAAACATATTCAAAGCCTTAACACGCTGAATCAATCCCATTTCAAGCATCTTCCAATCCTCATGCTCAATTATTCTAGGGATTGAATCAAATGGAAATAGCTGCTCATTAAACACGCCATTTTTATAAACTCCGAAACGCACTCCGAAACGCTCCATCCATTTATTTACTGTCTCTTTACTTTCGATTAATCTTTCCATGCTTTTATATTATCTTTAATTAATATCAACTTTCACAAAGATAATTGCACTTACCTATAAACCGACTAAAAAAATATAAGTGATTACAACTAAAAAAATATAGCTACAAATATTCAAGCAAACATCGAAAAAAGTTAGAAAATCTATTATATATCTTGCAAAAAATTGTAGATATAATAAAATTTCTCAAAAATGACTATACTCCGTTAATAACAATACACCCCTTATAGATTACCTATTTTCAAACTATTCTCAATTAAATATCAGCTTCACCCTATTAATTATACTTTTTTATCTAAATTTGTACTCATTACAATAAATAAAGATTTCGCATGAACTTAGTATGTCTTGATATAAGCGCCTCCTACTCACACTCATCATTGGCTCTACCTGCAATTGAGGCGTGTCGACAAGCAGACCCCTACAAATGGAGTTCTGTATACGGCACTATCAATAGCGACGTATACCTAGTTACAAAAGAGCTCTACCAAGCCGAGCCCACAATCATTGCAGCAACACTATGGCTATTCAATCATGAAGTAGTTCTAAAAATATGCGAAAGAGTTAAGGCGCTTCTACCCGAGGTTACAATAATCCTTGGTGGCCCCGAATTTAACGGAGATAATAAAAAACTTCTACAATGCAACCCATTTGTAAACTTCGCCTTTAGAGGTGAGGGCGAGATTGAATTTCATCGTTTTCTATCTAATGCACCGCTCGACTCAATTTGCGGACTCTGTTATATAGATCAAGATGGAAAATATATCGACAATGGAAAGGCTTATGTAGAGAACTTTGCAGCGCTCCCTCTACCCGAAAGCAGTCGTTTTTTCCGTTACACATCCACCTTTGTTCAAATTGAAAGTTCACGAGGTTGCTTCAATAACTGCGCCTTTTGCGTAAGTGGAGGGGATAAACCTATTAGAAATAGACCCATAAGCGAAATTCGAGATCGCATAGACAACATCCAAAAAAGAGGAATAAAAGATGTAAGAATCCTCGATCGCACCTTCAACTACTCACAAAAGAGAGCCCAAGAGATGCTATCGCTCTTCACCGAGTACCCAACAATGAATTTCCACCTTGAAATCCATCCTGCGCTACTCACCGACTCATTGTGCGAACTCCTAGAATCAATGCCAAATGGCCTGCTTCACCTAGAGGCAGGCATGCAGAGCCTTGACGATAAAGTAATTAAGGCATGCGGAAGAATCGGCACAAACCAAGAGGCAATAAAAGGCCTTAGCCGACTCTGTTCAATGAGCAACTTCGAGACACACGCCGATCTTATAGCTGGACTACCCCACTACACTCTCGATCAAATATTTAAAGATGTTCAACAACTCTCAAAAATTGGAGCCGCAGAGATTCAATTAGAATTACTAAAGCTACTCCCAGGCACAAAAATGCGAAATGAAGCTGCAAAAAATGGCATCCGACACTCTCGCACCGCACCATACGAGGTACTTGAAACCCCAGCAATCTCAATTATCGAGCTAGATAGAGCACGCCTACTATCAAAACTAATAGATAAATTCTACAATGCCAAAGGTTGGCAAAATGTAACACGCCAAATTATCAATGATAATGACGATTTCCTAAGCAAATTCCTCGACTATTTAATCCCAACCGAACTATTAGAAAAACCTCTTTCACTCGAAAAAAGAGGCTCTTTACTTTATAGTTTCTGCACCGAGCAGATGGCGGGACGCTATACAGATGAAATCTCGATAGCTTGGATAGAAAACGGCATCTCACTGCGCAAAACCGAAGCAGGAAAAATTGCAAAAGCAACGACCCTCCCCGACCATATCACTCGACAACCAAACATGCACTATTTCGAGTGGCAAGGCAAAAACAAGGGCTACATATTCATCTTCGACCGCTCAAAAGATCACTCTCGCCCAATCTCGAAAATCCAAGTAAATTTGAATTAAAATTACAATAGAGGACAACTCGGGATGTTGTGATTTTAAAACCGCAGGTTTTAATAAAAATGGAGAGTAAAGTTAGAGTTGGGAGTTTACTCTCAGATCTAACTTTACTCTCCATTTTTACTATAATCTACAAGATTATAAATGAATCACAACATCCCGCACGACAAAGACAAAAACGATAGTTTTTGAGTCCAGACTTGTCTGGTGCCCGTGCGGCATGAGCACAGTAAAAGAGACGTTACTTAACGTCACAAAGTGCCAACTTCAAAACCTCCTCGTTGGTGCTTACATAATGGAATGTCAACCCTTCGAGATAAATATCCTTAATCTCTGAAATGTCTTTACGGTTCTCTTCGCAAAGTATTATCGTCTCTATTCCAGCTCTTTTAGCAGCTAGGATCTTCTCTTTAATACCTCCGACGGGTGTTACTCGACCTCTCAAGGTGGTCTCACCTGTCATCGCTATGCGCTCCTTTGGAATGCGTGACGTATACGTCGAAACTATCGAAGTTATCATTGTGATACCTGCCGATGGACCATCTTTTGGTATCGCTCCCTCGGGAACGTGAATATTAAGATCTCTCGTCTCAAAGAGCTGTGGATCTATTCCCAACTCCTCATGGTGAGCCATCACCCACTCGTGAGCTATCGTTGCTGACTCCTTCATAACCTGACCGAGGTTACCTGTCATATTGATTTTTCCCTTTCCAGGCGTTAAAAGCGACTCAATATAGAGAATATCTCCTCCAACCTCTGTCCAAGCTAAACCTGTCACAACACCCTTGCAACCAGCAATATTATACTGCTCACGGCTGAATTTCGCCACTCCAAGAATCTTCTCAACATCTTCGAGAGAAACTACAGAACTGTACTCCTCCTCAAATGCGATATTCTTAGCTCGTGTACGAGCCAACTTAGCGAGCTGCTTATCGAGAGTTCTCACACCCGACTCACGAGTGTAATCTGAAATTATCTTTTGAACCGCCTCACGAGATAAAACCAAATTCTCAAGCTCGATTCCATGTGCCTTACACTGCTTTGGTAGAAGGTGATTTAGTGCAATCTCGACCTTCTCCTCAAGGATATATCCAGCAATATTTATCATCTCCATACGATCACGCAACGCAGGACTAATATTTGCAATATTATTTGCCGTTGCGATAAACAATACCTTCGAAAGATCATACTCCTTATCAAGGTAATTATCATGGAACGTTGTATTTTGCTCTGGATCCAAAACCTCCAGTAGCGCACTCGATGGATCTCCATGATTGCTCACGGTAATTTTATCCACCTCATCGAGGATGATAACTGGATTCGACGAAGCACAACGCTTGATGGTCTGAATAATACGACCTGGCATAGCCCCGATATATGTGCGGCGATGTCCTCTAATTTCAGATTCATCATGCACACCACCCAATGAAATACGTCCAAATTTACGTCCAAGAGCCTCAGCCACAGACTTTCCAAGCGAGGTTTTACCCACACCAGGTGCTCCATAGAGACAAATTATTGGTGACTTCAAATCACCTTTGAGCTTAAGTACAGCGAGGTGCTCCAAGATACGCTCTTTGACCTCCTCCAAACCGAAGTGGTCGGCATCGAGTTGTCCACGCACAGCACCCAAATCGAATCTATCTGCTGTAGTTTCATTCCATGGCAAGTCCAAAATCAATTGCAGGTAATTCATCTGCACCGAATACTCCGCCACACCTGGATTCAAACGCTCCAATTTGGCAAGCTCCTTTTGGAAGTGCTCGCTGATCTCCTCCGACCACGATTTCTTGTCGGCAGCCTCCTGCAAACGCTCAATATCTCCATCGACACCCTCTCCCAACTCATCTTGAATTGTGCGCATCTGTTGTTGAAGATAATAATCTCGCTGTTGACGATCAATCTCCATTTTAACTTTGCCTTGGATCTCGTTCTTCAACTCAATATATTGCTGCTCACGGATCAATATTTCGAGCAGTTTTCGTGTACGAGCCAAAAGACCTGGAGCCTCCAAAAGCGATTGACGATCGGCATCCGAGAACTCAATATTTGTACAGATGAAGTTAACAATTCCACGCTTAGAGTCTATATTTTTTATTGCAAAAGCAGCCTCCTTAGGCATTATATTAGAGATATTGATAATCTCCAAGGCAATATCACGCACCGAATCTATAAGTGCATCAATCTCGATGCTATCACTCTCAATTGTCGAGTCACGCAACACCTTAACCACAGCGGTAAAATATGGCTCCGTTGTAAGATAACGCTCAACTTCGATCTTCTCCAAACCATTGAGAATCACACTTTGAGAGCCATTCCCCATATCCAAGATCTTTATGATACGTGCAGCGGTTCCCACACGATACATATCCGATGGGATAGGATCATCAATGCTACCATCACGCTGAAGAACTGCACCCAAAATACCGCCCGAAGCGTGCACCTCTCTAACGAGCTTCATACTCTTCTCTCGACCCACGGTAATCGAGGTGATCGAACCTGGGAAGAGCACCGAACTACGTAGCGTAAGGATCGGAATTGAGTCTGGAATTGGCACCTCTTGGTAATTTTCATCTTCACCAGTAACAATTGGAATTACTCGATGTTTACCATCAAAAAGATCTGGTAAAGCATTTATATCATCAATCTCGATTGCGTCAATCTTTCTTTTTTTGCTCATAATTATTATGCAAATTTTCTTGTGTATTGTAAATCGTTTATTTTATAAATAGAGGTTCAAATCACCCCTTTTTTACTAACTTGTTTTTAGCTAGATAGGTGGAAAGCGAAAAAATCGCTCTCCACCTAATTTTGGTATTCTATTATATTTTCGATCCTCAATTAATCATCATCACCCAACGCCACGACATACATCTCGAAGATAAGCGGTGAATATGGTAAAATTTCGGTAGATGTACTTGATGTTGTCGTTGTTGAATCATCATAATAACTACTATAATCTGAGTAACCATAAGAACTATCACTATAATAACTACTATATCCACTATAATAACTATAATAGTTAGAGTATGCCGAAGAGTAATATGTTGTCGATGTCGTTGCTGAATCACCATTAACTCCCGAAGAGCCATAAGCATAGACTGACGATGTTACAATTGCACACCAACGACCATCGGTCATCTCAGGAATTGAGTAATACCATGCCGATATATAATTCTCTTCATCCGAATCCATACTATAACTTATTGCTGAACCTGAAGAGTCAACCGAGCCATATATTAACTCCTTAACTACATCAATATTAGTATCAACAATAAAACCATCGAGTAGTCGACAAATATACCATATTGTTGCTGAACCATCATCATCAACCTTCTCGCCACTTGTATAATAATCATCCGAGAAATATTTTGCCAAAGCAATATTGATCTTACGATCTAATTCTGCAATACCATTATAGTAAGGAGAGTCTGGAACTACCGATGTATATGGGTTAACATAGTTAAACGATGTTCCACCAGCGTAGCTCGGAGTGTAATTTTTATTTATATACAAATAAGGTACATTACTCGTTGCATTCGTCCAAGAATTTGGATCATCATCATCTTCGTCTTCTTCATCCTCCTCGTCCTCGTCCTCGTCCTCGTCCTCGTCATCATCATCATCGTCATCGTCATCGTCATAATCAAGATTAAATGAATCTGAAGTAACTGTAAGACCTCCATTAGAGATTGCAAACGCATTAACAAGTTCATTTTCATAAATCTGCGCATCTTCTATAACGTTTGTAACCTTAATTCTACAGATGAAAGGCATCGTTCCTAAAGTATATTGACCCTCATAGCCTCCAGTGCCTGTTACACCTTCCGTAGAGAGAATTGATGATGGCGAAAACAAAGTAAATTCTGCTCCATTATACAACAAAACATCTGTTCTATCTCCAATGGTCAACTCTTTAGTAAATGCTAATTGAGTACACTCCAAAAGGAAATCGTAATCATCCTCGTCTTCATCCTCATCTAGCACGTATGAAAGACGATAATATGGAGTATAGTGCGTATAGTCAGTATAGCTACCCTGTTGCCATGCAACCAAATCATTTCGGGTAACACATATATTACCGTTTAGGTCATAACCCGTAAGGTCATACTGCACCCAACAAGTCGTATCACTGATAGGTCTACTCGATGTATCACCCTCGGTAATCAAATCAATGTAATACGCACCATCCTCTTGGTAGTTCTCCAAAAGCTCTGGGTGGTATTTAGCCATCCATTCAGCGAAAATCTCATTTTCGATCTCCTCGGTATCTATAGAGTTATCTACAGTACAAGAGACAGTAAAGATTGTTGCAAATATTGCAAATATCCAAAAAAATCTAGTTAATCTATGTTTCATCTTCATTTAATTTTCAATGCTATTAATGGTACAATAAAAGGCTATCGGCTCCTCAAGATTGGTTACCCCAATCCAATTACTGCCATACGCAGCGCTGTAAGTTAAGTATATTTCAACTGTATCTCCCTCTCTGCATCCCAATAACGATGTTTCTATTGCGTTTAGTATGTCACCTTTGCCTAAAACTATCTCTAAAGGCTCAAAACTCCAATATTCTGTATTCAGACCCGCACTTTGGAAAGCATCCTCGTAGGCAGAATCATTAGTATAATAAAGGTAACTATCGGTCGGTGTTGTGTAAGTACTAAAATCATAACACCAAAATGTTAAGGTCAATGTATCGCCATTTTTTACTTGCGTGCGAGTCTCTCGCTCCGAGTTATAATAATCTTCGATATATCTGAAAGTATTATAATTTACAATTGTGTAAAATTCAGGATCCTCCTCAAGTGAATCGGCTACCTCACTCTCGGCTATAAGCGTTGGTGAGTGACTCGACTCCAAATAGTCGATAATCCCCTCTCGCTGCTCGTCGATAATCTCCGAATCGTCTCCACATGCTGTAAATAGTAGCATTGAGATAATGAGTATGTTCCTAATTTTAATCATATACATCATGCAAAGATAAGAAAAAGTTATCAAAACAAAAACTGAAAATCTTTTTTCTTTTAGGTGGAAACTTACAATTTAGCTTCTCATAATTACAATCTCTTAAGAGCCAATCTAATAAGTGTCTCCACATTAACCTCTGGCGACTCCTTAAGTATCGCCTTAATGCTTTTATCGGAGGCCGCTTTGGGGAATCCGAGCATCATTAGAGCCTCCAAAGCCTCGCTGGCCACCTCACTGGTGAGTGCCACAACTGGAAGTTCTTCAACGTTCGCCTCGCCAATAGAGCCAATTTTTCCCGTCAGCTCTACGATAATCTTCTGTGCAGTTTTCAGGCCAAGACCTTTAACATTTTTAAGAAGAACAGCATTTTCGGTCATAATTATACTCTGAATCTCCCTTGGGCTATATGTCGAAAGCACCATACGAGCTGTATTTCCACCAACACCCGAGACACTAATAAGAAGTCGGAAAAGTTCACGCTCCTGCTTGGTTGCGAAACCATAAAAAATCTGCGCATCTTCACGAACGATAAAGTGAATGAAGAGTTTCGCACTCTGCTCTTTCTCGATTGCAGAATAGGTTTCAAGTGATATATTTATCAGGTATCCTACGCCTGAGGTCTCCAAAACTACCTGAGTTGGAGCTAGGTCAGCAATGCTGCCAGAGATATATTCATACATAAATTTTGTATCAAAAAGGTTATACAAATGCAAAAGTAAATAAAATTTTTCTATCTTTGTCGCTTAAGAAATTTAAAAACCAAAAACAATATGAAGAAATTATTTATTTTCGCTTCCCTAGTAGCTTTGTCGCTTACAGCTTGCACAACTACTCCATCAGCGCAATCAGCTGAAGATCAATCATCAGACGAGCAATCAGTTGCTACAGCAACATCTGGCGATGTAGCCTACGTACGTAGCGATATGGTTCTTACGGGAAGCGACATTTTCCTTACCGAGGGTGTAGCTCTTAACGCTAAAACCGAAAAAGCACAAGCTGCATGGGCTAAGGCTGAGCAAGGTTTCCAATATGAGGCTACTCAACTTCAAGAGAAGTACCAAAAAGGTCTTGTAACAACTGCAAATGCTCAAACACAGCAAGCGGCTATCGAAACTCGTATCAGAAATTACCAAACTAATGTACAAAAGGAGGCTCAAGCACTAGACGAGGAGAACTACGTATTCTCGAACCGTGCTCAAGATCTTTTCCGTCGTGCAGTACAACAGTTAAACTCAGAGAAGCAATATAAAATGATTATTGACGCTTCACTCGTTATTGATGCTGATTCAACTCTCGATCTTTCGAACCAAGTCTTGACAATCATCAATGAGCTTTACGCTGCTGAGCAGAAAGCTAGCACAAAATAAAAGCTAAATTTTAGAGCAACATTTTTTAGATACTACTGACTATGTGGTTTGTGCCATTCTCGCTGAGGGACCTTATCGACATCCTATTGGTGGCGGTTATAATGTATTGGATTTACCGTACCACTAAGGGAACTAATGCACCATATATATTAACAGGTATTATTGCAATATATCTGCTTTGGGTGGTGGTTAGAACTCTTAATATGGAGCTGCTTTCATCAATTCTTGGGCAGATTATATCGGTAGGTGTTATTGCGTTAATCATTGTTTTCCAGCCTGAGATACGGCGGTTTCTCCAAATGATTGGTATGCGACAAAAACGACTCGGTTTTATCGTTAATATCTTCTCGTCGAACGACGCTGCCACATCTTCGAGCCTCGACCCTATCGTTTTTGCATGTGCCGATATGGCGGAGACTCGTACGGGAGCATTGATCGTAATTAGTCAACAGAGTGACTTGCGATTGATAACCGATGGTGGAGTGGCTTTAGATGCGATGATCTCGACACAACTTTTGAAGAATATATTCTTTAAAAACTCGCCACTCCATGATGGTGCTGTGGTGCTTGCAGGAGATCGTATTGTTGCGGCAAAATGTATTCTGCCAGTAACACAGAGCGACGTTCCACAATCATATGGTACTCGTCACCTAGCTGCAATTGGAATTAGTGAAATTTCGGATGCTGTGGTTTTGGTGGTATCGGAGGAGACTGGAAAGATTGCTATCGCTCAAGCTGGACATCTATATCGAAATCTTGACATTAATCGTCTTGGGCAAATTCTACATCGTTTCCTATCAATTAATCGACGTAGAGAATCCTCAGAGATTGCCGAATAAAAAAATGCGAATTAAGAGAACTTCTTAATTCGCATTTTTTATTGTTACTTATTGATATTCGCCGCCCAGCGTGCACCTGCTAAAAATGTCTTTTTAAATGTTTCGGATGTTAAGGCTGGTGAATCCTCCAAGGAGTCTCCTGCATGACCAATCATTGAGTGGAAGATACGAGCCTCACCATAATCGACTGTAAAAATTAGGATCTCCTCTCTTCCTGTGCCTCCTGTTTCAAGATCTGAGAATGCTGTGTATAAAACATCTTTGATATTTGCGGGGCCTTTGGTTTGATCGTAAATTTCATCATGAAGTTGTAAGGCCTCTTTTGGGAGTGTCGGATCGACAGCGGGGTGACCTTCATAACGACAGGTGATTATAAAATCGTGTCGCTCACCATGATGTCCTACAACGCCTCGATCTTCATATTTTACCATTCCGCCATCTTTCCAGGTGGTGTAATAACCTTCGGTCTGTTCGCCTCGTCCACCGAATGCGCCTAAGGCTGTAACTTTTTGATACTCTTCCCAATCTCGGAAGATTGTATTTGCGGCATGGTAAAGAAATAGTCCGCCTTTTGCTTTTTGTAGGTAGTCGATAAATCCATCTTTCATCTCGTCGCACCACATATCACCGTTATAATCCATTACAACAAGATCATATTTATTGAAATTTGGATTGAATTTGCTCATATCCTCACCTTGTTTTGGAGACATTGCAATATCAACTTTGAAGCCATCCTCTTGGAGTAATTCATTTAATACTAAATGGCTAACAGCCCAATTGTGGGTGTTGTGTTGTCCTGTGATAATTAATGCTTTTGGTGATTTCGCAAAAATTGAAAATAACACACCACAAGTCAGTAAGAGTGTAAAAGTAAGTTTCTTTATCATTTTTGAAATTATTAGGTTAAGTAAAGACAAATTTAAGAAATTTATTGAGAATAAACAAGATGTACCTCGTAAAATTGTTTATGACAACTTCAGTTGTCATTAGCTATAAAAAGAGTACCTATTTTATTGAGAGCTTGCTTTCAATAAAATAGGTACTCTTTTTATAGCGTAGGAGCGACAGCGACAAACAATTTTATGCAGCGCAAAGTCAAAAACGAAGTTTTTGGGTCCAGGCGATGCCTGGTCGCCGCCCGCGACTAGGGCAGTAAGAAACGTAAGAGGGTCGTTGTAAACTATGCCTTCAAGAACGAATCAATACCACGGGCAGCATCTCTACCTGAAGCGATTGCACGAACTACTAGGCTGGCACCCATTGCAGCGTCACCTGCGGCAAAAACTTTAGCTACTGAACTTTGATTTTTATCATCTATCGCAACATTTTTACGATCAGTAAGTTCTACGCCCAACTCTTCAAGAAGTCCTTTATATAGAGGATTCACAAAGCCCATCGCTAAGAATACAAGATCTGCTTTGATATTCTTCTGATTATTCGTTTTGTTGAGTGTCATGCGACCATCGTCACTTTTTGTCCACTCAACTTCTATCAACTCAACCTCTTTAACTGAGCCATTCTCACCCGCGAAGCGCTTAGTATCCAATGACCAGAAACGGTCACAGCCCTCTTTATGTGAGCTCGATGTTTTCAGCACAATCGGGAAATTTGGCCATGGTGTAGCTGGATTATTATCCACGGGAGGTTTTGGCATAATCTCCACCTGCGTAACTTTCACAGCACCTTGGCGGTTAGCTGTTCCAATACAGTCGGAACCTGTGTCACCACCTCCAATAACCAATACATGCTTACCTTTAGCATTAATTAGCTCGTCGGTAGCGAATGTTTGACCTGCAACAATACGATTCTGTTGCTGTAAATATTCTAATGCAAAATAGATACCTTTTAGCTCACGACCCTCAACATTAGCCAAGTCACGAGGCACTCCAGAACCTATTGTTACACATACAGCATCGAAATTCTCGACAATCTCACTTACGGAGGTTGTAACTCCAACGTTCTCGCCATACTTAAATATTACACCCTCGGCCTCCATTAGTTTTATGCGGCGATCAATAATATTTTTGTTTAACTTGAAATCTGGAATACCAAGGCGTAGCAAACCTCCAGCAGCTTCATCTTTCTCAAAAACGGTCACCGTGTGTCCCATTTTATTGAGCTGATTAGCTGTAGTCAAACCCGCAGGCCCTGAACCAATAACAGCAACGGTTTTACCTGTTCTGTGTTTTGGCAAAACTGGTGTTATATAGCCCTCAGCAAATGCCTTCTCGATAATTGCCACCTCATTTTCTCGAATTGTGACAGCCTCATTAGTCTTATTTAACACACATCCCTTTTCACAGAGTGCAGGACATATACGACCTGTGAACTCTGGAAAATCATCAGTGTCGAGCAGCACTTCGGCCGCCTCTTTCCATTTTCCTTTGTAAACTAGCTCTTGCCACTCTGGTTGTTTGTTGCCTAGTGGACAACTCCAGTGACAAAATGGCACACCACAATCCATACAGCGTGATGCTTGCAGTTGTCTATCCTCTTCGTTGAGTGTTTGCTCAACCTCTCCAAAGTCAAGAATACGTTCGTGGACTGGACGATAGCCAGCCTCTTTTCTTTTTATAGTTAAGAATGCTTTAGGATTTCCCATCTCTTACTCCAAATTAATAATCGCGTTGAACTTTATCTATCTTCTGTTGCAAGGCTTGCATCTTCTCCTCTTGCAATACTTTTTTGTACTCGATCGGTGTCACCTTAATGAACTGCTCGACATACTCATCCGACCATGAATCTAACATAGTCTTAGCTAGTGGGCTTCCCGTTTGCTGATAATGAGACGAGATATATGATCTCAACTCACGGCTATCCGAAAGATCCTCAATGAGTGACAACTCAACCATCTCCATATTACAGAAGTAGTCGAAGTTACCATCCTTATTCCAAACGTAAGCCACACCACCACTCATACCAGCGGCAAAGTTACGACCTACAGGGCCAAGAACTACGGTACGTCCACCTGTCATATACTCACAACAGTGATCTCCAGCACCCTCAACCACGGCAATAGCTCCACTATTTCTTACACAGAAACGCTCACCGACACGTCCGTTGATATAGATCTCACCCGAGGTTGCACCGTAAAGAATTGTGTTACCTGCGATGATATTCTCGCTAAAGTTAAACGTTGCTCCACTTGGTGGCACAATAACAATCTTACCACCTGAGATTCCCTTACCAACATAGTCGTTAGCATCTCCCTCAAGACGGAATGTGATACCGTGTGAAAGGAATGCTCCGAAACTTTGACCTGCTGAGCCTTTAAACTTACATGTTATTGTGTCGTCAGGCAGACCTGCATTACCATATTTTGTCGCTACAGCTCCCGAAAGCATTGCTCCCACTGAACGATCAGTATTACAAATTGGCATGTCAAGTTCAACGGCCATTTTTGACTCTATTGCAGGCACTGTCGAGCTGATAAGTTTTCTATCGAGAATATTATAAATATCGTGATCTTGCTCCTTAACCTTGCGAATTGAGTTCATCACAGCCTCAGCAGGTGTGAATAGTAGATCATCGAAATCGAGTTTATCGGTCTTTGAGCTCTTCTTCTCAGGATCAACAAGCAACAATTCAGGATGACCGATGATCTCATCCATTGAAGTATAACCCATCTCAGCAAGGATCTCACGAACCTCCTCAGCAAGGTATGTAAGGAAGTTGACAACATACTCTGAACGACCCAAGAAACGTTTTCTAAGCTCCTCATTTTGAGTTGCTACACCCACTGGACATGTGTTAAGGTGACACTTACGCATCATAACACAACCCAAAACGATCAAAATACTTGTTGCGAAACTATACTCTTCCGCTCCCAAAAGAGCAGAGATGACAACATCACGACCAGTTTTCAACTGACCATCGGTTTGAAGCGTAACTTGACCACGAAGATTATTCAACACCAAAGTTTGTTGAGTCTCAGCCAAACCAAGCTCAAAAGGCAATCCTGCGTGACGAATAGAGCTAATTGGGCTCGCACCTGTACCACCTTCGCTACCGCTAATTACGATAAGGTCAGCCTTAGCCTTAGCAACACCAGCAGCAATTGTACCAACACCACTTTCAGATACCAACTTAACGCTGATACAAGCCTTTGGATTGACATTTTTAAGGTCATAGATCAACTGTGCCAAATCCTCAATCGAGTAAATATCGTGGTGAGGTGGTGGCGAAATAAGTGAGATTCCTGGAATCGAGTGACGAGTTTTAGCGATCACCTTATTTACCTTAAATCCTGGTAGGTGACCTCCCTCACCTGGTTTTGCTCCTTGAGCAACCTTAATTTGTATCTCATCGGCATTAACCAAGTATTCAGATGTCACACCGAAACGACCCGATGCAACCTGCTTGATTGCACTTCGTGCCGAGGTTCCATCCTCACGAGGCGTAAAGCGCTCTGGGTCCTCACCACCCTCACCTGTGTTCGAGCGGCCTCCAAGTTTATTCATCGCAATAGCAATCGCCTCATGCGCCTCCTTGCTTATCGAGCCGAACGACATTGCACCCGTTGTAAAACGACGTGTAATACTCTCAACTGGCTCAACCAACGAAATATCAATCGGATTGCGTTTAAATGCGAAGAAATCACGAATAAAGACTGGATTTTTCTTTTTATCTACAATTGATGTATACTCTTTAAACTTCTTATAACTAGCCAAACGTGTTGAGAGTTGAAGTGTCGAGATTGTATCTGGATTCCACTCATGGTGCTCACCATCTTTACGATAAGCATAAATTCCCGCAAAGCGAAGAGCCTTATTCTCATCGAAATCATCACCATAAGCCTTAGCATGCTCTTTAAGCAGATCAACTGCAAGATCAGCAATATCAATACCTCCAATTTTCGAAGTTGTTCCCTTGAACCACTTATCAATCATTGAAGAGTTGACACCCACAGCCTCGAAGAGTTGCGCTCCACGATAGCTACAGATAGTTGAAATACCCATCTTCGACATAATCTTAAGTAGACCCTTGTCGATAGATTTAATATAATTTTTCTCGGCCGTATGATAATCGAGTTGAATATCACGTCTCTTGACCGAATCATCAATCACGGCAAATGCCAAATATGGATTAATTGCACTAGCTCCATAAGCAAGAAGCATAGCAAATTGAGTAACCTCACGAGCTTCGGCAGTCTCAACAACAAGAGCGATTTGAACACGCTTGCGTTTGCTGATAAGATAATGATGAACAGCCGACACTGTCAATAATGATGGCACAGGAGCGTTATCAATATCAACATCTCTATCGCTTAGAATCATATAGTGACAACCATCATCCACAGCCTTCTCAGCCTCAGCACAGATACGGTCAATAGCTGCATTCAACCCTTCGGCACCCTCAGCAGCAGGGAAGGTCATAGCTATCTTAGCCATATTGAATCCCTTGTAACGAAGATTCGAAAGAATATCTAGCTCAGCATTTGTAAGTATCGGACGCTTTAGCTCCACCATCTTACAAAGCTCTGGATTTGGATTAAGTAGATTTTTATCAATGGTTCCAATGTAGCTACTAAGCGACATCACAAGCTCCTCACGCAATGGGTCAATTGGTGGATTCGTCACCTGAGCGAAGTGCTGTCGGAAATATGAAAATAGTCGCTGTGGCTCATTCGACAATACAGCCAATGGAGTATCGTTACCCATTGAATTTACAGGCTCCTTACCCTCAACAGCCATCGGCAAGATCAACTTCTCGACCTCCTCACGAGTGTAACCGAAAACTTGAAGTTGCTGAGCATAATTCTCAATGTTATACTTCACGGTACGACCAGAGCTGATCTGATCCAAGATAATACGATTCTTCGACAACCACTCCTTGTATGGTTGAGCTGTAGCCAACTCCTCCTTTAGAGCATCATTATCATATATCTCACCCTTCTCCATATCGACCATCAAGATCTTACCTGGTTGCAGGCGACCACGCTCCTTAATCTCGGCACCCTCGAAATTTAGAACTCCCGTTTCAGAAGCGATAATTATTGTATTATTTTGAGTAATCACATATCGAGCAGGACGCAATCCATTTCTATCGAGCATACCTCCAGCGTAACGACCATCCGAGAATAGAAGTGTTGCAGGACCATCCCATGGCTCCATCAAAATACTATGATACTCATAAAATGCCTTAAGCTCCGAAGAGATTGGATTTTTATCGTTGAAACTCTCAGGTACCAACATCGAAAGCGCATGAGGGAAACTCATACCCGACATTACAAAATACTCCAAAACATTATCCAATGAAGCACTATCACTCATAGCCTTTTGAACAATTGGCCCAAGATCAACCTCACCGAGCTCCGCTGAAGAAAGAACACTCTCACGAGCCTCCATCCACAATCTATTACCCTTTACAGTATTGATCTCACCATTGTGACCCAAAAGACGGAATGGCTGAGCGAGTGACCAAGTTGGGAATGTGTTGGTACTAAATCGAGAGTGCACCAAAGCCATTCCCGAAGTTAGCTGAGGGTTAACCAAGTCGAAGAAGTAGTGACGCAACTGCATCGACGAGAGCATACCCTTATATATAATAACACGAGTCGACAAACTAACAACATAACAAGATACCTTATCTACGATGTCAGACTCCGAAAATTTAAGTTCAATCTTTTTGCGCAGACAATACAATCGAGCATCAAGAGTTAATTTACTCTCTTTCTTCTCGACAACAAAAATCTGTTTAATATCTGGTTCCGAAGCTCCCGAGCCGACACCCAAAAGGTTACTATTCACAGGAACATCACGAAGTGTAATAAGCGAGAGACCATCTTCCTCGATTGCAGCATTGATAATATCAAGTGCTTTACTCTGATCTGTCTCATCTTTTGGTAAAAATATCAAACCTGTACCGTAACGTCCCTTTTCTGGAACGGCTATTCCTTGAAGTAAAATAAACTCATGAGGAATTTGCAGCATAATACCCGCACCATCACCCGTTCTCGGATCGGCACCCTCAGCTCCACGGTGTACCATGTGCTCTAATACTTGAAGGCCTTTCTCGATAATTTCGTGCGATTTTATACCTTTTATGTTGGCTAACAATCCAACTCCGCAAGCATCATGCTCGTAGGCAGGATCGTAAAATCCCTGTTTTTTTAAATTCTGATTGTGTTGCATATTCTCTTTTTTTATAGTAAACGCCTATCCTAAATTTAACAAGTATAAGCAAGGTTTCTAAAAACTCTTTTTAGGTCAAAAAAAACCTCACCCTATAATAATTCTACAAATATATAAGCAAATTTGTAAAATGCCAAATAAATGGCGTAAAAAATTAATTTTTTTTACAAAAAAATACAATTATCACGCATATACATATCAATACTTACCAAAAATAGTGATTTTAGCGACCCTATTTATTAAAAACGTTTAATATTTACCTTATATTTGTTTAGTATTCCATGGATAAATAGAGTAAAATGTATCATTTGGAATAACTTTTGCTTACAATTTTTCACCTCAAAGAGTTCATGCAGCCTCCAACTCCTACATTTTGGAGCATCCTTCAAGCTGATTTACATCGAAATTAAGGGGAGTTCTATTTTCTCCCTAATTTTATTTTTTGGTTAATAATTACCCATTTTTGATTTTGCAAAAGTTGGTTATAGTAGCTCTACCACCTATTTTTGTAAAATCAAAAAGGGGTGGTTAGTAATCGAAAAGTATTTTAGGGAGAAATTAGATACTGTCTTAAAATCCAAATAAAATTAGATCTTTTTTGTTAGT
>JAWXTJ010000028.1:0-29340 GCA_044433665.1 Rikenellaceae bacterium
AAAGGTTTGTATTTTAGAACTTTTTGATTTAACTTTGATGTCAGATAAACACTTCAATTTAGGATATTACGGGTTCTTGTCCTAAATTTTGGAGTGAAAAAGCAATTTTTAGAACCCACCGTAAGTTTTGCTCCATTTTAGAGACCTTTGAATTTTCGCCGCTTGCAACGGTCTCATTATCTCAGGTCATGGAAAATATGCTCGAACACACTATTTCGTGCCAATTATGTGATAAAAATCACATTTTCCATACAATTTGTGTGATTTCCGATGTTTGTGCATAATTAAAGCTCCGAGATATTTCCTTTGAAATGGATATATCTCGGAGCTTTTTTTGATTACAGAGTAATATTTATATTGTTTAATTTCTAAAAACCATATTGAGCCAATAAATTAATGCGGTTTGCATGATTGCGTTGACTATCGGTGTTCTTGCGTCGACCATATAGATATTCACCACCGAGCTTAAATCTTGGAGTTACCGAGTAGTAAAGGTTTCCAAAGATATATTCGCCACGTAGATACTCTTCGCTTGAATAGTAACCATTCTTATCGTCTATGGCTGCCGTTGAGTAGCCAGCGTTGATTGTCGTGCGAGCACCTACTAAGAACTCACTGCCGACTTGGAAGCCCCACATTGGTGTGGTTTGAAGCATATTCGAATTGTCGGGGTCTGGTGTGAAGTCAATACCCATTCCTGTGAAGTCGGCAATATATTGTGAAATCGCTGAACCATAAACACCGTTGAATTTAAGTCGCATCCAATCTGAGCCTTGGATACATCCGCTAAGCTGAACTCCCCAACCTGTGAGCGATGTTGTCTCTTCGGTTGTCTTGTTGTACATATATGGATTACGGATTACACCCGATGCACGCAAGTGGCTTTGACGATAGTAACCCCACTCATATTGAAGATAGAATGGAACATCGGGTACTCTCTGCGGAATTGATGCAAAATTAGCTCCGTAGGTTCCCCAATATTGAGGATACTCCGCTGCAATACCCATTGTGAGATGATCGTTTGCAAGGTTACATTCGTAGCGGATCATTGTTGCAAAGTTGTAATTGTAGGCATTTGGACCTTGGAAGTCGATTGTTGTGACTGCTGCATCAAGATCGCAGAATGTTGTCACGTCACGACCAATGGTGAAGCCTTTGAATGCTACATATCCCGAGCGGATGCGTGGAGAGTAGTCACCTGCGCTACCGCCTCGATAGTCGGCATCTACGAAGATCTCAACTTGACCCAATGTGCGTGTGTTGAGGATACCTTTCGCATATACACGTGAAGCGGTTGGATCCATCATCAGCTTTGATCTCGAAGCGTAGTTACCTGGAACGGGGATGTCGGCAGGGATAAAATCGGTGTCGTTTACCGATCCGTCAAGGTCGAAGCCAACACGGAAATTGATGTAACCACCGACGGCAAACGAGAATTTATTCTCACGCTGAGCAATGATTAAGATCGGTTGCAGAAGCTCCTGGTAACCTGAACGATGGGTGATTTGATAATCCAAAACTGCCGCTTCGATAGCCTCCTTGTTTCGCTTCGAACGATCCTCGGGACTACATGTGCCTTCTTGCTGCGAGTTCTCGGCAGATGTCGCAATAAGGTATACAGTGGATGTTTCACTTCCCTCGGGAGCTGTGTAGCTCTGTGCTGATGCCGCTTGCGCAAGTAGCGTAGCTGCAATCAAAAGTCTAAATGTTTTCATAAATGAGTGTTTTGTTGTTTTTAAATGTAATCTCATACTACTGTTGTGGCTCAAGAACAATTTTGAGGTTAATCAAGCAAGATGTATGCCAAAAATCACTACCTTTGTCTCAATCAAAACATAGACAAATGGCCGTAATACTCTCGGTAGCTACATCCAAGGATGGCTACATTGATGATAATAGTAATAATAGATTAGTGCTCTCGACTCCTGAAGATTGGGCTGAGGTATATTCGTTGCGCGCTCAGGCGGATGCCATTGTGATTGGTGCCGAGACGCTTCGACGTGATAATCCTCGTCTCTCGCTTAAAAGTGATTTGTTGCGAGGGGAGAGGGTTGCCAGGGGGCTTACTCCTGAGCCGCATAAGGTGATTATTAGCCGTCGAGGTGTGATAGATCCTGCGTTGAGACTCTTCGGCTCGGAGTTTAAGAATATAATTGTTTTCTCGGAGGTTGCTCGACCTGAACTATCTGAGGTGGCGGAGGTGATTGTTGGGGAATCTATCTCAGCGGCTTTTGTGCGTTGTGAGTTGGAGAGTCGAGGTTTACATTCGATCTTTGTTGAGGGGGGTGCTCAGATTTTGAATATGTTCCTGCGGGAGGGGTGTGCCGATCTTTTGCGGCTTGCTGTGAATCCTCTGCTTGAGGTGGGGGATGCAACTGCGCCACGCTTTGTGCTTCCAGAGTCTAGATCTCAAATTTCGCCTGAGTGCAGTGATTTGGGGGGGATGCAGGTTGCGCTTTATTCTTTGCGGGAGCGGAATCGAGAGGAGGATATTCTCTTTTTGAAACGAGCTGTCGAGGTGAGCAGAAATTGTACTCCCTCAGCTACATCTTATTGTGTTGGGGCTGTGGTGGTAACCGCTTGTGGTGAGGTTTTTGAAGGGTATACGCATGAGACATCACCCACACATCATGCTGAGCAGGAGGCGATAAAAAAGGCTGAGGCGGCCAAGGTGGATTTGGTTGGAGCGACGATTTATAGCTCGATGGAGCCTTGTTCGACTCGTTCGAGTGAACCTGAGAGTTGCTCGGCAATTATTATCCGCCATAGGTTTGCTCGTGCAATTTTTGCACTTTATGAACCTAGCTGCTTTGTCGTTTGTAAGGGGGCTTTGAATATGCGCCTTGCAGGGGTTGATGTTGAGTGTATTGACTCTTTGGCCGAGGATGTGCGGGAGGTTAATGGACATCTTGATTTGGGGTGTTGATTTTTTTCTTGATTATATTGCAATTCTTCGAATTGCTCGCCCTCTGCGCATTTTTTTTTGCAAAAAATGCTTTTTTAGGAGGGAGGGCGACCACTTTCTGATGTTGGGGTCTGCCCTTACAGCGGGCGGCCGCCAGACATAGTCTGGACAGAAAAACTTCGTTTTTCACCACACTCAAGTTTTTCTAATATAATATTAAGCCCTCATATTTCGTTTTTTAAACTAAAACTAAATATTGTAAAAAAAAATATCTACTTTTGTAGATTACAAGCAAAACAACAAAAATAGATAATGAAATCATTTAAATTTTGGAACAACGTAGTTGGCTGGGCGGTATTTGCAATTGCAGCAACTACTTATCTTATCACAATGGAACCATCGTCAAGCCTCTGGGATTGCGGTGAGTTTATAGCAACCTCGTATAAATTGGAGGTGGGACACCCACCAGGAGCACCTCTGTTTATGATTTTGGCTCGCATAGCAACAATATTTGCACCGTCAACATATTATGTGCCTCATATGGTTAATGGTATGAATTGTTTGATGAGTGCCTTTACTATTTTATTTTTATTTTGGACTATTACACATCTCGCACGTAGATTATTTGCAGCCGAAGATCGTGAATTTACCGAAAATGCAAAGTGGGCAACCCTCGGTGCTGGAGTCATTGGAGCGTTAGCTTATACTTTCACAGATACATTTTGGTTCTCGGCCGTAGAGGGTGAGGTATATGCTCTCTCGTCGATGTTTACAGCGATGGTTGTATGGCTCATGATGCGTTGGGAAGAGGAGGCAGACGAGCCACATGCTCACCGTTGGATTATTCTTATTGCCTATTTGATGGGTCTCTCGATTGGTGTTCATATTCTTAACCTGTTGGCGATTCCTGCGATGGTGTTTATATATTACTTCCGCAAGACCAAGGATGTTAACTTTAAAGGTGTCTTTCTTTCGATGTGTGTTGCGGGAGCGATACTTCTCTTTGTCAATTCCTTTGTAATTTCGCATGCTATTTGGTTTGGAGCGATGATCGACCTATTCTTTGTCAATATTCTTGGTTTGCCAGTTAACAGTGGAATGGTGGTTTATGCTTTGGCGCTTATTGCAGGTTTGGGATATGCTTCATTCTGGACACATCGCAAGGGTAAGTTATTGCTTAATATGATTTTCCTTTCGTTAACGGTGCTCTTTATTGGTTACTCTTCGTATGCTTCCGTGACAATTCGTGCTTCGGTAGATCCTCCAATGAATAGTAATAATCCAGATAATCCACATGCGCTTCTTTCTCTGCTTAATCGAGATCAATATGGATCACGTCCATTGCTTTATGGTGCCTATTATGGAGCTCCTGTAGAGGGGTATACAACTAGAAATTTTTACTATTTGGATGAAGATGGGAAATATTCTGAGGGTGAAATATTGAGTGGTTATACTTACCCACAAGAGTTTATGCGTCCATTCCCCCGAATGTGGAACTACTCGAAAGGAGAAGCGGCATATAAGCCATGGGCTGCCTATCGCACCTCGACAAAGGTTGCGAGAAATCAAGCTGGTGAGCAGGTTTTAGATGCTTCGGGACGACCTCTTTTCTCTGAAACTTTGGATTTCGGAAAGCCAAAATCATATAATGGCGAGATATACATGGAGCCTACCTTTGGGGAGAATCTAAGTTATTTCTTTAACTATCAGTTTAACTATATGTTTTGGCGATATTTCCTATGGAATTTCGTAGGTCGCCAAAATGATATTCAGGCATCGACGGTGACAATTAGCGATGGAAATTGGCTCTCGGGAATTAACTTTATCGACGAGGCTTATCTTGGCCCTCAAACTGATCTTCCTTCGGAGATTGGAGGCAATAGAGGTCGAAATACCTATTATTTCTTGCCGTTTATCTTGGGATTGATTGGTTTGATTTATCAACTTAATCGTGATCCGAAGAACTTCTCGATTGTGATGTGGTTGTTTGTGATGATGGGTATTGCGCTTGTTGTCTTCTTCAACTCTTCGCCATCGGAGCCTCGTGAGCGAGATTATGTATATGCGGGAGCTTTTTATGCCTTTACCATCTGGATAGGATTGGGGCTTTTGGCCTTGCGAGATCTATTGATGTGGCTCACTCAAAAAGATAATCGAGGAGTTGTTATTGCGGCGTTTATCATCTCGCTTTCGGTGCCAACGATTCTTGCTGCCGAAAACTGGGACGATCACGATCGCTCGGGCAGAACTATGGGTCGGGATATTGGTTGGAACTACCTGCAATCGACGCTCCCAAATTCGATTATAATGAATTATGGAGATAATGACACATTCCCGCTTTGGTTCAATCAAGAGGTTGACGGAGTGCGTACCGATGTGAGAATTATGAATACTAGCTACTTGGGTGGCGAGTGGTATATCGACCAGATGAAGCTACGCTCGAATGATTCTGATCCAGTTCCGTTCTCACTTCCACGCAGCAAATATGCCTATGTCAACGATTGGTTGCCAGTATATTCACGTGTTGAGAGCTCTACGGTAGGTGAAGTTGTCGATTTTATCCTTAATGATGACCAAAGATCTAAGGTCGCTCTTTCGGATGGCTCTCCATCGGATTATATTCCGACAAAACGTATTGCAATTCCTGTGAATAAGGAGAATGCTTTGGCCTCGGGAATTGTCGCAGAGAAAGATGCTCACTTGATGGTAGATACGGTATATATCAATATTACAAAGAGCAGTATAGATAAGATCGAGATGATGATGCTCGACCTCTTTGCAAACTTCGATTGGAAGCGTCCTTTGTACTTCACGCAGGTCTATATTTTGGAGAATTTAGGTCTTATCGACTATTTGCAGTTTGATGGTTACGCATATCGTTTTGTTCCGATCCGAACACCATACACCACCTCATGGGATGTTGGCCGTATAGATCCTGATTATGCAGCACCGCTTCTGCTTGACACATTTAGATTTGGTAATTTAAATGATGAAAAGGTCTATGTAGACTATTTCTTCCAATATAATCTCAGCGCTTCGAGAACCCGAGAGGGATTTGCTCGTGTTGCACGAGAGTGCACTCTAAGAGGTGACGATAGCTTAGCTTTGGAACTTTTGAACCGAGGCTTAGAGGTGCTTCCTCCGTCACAAATTCGCTACACTCCAGCCAACACAATCCCATTTGTGGAGGGTTATTATTACTTGGCTGAGTTCCAACGTGGCGATGCTCTATTTACTGCATATATCAACAATATTGTTGAACATATAGAATATTATCTACGCTTCGAAGGCTATCAAGGAGAACTAGTTTCACCGCTTATAGATCTTCGCCTCGACGAGTTGGCACAGGCATATCAATTGGCTGCAACAATGCGTCGTGATGATATTTTGATGTGGCTAAATGATTATTACCGTACGCTTGGAGCCACCGACGAGGATCTTTATATCCCCGACAATTTTGAAAGTGTAGAATCAACCCTAACCCCATTAATTTAACTATGAATACCCCATTAACACTCTACAACACCCTAACTCGCCGCAAGGAGGAGTTTACACCAATAAATCCGAAACATGTAGGCATGTATGTATGTGGTCCAACAGTCTATGGTGATCCACATTTGGGACATGCTCGACCTGCGGTAACATTCGATTTGATGTTCCGTTATTTAAAAGCATTAGGCTACAAGGTGCGTTACGTACGTAATATCACCGACGTAGGTCACCTAGAGCATGATGCAGACCAAGGTGAGGATAAAATCGCAAAGAAAGCTCGCCTAGAGGAGTTAGAGCCAATGGAGGTTGCACACTATTACACCGAGCGTTACCGAGCTGCAATGGAGCAACTCGGAGTACTCTCACCCTCGATTGAGCCTCACGCTTCGGGACATATTATCGAGCAGATCGAATTGGTTAGAACAATCATCGAAAAGGGATTTGCATACGAGGCAAATGGTTCGATCTACTTCGATGTCGAGAAATACAATAAAGAGTATAATTACGGAAAATTATCGGGCAGAAATCTCGATGATATTATCACAAATACCCGCTCGCTAGATGGTCAGAGTGACAAGCGCCACTCGGCAGATTTCGCACTGTGGAAAAAGGCCTCTGCGGAGCATATTATGCGTTGGCCATCACCATGGAGCGATGGTTTCCCAGGATGGCATATGGAGTGCTCGGCAATGAGTAGCAAATATTTGGGTGAGCAGTTCGATATTCACGGAGGCGGAATGGATTTGATGTTCCCTCACCATGAGTGTGAAATTGCACAATCTACAGCTGCTTTTGGTCATGATGCTGCTCGCTATTGGGTACACAATAATATGATTACCATAAATGGTCAGAAGATGGGTAAATCGCTTGGTAACTTTATCACCTTGGAGGAGCTCTTCACAGGTTCGCATGCGATTCTGCAACAGGCTTATTCGCCAATGACTATCCGCTTCTTTGTCCTTCAGGCGCACTATCGTTCAACTCTCGACTTCTCGAATGAGGCACTGCAAGCGGCCGAAAAGGGACTCGATAGATTGATGAAAGGTGTCGAGGCACTCTCGAAACTTAAGCCATCATCTTCTTCTAGTTTTGATGTTGCCGAGATCGAGAAACGTTGTGCCGATGCTATGAATGACGACTTGAACTCACCTATGGTTATCTCGGCACTCTTCGATGCTGTTCGCATGATTAACTCGGTTGTCGATGGCTCGCAGAGCATTACAGCAGAGGATTTGGAATCGCTTAAGGCAACCGTGCAACTATATGTATTTGATGTGTTGGGCTTGCAAGATAGCAAGGCGGCAGGTGCAGCACAAGGTAAAGATTACGTCTCGCCACTCGTTGAGATGCTTCTTGCAATGCGCTCTGAGGCTAAGGCCGATAAGAACTGGGCTCTATCGGATAAGATCCGTGACGGTCTAGTCGAGGCAGGAATCCGAGTAAAGGATCGCAAAGATGGTTGTGACTGGGAAATCGAATAGATAAGGATGGTTACAGCAGAGCAGATAAAAGATATTGGCGAGCGCTGCTTGGAGTTGGAGCGCTGCTTGGAGATTGATGCAAAACGCATAGAGCTCCAAAATGAAGAGGAGCGCACTCAAGAGCCTAATTTTTGGGAGGATGCCGAAGCGGCACGCAAGCAGCTGCAAAAGGTTGCTTCGATAAAGAGCTGGATCGAGGATTTCGATAGAGCGTCGAAAGAGGCGGAGGATCTGACCCTTATGGGTGAGTTCGTAAAGGAGGGTGTAGCGACCGAGGAGGAGTTCATGGAGCTTTACGAAGATGCCTTAAAGCATGTTGAGAGCTTGGAGCTACGCAATATGTTGCGTGGTGAAGAGGATAAATTGGGTGCTATCGTCGATATTAATGCAGGTGCAGGAGGTACCGAGGCGTTGGATTGGGCAGCAATGTTGATGAGGATGATTAGCCGTTGGGGAGAGTCAAAAGGTTACAAAATCAAGGTTCTCGACTACCAAGCAGGCGATGAGGTGGGTGTTAAATCATGTACCTTGGAGTTTGAGGGTGACTGGGCTTATGGCTATCTTAAAAGTGAGAATGGGGTTCACCGTATGGTGCGCCTCTCTCCGTTCAATGCCAATAATAAGCGTCAAACAACCTTTGCGTCGGTTTTTGTTTCGCCATCGGTGGATGATAATATCGAGGTAGTTGTAAACCAAGCCGACATAGAGTGGGATACCTATAGAGCGAGTGGAGCGGGTGGTCAGAATGTAAATAAAGTCGAGACGGCTGTACGCCTACGTTACAACTCAAAAGATCCGCAAACGGGCGAGACAATATCATATCTTATTGAAAATATGGAGACTCGCTCACAGCTTATGAACCGAGAGAATGCAATGCGTATCCTCCGTTCAAAACTATACCAGCGAGAGTTAGAGAAACGTCGAGCCACCCAACAAGCATTAGAATCAACAAAGAAAAAGATCGAATGGGGTTCACAAATCCGCTCTTATGTCTTTGACGACAGACGAGTCAAAGACCACAGAACAGGCTGCCAAACCTCGAATGTTGACGCAGTAATGGACGGAGCCTTAGACGACTTTATAAAGGCTTATTTAATGGAGTTCGGCGGGGCTTAATATTATAGGGGAATTCTAATTTCTCTCTAAAATACTTTTCAGTTAATAATTAAAATTAGGGAGAAGATAAAACTCCCTTAATGTGTAAAACATGGCAGAATTTAAATTTATAGATCTTTTTGCAGGAATTGGAGGTTTTCACTTAGCCATGCACAGGCTAGGTGGAGAGTGTGTATTTGCCTCTGAGATAGACGAGAGTGCAAGAATGACCTATGAGGCCAATTTTATGAAAATAAGCCCTGATTTATTTAAGTCGGGGATGTTTAATGATGATATTCGAAATATATCACCCGAAGAGTTACCCGATTTTGACCTGCTTTGTGCAGGATTTCCTTGTCAGCCATTTAGTCAAGCTGGTCAGAAGCGAGGTTTCGAGGATCATCATAAATCTGAAAGAGGTAACCTATTTTTTAATATTGCTGAGATCATAGAGGCTAAGAGACCAAAAGCATTTTTCTTGGAGAATGTTAGAGGGTTAGTGAATCATGACAATGGCAACACAATAAAGGTTATTCGCAATATTCTTGAAAATGAGTTAAACTATTCGGTATATTTAAAGGTCGTCAATGCCTCAGATTATGGTTTGCCTCAATTGCGACCAAGAGTTTTCATTATAGGATTTAGGGATGAAAATTTTATGAAGTCGTTTAATTTTCCTTCACCTATCAAATTGAAGTTTAATATGAGCGATGTTTGGGGTGGAGAGTGTTCACGAGAGATCGGTTTTACCTTGCGTGTTGGTGGCCGAGGAAGTAATATTGACGATCGACGGAATTGGGATAGTTACTTAGTTGACGGAGAGGTTCGACGCTTGTCACCTGTCGAAGGAAAGCGTATGCAAGGATTCCCCGAAGATTTTTTATTACCTTCAAGTATAGTTCAAGCAATGAAGCAGTTGGGAAACAGTGTGGCTGTAGATGCCGTTGAAGCTGTTGGTCGGTATGTTATTGAGCATATGAAACAACTTAAACCACAAGATAATAAAATGGTAAAGCAGACTAAAAATAAAGGCGAGTGGAGTGAATTATACCTTTTTGTGCAGACTCTGTTGAATAAGAAGATTCATTTTGCCAATAAAGATTTGTCACCCAAAGAGAGCTGTATAAATGTAAAGAGTGTAACAACGCTTAATAATAGACATTCATATCTTATTGATGATGGCAGCGATGTAACTGTTGTTGAGAAGAACTTTCGCCAAGAGGTAGGAAAAATCAACATCTCAGATTTAATAACTCCAGAGGTCTTGATAACTCTTCGTGATAAAATTAAGAGCGGTCAAGGCACCTTTGAGATTGCCGATTTTAAAGTTATACAAGATGCTTTAGGCTTGTCAATAGTTAAGGGCGGAACGAGTGGGCAGAAAGCCGATATTCTATTTGATGTTCAAAGTGAAGAGTTTGAATCAAAAAATGAGGGTTACGGAATAAAGTCACATCTTGGAAATAGTCCAACACTCTTTAATGCCTCGGGTTCGACTAATTTCATATATAAAATTCATGGGCTTAGCCGTGAGGTTGTAGACTCTATTAACGAAATTACAACCCGCACCAAGATCGTCGATAGAATAAATGTCATTATTGAAAATGGAGGTAGCTTTGAATATATTGGCGCAGAAAACAAAAATTTAAACCTAAATTTAAAGACTGTCGATGGTGATATGCCTCAAATTGTCGGTCAGATGTTGATGTGTTTCTATAAAGATAGAATCTCTACAATCAAGAATATTGTAGAGACAATTTGTACAGGCAAAACTTCGGACGAACATCATCTCATTGAGACTAAGACAAAGCGTCTTTTGCTTGATATATTATTGGGCTTCTTCCCTGGAAAGAGATGGAATGGTGAGTATGGAGCCAATGGAACGGTTGTGGTCAAGGAGAATGGCGAGAGTGTCGCTTTTCATATTGTTGACCAAAAAGAGCTGAAAGAGTATCTATTCGAAAATATAAAATTTGATACTCCATCCTCTACTCGACATCGTTTTGGAAAGATCTATATTGAGAAGAGTGGACAAATGTACTTTAAATTGAATATGCAGTTAAGATTTAAGCAAAAAGATGTTAACTGCACCTTTTAAAAATATAAGAAAATGAAGAAAGAAAAATTAATACTTATCTCGAACGATGATGGTTACGATGCTCGGGGTATTGAGGCGCTTGTAGAGGTTGCTTCGAAGTTTGGACGTGTCGTTGTTGTTGCTCCTAAAACAGCGCAGAGCGGTATGAGTCAAGCTATTACCATTTACGCTCCTCTCTATCCTGAACCTGTTGCGACCTCGCTTCCCGCTGAGGTCTATAGCCTAAATGGTACCCCTGTGGATTGTGTCAAATTTGCGCTGGATCATCTTCTGAAAGATGAGTGTGTCGATTTGATGCTCTCGGGAATTAATCATGGTTCAAATTCAGCGGTTAATGTCTTGTACTCTGGAACTATGGGTGCTGCCATCGAGGGTAGCTTCTATGCTCCTGCAATTGGTTTCTCTTTACTCGATCATAGTCCAAATGCCAACTTCGAGGCCTCTAAGGTCTACGCAGAACGCATTATAAAATCAGTTTTGGAGGCCGATGTAAAACCACATTTCTGCCTGAATGTCAACATTCCAGATCTACCCCTTGAGCAGATCAAAGGCATAAAATGTTGTCGTCAAAATCGAGGTTACTGGCGTGAAGAGTTTTACGAAAGAGTCGATCCAAGACAAAAAAACTATTACTGGCTTACAGGAGCATTCGTAAATCATGAACCTGATGCCGAGGATACCGATGAGTACGCTCTAGCTGAGGGGTATGTTTCTGTGGTGCCTGTGCAGGTTGATATGACCGACTACGGCCGCTTGGAGGAGATCAAGAAGTTTAACATGTAATTTTACAACCTACATACGACATGTTTATTAAGGTTTTGCTAATCATTGCAATATGTACACAACTCGTCGGGTCAGTCTATGCGATCCGACTGGTTGGAGCTACAAAATTTAGCTCCATCTGGTGGCTATTTATTGTGAGCTTTATGTTGCTCTGTGTCGAGCGAGTTTTGCAGTTTGTGATGGTGGGAGGCCGAGAAATCCCGCTTAACATCTTCTGGTGGACGGGACTTGTTGTTTCGATTGGACTTTCGGTCGGTGTGATGTATGCCCACCGCCTATTTAAATATATCGAACGACTTAATCAACAACGTCAATTCGTCTCTCGCAGAATCCTTTCGGCTGTAATCCGTACCGAGGAGAAGTCCCGATCTAGCTTCTCGAAAGAGCTCCACGACGGTCTAGGTCCCCTGTTGTCGACCGCAAAAATGTCGCTTTCGGCTCTCTCGAATCCAGATGTGAGCGCAGAGCGTCGAGAGGCGATCATCAACAATGCAACAAACATGATCGACGAGGCGATGGCCTCATTGCGAGAGATCTCAAACAACCTCTCCCCACACGTTCTCAATGACTTCGGATTGGTATTAGGCCTGCGAAATTTTATAAATAAAAATACAGCCCTGTGCGGTATCAAGCTACAATTTTACAGCAATATCGAAAATGAACGCTTCGATAGAGACCTAGAAGTTACAATATACAGAACTGTATGTGAGCTATTTAACAACTCCTTAAAACATTCAGGATGTACACTAATCTCACTTTCAATCTTTAAAAAAGATAATAATATCAAGGTAAATTATAGCGATAATGGTAAAGGGTTCAATATTCGCCCAGTCGAGGATCGAGGTATGGGACTCTCGAACGTTATGTCACGAATAAATTCGATTAGTGGTCAGATAAATATTGATAGTAGCGAGGGAAATGGTATGAGGGCTTGGATTTCGGTGCCATTATCCCAAAAATAAGGCATGCAAAGATGCAATTTCCCTTAAAAACAAAAGTAAATGAGAAAGATAATTTTAGTTGATGACCACTCTCTATTTCGTCGTGGTCTACGCAGTTTATTAGAGTGTTACGATAATTATGAAGTTGTCGCCGAAGCCTCTAGTGGCGAGGAGTTTTTAGATATGCTCAGCACAATCCATGCAGATATTGTTTTTATGGATATTTCGATGGAGGGAATTTCGGGTGATGTCGCAACCAAACGAGCATTAGAGAGCCACCCCGATTTAAAGGTCATTGCGCTAACAATGTTTGGCGAGGAGAACTATTATAAACTTATGGTAGAGGCAGGAGCCAAAGGTTTCCTATTGAAAGATACAGATATTCGTGAGGTTGTCGAGGCTATCGAGACCATTGCCAATGGAGGCGATTACTTCAGTGAGAAAATCTTAATGACCATCACCAACGGCGTGCACGGCAGTAGCGGTCAAGTATGTGCCGAGGAGAGTGAGAGTGTAGATATACTTTCGAGTCGAGAAACAGAGATACTCATTGCGGTATGTCAAGGACTCTCGAATCATCAAATTGCCGACACTCTATACATCTCAAAACGCACAGTTGACAAACACAGAGCAAATATCATGGAAAAAACAGGCTGCAAAAATACAGCAAGTTTGGTAGTCTACGCAGTAAAACAAGGATTAGTTGAGTTTTAAAACACTTCGAACTCCGTCGGGTGAAACCCCGCTAAATCAGTGTAATATAAAATCAAAAACGATAGTTTTTGGATCCAAGCTGGCTTGGTGCCCGTGCGGCATGAGCACGATGAGAAAGTCGAGAGAGCTGTTTTTTGGTGTAAAAAAAGCGTAACCTAAGGGGTTACGCTTTTTTAATCATGTGAGTAAAATATTACTCAGCAGTGATGCACTCTGAAGGACAAACTCCAGCGCAAGCACCACAGTCGATGCAAGCTGATGAGTCAATAGAGTAAATGTCACCAGCTGAGATAGCCTCTACTGGACATTCGTCGATACATGTGCCACATGCAACGCAACCGTCATTAATTTTGTAAGCCATTTTTTTTGTGATTTTAGATGTTAATAAATATATCGTAAAACAAATATAGGAATTTATTTTATAATATCAAAACCTGTGTAAGGAATTAATGCCTCGGGGATCTTAATTCCATCCTCTGTTTGGTAATTCTCCAAAAGTGCTGCCACAATTCTTGGCAAAGCTAATGAAGAACCATTTAATGTGTGCGCCAACTGACTCTTCTTATTTGAATCCTTGTAACGCAACTTCAAACGATTTGCCTGGAATGACTCGAAGTTCGATACCGACGATACCTCCAACCAACGCTCTTGAGCCGCTGAATATACCTCGAAATCATAAGTCAAAGCCGATGTAAATGACATATCACCAGCGCAAAGACGCAAAATACGATATGGAAGCCCCAAAGCCTTTACAATCGACTCAACATGTGCAACCATTCCATCAAGAGCCTCATAAGAGTTCTCTGGAAGCGCCAATTGAACGATCTCCACCTTATCGAATTGGTGCAGACGATTTAGTCCACGCACATCCTTACCATACGAACCTGCCTCACGACGGAAACATGGAGTGTAGGCAGTCAATTTCACTGGGAACTCCTTCTCGTCGAGAATTACATCACGGAAAATATTTGTCACTGGAACCTCTGCTGTAGGAACCAAATATAAATTATCTGCTGTTGCGTGATACATTTGACCCTCTTTATCAGGAAGCTGACCTGTTCCAAATCCTGAAGCCTCATTAACCATTACTGGTGGCTCGATCTCTTGGTAGCCTGCCGCTGTATTACAATCTAAGAAGAAGTTGATAAGTGCACGTTGCAATCTTGCTCCCTTACCTTTATATACAGGGAATCCTGCACCTGTTAGCTTCACGCCCAAATCGAAATCAATAATATCATATTTGCGAGCTAGCTCCCAATGTGGAAGTGCATTTTTTGGAAGAGTTACATGATCCTCGGCAATCTTCACAACGAGATTATCCTCAGCTGTGCGACCCTCGGGAACGATCTCGGCAGGGAAGTTTGGAAGAAGAACAACCGTCGCTTGCAACTCGTCGGCAACCTCTTTGGACTCTACGCTAAGCTCTGCTGAGCGGCTTTTCAACTCGGCAACTGTAGCCTTCACAGCCTCGGCCTCCTCTTTTTTACCTTGACCCATCAACATGCCAATTGATTTGGCAGCTTTGTTTTGCTCCGCTAGAACAGAATCAAGCTCTTGTTGGATAGCTTTGCGACGATCGTCTAAAGCCTCTATTTTATCGATGATGGGTGCTGCGTCTACACCTTTCTTTGCTAAGCGGTCGATTGCTGCTTGGCGATCATCTCTAAGTTGTTTTAGTGTTAACATTTCTGATTATATCTTTTGATAATTATCTGTTATGTAGGGTAAAATAATTATTGGTGTATTTTTAAGAGTGCTATTGGAGATGAGATTTTTTGCTATTGAATCGAAAATATAGTTAATCTATATTGAGATTTAATAGTGAAAAATATCGCTCCAAGAGTGCTTTTAAAAATATTGCAATAATTGTTTTACACTACTTATAATTGGCAAAGGTATAAAAAAAATGATAAATGCGTAGGCTCTTATCAACTTAAGTTTCTACCTTTGCAAAAAAATATTGGAATAATGAGGAAAATTGAGCTACTTGCACCCGCTAAAAATCGAGATTCAGCCTTTGCGGCGATAGATTATGGTGCCGATGCTATCTATATTGGAGGTGCTCGCTTTGGTGCTCGGCATGCTGCTGCGAACTCCATTGAGGATATTGCAGCGGTGACAGAGTATGCTCATGCTTATGGGGTTAAGGTTCACTGCACACTCAACACTCTGCTCTTCGAGTCGGAGTTGCGTGAGGCGGAGGCTACTGCTCGACAGATTATATCGACGGGGGTTGATGCCTTGATTGTTCAAGATATGGCCTTTGCTCGTATGGGGCTTCCCGTTGATCTTCATGCCTCGACGCAGATGTGCAATATGACCGCTGAGGGGGTTCTCTTTTTGGAGAAGTGCGGATTTTCTCGTGTGGTGCTTGAAAGAGCTTTGTCACTTGCTCAAATTTCGGCTATCGCTGAGGCTACCTCGGTGGAGCTGGAGGCCTTTGTGCATGGTGCAATTTGCGTTGGGCATAGTGGTCGGTGTTATCTTTCTCGCTCACTTTCACAACGTAGCGGAAATCGAGGTGAGTGTAGCCAGCCGTGCCGATTGACCTATGATCTGTGTGATTCTGTGGGGCAGAAACTCTTGGAAAATAAACATCTACTTTCGGTTCGTGATCTAAATTTATCAGCTCACATCGGGGCAATGCTCGATGCTGGAGTCTGCTCATTTAAGGTCGAAGGGCGATTGAAAGATATTGGCTATACAAAAAATATTGTCGCTTATTATCGTGCGGCACTTGATGCAGAGCTCGCACAGCGACCTGATTTAATACGCTCTTCGCAAGGGGAGTCACACGTTGATTTCGCTCCAAATCCATCTAAGAGCTTCACACGTGGTGAGTCAGAGTATCTCTTTTTAGGACAAAGCCGAGATAGAGCCTCATTTGACACTCCAAAGTCGGTTGGTGAATCACTCGGAAAAATTACAGATTGCCGATCTGGAAGATTTCGCTTAAGTAGTTCTGTGGAACTGCATGCGGGGGATGGTGTGTGTTTCGTTTCTTCTGATGGATTGATGGGTACCAATATTAATAATGTTGAGGCAGGGTGGTTTTCGCCTAATCGCTGTGAGGGGCTCTCTAAAGGTGTGGAGCTCTTCCGCAATTTCGATAAGGCTTTCAATGACTCTTTGGAGCGTAGTCGAACACGACGCACAATTCCTGTTAAGGCTAGTGTTTCATTTTCACCTGATTGTATTGAACTTAGTTATCATGATGAACAAGGAAATTCAGCAACTATCATAAGTCAAGGAGCATTCGATGAACCACGCAATACAGTCAAAATGATGGAGGTAACACGAACTCAAATTTCAAAGAGTGGCGATACAATTTTCGAGGTGAAAGAGATAAAAATCAACGGCGAAGTTCGATTTGTAGCCTCATCACAACTCTCTCAAATGCGACGTGAAGCCTTGGCCTTGTTGCACACTGAGCGATTAAAAAACTACACAAAATCAGTTCCGTTCAAAGAAAATGTAGAGGCAAAATACCCAACAGAGAATCTTTCAGCAGAAAATAATGTAGTCAATTCCATGGCAAGAAAATTTTACACCGATCATGGAGTCGCAAACATCATAGATGGTCACGATCTTACAGCTCAATTCGATGAGCAGCGTGTAATGCAGAGTTCCTATTGTATTCGTCACGAAATTGGCGAGTGTTTAAAAAAAGGTTCAAAACTTCGTGACCCACTCTTTATCGAGCGAGGAGACCGACGTTATCGTCTTGACTTCGACTGTAAAAACTGCCGAATGAACCTAATTTACACAGAAAAATAGATTCCAAGTTTTAAGAAGAAAAAAAGAAAAAAGGAAAAAAAGAAAAAATATATGAACAAGAATTTAACCCCCACATTCCCAGATTATGAACTCCTCGATTCAGGAGAGTTCGAGAAGCTAGAGCGTTTCGGAGAGATCACAACCCGCAGACCTGAACCCCAAGCAATTTGGCGCAAAAGCCTCAGCGAAGAGCAGTGGCAAAGTGCTTCAGATGCCTCATTTATGCGAGATGGTCGCAGCGAGGAGCGAGGAGATTGGCGTATGAGACGTTCGACACCCTCACGATGGAGTGTTCGATACGATTACAAAGAGATGCACCTAAAAATGCGCCTTGCATTCACCTCATTTAAGCATGTCGGAATATTCCCCGAGCAAGCGGCAAACTGGAATTTCATATTCGACAAATGCCAAGAGATCCAACAAGCAACCCAACAAAAGCCTAAAATTCTCAACCTATTTGCCTATACAGGCGGAGCATCACTAGCAGCCTGTGCAGCAGGAGCCGACACCACACATGTCGATTCCGTGAAACAAGTTGTAAGCTGGTCACGAGAGAATATGGAGAGCAGCGGCCTAGAGGGAATACGCTGGATTGTTGAAGATGCCTTAAAATTTGTTCAACGAGAGGTACGCCGAGGTAATAAATATAGTGGAATCATCCTCGACCCACCAGCCTACGGCCGAGGAGCCAATGGTGAAAAATGGGTTTTGGAAGAGAATATTTGTGAAATGTTGGAGTGCTGCGCAGCATTGTTAGAGCCACAAAACAGCTTTGTAATATTAAATTTATACTCAATGGGCCTATCCTCAACCTTGGCAAGAACAGCAATCCACCAAGCATTCGGCACAGCCCGCAAAGAGAGCTGCGGAGAGCTAATATTTACAGACAAAAATAATAAGGAACTCCCCTTAGGTACCTATTATCGTTTCGAACGCTAATTCCCCTTGGGTCGGCCTAAGACTGCCCTGTGCGGGCGGCAGTGGGGTGCTCCCCACGGAGCTTTTCTGTTCGTGCACTTTGGGCACAGAGATTTTCAATCTCTGAAATTATAAACAATAAAGTGTTGCCGCAAATAAATTTGCACAACACTTTATTGTTTATAATTTTTTAAATGCCTTGCGGCATTTAAACCCAAATTGAGGTTCACTTCGCTGATTTAGTTATGACACCTTGCTGATATGCGATTATAATCATGCTTAAATGTGGATGACAATCATGTTGAAATATGGATGATAATTATGTTGAAGTGTATGATTTTAGCATGATTATGTGTTGAGTAACCTCGCTGAAGTGTGATGGCAACCGCAGGTTGACATAGATATATTTCTTACAATGAGCTTATGAAAAAAAAGTTTTCATAAGCTCATTGTAAGAAGTATATCGTAGGGCGTAGCCCCACACTGAAAGCGCAACAAAAGGCAAAAACGATAGTTTTTGGATCCAAGCTCGCTTGGTGCCCGTGCGGCATGAGCACGATGAGAAGCGTATTCGAGTGGGTTATTCTCGGTTTTTTGAGTCTATCCAGATGGTTACGGGGCCATTGTTGATGAGTGAGATTTTCATGTCGGCTCCGAATTCTCCTGTTTTGACCTCTTGGCCTAGTTTTGAAGATAGCTGCTGGACAAAGCTGTTGTATATAGGTTTTGATATGGCTTCGCCTGCTGCTTTTATATATGATGGTCTATTGCCTTTTTTTGTGGATGCTTGCAGGGTAAATTGGCTGACAACCATTACGTCGCCTTGAACTTGCGTTACATCTAAGTTCATTACTCCATTTTCATCGTCGAAGATTCTCAGTTTTGTAAGTTTCGATGTTAGCCACTCAATATCTTCGGCTCCATCCTCACTCTCGATTCCAAGCAGAACCATCAATCCTTGGCCTATTGAGCTGTGGGTTGCGCCCTCAATTTCAACTGAGGCGCTTAAAACTCTTTGTATTAATATTCTCATTTTTTGTTTTTTTACTTTTTTGGTTCGAAAAGATCCCAAAGAGAATCTCCCGAGGGGGTGGGTGCTGTGATTGTGATTGACTCCTTGCGCACTGGATGGATAAATTTCATTGAACGTGAGTGCAACATAATTCCGCCATTGGGGTTTGAACGCTTCGAGCCATATTTCAAGTCTCCCTTTATTGAGCAGCCGATCTTTGAGAGCTGGGCTCTGATTTGATGATGTCGACCTGTAAGTAATTCGACCTCAACCAATGAGTAATTTGTCGTTGCTCCAATTGCTTGGTATCTCAGTTTCGCCTCTTTGGAGCCTGCTTTGGGACTATCGTAGGCTCTCGATTTATGGTTTTTTGGATCTTTGACAATATGGTGAGTGAGCTCTGTAAGGTCAATTGACGGCTCGCCCTCGACAACTGCCCAATAGCGTTTTTCAATTTTTCGATCTCGGATAAGCTCATTGAGGCGCACAAGAGCTTTAGAACTTTTAGCGAAAAGCACCAAGCCACTCACTGGACGGTCAATTCGGTGCACAACACCTAAAAAGACCTCTCCAGGTTTATTCTCACGCACCTTTAAGTACGCCTTAATTTGATCTTCTAAGGCACTCTCGCCTGAAGGGTCGGGTTGCACCAAATCCCCGCAACGCTTATTTACTGCGAGCAGGTGGTTATCTTCGTAGATAATATCTTCGGAATGAAACATCTATAATTTAAAAGTAAATGGTAGTAGATCTGCGGCACTCTCGACAATTGTTGCCGAATTGTTGCCACTCATAATAACTTTGATGGGTGAGCCTTGACGACGCTCCGTGTCGATAAGCACCTGTCGACACTGACCGCAAGGATATACCTCTCGCTCGTCAGGCGTTGAGGCTATAGCGATAACTTCAATGGGGTCATCTCCATGATTCGATTGTGCATAAAAGAGAAGTGTTCGCTCGGCACATAGTCCCGCAGGGTAGACCTCACTTTCGACATTGCAGCCATGGATAATCTTACCACTGGCCAATCGTGCCGCAGCACCGACATGGAAGTTTGAGTATGGCGCAAAAGATTTCGAGGTCATCGCTTTAGCTTCTTTCACCACTCTCTGATCTTCGGGAGTCAATTCACTTAAATTGTCATATTGACTAAAGTTAATTTTAAATACCTTTTCCATAATTCATCTGGTTAACTTACTTCAACAAAGATAGGCATATTCTTTGAATAATCCTATTTAATTACAACTCTAAGGCCAAAAAAGTCAAGATCTGCAAGAGTAAAAAGAGGATATGAGCAATAAAAAAGGTTTGTCATCGTTTAGAAAAAAGTAATAGATTCCTTTGTTCTATAAAATATAATCTCTACTTTTGTGGGAATTGGGAGAAATGTATTATTTAACCACCATTTTAAGGATAAAAGTAAAAGACAAAATAATGAAAAAACTATTGATTTTAGCCACGCTATTCACTTCAACACTGTTTTACAGTTGCAACAATCAGGATGCAACAACCAACACGACAGTTGACGATAGCGGATTTGTGGATAGCAACACAGTCTACCTTTCAAGTTTTAGCTCAAATCAGCTTCCTAGCTACGATACTTGGGTAATTCAAGATAGCTCAGCTGATACTGCTGAGAGCTTTGCAGGTTTGAGTGCGGCTTTAGCCACAATTGCAGATAGCGGTCGTGAGATCACTCTTGAGTTCCCAAATTTGACCTCATTCCCTGATTATGCTCTACTTGGCGCTACTCCCGATATTTATGATGAGGATGAAGATGATTATTTCTTCTATACAACTATCGACTATTCGGAGTATGATACTTTTGCGTTGGTTGCTGTTTCGGCTCCTCAGGCGACATACCTTGGATCTCACGCATTTGTGCGTTGTTATAATCTTGCATCAATTAGTTTCCCTGCGGCAACTACAATCTCGGACAATACATTTTTATACTGTTCGTCTATTCCTCAGGTGACCTCAGAGGAGTTTGCATCGCTTACGTCGGTTGGTGAGGCTGCATTTACACTTTGTGAGGCTCTTACGACGGTTAACCTTCCAGATGTTACAGATGTTGCGGCTTCAAGTTTTGCGAATTGTCAGGCGCTTACAACTGTCTCTTTGGAGAGTGTGGAGTCTATCGGTGATTGGTCATTCGGTGGTTGCTACTCTCTTTCTGAGTTTGACGCACCTGCTCTTGCAACAATTGGTAACGCATCATTCTTTTGTGATTATGCGCTTACCTCGATTGATCTTGAGGAGGTTACGAAAGTTGGAAAATGGGCTTTTTATTTCTGTAATGGTTTGGAGAGCATCAACTTGCCTTTGGCATCATTTATTGGTGAGCAATCGTTTTACTCTTGCACGTCTTTAACATCAATTGAGCTGCCTTCAGCAACGGAGCTTGTGACTGGAGCATTTTACTCTTGTACATCTTTGGAGAGTCTTACACTGCCTGTTATCACGGTTATTGGTTCGGATGCAATGCGTAACTGTAATGCGTTGACAACTTTAGTAATGGCTACAGAGTCTCAATTTGATCGTGTTGATGCTAACTCATTCTTCGAGACAGAGACAACGACAATTTCGCTTTACACGGGAGTTTTAAATAGTGCATATGTGGATGAAAATATACTTACCGTTGGAAGTTTCACGCAAGAGTTTAGTTCAATTTTAATTATTGACTAACAAGTATTTAAATAATAAAACTGGGGATAAAAGTTAAAATATAGCTTTTCTCCCCAGTTTTTTGATTCAACATTATAGGTCAACCGCTTCAAGAATAAAATCGGCGATTATTTTTGGATCTCCAAGAGAATGTGGATGATGTCCAACACCCACCTTGATGATAACCTCTATTTGGGCTCCATTAGCCTTTAATATCTCGGCAAAGCGCTCCGTGTTATCTTTATATGGAACAACATCATCAGCCTTGCCTATCACATGAATAATCGGGATATTTAGCTTTGCAATCTTCTCGGCATTGTCTATTGGATTTACTTTAAATGTCGAAAATTGCTCTTTGGTTTTAGCTCCATATAAAGTTAGCACTTGTTTACTCTCTCGTGTCGCTTTTGCATAACCTAGAGGCCAACTATTAAGATCCAAGACAGGAGCGTCGGCATATATTGCAGCAACTTTGCGTGGATTCTTCACCGCCCAATTATAAACAATCAAGCCACCACGGCTCATACCCTCCAAAACAACTTTTTCGCTGAGTCCATTGCGTTGCATAATTTTATAAAATTTATCCCATCGCTTTACAGCCTCCTTAGAGCCATAAAGATCAACTACATCACAATAGACAATATGAAATCCCATCTCTAAGAGTCGCTGATCTACCTGAGGCTCATGTCCCCAAAATCGTGCACGCAAAACCCATGAGTGTTGCGCATTGGTCACTTTCGGCTGAACAACCTTATAATTTAACCCCTTTGATGCAAATTCCATCCCCTTATAGCCATAAAAATTAAACTCTTGGCCATCTATGAGCGTATTGAAAATATCAAACTGCGAATCCCTTTTTGCAGCAATAACTCGGCTAAAATGATCTGCCATCATCCCCGCACCCTCAGCCGATGGGTGCAGCTTATCGGGAAGAATTGATTCGACCAACACATCACCACAAAGAGGATAGCCATTAATTATCTCCAATCCATTTTCATAAGCTGCCTGCTGCACCATTGGAGTAATCTGCTTCACAAGGCGATCATTGTCGATTGTATACTCCACATCACGTGTAAGATAACACTTCAACGGAGAGACAAGGATAATTCTTGGGCTCGACTCCAAAGCCTCGTATGACTCAATAATATCTTGATAATTAGATGGAAATTCATCAATATGTCCAAAATTATGCGTCTTAGAGTCGTTGGTACCCAATTTAATAATAACAATGTCAGGTGCGAACTCTAATGACTCTTTATACTCTTGAGTCTTAACATAAGGCAAATTACCATTAAAAAGCGCAGTACGTCCATTAACGCCAAAGTTCCGAATCTCATATTCGTCCCCCAAAGCTCTTTGCAACTGAGCAGGGTATGTGTCCGTATCACGGTTCTCGATTCCAGCACCATAGGTGATGCTATTTCCAATGCAGGCGATCTTAATTTTGTCAGCTGCATGCAGCGATACCGAGATAAATGCCAAAAATATAAGCAGTGATAATTTTTTCATTATAATGAATTTAGGTTATTTTCATGCAAGATAGTGAAAATAACCTAAAAAAAAGAGGATCAAGTTTAAAACTTAATCCTCTAAGGTAGCGGGAGAAGGACTCGAACCTCCGACCTCCGGGTTATGAGCCCGACGAGCTGCCAACTGCTCTATCCCGCGATATATCTTTTATTTGAACGTGTTCCTTTGTTTAGGGACTGCAAATATAGGGCAAAAAATGTTACCCTCCAAATATTTTTGCACTTTTCTTTTAATTATTTTTGTGGTATTCAGCAACACCAGCCTTCAAAAAGTCAACAAACGCCTCAATGTCAAGGTTATAACCTCTTGGAGCGATCAATTGCTCACCATCATTATCTTGAATAATATAATATGGTTGTGCGTTAACTCCATAGGTTGTAAGCGCATAATAAGAGTTGATCTTACCTAAACCCTTCAACGTCTTACCTGAATCTGTTGTCACCCACATCGCCTCTGGCAAATTTGTTTTATCATCGGTATAGAGAGCAACAATAACATACTCATCACGCAAAATTTGCAAAACTCGTGGGTCAGACCATACTCTAGCCTCCATCTCACGACAATTCACACATCCGTGACCTGTAATATCAACAAAAAGCGGTTTGCCAACCTTAGCCGCATAAGCCTCAGCCTCCTCCATATCGAAGAAGCCATCTAAATTATGAGGCAAATGCAAGAAATCACTATACTTTGCACCAGCCATATCTTCATTGCTCACAGAGGCAGAAGCCCCATTACCACTATTCTGCCCAACGACAAAATCCTGCGAGTGCATTGGAGGTAAATATCCCGAAAGACCCTTAAGTGGAGCACCCCACATTCCAGGGATCATATAAACAACAAAAGAGAATGCCGCAATTGCAAGAGCCAAGCGACCAACATTCAAATGAGGCATATCGCTATCATGCGCAAACTTCAACTTACCCAAAAGATAGAGTCCCAAAAGCGAGAAGATCACAATCCAAATTGCAAGATAGATCTCTCTGTCGAGCAATCCCCAGTGATAAGTTTGATCCGCAACGCTCAAGAATTTCATACCCAAAGCCAACTCCACAAATCCTAAAACAACCTTAACCGAGTTCAACCAGCCGCCACTCTTTGGCAATGATTTAAGCGTCGATGGGAAGAATGCAAAAATGGCAAACGGCAAAGCAAAAGCAGTTGAGAATGCAAGCATCGTAATAATCGGATTCCAGAACTCACCCGCAGTACTCTTAATAAGCACCGAACCGACAATAGGTCCAGTACACGAAAATGACACCAAAACAAGCGTCAATGCCAAAAAGAAGATTCCACCGAGCGAATTACGATCAGCCTTTTCGTCACTCTTATTAACCAACCAGCTTGGAAGAACAATCTCGAAAGCTCCGAAGAACGAAGCGGCAAAGACCATAAATACAGCGAAGAACAACAAGTTTGGAAGCCAGTGAGTAGCCAACCAGTTGAAAATATCTGCTGTAATTGCATCACCACCTAATATGCGAGTAACGATAATAATTGCCGCTATCGGCAAAGTGTAAAGCGCAACAATAAAGACTCCATACAAAAGTGCCTTAAGTCGACCTGCCGAAGCGCCACCCTCGCCCTTCATAAAGAACGATACGGTCATCGGGATCATCGGGAATACACAAGGGGTCAACAATGCAGCAAATCCCCAAAGAATAGCCTCGATAATCAGCGCCCAAATTGAGCCGTTGTTACCCTCTTGGTCGATAGGTGCTGACTCACTTTTAACTGCTTGAGCTACAGCGCTACTCTCTCCAATATTTATTGTCATTTCAACCTCCGCAGGTGGAATACAGCTTGTCTCAGTGCAACTCATCCACTCGATAAGAAGATTCACCTCGCCACTCTCACCAAGCAGTTTCACTCTCTGAGCAAACTTTGCAGTATCATAAAAACTACCCATCTCTTTGCCCGAATATTCGTCAGTGTAACGCTTTGGAGCGGTTACAACAACAACATCTCCAACAAGCTCAACCCCCTGAGATGGTTCGAAAGTCAAGGTTGTAGGGTTATACCCTCCATAGGGAGCTACATCATAGATGTGATAACCATCTTCAATATCGGCGGTAATAGTAATCTGATACTCATTTCCTCCGACCTTCTCCAGGTCACTTTTCCAACTTACAATATCCTCCTGTGCCGATGCCGAAAAGGCAATGAATAGCACTAAACAAAGATTAAAAAAATGGCGCATACTTTTCAATTAAATAGTTTTTGATTATATTTCAGCAACAAAAGTAACTTAATTTAACTGTAACAGCAAAAATTGCCCAAAAATAATTACTTTTATAGCATGAAAAAGATCTCGATAGTAATAGCAACATACAATAGATGGGAATCACTTCTGGTAACCCTTCAATCAGTGGCCGCACAAAGAGTCCCTGCTGAGGAGTGGGAGTGCATCGTTGTCAACAACAACTCCACCGATCAAACCCAAAGCCAAGCCGAAGCATTTGCAGCAAGCCACCCAGCACTCAATATCAAAGTTGTATTCGAAGTTCGACAAGGTTTATCATGGGCTCGCAACTGCGGAATTGAGCATAGCGAGGGTGAAATTATAGCTATAATCGACGATGACGAAATAATCAACGAAGAGTTTGCCGAAGCCTACATTTCTCTATTCGAAACTCATCCCAATGCAACCTCCGCTGGAGGACGCATAATTCCAAAATATGTTACAGAGCGTCCCACATGGATGTCCCATTACACAGAACTACCTATAGCCAACCCCTTAGACCTCGGAAACAAAGCCCGAATATTCCCCAAAGGGCGTATCCCAGGAGGAGGCAATATGGCCATCCGACACTCAGCGCTCAAAAAATATGGAGTATTCGATGTCGAGCTAGGCCGAACAGGCAAAAAACTAATCGGAGGAGAGGAGAGTGACCTCTTCGAACGCCTCGCTAGTAATGGTGAAGAGTGTTGGTATTGTCCTAATGCAATTATGTGGCATATTATCCCGCCCGAAAAACTTACTCTCGACTACTTCGATCGTCTAACCTATAATATTGGAGTAAGCCAAAAATTACGAGCAAAGATCTCAGGGAAAAATATGTTGCTCTCGGAAGTTTGTAAATGGGGAGCTACATTTGTTATTGCTTTGGGTTACCTTCTTCAATGTAACCTATCCAAAAGCGGTTATTTAATTCGTCTGCGCTGGAATATTACACGTGGATTATTGGGGTGAAAAACGAATTGTTTCACTTTTGCGCATAAAAAAAGTTGGTCAACTCTCGCTGACCAACTCTTGTGGGTGGAAAAAGGGGATCGAACCCTCGACCTTCGGAACCACAATCCGACGCTCTAACCAACTGAGCTACTTCCACCATATTGAAACTTAACTGTCGAAGTATTACCTTCAAGTTTCGGAGTGCAAATGTATGTTATAAAATTTAATTATCCAAATTTTTTCTGTTAAAAATGTTAAAAATGACAAAATGTCAGTAAATATTCATACTTTTGTCAAAATATGTGACACTTATTCTTTGGCACATCAATTGAAGTAAACAAGAGTACAGACAAACATTAAAAAAATAAAAATAACAGAAATTATGAATGTAAAACCATTATCAGACAGAGTGTTGATTTTACCCAACACCGCAGAGGAGAAGACCGCAGGTGGTCTATTTATTCCAGACACAGCTAAAGAAAAACCACTTTCAGGAAAAGTTGTTGCAGCAGGCCCAGGCACCTCGGAGGTGACTATGGAGGTTGCTGTAGGCGATGAGGTTCTATATGGTAAATATGCAGGTCAAGAGATCAGCATTGACGGCACCGATTACCTTATCATGAAACAGAGTGATATTCTAGCAATTATCTAATTCAAAACAAAACGAAAAAAATGGCAAAAGATATTAAATATAATGTTGAGGCTCGTGAGCTTCTAAAGGTTGGTGTTGACGCATTGAGCAACGCTGTAAAGGTTACACTTGGCCCAAAGGGTCGTAACGTAATTATCGACAAGAAATTCGGAGCACCACAAATCACTAAAGATGGTGTAACGGTTGCTAAGGAGATCGAGTTGGAGGATCCATTTGCAAATATGGGTGCTCAGATGGTCAAGGAGGTTGCCTCAAAGACCAACGACGATGCAGGTGACGGAACAACTACAGCAACGGTTCTCGCTCAGGCGATTATCGGAGTAGGTATTAAGAATGTTACAGCTGGAGCAAACCCAATGGATCTTAAGCGTGGTATCGACAAGGCGGTGACAACCGTTGTTGACTCATTGCGTGCTCAAAGCCAAGAGGTGGGTAACGACTTTGCGAAGATCGAGCAGGTAGCGACAATCTCGGCTAACAACGATGAGGCTATCGGAAAGCTAATCGCTGAGGCTATGGCTAAGGTTAACAAGGAGGGAGTAATCACCGTCGAGGAGGCTAAAGGAACAGAGACTTATGTTGATGTTGTTGAGGGTATGCAGTTCGATAGAGGATATATCTCATCATATTTCATCACCGACACCGAGAAGATGGAGGCTCAATTGGAGAAGCCATATATCCTTATCACAGATAAGAAGATCTCAACAATGAAAGAGTTGATGGGTGTTTTGGAGCCAGTGGCTCAAAGTGGTCGTCCACTTCTTATCATCGCCGAGGATGTTGATGGAGAGGCTCTTTCGGCACTCGTTGTAAACAAACTTCGTGGAGCACTTAAGGTTGCTGCTTGTAAGGCTCCAGGTTTTGGAGATCGTCGCAAGGAGATGTTGGAGGATATTGCTGTGTTGACAGGTGCAACGGTAATCTCAACAGATAAGGGAATGAGAATCGAAGATGCAAATATCACAATGTTGGGAGCTGCCGAGAAGGTAACCCTCAACAAGGAGTCAACAACCGTTGTTGATGGTATCGGCGAGAAGTCACTTATCGAGGAGCGTGTAGCTCAAATCAAGAGCAGCATCGAGGTTTCAACTTCGGATTATGATAAAGAGAAACTTTCGGAGCGTCTTGCTAAGTTGGCTGGTGGCGTAGCAGTTCTTTATGTAGGTGCTGCAACCGAGGTCGAGATGAAAGAGAAAAAGGATCGTGTAGATGACGCTTTAGCTGCAACACGTGCTGCGGTTGAGGAGGGAATCGTTCCTGGAGGTGGCGTAGCTTACATCCGTGCAACAACTGCTCTTGAGGGGCTTAAGGGTGACAATGAAGATCAAACAACTGGTGTTCAGATTGTAAAACGTGCAATCGAGGAGCCACTTCGTCAAATTGTATACAATGCAGGTGGCGAGGGATCGGTAGTTGTAAACAAGGTTCGTGAGAGCGAAGGTGCTGTAGGTTACAACGCTCGTGACGACCGTTATGAGGATATGCTTGCAGCAGGTATCATCGACCCAACAAAGGTCTCTCGTGTAGCATTGGAGAATGCAGCCTCTATCGCTGCGATGTTCCTAACTACTGAGTGTGTTTTAGTTGAGCAGAAATCAGACGAACCAGCTATGCCTGCAATGCCAGGTGGCGGCATGGGTGGCATGATGTAGTCTCAATCGAGAAGAAATATCATATATAATTAAGGGGATCCCCTCAATTGCTTTGTTGCAGTTGAGGGGATTCGCTTTTAATTTATACATAACAGATTACATCATTTTATTAATTATTCTATTTGCAATCTTGCATTTATTTAAAAATAATTTTAGCGTGTCGCATGTTATAATAAAAAAAATATTAACGCAATGAATTAAAATAATAACAACAAAAGAAAGTTTGAAAATTCTAACTTACATATAACAAAACCTTTGATTCGTAGAAGAAAACGACAGTTTTGTAGAATAAATAATAAAAAATTCATGAAAAGATACAAAAAGTAGCTAAAAGCTATACTATGTGCAATTTTTTTTATACATTTGCAGTGATAAACCTTTAACTGTTAGTTATTAGTTATTAGTTATTAGTTATTAGTTATTAGTTATTAGTTATTAGTTATTAGTTATT
>JAWXTJ010000029.1:0-28261 GCA_044433665.1 Rikenellaceae bacterium
CGTAGGCATTCTGCTTTGGAGAACCTTACGATCGAGGAATTTTGGCAGAGGTATTTAAAAATTGAGAAAAATTTGAATGTGGCTTAACTTGATGTGCGGTTTTGATTTGGTATTTCAGTACTATCACTCATGAATGAAGTATATCTCAGTTCGGGTTTTAAATGTTTTTAAAGGTTTAGGGGATTCAAGCTATTTAAACCATTTAAACCATTCAAACCATTCAAGCTGTTTAGGCTATATTAAACAGTTCAAGCCATTCAAACTATTCAAGCTGTTTAAACCATTTAAACCATTTAAACCATTCAAGCTGTTTAGGCCATATTAAACAGTTCAAGCCATTCAAACAATTCAAACAATTCAAGCTATTCAAAAGGTTAATTTGCGTACGTTTATTTCGCAGGCTTTGTGAATAGAGTAACTTTTCATATCTTTGTTAAAATTATCAATGTAATATAAAGTAAGAAATTAAGTGGCAGCAGAAAAAAAATATGTAGAGACTCCTTTAATGAAGCAATATTATAGCATCAAGGCGATTCATCCCGATGCTATCCTTTTATTTAGAGTGGGCGATTTTTATGAGACATTTGGTGAGGATGCCATTCGAGCCAGCGCAATTTTAGGTATTACGCTCACTCGACGTGCCAATGGCGCTGCGAGTTATGTTGAGCTAGCTGGTTTTCCGCATCATTCCGTTGAGACATATCTTCCTAGGCTCGTTCGTGCGGGTGAGAGGGTTGCAATCTGTGAGCAGTTGGAGGATCCTAAAACGGTCAAGGGTTTGGTGAAGCGTGGGGTAGTGGAGCTTGTTACTCCAGGTGTTGTCTTGGGAGAGAATGCTTTGAACTCCACCGAAAATACTTACCTCGCTTCGGTATATTTTGGTCGTAAGACAACGGGCGTTGCTCTGCTCGACATCTCGACAGGTGAGTTTTTCTGTGCTGAGGGTAGCGATGCCTATATTGAAAAGTTAATATCATCGTTTGCACCTAAAGAGGTGATCTATCAACGAAGTGAAGATGATCGCTTCCGTGCACTCTTCGGATCGAAACTCTTTACATATAAACTCGATGAGTGGGTATTCTCACTCGATGTTAGCCGTGAGAATCTCTGCACGCAGCTCTGCACCTCGTCACTCAAGGGTTTCGGAATTGAAGGTATGGACTCCTCAATTTCGGCTGCTGGAGCGATTCTTTATTATCTTGAATTCACTGAACATAAAGATATTGCGCATATTTCGAAGATCTCACGAATTGATCCCGATGAGTATGTTTGGGTCGATAAGTTCTCAATTCGTAACCTTGAACTCTTCTCTAGCAATGGCGCTAACGCTAAAAGCAGCTTTGCGAGCGTTATCGACCGCACTCGCACACCTATGGGTAGCCGTCTGTTGAAGCGATGGATTGCTTTGCCTATTCGTAGCGTGAAACAGATTGAGGCTCGTCAAGATATGGTCGAAATATTCACTCAGGATCGAGATTTGGCCGAGAGTGTTGAAGATCAAATATCGCTTATTGGAGATCTGGAGAGAATCGCTTCAAGGGTTGCAACTCAGAGAGTTACACCACGAGAATTAGTGCAGTTAAAATCATCACTCGACGCTTTGGAGCACCTAAAGGCAATTTTCGAGTCGACCGATGTCGATTGTCTACAAGTGCAGGCAGAGCAGATAAACCCCTTGCTGGAGCTTCGAGATCGACTAGCTCACGATATATACCCCGATCCAAAAAATAATCAAATTGTCAAAGGAGGTATTATCGCCTCAGGTGTAGATCCTCAGCTCGACGATTTAAGACGCATTGCGCTACATGGCAAGGATGTTCTGCAAAAAATCCAAGAGCGTGAGAGTGCTCGAACAGGCATCACATCGCTTAAAATCAGCTTCAACAATGTCTTTGGCTACTATATTGAGGTGCGTAACACCCATAAAGATAAAGTTCCCGAGGAGTGGGTTCGCAAGCAGACCTTGACGAGTGCCGAGAGGTATATCACAGCTGAGTTAAAGGAGTATGAAGAGAAGATCCTTGGTGCCGAGGAGAAGATGCTTGTTATTGAACAGCGTATTTTCACCGAACTTTTGTTATACATTTCAAAATATATCGCAGTTCTGCAAGCCGACTCTCAAATTGTGGCTCGTGTAGATTGTCTCCAATCTTTTGCACGTTTGGCAATCGAGAGACGCTACACACGTCCAGTGCTCAACGAGAGCTCGGTGATCGACATTAAGCAGGGTCGTCACCCCGTTATTGAAACTCTGCTGCCTGTAGGCGAAAAATATATCCCCAATGATATATACCTCGACGAGGAGCAGCAACAGATAATAATGATTACAGGCCCCAATATGTCGGGTAAATCGGCTCTTTTGCGTCAAACAGCTTTAATTGTGCTGATGGCTCAAATAGGTTCGTTTGTCCCCGCCTCGTCGGCTACAATTGGTGTCGTCGACAAGATTTTCACACGTGTGGGAGCTTCGGATAATATCTCGCAGGGAGAGTCAACATTTATGGTCGAGATGTTGGAGTCGGCAAATATTCTCAACAATATCACTGATCGCAGCATCGTTCTGCTAGATGAAATCGGCCGAGGAACAAGCACTTACGATGGAATTTCCATAGCGTGGTCAATGGTGGAGTATCTACATAACCATCCTAAGGCACGTGCCAAGACGCTCTTTGCGACTCACTATCATGAACTCAACGAGATGGAGAGCACATGTAAGAGAGTGAAAAATTACCATGTAAGCGTCAAAGAGGTAGACGGCAAGGTAATCTTCGTCCGCAAACTTGAACGAGGAGGTACGGAGCACTCATTCGGAATTCATGTAGCTCGCATGGCAGGTATGCCATCATCAATTGTGAGCCGAGCGGATGAAATCCTACACAACCTCGAACAGGTCTACGGATCGGGAGAAATTGCACTCTCGGAGGGTTCCGCCAAGAGTCGAGAGAGAGTTTCGACAGCTGTAGAGCAAGCTAACGCCATCAACAATATGCAACTCTCAATGTTCCAACTCGATGATCCAGTTTTGCTCGACATCCGCAATCAAATTCGGGATGTTGATTTAAATAGCATCACACCACTTGAAGCGCTAAACAAACTCCACGAGATCAAAAAAATCACGGGACTATAACCTAATTTCTTCTGAGGAAAAAAACTCAGAAGAAATTATACACCACCAACCTAAAAAACACGGAATTATTATAATTCCACAAAAACCTAAATAAAATGAAAAAAAAATTAATTTTACTTCCGTTGCTGGCCATTTGTGCAGTTTCAACTGCAACACCACCAGTAACTGTAAGCTACATCTCTTTAGATGAAGCTACAATAAGCTCCAACCCTATAAAAATTTACCCTGAAAGCCAGTGGGCTTCTGCCTCGGCAAAGAGTTCAATGCGCCTCTATCCTGAAATTGAGTTTCAGAAGTTGGCGGGTCTTGGAGGCTGCTTCAATGAAATTGGTGGAGAAGCCTTAGCCTCACTGGATCAGGCGGCACAAGCGGAGGTGATCGAGGCTCTCTTTGGAGCTGATAAGAGCGCTTTCCAATTCTGCCGTGCGTCGATTGGGTCGAGTGACTTTGGTATTGACGCTTATAGCTTCTCGGAGGTTGCAGGTGATTATGCAATGGAGCATTTTAGCCTCGACCGTGAGAAGCAATATATGCTTCCATATATCCAAAAGGCGGTAAAAGTAAATCCCGATTTAAAACTCTTCGGATCACCTTGGAGCCCTCCAGCATGGATGAAATATTCGGGATATATAGATCAGGGTTCCGATTTTAGAGATAAGAACTTTTTGATCGACGATCCTAAAATCTACGAGGCTTACGCTCTATACTTTCAAAAATATGTTGAGGGTTATCAAGAGGCGGGAGTTACTGTTAACCGCATCTTGATCCAAAATGAGCAAGATATTCACACGAAATATCCATCATGCCGCATGCCTGTAGAGCAGATGGCAGAGTTCGTTGCGGAGTATATGCGTCCACGCTTCGAGAAAAATAATATTGCAACCGAGATTTGGGCAGGTACATTCCGCACGGCAGGTGAGCATGAGGGTCTACGCATGGCAGCAAATAGTGAGTATAGAAAACATTTCGATGGTATCGGTATCCAATATACAGGAGCGCAACATATTAGCGAGATCACCGCTTTGGCACCCGAAATGACAATTATGCACACCGAGAGTGCATGCCACAATGGAGATAACTCTTGGGTGCAGGCTAAAAAACGTTTTGCGGAGGTTGCAAGCTATATCAACTATGGCAGTGAGAACTTCGCATATTGGAATATGATCCTTAATGAAACAGGCAATAGCGGTTGGGGTTGGAGACAAAATGCTCTTATCACCATTGATCGCCAAAACAAAAAAGTAACCTACAATCCTGACTATTCAGTCATGACACTTATGAGTCGTGCAATTCGTTCGGGGGATGTTCGTATTGCTGCTTATAGTCGTATTCCAGTGATAACTGTGTCAACCGCAGATGGCTATTCAATAATCATGCAAAATGATAGTGATAAGGCTACAGCAATCAATTGTGTTATTGGTGATGAGAGTGTTGATTTCACCATTCCTGCGAGGAGTTTGTGTGCGGTAAAAATCAATTAAGAATGGGGGTGAAAAACGAAGTTTTTCTGTCCAGGCTGAGCCTGGCAGCTGCCCGCTGTTAGGGCAGTCCTCAGTTGAGAAGGCTGATCGCCCTCCCTCCTCAAAAAGAACTTTTTCTTTGGGAAAAAGTTCGCAGAGGGCGAGCAATTCGAAGAATTGCAATATATGAAAAAGAGAGAGAAGCTATTTTTTGTTTAGCTTCTCTCTCTCTTTTATTGAATAAAGTCATTAAAACGAAGTAGTCTCACCCGTCTTGCGCACCAATTCGAACCATTGGTCATACCCTGTGAACTCCCAGCCATTCCAGCCTGCTCCCATATAATATGTCAATGTATCCCCTGGATTATAAACTCCCTCGGCTTGAATATGTCCGAAAGCGCCGCCATGAGCTTTTTGTCCTTGAGCATCGAATAGGTCTACAACACCTTTCATCTTGCTGTTGTCGAAGATCACAGCGTTGTATGTCTGCCAACCGCTATCGTGCATTGGCTCAACATAGGCAACTGTATTATCTGTCATTTGAGTGATCTCGGCTTTATCATGCAATACAACTCCTGCGATCACCTTTGTTGGTTTTGTCAATCCCTCGTATGTAACCTCGATTTTATTGAAGTTGGTACCTGCATCGAGTGTGATTTTACGTTTCTCGGTTACGGCATCTCCGTCGATCATAATTGGGTCATACTCAAGAGTTAGCACGAAGCGAAGAGGGCCATTCTCGATAATCTCAAAAGAGGCGAAATAAGTTTGGTAACATGTTCCTGTTGACGATACTAGAGCTGAGGTTCCGCAACCGAGTGTTGGTCCCACAACATAGTAATCCATACCTTTACCATGATCTAGGTGATATGATATTGTTTTGATATAATATGCTGCTGCCTCGGGATCTGTAGCCAATAGGTGTTTATATTTTGCAACATTATCGGGGTCGATCTCGGGGCCATATAGATCCTTAAGAACTGGCATGGCACCACGTTTTGTAAATAGGTCGTAGCCATAAAGTGTGCTACCGATCTCCTCGTATGGTTTTCCATATGCACGGAATCCGATTTTATCATTCTCCCAAGCTAAATCGCCCATTTTTTCAGGGTAGAAGCGTCCACAAGCTATGGTGTCGTAGATCTCGGGAGTTCCCTTACGCAGGAAGTATTTTGCGCTTTGACCTGCGGGAATGGTAGAAAGAAAGATTATATTCCCGTTCTGAAGGCGCTGTGAAGGTACTTGGTTGTTGCTTTGGTCAAATACGACAATCTCAGAGGGTTGATCTACGGGATATTCTACGATCTGAGCAACTTTATCGTAGGGGGTGTCGTTCGCAACAGTGATTACAGTTTGTTCTGTGTTGCACGAAAGGAGGCCTAAAAAGGCCAAAAATAGAGTTAGATACTTTAGCATTTGGTATAGATTTTATGTTATTAAGACAAAAGTACTGAAAAGTTTATTAACTTCAAAGAGGTGGAGTGATAATTACAAAGGAGGGGGGTGAAAAACGAAGTTTTTCTGTCCAGGCTGAGCCTGGCGGCCGCCCGCTGCAAGGGCAGTCCCCGACGTAAGAGAGTGGTCGCCCTCCCTCCTCAAAAAGAACTTTTTCGAAAGAAAAAGTTCGCAGAGGGCGAGCAATTCGAAGAATTGCATTTATCGTTAAAAATCAACTTCTTACTCTCATTCACGCTAATGTTATTTTTTTTGCGGCAGAGTGAACAATCTAATCAATAAGTAAATAGAGAAAGATTTCAGGAGTTGTTTTATTGTGTAATTGTAGTTCGTTTAATATATCTCTTAAGTCATCTTTCAGTGTAAATACATCGACCTCTGCGAGGATGCTTATTAAGCAAAGGTGTGAGTTTTTTTATGTTTTTTCATGTAGTGCAGCTCTTTGAGCTGCTCGCCCTCTGCGCATTTTTTCTTTCGAAAAAATGCTTTTTTAGGAGGGAGGGCGAGGTCTGCTTTCTTACGTTGAGGACTGCCCTTGCAGCGGGCGGCCGCCGGCTCAGCCTGGACAGAAAAACTTCGTTTTTCACTTTAATTATTTTTTCCAACCATTTTAATGTGGAGCTCTCCACCGTTGGTGACATCCTTATGCGAAATTTTGTAACCCTCGAAAGGCTTGCCATTGAGTAATGCGGAGCCGATATAACAATTTTCAATGCTGTTATCTTCGGTTGTAATAGTAAATTTACCTCCCGCATAATAATCTGGATTGAGCTCAATCTCTACACTCTCGAACATTGGGCTACCCAATTCGTAATATGGTTCAATCGAGGTGCCGCCATCCATTTGGAAAATGCCGATTTTGTAGAGAACAGATAGTGATCCCGTGAGCCCCTGATCCTCATCTCCGCAATAGCCTAGATCGGTGCCAAAGGTGCTGAAAACTTTATCGGATACTTGGCGTGACCAATATTGAGTGAGTTCGGGATGTCCTATATGGTTGAAAACGAATGCTGTCTGTATTGATGGTTGATTGCCATAGTTGATTGGTATGCGTCGGTTACGCTTGTCGAGCTCCACGGCAATTGAGTTTCCTGAAGTGAAGTTTAACTCTGAGGCCACCACAAATTGTTTGTTGAGTTTTGCTGCGGCAGCCTCATTACCTCCCATAAGCTCAGCTAATCCAGCGAGGTCATGAGGGACAAACCATGTCATCTGAGCAGGGTTCGACTCGGTGAAGCCAACCATATATTCGTATGGGTCGAATGAGTCGCCTCCATACCATACACCATCTACATTTTTTGGACGTGCCCAGCCGACTTGTGGATCGTAGACATTTTTATAATTTTGTGAGCGTGCAGCAAACATCTCGGCATCAGCTGTTTTGCCGAGTGCTGTAGCTAGTTGCGAGAGCGCCCAATCTTGATAGGCATACTCTAAGGTTTGAGCAGGGCCATTTAGGTGCATGGGGCCTCCCTTTGAGGGAACATTGGGGTTAGGGTAGGGGATGTAACCATCTTCAATATAATATTTTAGTCCGCCACCAAGTTGAGAGTTATGCTCGTAACCTGCACGCTCCATCATTCCATTCTCCAACATGTGATTTTTGTGGAGACCTTGATAGGCTAGATCAATATCGAAGCCTCGGATTCCCTTTTGGTAGGCCGCAACAATAAATGGAGTGCTCGACGCTCCCGTCATTACATAAGTGTAGTTTCCACCCGATGGGCCTCGGGGGATCATGCCTCCATCTTTATAATAGGTGAGCATTGAGTTTATAAACTCCTCCGCAATTTCGGGATAGACCAATTGCCACAATGTGTTCAGTGTCCACTGTGCACCCCAAAATGAGTCAGAGTTATATTGATTGAAGAGAGGTTTGCCGTTGGTATCGGTCGGAATTTGACCTATGCGGAAATTCTCGGAGGTGTTATCGGGGTAGCATCCATTTGCATCGCTGATAACTCTTCGACCTTGGAGTGCATGCCAAAGGTCGGTGTAGAAACGTCGCTTGGCGGTGAGATCGTCGGTTGTGATCTTTATTCTTGAAAGCATCTCATTCCACTCTGTGCGTGAGTCGTCGACTGTTGCTTGGAAGTCCCAGCCTGCAAGTTCGCTTTGCATGTTGAATTGAGCGTTTTTCGATGAGGTGTAGGAGATTGCAGCTTTCATTAAGATCTCCTTGGGAGAGCCTTCGAAGAGAACAACGTAGTTTTGAGTTGCAGGATCTAGCTCCACAGAGGCAATATCACAGTTAAACGACAACTCGAAATAGACTCTGACGGGACGAGGTCGACGACCCGTTTTTTCATTTGTGAGCTCTCCGCTGATGCTGTTTTTGTCACTGCGTGTTACAATGCCATCGACATTGGGTGCAGGCCCAAGTGGGGTATTTAGATTTAGAACAACGGCAGGTTTTCCTGACTCTGTGAAGTTATATTTGTGGAATCCAACTCGCTTGGTTGAGGTGAGCTCTGCGTCGATTCCGTAGCGGTCGAGGTGTAGGCTATGGTAACCTGGAGCGGCCGTTTCCGTCTCGTGACTAAAGTGCGAATAGAAGTCGGAGCAGGCTGAGGTTGGTGCTTGACCCTCTTTCAAGGTTACAGGCATCACCGAAAGAGCCGAGAGCTGCCATGCGTGGACGTGGCTGAAACCTTTTACCGTGTCGATTTTGTAACGATAGCCACTGCCCCAAGCTCCATGAACTTGCGTATCAGGGCTTAAATTTACCATTCCAAATGGTCGTGAGGCTGACGAGAAGAAGAACCATCGTGAATTCTCACTGTCTAAAAATGGGTAGACATATTGAGCAGGGTCGAAATCTACTTTGGCCGTTGAATTGCAACAACTTGCCATGGAGCTGAAAAGTATAACGCTTAACAGTAGCTTAAAGATGTTTTTTTTGTTCATATTTTTTTAGGTTTGGTTGGTTTTGTGTGAATAGGTTGACAAAAGGATAATACCCCTGCTACACAAAGGTATGAAAATATTGACCATTAGCAACGAGAAAATGAATCTATTTCAATAATTTTTACTATCTTAGAGGCAGATCTTCATACAGAAAAATAAAAACAACTATATAAAAATAATGAAAGTCGTTCTAAAAGTAGGTTACAAACCACACCATAATGAGATTGTGAGCGTGGAGAGCACAGGTGTTACGGCAACGCTTGAGAGTTGCGATAGCGAGAATTTAATCGTTGAGTTGGATGCGCAAATAGAAGAGGGAGAGAATTTTAACTATAATTATAGCGCACAGCACGATCAAGAGCAAAAAGTAAAAGAGTGGGGTAGTGGTCACTCAATACCCTTGGCCGAAGGTGTTAAAAGTCTCTTCGTTTCGGATCGTTGGCATGAAATATCACCCAATGCACCGCTCTACTCATCACTTTTCACAGAATCAATTTTTAGACGACAATCTCCGCAATATGTTCGCCTAGAGAGCGGTAAATTAATCGTTGAGGTGAGAGTTCCCGTTACGAGACCTGAACACTCGGTGGTGATGGTCGGAAGCTCTCCTCTGCTTGGAGAGTGGAGCGTTAGCGATGGCGTAACCTTAGCCGATGGAGATCATCCAGTGTGGCGAACACCGTCGCTTGAAACGACCGAAGAGCTTTTAAATTCAGAGTATAAATTTGTTCTTGTCGATCGTCTCACCGAGCAGGTTGTAGCGTGGGAGCAGGGTGCAAATCGTAACTTCTCGGCTTGCAGAGATATTAGCGAGGATGCAATATATGTAGTTGAGCGAGAGCCTCAATTTAATATAGAGGCGTGGCGAGGTGCAGGAGTTGCAATACCTCTATTCTCGTTACGCAGTGAGCAGAGTGCGGGAGTGGGTGAGTTTGCAGACCTTAAAAAAATGGTCGATTGGGCTCGCATGACAGGACAGAAAATCATTCAAATTTTGCCGATCAACGATACAACAATGGGCGGAACATGGGAAGACTCTTATCCATATAATGCCAACTCAATATTCGCCCTGCATCCTCAATATATTTCATTAAATGCTGTTGGTAAATTAAACGATGCCGAAAAACAAGCTACATTCGAAGCCGAAGCTAAGCGCCTAAACGAACTTCCTAAGATTGACTATAAAGCGGTAAATGAGCTAAAAAACAACCATCTAAAGGAGTTATACAAACAATTAGGCACCCAAACCCTCGCAACAGAAGATTTCAAAAAATTCTTTGCCGATAATAGCTATTGGCTAGAGAGTTACGCACTCTTCTCACTGCTGAGAGACAAATATAATACCCCAATCTTTGCATCATGGGGCGAGGAGGCGATTTACAGTGAGGAGCTTTTAGCAAAATATAAACGTGACTCTCAAGAGTTATTATCATATTATTATTTCACTCAATATCATCTTCATTGTCAGCTCCTTGAAGCCCGTAAATATGCCTTAGCCAACGGCGTAGCCTTCAAGGGTGATATTCCAATTGGAGTGAGCCGCACAAGTGTCGATGTTTGGGTAAACCCTCGACTCTTCAGGCTCAATTCACAAGCGGGAGCTCCACCCGATGACTTCTCGGTATTGGGTCAAAATTGGGGATTTCCAACATATAATTGGGAGGAGATGGCTCTCGACGGTTACGCATGGTGGCAAGCTCGATTCAGCAAGATGGCCGAATATTTCGATGCCTATCGTATAGATCATATTTTAGGTTTCTTCCGCATCTGGGAGATTCCGCTCGACGCTATCCATGGGCTGTTAGGATATTTCAACCCTGCACAGCCATACTCTCCTGAGCAGATGAGGGAGAATTACGGTTTTGTATTTGAAGAGGCATACGTAAAGCCCGCAATAAATGGCTGGCTACTCTATCATATCTTCTCAGAGAGAGCCGAGGAGGTGATCCGAAAATACCTAACACCAATAGAGATGGACTCGTACGAATTTATCGAGGAGTACAACTCACAAACCAAAGTTGCAGCATCAACCGACGACCAAGAGCTACTAAGTGGATTGCTCTCACTCTTCACCGAGGTTCTCTTTATTGAGGATCCCGATAAAAAAGGTCAATATCATCCACGTATCTCGGCACAAAGTAGCTATAAGTTCCAAGCGATGAACGACTATGATAAAGATTGTTACAATAGAATGTATAACGATTTTTATTATCACCGACACAACGAATATTGGCGTGAAGAGGCCTTGAAAAAGTTGCCTGCACTGATCTCAGCAACAAATATGCTCACCTGTGGTGAAGATCTCGGAATGATTCCCCACTGCGTACCCGATGTAATGAATAAAGAGCAGATTCTCTCGCTAGAGATTCAACGCATGTCCAAAGAGCCAAGCCTAGAGTTCGGAGAACCATGGAACTACCCATATCGTTCAGTATGCACAACATCAACCCACGATATGAACCCAATAAGAGCATGGCTCAGAGAGGATGCAGAAACATCCAACAGATATTTTAGCACCCTGCTAGGAATAAACGAAACAATGGGCGACGATGTCGAAGGATGGATATGCGAGCGTATAATACGTCAACACCTCTCATCCCCCGCAATGTGGGTAATTCTCCCACTCCAAGATTGGATGGCCATAGATGAAAAGGTAAGAGCCTCAGATCCCGAGTCAGAGCGAATAAATGTACCCGCAAACTCACGACACTATTGGCGCTACCGCATGCACTGCACAATTGAAGAACTAATTAGCTACACCGAGTTCAATGATAAGATAATAGATTTAACAAGAACACGTTAACTAACGTCTCGCTCACTGAATTCTAAGACAAATCCAAATAAAAAGTACGCCATTTTTAAATTTTCATCCACCTATCAACGATCTCTTAAATGGAGTTAGTTGGGGTTATATATCTAAACCCTGAGAATTGTGTTCCAGTCGGAGTTTATTACACTTTAGCGGAACTACGTGTATTATAATAGATTTGTAAAATAATGTTATAAATTCGAAAAATTTATCTATATTTGCATATATGAATATATAGTATTTAATAATTAAAGGATCATGCGATATATAATAACTGTCATACTTTTCACTTTGCTACCCCAATATATGCTGGCGGAGACTCATAGCGAAAGCGTTAAAAGTAAACTTGAAGCATTGGATAGAATTATAGATAGCACCAACTTTTACAGAGACTCCAAACTATCTCGTATCGAGCAACTTAAATATAAAATTACACTTAATCAAGACCCTCAACAACAACAAGTGTTAAACTCAATGCTCTACACCGAGTATGAGAAATTTGATAGTAAAGCTCTGTTTCAACTTATATCCGATAATATCGAAATAAGCAAAGGTCTCGCAGATATGTATAATTATGCTTTGTGGAATATTCGATTAGCTTCATTTTACTCCACAAGTGGCTTTCTTAAAGAGGCTTCAGATATTTTTGCATCTACTCGCCCCATAATTAAAGATCGAGAGATTCTACTTAGCTATTTTAGAGGAATGGAGTATCTCACGTCGCATATGATGCAATATAGTACCGATAATGTGAATTTATCACCAATTTATTATAATGATAAAACTCGATATATTGATTCTATTGCCAGGGTGATAGTTCCCGATGATAGATATTATTTGGTCAATAAAGGATGGCAACATAATAATAGTGACTCCACAAAATATTATCGGCAGAGGCTCGAAGAGCGTTATCTTGCCTCAAATAGGGATAGCGCAGATGATGCAATGGATGCTTACACCATCGCTCATATGTATAATGCTCAAAATAATAACGAAAAATTTATCGAATTTTTAATTGAGGCTGCCATTGCCGACTCTAAATCTTGCAATCACGATCTTGCATCATTTCATGAGCTTACGAATATAATGTTGGATGATGGAGATATTGAGCGGGCACATACTTATTTATCGTATGCTTTACGAAAGGCTCAAGATTTTGGTGACAGAGTGCGGATAATGGAGATTGCTACACTTTTGGACTCGACATACGCTCAGCTACTTGCGAAGAATAAGGCTCAGGCAAAGAAGCTCACTATATTTGTTGTGCTCTTGTGTATATTATTTAGTATTGTTGTGCTTTTATCTTTCAATTTGATTCTTACAAATCGTCGTCTTCGATCGACTTTGGCAAATCTTGATGAGGCTAATTTGAAATTGGATCAGCATATTGTTAAGCTGGAAGAGGCTAATGAGCAATTGAGCACCGCTTACGATGAACTTAAGGTGCTGAACGATAGTCTGCTCGAAAGCAACTTTATCAAGGAGAATTATATTGGACACACCTTTGAGGTCTGCTCGACACATATTAGCAAGATGGAGAAGATATTTATGAAGGTGTCGAATTTGGTGCGTAACAATAAAATTGATGAGTTGAAACGTTATTGTGACTCTTCATTTCTGCTTAATGCGGAGTTGAAGATATTGTATCAAGCCTTCGACTACACATTCCTAAAGATGTATCCCGATTTTATTGATAGGTTCAATGCGCTTTTGCTCCCCGATAAACAGATACATTTGCGAACCAACGAAACGTTAAACACCGAATTGCGCATAGTTGCTCTAAATAGATTAGGAATTTTAGACAATCAAAAAGTTGCATCAATACTTCACTGTTCGCTGCAAACGGTTTACAACAATATTCAAAAAACAAAGAATAGAACCGATATTTCTAGCAAGGAGCTACTCGCTGAAATTATGAAAATATAATGCTTTCGTTTTTGAATTTATGAAAATCTGCCCTTTGATTTTATAAATTTTAACCTTAACACAGTGTCTATATTCTGATATTTACCATTCGCTAGTTTACTTATTCTTAAATAACCGCAAATATAAAATGCTAAATATCAATACATTAATCACTATCCGCATTTACTTTTTAATTTACCTCATTGTGTAGCCTGAATATAATCCTATAATTTTGTGTCAAGGAATAAAACCTACTAAAAAACCACAAAATTATGAATTGTAAACTTTTCTTTATGCAAAGAGACTTCTTGTCTCGCCTTGCGACATTAGTAGCTATACTATTAGTGTCAATCGTTTCTCTAAATGCTCAAACACTCACCGTGACAGGTGTCGTTGTTGATGAGTCGGGAGAGGGTGTTATTGGTGCGAATGTTATTATTACAGGCACAACAAATGGAACAGTAACCGATATTGACGGTAACTTTATTTTAGAGGGTGTTCCAGCAGGTGCAGAGCTCGACATCTCTTATATTGGAATGGTCTCACAGAGTATCGTTGCCACAGCTAAAGCAATTAATATTGTTTTGGTGGCCGATGCAGTGATGGCCGATGAGGTGATCGTAATTGGTTACGGTACTCAAAAGAAGAGCGTTGTGACAGCTGCAATCAGTAGCGTCGATGTAGATAATCTTAACAAAGTGATCCCTACACGTATCGACAATGCTCTAAAGGGACAAGTGGCAGGTGTTACAGTAACTTCAAATTCAGGACAACCAGGTGACTCATCACAGGTACGTATTCGTGGTGTCGGTACTATCAACGATAGTGATCCACTATATATTGTCGATGGAATGCCAATTGATGGAGGTATCGACTATTTGAATATTGCTGATATTGAGTCTGTCGAGGTGCTTAAAGATGCCGCTTCGGGAGCTGTCTATGGTGCTCGTGCAGCCAATGGTGTTATTTTGGTGACAACAAAGGGTGGTACTGCTGGAAAGACCATTGTTAACTATAATTTTATGTATGGCATTCAGAATCCTTGGAGCACTCGTGATGTATTAAATGCCGAAGAGTACCAAACTCTCCGCAATGAGATGCGTGTTAATTCGGGTTTGACACCTCTATACTCTAACCCATCGTCAGCAGGTGAGGGTACAGATTGGCAAGAGGAGCTATTTTATGATAATGCTCCAACACAAAGCCACCAATTAAGTGTTTCGGGAGGTAGCGAGAAATCAACTTATTTCGCTTCGGCAGGTTACTTTAAACAAGATGGTATCATCGGTGGTGATTACGACCGTTCGAATTATGAGCGTATCAATCTTCGTTTCAACAATAATTATGAGTTATTTGATTTCTCCTCTAAGCGAGATTATCTCAACAAAATGACCTTTACAACAAATATTGCTTATACACGCACAATCTCTACAGGAATCACAACCAATAGCGAGTATGGTTCTCCACTTGGTAGCGCCGTGATGTTATCTCCCGACTTATCGGTTTATGCAACAGATCCAGATGCAACATTGGCATTATATCCTAATGCAATTACCAACAGCGAGGGTCGTGTATACACTATTGCTGGTGATGATTACAATGAGATCACCAACCCGATAGCTCAGTTGGAGCTTCCAGGTGAGGTTGGTCAATCAGATAAGTTTGTCTCTTCGTTTGCCGCAGAATTACAAATTTGGGACAATATCAAGTTTAAATCATCATTTAGTAGCGATCTTGCATTTTGGGGCTCAGATGGTTGGTTACCTGCTTATTATCTTGGTAAAAGCAATTATAAAGATGAATCAGAGGTGTGGTCGAGCATGAATCGCAGCTTTACTTGGCAGATTGAGAATGTAATCTCTTACAATAAAACTTTTGGAGATCATTCGGTGAGCGCAATCCTTGGTCAATCGGCTAAAAAGGGACAATCTCGTTATCTTTGGGGTAAAAACATCAGCCTTCAAGAGGAGAATGGCAACATGGCAAATCTTGACTTTGCTGTAGGTGGAAAAGAGGATCAAGAGAGTGCAGGAGCACTTGGTAGCGCAGAGACAATGTCATCGCTCTTTACACGTATTGATTATAACTATAAGGAGCGTTATATGGCTCAGGTTACCGTTCGTCGTGATGGTTCTTCAAACTTTGGACCCAACAATAAATATGCAGCTTTCCCATCGGCCTCTATTGGTTGGAATGTAACAAACGAGGAGTTTGCATCGGCACTGCCAAGTTGGATCTATAATCTTAAACTACGTGCAAGTTGGGGTGTTAATGGAAACTCTAATATTGAGGCCTTCCGCTACACAACACTCGTTAACAGCGGAAATAACTACACATTTGGAACAGGCGACTATGAAACCATTGATAATGGCGCAAAACCTAATGGCCTTGAAAATCCATCTCTAAAGTGGGAGGAGTCTACTCAAACCGACATTGGTGTTGACCTATCTATGTTCAAGGGTGCAGTTACATTCACTGCCGATTGGTATAAAAAACGCACCGACGGAATGTTGATGACCGTTCCCGTTCCAGCTTATACAGGTGATTCGGCTCCAATTGGAAATGTTGGTGTTATGACCAATAGCGGTGTTGAGTTTGACGTAAAGTATAAATTCTCGGTGAGCGACGTTCACTTCTCGTTAGGTGCTAACGCTTCATATCTTGTCAATGTTCTCAATGATTTAGGAAACACTGAGGGTTACGTGAATTATGATAGTGTGCAAGGTATCGGAACAGTTACTCGTGCCGAAAATGGCGAGTCATTCCCATTCTTCTATGGTAAAAAGACCGATGGTATTTTCCAAAATTGGGAAGAGGTTTATAGCTATGTAAATGGTGACGGAGATTTAATCCAACCAAATGCTCAACCTGGAGATGTTCGCTTTGTAGATATGGATGGTGATGGTAATATAGATGATGAAGACCGCACAAATCTCGGCAAGGGAACTCCCGATTGGACGTATGGTTTCACGGCAAGTGTCGAGTATAAAAACTTCGATTTTAATCTCTTCTTCCAAGGTGTTGCAGGTGTTCAAATCTATGACGCTTCATTTAGAAATGACCTCACAGCATCGAATATGCCAAGCTATATGTTGGATCGTTGGTGCGGAGAGGGAACCTCGGACACTATCCCTCGCCTATCGGAGTCGGACGAGAACGGAAACTGGCTATCGAGTGATCTATATGTTAAAAATGGAGCCTATCTTCGTCTAAAGAGCATCCAATTGGGATATACTCTTCCTCAAAAGATTAGCCAAAAAGCCTTTATCAGCAATATAAGATTATATATTGCAGCAGAGAATCTATTAACATTCACCGAATATGATGGCTTCGATCCTGAAATTGCATCGGGAGGAACATCATTGGGTGTTGACCGTGGAACATATCCACAAAGTAAAACCTATATGGTCGGTGCAAATATCACTTTTTAAGGTTTAAAGATTCATAAGTAGTAAAAAACAATTATTGCCATATTTTTAAAAGAACTCTTATAAAATACACCAATAATTATTTTACCCTACTTAAAGCAAAGATTAAAAGAGAAAATTATCATGAAAAAGATTATAATAGCCCTTATGGCATTGATAGTTGCAACAACAAGTTGCAGCGAAGATTTTTTAACAGTTTCGTCGACCACAAGCATCCTTGCCGACGATTACTATAATTCGCAAGAGAGAATATACTCAGCTTTAGTTGCAGCCTACGACCCATTACAATGGTTCGATTACTTCTACTCTTTCACACCACTCAATGTTATGTCCGACATTATGTCCGACGATGTATACCCAGGTGGATCAAGTGCAACCGACAATGAATTTTGGCACCTGATGCACGGCTTCAAGGCTACAGCCGAGAATGTATGCTCGACAGTATGGACAATCTGTTATTCGGGAATAAATCGTGCCAATATCGTTGTCGATAAGATTGATGGTGTTGAGGATATTGATAGCGAAACTAAAGCTCAATATATTGCAGAGGCGGTAACACTTAGAGCCTATTATTACTCTATACTTTGGAAATTTTGGGGTAATATTCCTCACTATACCGAGAATCCTGACGTGGAGCCATTCCTTGTCGATCAACTTTCGGCAGATGAGGTTTATGAATTAATTATCGTTGATCTCGACTTTGTAATCGAGGGTGATGTCTTGATGACAGATGTTAGCGCAGCCAACAAAGGACATGTCTGCCGAGCTATGGCACAGATGCTAAAGGCAGAAGTTGTGATGTATCAAAATGATGATAGCCGCTACAGCGAGGCACTTGCCGACATGGAGGAGATTATCGGAACAAATATATACTCATTATATGGCGATTTTGCCTCTCTTTGGGAAGAAGAGGGCGAATGGTGCAGCGAATCAATCTGGGAGGTTAACTATAGCGATGTTAATTGCGAACGCTCTTGGTCTTGGGCAAATGGAACAGGTGGAACGGTAACTCCAGTCCTTTTGGGAATCAACGGTCTAAGTGGCAGTTCCGATTATAATGCAGGCTGGGGTTTTGGAACCGTTCGTGAAGAGTTATATTTGAGCTATGATGAGAACGACACTCGCCGAGATGGTGGAATCCTCTCTTTTGCAAAGTATGAAGCAGAGAACCCTGGAGTATCATATACAGCACGCTACCAAGATACAGGTTACTTCCTATTGAAATATCTACCTCGTGCAGATGGCAATGCAAACTGCTCGGTTGATGTAGACCTCAACTATAACAATAATCTTCGCATATATCGCTATGCAGAGACTCTTCTCAATGCAGCCGAATTGTCACTACGCACGGGAGGCAGCAACGCTCAAACATATCTTAACGAAGTTCGTGCACGAGCATTCGATTGTGAGGTCTCAGAGCTAAGCTCTAAAGGATATTACCTAACAGCAACGCTCGATAATATCATCGCAGAGCGTCGACTTGAACTATATGGTGAGGGAAAACGTTATTGGGATCTTATCCGCACAGGTTCTGCAACAACACTTTTGGCCGATAGAGGTTACACCGACTCTAAAAAATATCTGCCTATCCCATCCTCTGAGATTGATAGCGCAGCAGGTACATTAACACAAAATAACTACTAATCATCTGCATCATGAAAAAGATTTTAAATATAATAATATCATTTATGTTGGTCTCTCTGACAGCATGTCAACAACCAACCTACGACGAATTGGGTGATCTTCCAGCAGTTTCAGATCTTGATTTAGAGATTATATGCGATCAAGATACAAACTTAGTTACTTTCACCTGCAATAGCACGGGAATGTTGCCTGTATGGTATTTCGATGATGGCACAATTTCGACAAGCACCATTGTCGAGAAATCTTACACCACAGCTGGAACATATTATGTTGAGGTTCAAGCAATGAGCACAAATGGAATGAGCGCAGATAGTGTGACTTTAGATTTTACGCTCAACAATGATTATATCTCACCTGAAACCCAAGCGATGATCGAGGCTCTTTGTGGAGGAGTCGATGGAACTAAAAGCTGGGTATGGAATCAAGATGCTAGCGGTCACTTTGGATGTGGTGCAAGTGGCTCCGACTCGGGAACTGATTGGTGGAGTGCTGGCGCTAACTCGATGTCAGAGGCTGGAATGTATGACGATACAATCACCTTTAGCGCATCGGGAGAGTATAGCTACAATCCAGGTGAGGGTGGCACAATATACGTTAATGAGGGTGTAACAATCTCTCCATTTATCGAATACTCGGCAGGTGACGGAGCAGCATATCAAGCTGAAACATCGGCAATGGATGGCTCATGGTCATTTACCTATAGCGGTGACACAACATATATCACCCTCTCTTCAGAGATGCTTGCGGGATATATGCCTTACGATTCACTCTATCAAACTCCAATGTTTAAGGTTATCTCTATCGAGGAGGATCTTTTAGTGATGCTTGCCGATAATGGCTCAATATCGTGGAGATATGAGTTTATACCTGTAACCGAATAAAGAAAGCGCAAAGATGAAACGATATATAATATTAACCGTTATGGTGGCCATCATCTGCTCATGTCAGGAGCCACCAAAGAGTTCGAACGACTCGACATCGACCCCTCAAAGTGGGTCGACAGTCGAGATCGACAACAACTCGAAATATGAACTTATCTGGAGTGATGAATTTGATGGCGATACTCTCAATGAAGAGTTTTGGAACCTCGAAGAGGGATATGTTGCAAATGATGAGCTGCAAGATTACCAAAAATCAGGAAATCATTACCTCTCGAATGGCACACTTAAAATCGTTGCCAAGAAGGTAAACGAGAATAAAGAGTTCGGAAGTTATACATCGGCACGACTCAATAGCTACGGCAAAAAGGGATTTACCTATGGCCGCATTGAGTCTCGTATGAAGTTGCCAACTGGTTTAGGCACATGGCCAGCCTTTTGGATGTTGGGGGATATAATTATGCAGGGAGGTGGTTGGCCCGCATGTGGCGAAATCGACATTATGGAATATGTCGGTTTCGACCCAACAATAATTTGGGGATCTATCCACTCTACGGCCAACAACCACATAGATGGAACCCAAAAAACTGGATCGACAACTGTTGAGGGTGAAGATAGATGGCACACCTATGGAATACTTTGGCGTGAGAGCGGAATCCAATTTTACGAAGGCACTCCCGACAATGTCTATTATGAAGTTGTTGCACCCGAGATAAAAACAGCCGAAAATTGGCCTTTCGATAAGCAGCACTTCCTACTACTCAACCTCGCTGTAGGTGGCATGTGGGGAGGACTCAAAGGAGTAGATAACTCGATCTTCGATACAACAATGGAGGTAGATTATGTACGTGTATACTCAATTAAATAAACCTAAATATATCAAAAATATGTTATCACAACTGAAAAAAACGGCAATATTGACTCTCGCAGGAGCCCTACTGTCGACAACATTATACGCTCAAGAGCCGAGCATCGACAATAAAGTCGAGGAGCTACTATCAAAAATGACCCTCGAAGAGAAAATCGGACAACTCAATCTACTCTCAGATCCATACGTCTCAACAGGAGCAGGAGCAGCAGTAAATCCACACAATAACAATATGGATAATCAAATCCGCAATGGTGAAGTGGGTAGCTTCCTCAATGTTATTGGAGCAGAAAAGACCTATAGACTCCAAAAAATCGCTGTCGAGGAGTCTCGCCTAGGTATTCCACTTATTTTTGGATATGATGTTATCCATGGTTACAAAACAATATTCCCAATTCCTCTAGCCGATGCTGCAAGTTTCGACCGTGAGGCAATCGAGATGAGTGCACATTATATGGCAAAAGAGGCTGCTGCAAGTGGTCTCAACTGGACATACGCTCCAATGGTCGACATCTCACGAGATCCACGCTGGGGACGTATCATGGAGGGTGCAGGAGAAGATGTATATCTCACAACTGAGGCTTCAGTAGCTCGTATTCGTGGTATTCAAGGTGAATCAATGAGCGATAACGAAACTATCGCTGCATGTGCTAAACATTTTGTCGGTTATGGTGGAGCCCTAGCAGGTCGAGATTATAGCTCTCTCGATGTTTCACAGAGAACATTAGAGGAGGTTTACTTCCCTCCATTTAAAGCTGCCGTTAACGCTGGAGTGGCAACCTTTATGTCATCATTCAACACAGTAAATGGTGAGCCAGCATCTACAAGCCGCTACCTTATGCACGATGTTTTGCGTGAAGAGTGGGGTTTCGAAGGCTTCGTGGTTTCCGACTGGGCTTCGGTTGCCGAAACTATGGCTCACGGAACATCCGAAGGTACTTTAGAGGCTGCATACAACGGTCTTAATGCCGATGTCGATATGGATATGTGTGGCGATCTATACATCAAACACACCGCAGAGCTGCTGGAGAGTGGACGCATAACCCTCGACCAAATCGACCAAATGGTTCGTCGTATTCTTAAAGTTAAATTCCAACTTGGACTCTTCGACGACCCATACAAATATAGCGACACCAAACGTGAAGCCGAAGTAGTCCTCGCAAAAGAGAACTTCGAAGCTGCACGTGAAGTTGCTAAGCGCTCAATCGTCCTGATGAAAAACGAAAATCAGGTGTTACCCCTCTCAAAAAACACTAAACGAATTGCCATAATTGGCCCCCTTGCAACCGATGCAGATTCACCAATAGGCAACTGGAGGGGTGTCGGAGAGTCAAACTCTGCGGTAACACTTTTAGATGGTATCAAGGCCGCTGTAGGCTCTGACGTTGAGGTAATATATGCTCAAGGATGTCGCCTAGCAAATAACGACGATCACAACTTCTTCGTAGAGCTAGATATTGAGACCCAAGATCGTTCAGGATTTGCTGAAGCTATCGAAGCTGCACGCCAAGCCGATGTTGTAATCATGGCTCTAGGTGAAACAGCCTACATGTCGGGCGAGTGTCGCAGCTACGCAGACATCTCATTAAAAGGGCTTCAAAGTGAACTTCTGGAAGAGATTCGCAAAGTCGGAACACCGATCGTCATGACACTCTTCACAGGTCGTCCACTTGTTCTAACCCAAGAGGTGAAAAATGTAGATGCCCTACTCAACTGTTGGCTACTAGGTTCTGAATCGGGTAACGCCATTGCCGATGTCCTATTTGGAGATTACAACCCATCGGGTAAGCTACCTGCAACATTCCCATATCATTTGGGACAGGTGCCAATATATTACAGCGAGCTAAATTCAGGCCGTCCATACAACCCCGATCCAAATGGTTTCAGCACCAAATACCGAGATGTCCCCAACGCTCCACTCTTTGCGTTTGGTCATGGTTTAAGCTACACTACATTTGATTACGAGGAGATTGCCATCAGCAACTCAACAATCTCAATGGACGAGCAAATTACAATAACAGCGACTATTTACAATAGTGGAAAATACGACGGCTCAGAAGTTGTGCAGTTATACGTTCGTGATCTATACGGAAATGGTGTTTCACGCCCCCTAATCGAGCTAAAAGGTTTCGAGAAGATCTTCATCAAGAGCGGAGAGCGCACAGAAGTCAACTTCACCCTCACCCCCGAAGATTTAGCATTCTACCGCATAGATAAAACCTTTGCTCCCGAAGCAGGTGAATTCACAATATTTGTAGGTTCAGCATCCGACAACCTACCATTAAAGACAAATTTCACCCTCACCGAGAAGTAAAACACCGCTTCTCACCGACTCCGTCGGGCGGGGATAGCACCCCCGCGGGTGCATACTCTGTTGCGTCTCGGGCTTGCCGAGGTTTTCAACCTCGGAAATTATAAAGGTTAAGAAGTTGCCGCAAGTAAACTTGCACAACTTCTTAACCTTTAGAATTTTTTAAATGCCTTTGGGCATTTAAACCCGAGCCGAGGTTCATGTCGCTTATAGAGATCATAGCAGAACATAAGTTTTACTCCTTTTTAATCAAATAATGTTTTTTCAATCCTGTATTTGGCTGAATTATTGACATAAGAGATGATTCTAAGTGCAACGTGTTTAGCTAAGTTTACGGGGACTGCATTACCAATCATCTGCTCCAAATCAGTTTTTGTGCCAAAGAAATTAAAATCCTTCGGAAATGTTTGTATATAACTTCTTTCGATCGTTGTTAATGGGCGCACTCCATCAATACTATCTACAGGATCACCAGTATGTTTTTTATATCCTCTTGGAAGAGGTCTATTAACACCTCTCACCGTTGGGCTTGGTTCATATATACTAAATACGCCTCTACGCATATAGCTTCGTGGATGTCGATAGTAGTATTCTATTCCTAAAGAATCACCTAAATAATCAAAGATAGTCATACTTCTACCTGCTAAATTCTCAGATAATGCTTTATCTAAAAAACCGTCTTGCTCACCATATTTACCAATCAAAAAGAATCGCTTTCTTTTTTGAGGTACACCACAAAGACTCGCATCAAAGACTTTGTAGCTAACACCATATCCAGCATTTTTAAATATCCTCAATGCCTCTTGAAGTTTATTTGTTTTTAGTATTCTTTCAACATTTTCCATAACAAACCACTGAGGCTTTACATTCTTTATAATGTTAGCATATTGTATGGTTAAATCACCTCTGCCATTATCCTCATCTCTTTTTCCCGCACTAGAAAAATCTTGACACGGCGGTCCTCCAATAATCACATCAGGGCTAAAAGTAGTAAATATAGAATAATCTTCTACATTTGACAGGTCTAATGGAATTATAGGATGATTAAAATTCTGTTTATAAACATCTACAGCCTGTTTCCAATTCTCAAATGCGGCAACAACCTCAAAGCCAGCTTGTTGAAATCCAAGCGACAGCCCGCCGCATCCAGCAAATAGATCTATAACCTTCATATAATATTACTATTTAAATAAATCTGGAGAATTATAAATGATTGCATCAAATCTGCGTTCTGGACTTAGCATATCTTGTCCTCCTCCTAGTATAATGTTTTTTATATCAGCACGAATAATGCGTGGTGTAGTTAATTCTTCACTTGCCATAAATTGATGAGTTATATTTCCACTTACAGCAAATGCTTTGTCATTTTTTGTATTGTATGAAAGCTCATCAATAATTGTTTTGTGGTCTATTTGTCCCGTTATACTAAAATCATACAACATTTTAAATAGCCATATCAGTGTTCTTGTTTGACGCGTAATCCGAGTTGGATTATCGCACGTGTTTTCTTTTGAGAAAAGTTCTATAAAAGCTAAATTACTCCATATAAATACATCAAGACAATTTTCAGACAAACGAGGTGTTTTCCCCTCAGTTTTCCATACAGGTTGCATTACTAAAGGTTCTTGTTTCTCTATGTTGTCTAAACATATATTGTTTATAGTTTCTTTTATTAGTTTTATGAGTGGTAATACATTTATGGCATCGCTCCAATCTTCAACCTCATTAAACTTCTCTGAAAAATATGAATTTAGTTGTTTTAGATTATTCTTATAGTGCATAGCAATACTACAAGCAAGATATACAATAGTGTCAGGTCGTATAACTATTTCGCTGCCATATTCAGACTCACTTAGATCACAAGTTGTATTATCGGGAAGAGCGGTGAGTTTGATTTCAAGACCTTTCGTAATAGTTGAATTTTGCTTATTAAAGATAACAAGATCAACTCTTGGGGTATCGCCGATAAGCAATTGTTGATATGGAGTATAAACGGTTTCAAAAGAAAAAAATATATCCTCAGATTGACAGTCAATGCCATATAGATTATTTGTGTCTATTTTATTATGTGCTATATTAAGATTTGAATCCAGTTTTAAATATACACTATCTATATCTTTGCTATACATATAAACCAAAAGAGATGCAGGAAATGAAGAATTAAATTGATTCTTGCCCCAAGCATCTTTATTTGAGAAGTCTCTATTTGAATATTTTAGACCAAATAGATTCGGTTTAACATTTTGCATATAAATTTATTAATAGTGATTAAAGTTTAAATTAATACAAATATACGAAAAATAGTTGTAATGCAATAACTTCTCTTTAAATATGGTTGCAAGCATACTTTTCCTTATTTAGGTTTCTTAGGTAATTCAATCGCTTTATTTGAAATAAAATGATGTGTATCCGTATAACCTTGTAGCACCATGCACTTATCGTGATTGGCAATGTGGGGCAATGTTCTTAAATTAAATCGACGCATTGCGCCTCAGTAAAATTAATAAGGTTTTTTGGGTCAATTTGAATCTGCATGCCTCGTACTCCAGCACTGACATAAATTAAATCAAAATCAAGGCATGTAGGATGTATAAAAGTTGGGAAATGTCGCTTCATAGCTATAGGTGAGCAGGCTCCACGAATATATCCTGTCGTTGGCAGAAGCTCTTTCATGGCTATCATCTCAGCATTTTTATTCCCCGATACTTTGGCGGCTTTCTTTAAATCGACCTCCTTGTCGCCTGGGATTATGCAGACAAATATCCCATTGCGATCACCCCTCAAAACCAACGTCTTAAATACTTGGGCTACATCCTCTCCAAGCTGCTCAGCAACATGTGTGGCTGCAAGATTCGCCTCGTCGACAACGTAAGGGATTAATTCATACTCAATTTTCGCCTTGTCGAGCAGGCGTGCAGTATTGGTCTTTGGCAGCTTCTTACTCATCGCTCAGATCTTGACTATTATATAATGCAAACTCTTGAACAATCTCAATTATCTGATCTCCATATTGTTTCAGCTTCGCTGGGCCTATACCTATAATCCCTGTCAGCTGCTTAATCGAGGTCGGACACTGAGCCTGAATCTCAATGAGTGAACGATTGTTGAGAACCGTGTAGGCAGGTTTTGCAATGTTGCGTGCAACATCCAAACGCCACGCCACCAAAGCATCATATAGCTCCTTGTTGGTTATGTCACTTGGTGCTGTTGATTTTTTCTCCTTGCTCTTCTCCTTTGTCTTTGCTTTGAGCTCTTCGGGATTTGTTATGATTGCAAATTTCTGTTTTAAATATTGCTCGCAGGTGAAACCCTCAGCACAGAGTTTCAATCCACACTCCTTTATTGCGAATGTCTCAATCACTTCACCTGTGAGGGTCTTAAGTCTCTTTGCAACCTCCTTAGCATCACTGTGAAGTGTTGCGGATTGCTCCACAAGAGTCGCTATCGGTGAGAGCTGCTCCTGGAAATATTTAGCTGCCTTTTTCAACCGCTCATCAATAAATGGGTCGTTCAGGTAATTGTTGCTCTGAACTACGGCACGTTGCAACTGCGTCTTAAATGCTTGGCCTACACGTTGTAACTCCCCATTTAATGCTTGTGTTGTCTCTCGAAATGAGGTGCTTAGCTGTGGGTACTCTCTGTACATTGTTGAATTTATCAACTGCGAGAGTGAATAGGTTATGCGATTCATCTCCTCGAAGTCGAAAATCTCAGCAAGGAGCGAATAAAAATACTCTCGACGATGCTTTTCGAGTTCATTATGACCAACCTGTTTCGAGACCACCGAGTGAGTGAAGCCCTCGATTGTGTTGTCACGAATGATGGAACCACCCCTAAGCGGTGTTTTTAAGACCATCCCCTCGAATGTGCGACAGCGACTCAAAGCAACATATACCTGACCATGAGCAAAGGAGTTTCCAGCGTCGATAATAGCCTTGTCAAAACTTAAACCTTGACTCTTATGAATGGTAATCGCCCAAGCACACTTCAGTGGAATCTGAGAGAAAGTACCCTTTATAGACTCCTCAATCTCACCGCTCACATCGCTAATTTTATACTCGATATTCTCCCAAGCAACCGCTGAAATAGTTATCGGAGCATCTCCATTATTGGGCGCAACGGTAACCTCCTTATCCGTAATTTTTTCAATGCGGCCGATAAGACCGTTATAATATAATTTTTCAGGCGAAATATCATTTTTAATAAATATCACCTGTGCACCCTTTTTCAGCTCCAACTTGCTATCATTCGGGAATGAGGAGTCGGGGTAGTCTCCCTTGACCGTAGCGCTGAAAATATGCGATGGTGTAGAGAGCGCTTTAAGAGCTATCTGATTGATGTTATTGGCTGTGTTATTGTGTGTTGTGAGGGTGATATAACCCTCATCCTCGCTTGGTGCAAAGTTGGGTATATATCGACTATTGAGAGCGTCGACAACCTGCGAGGTGATTCGATTCTCCCTCACAGCATTGAGCAGCGAGGTAAAGTGAGGTTCACTTTGGCGAAAAATTGTCTTAAGCTCAATGGTGACATAGTTACATTGTGTCAAGACCTTAGACGAAAAGAAATATGGAGAGGCATAATGTTCAGAAAGTAGTGCCCACTCATCATCTCGACAGATTGGTGAAAGCTGCTCAATATCCCCGATCATTAATAATTGCACCCCACCAAATGCTCTATCCGAGCGACGCACACGACGCAAAGTTTGGTCAACAGCATCGAGCAAATCACACCGAACCATACTTATCTCGTCAATAACCAAGAGCTCAATAGAGCGGATCAAAGCCAACTTCTTGCGACCAATTTTACGATAAGCAAAGCTCGAAGTGTGCGAGACCTCAGGCAGATGAACTCCAAAAGGGAGTTGGAAAAGGGAGTGCAAGGTAACCCCACGAGCATTAATAGCCGCAACACCAGTCGGTGCCGCAACAACAACCCGTTTATTGATTGACCCCACCACCGAGCGCAGGAATGTAGTTTTACCAGTTCCCGCCTTACCCGTAAGAAATATGTTTGCCGCCGTAGAGTGCAAAAAATTCCGAGCTAACTCAATCGGTGTCTCCTGCGAAGCAACGTTACCCTCATCCATAATATTAAACTTTGTTTTTCAAAACTCTTCAAGCCCAAAATTACTAATTTTTTTCGAAATAACAAGCGGTGACAACTCTCGGACTGTGCTCATGCCGCACGGGCACCAAGCGAGCTTGGATCCAAAAACTATCGTTTTTGACTTTGTCTTGCGCTTCGTTGTGTGGGGCTTCGCCCTACGATATATTTATTATATTGAACTTATAAAAATGAATTTTCATAAGTAAATTAAATCGTTATAAACAGCTGTATTTCAGCTATTTTGTTAATATTCTTTGTATTTGACAAATTAAGAGATAGCCCTTGTCTTGCGAACAATTGCACAGATGGTTATTGGAAGTAAGAATAATTAACAGCCAAGAGTAAATAAAATTTCATACA
>JAWXTJ010000030.1:0-28102 GCA_044433665.1 Rikenellaceae bacterium
GTTCAAATAATCGCCCCGAGTTTTCCTTCGGTATTGCCAAAGGTAGGAACTTTTTTGAACCTAGCAAAACTTGCGCAAAAAAATATCCTAAAATATTTGGATTTTAACACAGTATCTTATCTGTCCGTTTCTCTAAATAATACCCCGTTGCCATATCTTTGCATATTTCATATTTACGCACAAGTATACGCACACTTTCCGATATATCAAAATATATTACAATAAATTATATTACGTGTTTATTGTTGATTAACAGAAATATAGGTATAATTAATAGAATCTAAGAATGTCAAAATAAACTAAGGGTTGCGGTTCCGCCACCTCCACAATTATCTTTGGAAATCAAGTCAATTATGATGACTGGAATTAATCGGGGACTAAATTAAGGTTTAGTTCCCGATTTGACTTTTAAGGTGAGTTATCAAAAAAATCTTGTATAATATTTGCGCAATAAACATTTGTTTATTATCTTTGTGTCATCATAAAGATGATAGAGGCAAGATGAATAGTAAAGAACGTAAGGAAAAGGGTAAAGAGCTGTTATACTTTCTCGATCTCTACAATAAGCTAGTTTAAAGAGATGGTACATTGCAAGTATTGCAGTATCTTGAAACTGAAATTGATAAATTAGTAGAATTATTAAAACAAAATAAGTAATCTCTTTCGGGGGAAACTCAAAACTTTTATATTATGGTGACAAAAATTGATGAATTAAAGAGAGCGTTTGTTGCAGCTAAAACGGATAGTGAAAGAGGGTTAATTAGTGACCAATTAGATGCTCTTATAGCCGAGGATGCTAACGCAGTTGGTTGTGCTGCATTGGAGTCTATCAAGGCGGTTAATCAAGAGGTTGAATCTATGATTTTGCGAGATCAACTAAAAGATATTTTGCCTATTGTCTCATCTGCATATATTGCTAAAACTTACTTTAATAAAACAAGATGTTGGTTTACTCAGCGTATAAATGGCAACATTATCAATGGTAAACCTGCACGATTTAATGAAGAGGAGTTAGCGATTTTAAAATATGCACTTCTCGATATTTCGGAAAAACTTACTCGATCTGTATCTGTTGTTTTCTAATAAAATTTAGTTTTAAATTAGGGGGTAGATCTCCCATAATCAAGGATGTATTATGGAATATTTTAATGAGTTGCTCGCTATTGTTAATGCGATGTCTCCTTATCTTTTGTTGGGATTTTTTGTTGCGGGATTGCTTCATGTGTATACACCAAAAGCAACATTTACTAAGTATCTCTCTAAAAAAGGTTTTAAGTCAGTCTTTCTGTCGACTCTCTTTGGTGTGCCGCTTCCTCTCTGTTCGTGTGGAGTGATACCTACAGCTATGTCACTGAAAAAAGAGGGTGCTTCGGATGGCGCTACTGTGGCTTTTTTGATCGCTACACCTCAAACGGGTGTGGACTCTATTTTGGCTACTTATGGTCTACTGGGGCTTCCTTTTGCTATTATTCGGCCGATTGTGGCATTTGTTGTTGCTATTGTTGGCGGCTTGTTGGTTGATGGTGTGACGGGTGATGACCTCGGTGAGGGAAAGAGTGCGCAGGGGAGTGCAAGTCAAAATGTTTCGTCTAAGAAGCTGGGGTTTGTGGATGTCTTTAAGTATGGTTTTGTTGACATGTTGCAGGATCTTGGTAAATGGTTGTCGATTGGACTTTTGATTGCTGCTGCCGTTACGGTCTTTGTGCCTAATAGCCTTTTTGAGTTATTTAATGAGTATTATTTACTCAATATCTTGGTGGTTTTGTTGTTGTCTGTTCCGATGTATGTCTGTTCGACAGGATCTATTCCGATTGCATTGTCACTTCTGTTGGTGGGTGTGTCACCAGGTGCTGCTCTTGTCTTTCTTATGGCTGGACCTGCTACGAATGTTGCAACGCTTGCTGTGGTGAAAAAAGTTTTGGGGTTGAAGATAACGCTTATATATCTTGCTACAATAATTTTGGGTGCTATAGTTTTTGCGTTATTTATTGATCTTGTTTTGCCTGTGGAGTGGTTTACATATAAGTTGGCAGCTTTGTCTGGTGATGCTCATAATTGTGGAGCTGCTTGGTGGCAGGTTGGCTCTTCTATTCTTTTTGTTGTGTTGTTGGTTAATGCTTATGTGCTTAAATTGATATATGGTAGCTCTCATACTCATTCGTATGAAATCGAAGATGAAGTTGAGGTGGATGCGAATAAGGTTCAAAAGTTTAAAGTCGAGGGAATGAGATGTAATCACTGTCGTGCAAATGTTGAGAAGGCTATTGCAACACTTGAGGGCGTTACCTTCGTGAGTGTTGATCTGGCAAGTGGAGATGTTGAGGTTCATGGCAATGTTTCGAGGGATGATGTTTGTAGCGCTGTGTCGGAACTTGGTTTTGACATAAGTTGATGTAAATAGTGTAAAACAATTATTGCCATATTTTTAAAAGCACTCTTGGAACGATATTTTTCACTATTAAATCTCAATATAGAATAACTATATTTTCGATTCAATAGCAAAAAAATCTCATCTCCAATAGCACTCTTAAAAATACACCAATAATTATTTTACCCTACTTAGATATATTTTCTTACGGTAGGCCGTTGCAAGATTCTCAGTTTTGTAGCGGCCTATTTTTATAGAATTTGGTGACTTTGATTTGGTTTAAATATTAACAAATCAAGTTGTTACATTTTTATATATAATCAAAACGATATAACAATTAAATTCTCATAAGAAAAAAGAATAGCTATACCACCCAAAAAAGGCTAAAATATTGATAAATCGGTAAAAAAGATGGTGGTTATATTTGTGTATTGAAAAAAAATGCCTACCTTTGCAGTCCATTTTGGCTTGTAAGCTAAGTGGGAAATCGAAATTTATTAATTTTTTAAGGACAAAAACGTTAAGATGCCAACTATTCAACAGTTAGTTAGAAACGGTCGAGTGAACTTGGAGTACAAGAGTAAATCTCCAGCGCTCGCTGCGTGTCCCCAACGTAGAGGTGTTTGTACACGTGTGTACACAACAACTCCTAAGAAGCCAAACTCGGCTATGCGTAAGGTTGCACGTGTAAGATTGACAAACGGCAAAGAGGTAAATGCCTATATCCCAGGAGAAGGCCACAATTTGCAGGAGCACTCAATCGTACTTGTTCGTGGAGGCCGTGTAAAAGACCTTCCCGGTGTACGTTATCACTTAGTGCGTGGAGCACTCGACTCAGCAGGAGTTGACGGTCGCCACCAACGCCGCTCTAAGTACGGTACAAAGAGACCAAAAGCAGGTGCAGTAGCTGCTAAAAAGAAAAAGTAAAAACAAACAAAAGTAGTTAAAAAAAAGCTATGAGAAAAGCTAAGCCAAAAAAGCACATTCTACTTCCGGATCCTAAGTTCGGCGATTGCGAGGTTACTCGTTTCGTTAACAATCTTATGCTGGATGGTAAGAAGAGTATTGCCTATGCTGTGTTCTACAATTCGTTAGAGCTAGTGGGCAAGAAGATGAAGGATGCTGAGAAATCTCCATTGGAGGTCTGGAAACAGGCTCTTGAGAATATCACACCCCAAGTCGAAGTAAAATCGAAGCGTATCGGAGGTGCGACATTCCAGGTTCCAACTGAGGTTCGTCCAGAGCGCAAGATTTCGATTTCAATGAAAAACCTTGTTCTTTATTCACGCAAGCGCGCTGGTAAGTCAATGGCAGAGAAGCTATCTTCTGAGATTGTAGATGCTTACAACCAACAAGGAGCAGCATTCAAACGTAAAGAGGAGATGCACCGTATGGCTGAGGCCAACAAGGCATTCGCTCATTTTAGATTTTAATCACATTTATCGAGAAAAACAAAGATGGCAAGAGATCTTAAATATACTCGTAATATCGGTATCATGGCACACATTGATGCTGGTAAGACAACCACTTCAGAGCGTATCCTGTTCTATACAGGTAAAACTCACAAAATTGGTGAGGTTCACGACGGTGGTGCAACAATGGACTGGATGGTTCAAGAGCAAGAGCGTGGTATCACTATCACCTCAGCAGCTACAACTGCTTTCTGGAACTACATGGGTAAGGATTATCAAATCAACCTTATCGATACCCCAGGCCACGTTGACTTCACTGTAGAGGTGGAGCGTTCGTTGCGTGTTCTCGATGGTGCAGTTGCTACATTCTGTGCAGTAGGTGGTGTTGAGCCACAATCTGAGACAGTTTGGAGACAAGCTGACAAATACAACGTTCCTCGTATGGGCTACGTTAACAAGATGGACCGTACAGGTGCGGACTTCTTGAACGTTTGTGCTCAAATCAAGGAGAACTTCGGTGCTACAGCTCTACCAGTGGTATTGCCTATCGGTGCTGAGGATAAGTTCGAGGGTTTGGTAGACCTTATATATAATAACGCTATCTACTATTACGACGACAAAACCGTTCGTAATAACTTCGAGCTAAAACCAATTCCTGAGTCAATGGCTGAGGAGGCTGCTGAGTGGCGTGCAAAGCTAATCGAGGAGGTTGCTGCAACTGATGATGCTCTTATGGAGAAATTCTTCGAGGATCCAGATTCAATCACCGCAGAGGAGCTTCTTGAGGCTATCCGTGTTGCAACAATGAACATGACTCTTGTTCCTATGTTGTGCGGTTCTTCATTCCACAACAAGGGTGTACAGAAGTTGCTTGATTATATCATGGCATTCCTTCCATCTCCACTTGATTTGCCAGCTGTTGAGGGTACTAACCCAAAGACAGAAGAGGCTGAGGTGCGCAGAGCATCAGTTGAGGATCCTTTGTGTGGTCTTGCATTTAAGATCGCTACTGACCCATTCGTAGGTCGTCTAGCTTTCGTTCGTCTTTACTCGGGTAAACTCGATGCAGGTTCTTACGTATTGAACACTCGTAGCGGTAAGCGTGAGCGTATCAGTCGTATCTACCAAATGCACTCAAACAAACAAAATCCATTGGAGACAGTTGAGGCAGGTGATATTTGCGCAGCTGTAGGTTTCAAAGATATTCGCACTGGAGATACTCTATGTGCTGAGAATGCACCACTTGTTCTTGAGCAAATGACATTCCCAGAGCCAGTTATCGGTCTTGCTATTGAGCCTAAGACTCAAAAAGATCTTGATAAACTTGGTATCGCACTTGGAAAACTTTCTGAGGAGGATCCAACTTTCACAGTTCACACTGACGAGGATTCTGGTCAAACTGTAATTAGCGGTATGGGTGAGCTTCACTTGGACATCATCGTTGACCGTTTGCGTCGTGAGTTCGGTGTTGAGATCAACCAAGGTGCTCCACAAGTTAACTACAAAGAGGCTCTTACTGCTACGGTTCAACACCGTGAGGTATTCAAGAAGCAAACTGGTGGTCGTGGTAAGTTCGCCGACATCATCTTCGAGATCGGACCAGCTGAGGAGGGTAAGACAGGTCTTACTTTCGTTGACGAGGTTAAGGGAGGTAACGTACCTAAGGAGTTTATCCCAGCGGTACAAAAAGGTTTCCTATCGGCAATGGCAAATGGTGCGTTGGCAGGTTATGTGATCGACTCTATGAAGGTAACTTTGAAGGATGGTTCATTCCACCCAGTCGATTCAGATCAGCTATCATTCGAGATTTGTGCTCGTAACGGTTTCCGTGTTGCAGCTCCTAAGGCTGGTTCGGTTATCATGGAGCCAATGATGAATGTCGAGGTAGTTACTCCAGAGGAGTCAATGGGAGACATCATCGGTGACTTGACAAAACGTCGTGGCCAAGTATCTGGTATGGATGCTAAGGGTACTGCTCGTGTAGTTAAGGCTAAGGTGCCACTTTCAGAGATGTTTGGATATGTTACCGTACTTCGTACAATCTCTTCAGGTCGTGCAACATCATCAATGGAGTTCTCTCACTTTGAGGAGGTTCCAAAGGGACTTGCAACAGAGATCATCGAGAAATCAAGCGGTAGAGTTAAGGGAATAGAATAAGAATTAGATATGAATCAGAAGATCAGAATTAAATTAAAGTCTTTCGATCACAATCTCGTTGACAAATCAGCTGAGAAGATCGTTAAGACAGTGAGAAGCACTGGTGCTATGGTAAGCGGTCCTGTACCTCTACCAACTCACAAGCAGATTTTTACTGTAAACCGTTCTACCTTTGTTAACAAAAAGGCACGCGAGCAGTTCCAACTCTGCACTTTCAAACGTATTATTGACATTTACTCGTCAACACCAAAGACAATCGACGCTCTAATGAAGCTAGAGTTGCCATCAGGTGTAGAGGTAAACATCAAAGTTTGATAAATGAATGTTCAAATTGGGCGGTTTGAGTGGTGCCTGAGTACCACTTAAACCAACCAATCTTACATAATCACAATTTTTTTATAACAAACGTAATTCGACAAAAATGTCAGGACTTATTGGAAAGAAAATCGGAATGACTTCCGTTTACAGTGCCGAGGGTAAGAACATACCATGCACTGTCATTGAGGCTGGTCCGTGTGTAGTTACGCAAATTAGAACAGTTGAGAAAGACTCTTACGAGGCTGTTCAAATTGCCTATGACGACAAAAGTGAAAAGCACACCAGCAGCAGTTTGTTAGGCCACTTCAAGAAAGCTGGTACAACTCCTAAACGTAAATTGGCTGAGTTTAAGGGTGTATCAGAGGTAAACCTTGGAGACCAAATCACAGTAGACATCTTCACTGAAGAAGATTGGGTCGACGTGACAGGTATCTCAAAGGGACGTGGTTTTCAGGGTGTAGTTAAACGTCACGGATTTGCCGGTGTGGGTGGAGCAACCCACGGTCAGCACAACCGTCAACGTAAACCAGGTTCACTTGGTGCTTCATCGTATCCTTCACGCGTATTCAAAGGCAAACGTTTGCCAGGACAATATGGTGGAGATCAAGTTAAGGTTCTTAACTTGAAAGTATTAAAAGTTATTCCTGAGAGCAACCTTATTTTGGTTAAGGGTTCAATCCCAGGAGCAAAAGGTGCTTATTTAACAATTGAGAAGTAGTATGGAATTAGCAGTATTCAACACACAAGGAGCAGAGACAGGTCGTAAAGTAGTTCTTTCTGACGCTGTGTTCGGCGTGGAGGCTAATGACCACGCTATTTACCTCGACGTTAAGCAATATCTTGCTGACCAACGTCAAGGAACTCACAAATCAAAGCAACGCAACGAGGTTGCAGGTTCTACTCGCAAGCTAAAGAAGCAAAAGGGAACAGGTGGCGCACGTTGTGGTAGTATCAAATCTCCTCTTTTTGTAGGTGGTGGTAGAGTTTTTGGACCAGTTCCACGTAACTATCACTTCAAGCTAAACAAGAAGCTAAAGCAATTAGCTCGTCGTTCAGCTCTTACTTACAAAGCTCAAGCAGGCGTTATCTCAGTTGTAGAGTCACTATCATTGGAGGCTCCAAAGACTAAGGCTGCACTTGCAATGATCGAGGCTTTGAAGGTATCGGACAAGAAGGTTTTGATGGTTCTTCCAGAGTCAAACACTAATCTTCAACTCTCAGTACGTAACCTACCTTACGTTAAAACAATTTTGGCTTCTAACCTTAACACTTATGAGGTTATGAATTGCTCAGCATTGGTTATGGTAGAGGGCGCAGAGAATGTCTTGAATGTAATGTTAGCTTAAAACTCAAGAGAATGATGGAAATTATTATTAAGCCGGTTTTAACCGAGAAGGCGAACCTTCAGAGCGAGAAATTGAATCGTTACGGTTTTATTGTAGATGTTAGAGCTAACAAATTGCAAATCCGTAATGCTGTGGAGAAGATGTATAACGTAGTTGTAACTGACGTTAATACATGTAACTATATGGGTAAGATCAAAAGCCGTTTCACTAAGGCTGGACTTCTTGTAGGTCGTTCAAACAACTTCAAGAAGGCTATCGTAACCTTGAAAGATGGTGATGTGATTGATTTTTACAGTAATATCTAAAGAAGATGGCAGTAAGAAAGTTTAAACCGGTAACTCCCGGTACAAGACATAAAGTTATTGGTACATTTAGTGAGATAACTACCTCGACACCAGAGAAATCGTTGCTTTCAGCAAAGAAGAGTTCAGGTGGTCGTAACAACGCAGGTAAAATGACTGTTCGCTACATTGGTGGTGGTCACAAACAAATGTATCGTAACGTTGACTTTAAGCGCACCAAAGATAGCATCGCTGCTACTGTAAAGAGCATCGAGTATGATCCAAATCGTACAGCACGCATCGCCCTTATCGTCTACACAGATGGTACTAAGAGCTATATCTTAGCGCCAAATGGTTTGAAAGTTGGTCAAACTGTAATGAGTGGAGCAGGTGTTTCTCCAGATTTGGGTAACACACTCCTTCTTTCAGAGATTCCACTCGGTACTGTGATTCACAATATCGAACTCTACCCTGGCCAAGGAGCTGCAATGGCTCGTTCGGCTGGATCTTATGCTCAGCTATTGGCTCGTGAGGGTCGCTTTGCAATCGTAAAGTTGCCTTCAGGTGAGACTCGTATGGTACTCGTAACTTGCCGCGCTACAATCGGAGTTGTATCGAACATCGATCACAACCTTGAGAGTTCAGGTAAAGCAGGTCGTGAGCGTTGGAAAGGTCGCCGTCCACGTAACCGTGGTGTTGTGATGAACCCAGTAGATCACCCAATGGGTGGTGGTGAAGGTCGTTCATCAGGAGGTCACCCTCGTTCACGTAAGGGATTGTTGGCTAAGGGATACAAAACTCGTAATCCTAAGAAGACAACCTCTAAGTTTATTATTTCAAAGAAGAAAAAATAATTTAAATAGAGTACAATGAGCCGTTCATTAAAAAAAGGACCATTTATTGACCCAAAGCTAGACGCTAGAGTAATGGCGCAAGTCGAAGGCAACAAGAAGTCTGTAATTAAGACTTGGTCACGTGCAAGTATGATTTCGCCTGACTTTGTTGGTCAGACAATCGCAGTTCATAACGGAAATAAGTTTATTCCTGTATATGTTACTGAGAATATGGTTGGACACAAACTCGGTGAGTTTGCTCCAACACGTAACTTCCGTGGTCATGGTGGTAATAAGAAAAAATAGCAAATAAAATGGGTGCAAGAAAATCATTAATGGCCGAGACATACAAGGCCGAAAAGAAGCAGAAAGCGATTGCTATTATGCGTGACTGCCCTACATCTCCTCGCAAAATGCGTTTGGTGGCTGACATCATTCGTGGTGTTGAGATCAACAAGGCATTGGGAATCCTTCGTTACTCAAAGAAGGAGGCATCTATCAGATTGGAGAAACTTCTTAAGTCAGCTATCGCTAACTGGGAGGCTAAAAATCCAGACGAGCGTTTGGAGGATACTTCACTTTGTGTAAAGGAGATCTTTGTCGACGGAGGAAGAATGTTGAAGCGTATACAACCAGCACCACAAGGTCGTGCACACCGTATCCGCAAGCGTTCGAATCACGTGACTATAGTAGTTGACAAATTGGTAATCGAAGAAAAAAAGTAGATCATGGGACAAAAAGTTAATCCAATAGCAAATCGTCTTGGTATCGTTAAAGGTTGGGATTCTAACTGGTTTGGCGGTCGTGACTTCTCAGAGAAGTTGGTAGAGGACGCTAAGATTCGTAAATACTTGAATGTCCGTTTGGCCAAAGCAAGTATCTCTAAGATTATCATCGAGCGTACACTTAAGTTGGTTACTGTAACTATCTCAACAGCTCGCCCAGGTATCATCATTGGTAAGGGTGGCCAAGAGGTTGACAAACTTAAAGAGGAGCTTAAGAAACTTACAGGTAAAGAGATTCAAATCAATATTTTTGAGATCAAGCGTCCAGAGGTTGACGCAGTGATTGTTGCTCAAAATATTGCTCGCCAGTTGGAGGGACGTGTATCTTACCGCCGTGCAGTGAAGATGGCTATCGCCTCTACAATGCGTATGGGTGCTGAGGGTATCAAGGTTCAAATCTCTGGTCGTGTTGGTGGAGCTGAGATGGCTCGCTCTGAGACTATGAAAGAGGGACGTATTCCATTGCATACTTTCCGTGCAGATGTAGATTATTGCCTAACTGAGGCGCTTACTAAGGTAGGTATCCTAGGTGTTAAGGTTTGGATCTGCCAAGGAACAGTTTATGGCAAGCGTGACCTATTCGAGATCCAAGGTGCTTCGGCACAAGGAGGACCAGCTTCAGCAGGTAACGATCGTCGTGGTGGTCAAAAACGCGACGGACAAAACCGCAGAAGACGTAATAATAACAACAGTAAGTAGGAACTTTTTAAAGCAAAAACAAAATGTTACAGCCAAGAAAGACCAAGTTTAGAAGAATGCAAAAGGGTCGTATGAAAGGTTTAGCTCAAAGAGGAAACCAACTTGCATACGGTTCATTCGCCATCAAAGCACTAGAATCTTCGTGGATCACAGGCCGCCAGATTGAAGCTGCTCGTCAGGCAATCACTCGTTATATGAAACGTGAGGGACAACTCTGGATTCGTATCTTCCCAGATAAACCAATCACGAAGAAACCCGCCGAAGTACGTATGGGTAAGGGAAAGGGTAATCCAGAAGGATTCGTAGCTCCCGTTACTCCAGGACGTATTCTATTTGAGGCAGAGGGCGTGCCCTTGGAGATCGCACAGGAGGCTCTTCGCCTAGGTGCTCAAAAATTGCCTATTACGACTAAGTTTATAGTAAGACGTGATTACGTTGAAACATCAATCTAAGAGTACAAAGATGAAAAGTGTAGAATTAAAGGAACTTACAATTGCAGATTTGCAAGAGCGTATCGCAGCAGCGAAAGCACAGCTTTCACAGTTGAAGGTACAACATGCAGTATCGCCAGTTGAAAACCCCTCAATCATTAAAAAATCTCGCAGAGATATTGCCCGTATGGAGACAGTGTTGCGTGAGAAAAACGCTAATTGTTAATACCATTATGGAAAGAAATCTTAGAAAAGAGCGTATTGGCGTAGTTGTAAGCAATAAGATGGAGAAAACCATCGTAGTTGCAGTTGCACGTAAGGTAAAGCACCCAATTTATGGTAAGTTCGTAAACAAAACAACTCGCTTCGTAGCTGAGTGTTTAGATGAGACTATCAAAGAAGGTGATACAGTACGTATCATGGAGACTCGCCCATTGAGCAAAACAAAACGTTGGAGACTAGTACAAATTATTGAAAGAGCTAAGTAGTTATGATACAACAGGAAAGTAGACTCGTAGTTGCTGACAACAGCGGTGCAAAGGAGGTTCTTTGTATCCGAGTGCTTGGCGGTACAAAACGTCGTTATGCTTCTATCGGTGACAAGATCGTTGTCACAGTTAAAAGCGCCTCACCATCGGGCGACGTAAAAAAAGGAACTGTCTCTAAGGCAGTTATAGTAAGAACATCAAAGGAGGTTAGACGTGCTAACGGTTCGTATATTCGTTTCGACGATAACGCTGTAGTTCTCCTTAATAATCAGGGTGAAATGCGTGGAACTCGTATCTTTGGACCTGTAGCTCGTGAGCTACGTGACCAACATATGAAGATCATTTCGCTAGCACCTGAAGTATTGTAATTTAATAAAAACAGATCTCAGATATGTCAGCAAAATTGCATATTAAAAAGGGGGATATGGTCATCGTTAACGCTGGTGATAGCCGTGGACAACAAGGAAAAGTCCTTTCGGTTAACATCGAGAAGCAACGTGCAATTGTCGAGGGTGTAAACCTTTGTAAAAAAGCACAGAAACCTAACGCTGAGAATCCTCAAGGTGGTATCGTCGAGCAAGAGGCTGCGATACACATCTCAAATTTGCAGGTGATTGATACAAAGAGCGGTAAAGCTACTCGTATTGGTCGTCGTGCAAGTGAAAATGGTAAATTAGTTCGTTTCTCTAAAAAATCAGGGGAGGATATTAAGTAATGGCATACGTTCCAACACTCAAAACACAGTATAAGGAGCAGATCGCATCTGACCTTATGAAAGAGTTCGGGTATTCAAGCATCATGCAGTGCCCAAGACTCGAAAAGATCGTAATCAACCAAGGTATGGGTCAAGCTATCGCCGACAAGAAATTGATTGATATTGCTCAACAAGAGCTTACAACAATTACTGGTCAGAAAGCTGTTCAAACCAAATCTCGTAAGGATATTTCGAACTTCAAACTTCGTAAGGGTATGCCAATTGGTGTACGTGTAACTCTTCGTTCAAACAGAATGTATGAGTTCCTTGAGCGTCTAGTTGCTGTGGCTTTGCCACGTATCCGTGACTTCAAGGGTATCAACGAGAAGTTTGATGGTCAAGGTAACTATACTCTCGGAATCACCGAGCAAATTATCTTCCCAGAAATCGACATTGATAAGATCTCTAAGATCTTTGGTATGGAGATTACTTTTGTAACAACAGCTAAAACCGATGAGGAGGGTTACGCTCTACTTAAAGGATTTGGTCTTCCGTTTAAAAACGCTAAAAAGTCAGAATAAGCTATGGCAAAAGAGTCAATGAAAGCACGCGAGGTAAAGCGTGAGAAACTTGCAAACCGCTATGCTCACAAACGTGAAGCGATCGCAGCTGCTGTAAAGGCAGGTGAAATGGATCACGAAGAGGCGTGGATCGCCCTTTCAAAGTTGCCACGCAACTCGAATCCTATTCGTCAACACAACCGTTGTAAGCTAACTGGTCGCCCAAAAGGTTATATGCGTTTGTTCGGTATCAGCCGTATTCAATTCCGTGAGATGGCATCAAACGGTTTGATCCCAGGCGTTACAAAGGCAAGCTGGTAGTCCATTAGATTCGTTTCAACGACGAATTTTAGATTAAACGATTAAGGTGAGTTAACCTTCGAGTTAGCTCACCTTATCTTAAAAATTTTCAGGTTAAACCTTGAGGGTGTTATTAATGCCCGTCGCTTTGAGCAGTGTTGCTAACCACTCTCTCGCGAAGAGGTCTTTCCTTATATTTTTCGTTGCTCCTCATTTGTGGAGTAGACGAATTGACTCCGATCGACTCATGGTCTGGGTGCTCTCATTTTTGATGTGTGGAGCGCTATTTTGTGTGGTGGAGACTCTTGATTTAGTGAGAGTGGAGTGTGATGTTAGCCAGAATTGTGCTAACATTTTTTTGTATATGGAGGAGTATGCTGAAAATATTTTAAAGAAAGTTGTGCTAAAATGCTGATAATTGCGAAATTATCACTATATTTGCCCACTTTTGTGCCCCTAATATTTGTTGGGTATAGAGGTGAATTGACGGTTTAAGGGGGTTAACTCTTTGAGCGACAATATTTTAAATAATTATTAATTTTTAACTTTTAATTCATTATGACAGATCCAATAGCGGATTTTCTAACGAGAATTAGAAACGCAGTGAAAGCCAATCACAAGGTGGTTGAAGCTCCTGGTTCAAAAATTAAGCAAGAGATCACTAAGATCCTTTACGATCAAGGTTATATCTTAGCTTACAAATTCGACACTAATGAGAAGGGTTTTCCTATCATTAAGATCGCATTGAAATGGAATGCACAAACCAAGACAAATGCAATCAAAAACCTTAAGCGTGTAAGCCGTCCAGGTTTGCGTCAATACGTATCGGTAGATGATATGCCACGTGTACTTAATGGTTTGGGTATCGCAATTGTATCAACATCTAAAGGTATTATGACTGACGCTGCGGCTCGTCGTGAGAGAGTAGGTGGTGAGGTACTTTGCTACATTTATTAATTGATTAAAGAAAAATTTTATGTCAAGAATTGGTAAATTACCTGTAAACTTGCCATCGGGCGTAACCGTAGAGGTTTTGGCTGGAAATGTGGTAAGCGTTAAAGGGCCACTTGGTACACTGACTCAAAAAATTGATTCAGATATTACTGTAGAGGTTGGCTCTTATAAAGAGAAAGATTCAGAGAAGGAGATCCCTGCTGTTCTAGTAAGTCGCCCTACTAATCAACCTCGTCACCGTTCACTTCACGGACTTTATCGTGCTCTTATCAACAATATGGTTGTAGGTGTATCGAAAGGTTTCGAGATCAAGCAAGAGCTTGTGGGTGTAGGTTTCAAGGCTGAGACAAAGGGTCAAATGTTGGAGTTGAGTCTTGGTTACTCACACGATATTCACGTTGAACTTCCTTCGGAGGTTAAGGCTGTAGCTGTAACCGAGAAAAAGGGTAACCCTATCATCACCCTAACGAGCATCGACAAGCAACTTGTAGGTCAAGTTGCAGCGAAGATCCGCTCATTGCGTAAGCCTGAGCCATATAAGGGTAAGGGTATTAAGTTTGTTGGCGAGCAAATCCGTCGTAAGGCAGGTAAGTCAGCAGGTGCTAAATAGTAAATAAGGTCAGATTATGTCATTAAGTAAGGTAGAAAGAAGATCGAGAATCAAGATGCGTATCCGTAAAATCGTGAACGGTACTGCACAGATGCCTCGAATGACTGTATTCCGTAGTAACAAACAAATCTACGTACAGTTTATCGATGACCAAGCAGGTGTTACTTTGGCAGCTGCCTCTTCTGTAGAGGTTGCCGAGCAAACTGCTGGTAAAAATAAAATAGAGGTTGCTGCCGTTGTTGGTAAGCTCGCTGCAGAGCGTGCTATCGCAAAAGGTATTTCGACAGTAGCATTCGACCGTAATGGTTACCTTTATCACGGTAGAGTTCAAACATTAGCGGATGCCGCACGTGAAGGCGGTCTTAAATTCTAAGAGATTATGTCAAATAGCAACATACAGAAAGTACGTACAAGCGACCTTGAGTTGAAAGACAAACTCGTAAGCATCCAACGTGTTACAAAGGTAACAAAGGGTGGTCGTACATTTACCTTCTCGGCGATTGTCGTAGTAGGAAATGAGAACGGTGTCGTAGGTTATGGTTTGGGTAAAGCCTCAGAGGTAACCACAGCAATCTCTAAAGGTATTGAGGATGCAAAGAAAAACCTCGTTAAAATACCTATTATCAACGGAACAATTCCTCACAAACAAGAGATGCGTTACAGCGGTTCTGAGGTGATGATTCGTCCAGCTGCTCCTGGTACTGGTATTATCGCAGGTGGTGCGATGCGTGCCGTATTGGAGTCAGTAGGTGTGAAGAACGTCTTGGCGAAGAGTAAAGGTTCATCTAACCCTCACAACTTGGTGAAGGCTACAGTTGGAGCTCTTTGTGAGTTGCGTGATGCTTATAGCGTAGCGCAAGTTCGTGGTATCTCTATGAAACAAGTGTTTAACGGTTAATTTTAAGAAGTACTATGGCAAGATTGAAAATTACACAATTAAAGAGCCGTTGCGGCGCTACTGAGCGTCAACGTGCGAACCTCGACGCATTGGGTCTTCGTAAAATCAACGCTTCAGTTGAGCACGATGATTCTGCAATTATCAAAGGTATGATCCTTAAGGTTCAACACCTTGTAAAGGTAGAAGAGGTAAAATAGTTTATAACGTTTAAGAAAAAAGTAAACAATGGAACTCAATAATCTAAAACCCGCTAAGGGTTCAACCCACCACCAAAAACGTATTGGTCGTGGTGCAGGTTCTGGTCACGGTGGTACATCTACTCGTGGTCACAAGGGAGCTCAGTCGCGTTCTGGTTACTCTCGTAAGCTAGGCTTCGAGGGAGGTCAGATGCCACTTCAACGTCGCCTTCCAAAATTTGGTTTTAAAAATCTTAACCGTGTAGAGTACAAGGCTATCAACCTATCAACTCTTGAGGAGCTTTCTACAAAGACAGGCGCAACAGAGATTACTCTTGATGTGCTTATCTCAGCAGGTTTCGTTCAATCAAAGGATAGAGTTAAAATCTTGGGTAACGGTGCAGTAACTAAAGCAATGACTGTTAAGGCTCACGCTTTTTCAGGAAGTGCTGAGTCTGCAATCGTAGCTGCGGGAGGACAAGTAGAGAAGTTGTAAGGTTACGCTAAAACCCAAATATTATGAATACTTATATTATTGTTGCCGTCCTCTTTGCAATTGTTGTTGCACTTTTGGCGACCAACAAAAAGGTAGTCGAGACTATCCAAAATATGTACAAGATCGAGGAGCTTCGCAATCGTGTTATCTACACATTGCTTCTTCTACTTGTCTATCGCTTGGGTAGCTTCGTAGTGATCCCTGGTATCAACCCAACACTTCTTGGTGCGGGCTCAGCTCTTGCGGATCAATTAGAAGGTAATGGTCTTTTAGGCCTACTCAACGTATTCTCGGGTGGAGCATTTGGTAACGCTGCAATCTTTGGTCTTGGTGTGATGCCTTACATCACAGCGTCGATCATTATCCAACTTTTGGGTATGATGATCCCTTATTTCCAAAAGATTCAAAAAGAGGGTGAAAGCGGTCGTCGTAAGATGAACCAATGGACTCGTTTCCTCACAATTGGTGTTTTGATTTTGCAAGGTCCTACCTATATTGCAAATCTATACCACCAAGTGCCAGATGCTTTCGTTTATGGTAACTCATTCGGATTCACAGCGTATGCTACAGCAATCCTTACTGCGGGTACCATGTTCGTAATGTGGTTGGGCGAGAAAATTACAGATAAGGGTATTGGTAACGGAGTATCGCTAATCATCATGATTGGTATCGTAGCTCGTCTCCCACAAGCTCTTTTGGGTGAGATCACAGCTCGTTTCCAAACCTCTGATGGTAGTGTTATCATGATTATCATCGAGCTAGCAATCCTAGCTTTGATCTTTATGGCAACAATAGCTGTGGTTCAAGCTGTACGCAAGATTCCTGTACAGTACGCTAAGCGTATCATTGGCAATAAGCAATATGGTGGCGTTCGCCAATATATTCCCCTAAAGATGAATGCGGCAAATGTAATGCCTATCATCTTTGCACAAGCATTGATGTTTATCCCTATGCTTTTCGTTAATATTGCTCCAGGTTTTGCTTCGGCATACAGCAATATGACAGGATTTGCATATAACATTACTCTAGCAGTGTTGGTGATTCTATTCACCTACTTCTACACTGCGATCATTGTTAACCCTCAAATGATGGCTGACGATATGAAACGTAACGGTGGTTTTATCCCAGGTGTTAAACCAGGTAAGAGCACAGTTAGTTATATCGACGCTGTTATGACGAGAATCACACTTCCAGGCTCAGTATTCTTGGCAATCGTGGCAATTATGCCAGCTTTGGCCATCAACCTATTGGGTATTCAACAAACTTTTGGCTACTTCTATGGTGGTACATCGTTGTTGATTATGGTGGGTGTAGTTCTTGATACTCTCAAGCAGATAGAAAGCTACCTGTTGATGCGTCACTATGATGGTCTCATGAAGACTGGACGTATTCAAGGTCGTTAATTTAAAGTTTTATCTGAGTCAGGAATGATATACTTAAAAACAGAGGAGGAGATCGAGCTGCTCCGTGAGAACAATATCTTGGTTAGTAAAACCTTGGCTGAAGTGGGTCGCCACATCAGAGAGGGTGTCACAACTAAAGAGTTGGATCGTATAGCTGAAGAGTTTATTCGCGATCACGGAGCAGTTCCAGCTTTCCTCGGTTACCAAGGATTCCCAGCATCGTTGTGCGTTTCGGTCAACGAGAATGTGGTTCATGGTATCCCGACAGATAAATGCGTTCTCAAAGAGGGCGACATAGTATCGGTAGATTGTGGTACGTTTCTAAAGGGGTTTGTTGGTGACTCGGCATATACATTTGCCGTAGGAGAGGTTGCGAAGGAAGTTAAGCAACTTATGGAAGTTACCAAAGAGGCTCTTTATAAAGGTACGGCTCAAGCCAAAGCTGGTAATCGTGTAGGCGATATATCGGCAGCAGTACAAGAGTACGCTGAGAGCTTTGGTTATGGCGTGGTGCGAGAGTTAGAGGGACACGGTTGTGGTCGGCAAATGCACGAATCACCAGGGGTTCCCAACTTTGGCGCAAGAGGTAGAGGTCCACTGCTTAAGGCAGGAATGGTAATCTGCATCGAACCGATGATTAACATGGGTACAAAGGCGGTAGTTTTTGAGCGAGACGGTTGGACCGTACGTACAAGAGATCGCAAACCTTCGGCACACTACGAATTTGCAGTGGCAGTAGGTAAAGATGGCCCAGATATTTTGACGGATTATAGTATAATCGAATACGAACAAAAAAAGTAAGACTCCATGGCAAAACAGACTGCTATTGAAAGGGACGGAACAATTATCGAGGCACTTAGCAACGCTATGTTTCGAGTTGAATTAGATAATGGACACGTTATCACCGCCCACATCTCAGGAAAGATGAGAATGCACTACATTAAAATCTTGACAGGAGATAAAGTAAAGGTAGAGATGACACCTTACGATTTGAGTAAGGGTAGAATCTCATTTAGGTACAAATAACCAACGGGAAGGTTCAAGTGTCGGGTCATCATAGTGGCGCGAGAGTTGAGTTGAACCATAGATTGCTTAACACACACAATGAAAGTAAAAGCATCAATTAAGAAAAGAAGTGAGGATTGCAAGATCGTTCGCCGTAAAGGAAAACTTTACGTGATCTGCAAAAAGAATCCTAAGTTTAAAATGCGTCAAGGTTAATTGACCACCATTAAACTGTTTAATTAAAGAAGAAAATTTATGGCACGTATAGTCGGTGTAGATTTACCAAAAAACAAGAGAGGCGAGATCGCTTTGACCTATATCTATGGTATCGGTCGTAGCACAGCTCAAGCTATTCTCACTGAGGCAGGCATTAGCTTTGACCTCAAAACTGATGATTGGAATGACGATCAGATTGCAGCAATTCGTTCAACTATTGCTTCAATGGGACTTAAGGTCGAGGGTGAGTGTCGTTCAGTCGTACAACTAAATATTAAGCGTTTGATGGACATCGGTTGCTACCGTGGTATCCGTCACCGTTTGGGTCTTCCAGTTCGTGGTCAAGGCACAAAGAACAACGCTCGTACTCGTAAGGGACGTAAAAAGACAGTCGCTAACAAGAAAAAGGCAACTAAGTAATAGACAAAAGTTATGGCAAAGAAAACTGGAACAGTTAAGAAAAAAGTTGTTAAGGTTGGAGCAGTGGGTATGGCCTATGTGCACTCAACATTTAACAATGTCATCATTACAATTACCAACGAGGTTGGTGATGTAATCAGCTGGTCTTCAGCAGGTAAAATGGGATTCCGTGGTTCTAAAAAGAACACTCCATATGCTGCTCAGACTGCATCTGCCGATTGCGCTAAAGTTGCTTACGATATGGGTTTGCGCAAGGTTAAGGTTTACGTTAAGGGCCCAGGCGCTGGACGTGAGTCAGCAGTTCGTACAATCCACGGAGCTGGTATCGAGGTTATGGAGATTATCGACGTAACACCAATGCCACACAATGGTTGTCGTGCACCAAACCGTCGTCGTGTATAATCCGAGCGGTGAGAGAATAATCAATTTAACGATTAAAATTAGTAAAAACAATGGGAAGATATATAGGACCTAAATCAAAAATTGCCAGAAAGTTTGGCGAGGCTATCTTCGGAGCAGATAAAGTTCTTGAGAAGAGAAACTATCCTCCAGGACAGCACGGTTTGGCTCGCAAGCGTAAGAAAGTCTCTGAGTATGGAGAGCAACTTGGCGAGAAGCAAAAAGCAAAAGCTACCTACGGCCTTTTGGAGAAGCAGTTTGCACGTACATACGAGGCAGCTGGACGTATGGGTGGTATCACAGGTGAGAACTTGTTGAAATTATTGGAGTGCCGTTTGGATAATGTTGTTTACCGTATGGGAATTGCTCCTACACGTGCAGCAGCTCGTCAATTGGTATCGCACCGTCACATTTGCGTTAATGGAAGTGTTGTTAACATTCCTTCATATTCGCTTAAGGTTGGTGAGGTTGTATCGGTTCGTGAGAAATCTAAGAGTCTTGAGGTTATCACAGAGTCGCTTTCAGGTGCTTCTAAAAGCCGTTACGCATGGCTAGAGTGGGATTCTGCAACGATGTCTGGTAAGTTCTTGCAACGTCCAGAGCGTGAGGAGATTCCAGAGAACATCAAGGAGCAACTTATCGTCGAGTTGTACTCTAAGTAGTAACAATACAACACACAATTAATTATGGCAATATTAGCATTTCAGAGACCTGAGAAGGTAATTATGATCGAGTCTACTCCCTCATTCGGAAAGTTTGAATTCCGTCCGTTGGAGCCAGGCTTCGGTATGACTATAGGTAACGCCCTACGTCGTATCTTGCTCTCTTCGCTAGAAGGTTACGCAATCACTACTGTTAAGGTTGGTGGCGTAGATCACGAATTTGCCGCTGTACCTGGTGTGATGGAGGGAATGATTGACATCATTCTAAAGCTCAAACAAGTTCGTTTCATCCGCACTGTCGACAATGAGGAGGCGGAGCATGTTACGATTCCAGTTGTTGGGGTGACCGAGCTTACAGCAGGATACATTTCAAATTTCCTATCATCGTTCGAGGTTTTAAACCCTGATTTGGTAATCTGCCACCTCGCAGCTGGCACAAAGATGCAACTTACCATCTCAATTGGTAAGGGTCGTGGATATATTCCTTCAGAGGAGAATACTCCAGCCGATTGCGAATTTGGTACTCTTCCTATCGATTCAATTCACACTCCGATTAAGAATGTGAAGTTTTCGATCGAGGATTACCGTGTTGAGCAGAGAACTGACTACGAGAAGTTGAATCTTGAAATCACTACAGACGGTTCGATCCACCCTAAGGAGGCGTTGAAAGAGGCGGCTAAGATCCTTATCCAGCACTTTATGTTGTTCTCAGATGAGAAGATCACAGTGAATATGGAGGATACAAGCAGCGCAGAGGAGTTCGATGAGGATGTCCTTCACATGCGTCAATTGCTTAAGACAAAGCTCTCAGACCAAGATTTGAGTGTGCGTGCTTTGAACTGTCTTCGTGCAGCTGATGTAGAGACTGTTGGTGATCTTGTTAAGCTCAACCGCAACGACTTGCTTAAGTTCCGTAACTTTGGTAAGAAGTCGCTTACAGAGCTCGACGAGTTACTTGACTCGCTCAACCTCAAATTCGGTATGGATGTATCAATCTATAAACTTGATAAAGATTAATTAAATGAGACATAATAAGAAATTCAATCACCTTGGCAGACAAGCGGGTCACCGTAAAGCAATGTTGGCAAATATGGCTTCATCGCTTATCATGCACAAGAGAATCGAGACTACAGTTGCCAAAGCAAAGGCGGTTCAGATGTATATCGAGCCTTTGGTAACTAAGTCAAAAGAGGATGTAACTCACCAACGTCGTATGGTGTTCTCTTACCTCAAGCAAAAAGAGGCAGTTACTGAGTTGTTCCGTACGATTGCACCTAAAATTGCAGATCGTCCAGGCGGATACACACGTATTCTTCGCACAGGTTTCCGTTTAGGAGATGCTGCTGAGATGTGTATTATCGAGTTCGTTGACTTTAACGATGCTTACACTTTGGGTACTGCGGTAGCTCCTTCAACAGAGGCTAAACCAAAGACTCGTCGTTCAAGAAGCAAAGCTAAGTCTACAGACGCAGTAGAGGATGCAACAGTTGTTAAGACTTCTACTCCACGTCCACAGAACGCAGCTAAGGCTACAAGCGCTAAGGTTTCTTCTTCTAAGACAAACGTTGGCAAAAAAATGTAATTTCCTTTAAAGGAATTTATAATAAAAGAGATTTATATCCATTTATTTGGGTGTAAATCTCTTTTTTTTGTTAATTTTGTAGAAGTAACCTAAATTAATCAAAACAAAAAATATCTAATCTAAATGAGAAAAATTACTTTTATTGCAATTTGTGCCGTTGCACATATGTTGCTTGGTGTGAATCAGGCCAATGCAGAGAGTCTGGTGATCTCCTCGGTTAAAGAGCTTGCTGAGGCTGCTGCGGAGTCTAATAACAGCGTTAAAATGACTCCTGGAGTCTATCAGTTGAAGGATTATTTAACTTCGGATGTTATTGCGTCTACTCCTTTTTCTGATTCGATGAAGAGAAAAGCGATGTTGCTCTTTAGTGGATCGAATAATGTTTTTGATCTTACGGGTGTGACTCTTGAAATTGATACAAAGTTATTGGCTGCTTTCGATAGTTCGATAAATGAAATTCAGATTACGGGAGCCAATAATCTTATTAAGGGGTTGACTGTAAATGATATTGGCAACAATCCACCGTCACGTAAGGGAGCTCGTTCATTTGTAATCACGGGAGATAACAACAAGATTGATGGTGTTACGCTTAATATGGGAGGTTCACATCCTTTTGGTTATGGTGATCTACTTGGAAAGGGTAGTCAGCAAGTGACTGCATTACAGAAGCATAGTGGTCTTTTGGTCGAGGGTCTTTGCGATACGATTATCAACTGTAAGATATATTCAAAATCGTTTGGGCATCTATTTTTTGTTCAGGGTGGTCGAGATATACACTTTGAGAATTGTTATGCTGAGGCTTTAGTGCGTCCTACAGACGAGATGTTGGCCGAGACTTCGGGTGTTGCTTTTGATATTGGTTTTAAGTCTGTTTATAAGAATCGTGATGGCGAGGCTAAGATCACTTCTGGATATGTTAAGTCGCTAAGTGAGTGTGGATTTAGAAATTATGGAACGGGAGGCCCTGACAAGAATAAGACAGGACGAGTAACACTTGTTAATTGTAAGGCGAAAAATACCCGTATAGGTTTTGCATTTACACGAGGTGCTGAGGATATGGTTATTAGCGATTGTGAAGCTGTGGGTTGTGAGGTAGGTTATTATCTGTCGGGAGCAGAGGTTAGGAATAGTCGAGGAGATGCTCAATATGGCCCTTTGATGAATGTTGTAACACTGAACAATACCATTCCATGCGATATTGAGTTGGAACTTATGCCAACAGCCTCTGATTATACGGTAAATTGTTTAGCAGCGATAGCGGGAGATGGTCACAAGATAAAGATTACAAAATATGAAGGTCTCACCCCAGAGAAAGAGTTGCCAATAATGGTTGGTATGGTAGGCCCATCAGCGAATAATGGGTTCTCTCCAATGCGTGAAGGCAAATCTTCGAATGTTACGATAGATAATCAAACAGGAATGCCAATTATCCTAAACGCTTTAACATCTTCATGTTATATCATCACAGATGGAAAAGTTACAGACGATGGAATTTCAAATAAAATTAAGTAGAGAGTTGTTATATAAAAGTTCTATTCGTATAACAATATGATATATTTTATACTCATATTAATGTAATTACACAATGGAGAACGATTACCTTGATAAATTAATAAATGATGTAGGCCCATCAAACTTTCTAAAATATTTCGATCTTTTTGCTCGAAATTATGAATTGAGACCAAATAAAATATTTTATGAAGCATTTGCAAAAGAGGATTGGAAGGATAACTCAAAGTGTAGCATTGCCTCAAAAGGTAAAAAAATATTTAGAGAGTCACGAGAAATAGAAGTGCTTAAATATTTGTCAATAAGTAGTTTTGAGAATATTGCTGTGCAGGCATCTGAAATATTGAAGAGATATAAACAATAGGTTTACATTATGCTTTATAATGTATATTATTTATCATGAAGTTGCGTATCCTCGGTTTGGGTTCAAATGCTTTTAAGCATTTGATGAATTTTATTGGTCTCTGAATTATTCAAATTTATTTGAGTAATTCAGTGATTAATAAAATCTTAAAACGAAGTTTTAAGCCCAAAACGCAAGAGAGAAAAGCTCAGCAGGGAGCACCCTGCCTCCGCCCGAGCAGGGCAGTCTTAAACTGGGAATGGTGTTTAGAACTCGATGTAGATGCCGATTGTAGGTAGGAGGGTGCCGCTTACTGACTCTATATACTTCATTGTGTAGCGTTGTTGGGATTCTGTGTCTTGGGGGTTTTCTATTTCGCCTGTGGAGATTGGAATGTCGGCATAGCTATATTTGTTTACAAATAGATTTTGGATGTCTAGGTAGATGCCCATTGCCCATTTTTCGAAGAAATAACTCTTATCTACCCTTAAATCTAGCTGCCAATATGAGGGTAGCCTTTCGGTGTGGTGTAGGGAGTAGTCATATTGTGGCTTGCCTGTTATATCCCATACATCGACCAGTGACGATGTTTCAATATCATATGGAGTGTATGGTGAGCCTCCTATTGCGCTGATTTTTGTTGCTATAGACCAGTTTTTTGGTAGATTGTATGAGCATGAGGCATTCACAATAAAATGATTATCCCATGCTGAGGGAATATATCCTTGCTCCTTGTCGCTTCGATATTCACTGCGGAAGAGTGTTACCGATGCTACAGCCGATAGCTTTGAGGGGATCTGCCAACGTGCCATAAGCTCTAGGCCATAGGCTCTTCCGTCGACGCTTTGACTTAATGCTTCATTGCCTATTGTGCCAAAGTCGGTTCCTTTGTCTGAGAGGGGTATTCCGTCGGCTATTGAAAGTAGGAGATCTCCGTAATCTTTGTAGAAGCATTCTAAACTTAGTTTTAAGCCCTGTTTTGGTGAGTAGTCGGCTCCCATCGTGGATTCCCATACTCGGGTGTAGCTCATTTTTTTATTTACATATTCACCTTGCTCGGAGTATGAAAGCGAGGTGAAAGAGGGTAGTTGAAAATAGAGTCCACTGCTGCAATTTATTGCGAGATTATCGTTTAGACTCCATGAAATGGCTCCTCGTGGAGATAAATATCTCCAAAATTGAGATGTGAGAGTAGAGTAGGAGCATCCATCTGCTCGCAGACCTATCGACGTGGTGAAGCGATTCTCAGGATCGACATACTCGCCACCTGCATATAAACCCCATAATCCGTAGCCGAGTTTTGAGAAATAACTGTTTGAGGGTGTGTAGGAGTCTATGGAGTAATGGTTGTAACCCCCTTTTGCGCCATAGCGTAGAGTCCAATTGCCTAAGTAACTGCGATTTTCATTGCGGAGGCTTAGCCATTGTTCTGTGGAGTTTATATCGAGAGTTAGATTGTCGATTGAGGAGTCGTCGTTGTTGCTATATTTTAGATTTCCATTGTAGACGTATGAATAGCTTAAATATAAAGCATGTGAATTTGAACCGTCAAAGTGTCGATAGCTCGTACCTAAAGTTAATGTATTCTGCTTTATGGTTGGAAGATAGCCAAGTAGATATTTGGCACTTTCACTCTCGGCATTCTCATTGAGTTTCATGTCGTCGAGAGCTCCGACCATTAAAAATGTTAATTCGTCACTCGTCGATAGTCGAGTTCGACTCTTAAACTGAGCGTCAATATAATCTGGTAAAAAAGAGAGACCTAAGGCCGAAAAAAGTAGTTGAAGATAGGAGCGTCGAGCTGAAAAAATATAGGTGCTTTTGTCGCTAAAGTGACCGCTGCCACTTAGTCCAGCTTCGGAAGCACCGAGAGTCGCCTTAAATTTCTGTCGGTCGAGGTCTCCATCTCTGAGTTCAATATCAAGAACGGCACTTAAAGCATTATCCGTCGAAACTGGAAATGCTCCCGAATAGAGATCAATTTGGCGAATTAAATCGGCATTGATGAGCCCCACGGGCCCACCCGAAGCACCTTGTGTCGAGAAGTGATTTATATTCGGCAGTTCAAAACCATCGACATAGAAACGATTCTCGGAGGGCGAGCCACCACGAACAATTAGATCATTGCGATACGAAGCAGGTGAAAATGCCACCCCAGGGAAGCTCTGTACAACTTTCGAGAGATCTCGATTGGCTCCTGCTGTGCGCTCCAACATCTGCACACCTATCTGCCGCATACTCACGGGACTTTGCACCACTCGATTAAGAAGCGAGCGAAGAACCACCACCGAGTCAATATCTCGTGGATTCTCATTCATAAAAATCTCAATTGGTGATCCATTTGCCGAAACAATATATTCCGCCGATAGAGCAGGTTCATACCCAAGAGAGTAGGCCTCGAAGCGATATATCGAGGCAGGAAGTCCGATAATCTCGAAACGACCCAAAGAGTCGGCCGAAGCACCAAAATTTGGAGCACCCTCGACAACAACTACAGCAAAGGGTATAGGCTGTCGTGTAACACGGCTAAAAACCTCGCCACGAACATTATATCTTTGATTCTGACCCGCCAGACATTGAGCGCATAAAATAAAAAAGCAAAGAACAGATACTCTCTTTATCATATTTAATTTTTATGACACTCTGAGCAAAAATGGAACCAATGATTATTTTACCCTACTTAAAAGGGAATTAAACTTTCCCTAATATCAACTTCATCAAGCCCCTATCGAGAAATAACCACCGATAATAATTCATACTTATTACCAGGTAACATACGCACAACACCCTCTAATTCAAGCTCAGTTAACAACACCGAGAGCTCACTCACACCACATCCTGAGCGCTCGCAAAGATTCTCGATGGTGAGCGAGTCGGCAGAGTCAAAACACTTTACGATAGCCTGCTGCTCAATAGTTAGATTACTATTTAATGGCTCAACAAGAGGCCTGTCGCTAGCGGCATTGCAGTCCCACATCATATCCCGAATTAGCTGATCTGCATAAAGATATATCTGAGCCTTATTGCTGGCAATAAGTTTATTACATCCTGCTGAATTAACATCTGTAATACGTCCTGGAACAGTATAAACGTTTCTATCATAGCTGTGAGCAATGGATGCGGTAATCATAGACCCACCTTTGAGTGGTGACTCCGCAACGATTGTGGCAGCGCTCATTCCCGCTACAATCCGATTGCGTGCAACATATAAACTGTCACGATATTTTGTTTGAGAGTGACACTCGCTAACAATTGCACCTCCATGTTCGATTATATCTTTCGCCAAAGATGTATGTTGAGTAGGAGTGATAGCAGGCAGAGCATTAGCAATCACAGCAACGGTTGTGACACCATATTGAATAGCAGCACGATGCGCAGCGCTATCAACACCAAAAGCCAAGCCACTCACAATTGACAAATCAGGAATTTTCTCACCCAAATCACGCACAATAGTGTTACACATACGATCCCCATAAGAGCTTAGACGACGAGTCCCCACAATCGAAACGCTTCTGCATTGAAGAGCCTCAATGTTACCCATAATATAAATAACATGTGGATAGTCAATTGCTTGACGTAAAAGAGGAGGAAATCTATCATCTGTCGAAGCGATTGGTGTAATATTATTTCGTTTACAATGTTCAATCTCTTTAGCAGCCTGAGGGAAAGCGATACGCTTAACCACCTCTTTAGCGATAGATGGGTTCAGTTCGGCAAAGTGAACCAACTCCTCCAATGACGCATTAAAAATTTTCTCAGAAGTCGAGAAAACCTCCAGTAATCTCACAACTCCTTTAGTTCCAAGACCAGGGGTTAAAGTTAGAGCAATATCTTCCAGAATCATATTTTTACATATTTATGGGTTACAGATTTGTTTAAAATTATTTTAAGGAGGAATTAAAAACTCTCTGAACTCCTCTTTATATACATTTTTGTTGAATCTTATTTTGTGTTAATTTCAGTTTTTCTTGAGTGTTCATGAATTTTTTTTTGAGTTTTTTGAATCTTATTTTCTAAGTTTTTTTGAATACTTTTCTGAACTCTTTTCTGAGCACTTTTCTTGAATCTTTTTTTTTTGTGATTTTCAATGATTTTTTTTAGTAAAAAAACGCCATAAATTGTTTAAAACAAACTCAATAAAAGCAATCAACAACAACGTAAAGGTACAAAAAAATAACATTTGAGCAAAAAAAATCATGCAAAATAGTAATAAATAAAAAATAAATCATTATATTTGCACACTCAAAAGTCACAACAGAGACAAAAGAGTAGGTCACCAGGTCCGATGGCCGAGCGGTTAGGCAAAGGTCTGCAAAACCTTGTACAGCGGTTCGAATCCGCTTCGGACCTCACGAAAGTGCTCTACAGCTTCTGTAGGGCACTTTTTCTTTTTTAACACCCTCCAGTTGCACGCTATTTGCACGCTATTTTTTAGCAGTGAAATTATCAATAAAAACAGCACCTTAATGGTGCTGAATTTTCAGAGGGTGACTAAAGCTATAAATAGGTACAGGAAAAACAGTACTGATCCGCCTATTATCATTGTAAAGTAGAGGGTGTCGAGGATGGAGTTATTGTTCATAGCTACACCCTAATCTTTAATTTTAGTCCCGTTTTGCTACTCTCAATTTGCAGACCGTAACCGTCTCCACGATGACGCATTGACTCCGATGTGATCTATTATTGGGCTTGCCACTTGTCGGGCAGAAGTTCGCGCAGGACGGAGCCTGGGGTGCGGGGTGGTAGTAGTGCTATAC
>JAWXTJ010000031.1:0-26186 GCA_044433665.1 Rikenellaceae bacterium
TCTCTTTCGAAGAGAAATGTATATTTATTAACCTATATTATAATTTATGTTTTTATTAAAAAAAAGAGACTTGTCAAAGTGCTTTTCAAATATGGTAGATGTGCACAGCCACATATTACCTGGTGTGGATAGCGGTGCATTATCTGGGCGTGCTGCATTGAAAATATTATCATATTACGAGACATTAGGTGTAAAAAAAGTTATAGTTACACCCACCATTGGAAATGACTATCCAAACAATAATGCCGCATCTCTACGTGAAAGATTTAATGAATTCAAGAAATCATACTCTGGTAATATTGAATTGTCATTGGCCGCAGAGTATACGCTTGATGATAGTTTTGTAGATCACCTTAAATCAGGAGATCTACTAACATTGTCGGGGAAATATCTACTCATTGAGCTGCACAACACAGATATGCTAATTGATGTGGTAGATTTAATTTCGGATATTATAGATGCTGGATACGTTGTTGTATTGGCTCATCCCGAGAATTATCGACACTTTAAACATACTGAATATATCAGCCTTAAAGAAATGGGTGTTCTTTTTCAACTCAATATGTTATCTGTTTCGGGATGTTACGGAAAGATGCGACAGGCAAATGCAGAGTATCTATTAAGGGATTCTTTTTATGACTTTGTGGGGTCAAACGTGCATTCGTACAGTAATTACACAAAGGCGATCCGTGACTATAAAGTCTCAGGGAGAATAATTAAGCGCATTGAAAAACTAAAGCTAAAAAGCAATAAGTTGCTCGATATGTGATCGGGTGTTAACTATCTTAAGGGAAGCTCTTTTTACCGCTTTCTCAGGTTGGTGCCTGTGCTCATGCCACACAGGCACCAGGCAAAGCCTGGACAGAAAAACTTCGTTTTTTACCCTCGCTCACTGAGTTCTAGCCAGCGCATAGTTTTTTCGTCGATTTCATCTATGATCTCCGAGATTCTTTTGGATTTTGCTGTGAGGTCATCGACTGATAGAGTGCCACTTGCAAGTGCATTCTCGATTTCGGATTTTTCGATTTCTAGGTTTTCTAATGCTTTTTCGGTGGCTTCTAGTTCTTGTTTCTCTTTGTAGCTTAGTTTATTCTGTGAAGAGGATGGTTTTGATGTAGCCTTTGACGTTGATGAGGAGGTTGAAGATTTTTCTTTAGCGGCTTTAGCTGCTCTCTCTTCGGCCTCATATTGTGCTTTCATATCTCGCCACACTAGGTAGTCGCTATAGGATGATGGGAAGTCCTTGATTTTGCCATCTCCTTGGAAGATTAACAAATGGTCGGCTACCTTATCCATGAAATATCTATCATGCGAAACGACAATCACACATCCCGCAAAATGTTGTAAGTATTCTTCTAACACTTGCAAGGTCATGATGTCTAGGTCGTTGGTCGGCTCATCGAGAATCAAAAAGTTCGGATTCTGCATCAGCACTGTACAGAGGTATAGTCGTCGTCGTTCTCCTCCGCTTAGGCGTGAAACATAGTCATATTGTCGTTTTGGTTCGAATAGGAAGTGTTGCAAGAGTTGCGAGGCGGTCATTTTGCGGCCATCCATAAGGTCGATTGACTCTGCAATGGCGCTGACAACATCTATTACTTTATCGCCCTCACTAAAGGAGATTCCTGCTTGTGAGTAGTAGCCGAAGCGCACTGTTACACCGATGTCGATTTTGCCGCTATCGGGCTCTATTTCGCCCATTAACATTTTTAGCAGTGTTGATTTACCGACTCCATTTTCACCCACGATACCCATTTTTTCGTAACGGGCGAAGAGGTAGCTGAAATCTTTGAGGATGATTTTGTCACCATAGCTTTTCGAGAGGTTTTCGACCTCGAATATTTTTTTGCCGATGTAGCTTCCTTTCATCTCGATCTTTACACTTCCCTCGGCACGTTCACGTTTTAGGCGCTCTTCTAGTTCGTAGAAGTTGTCGATTCTTGATTTTGCTTTGGTGGCACGTGCTTGAGGTTGGCGACGCATCCAATCTAGCTCCTTGCGGAAAAGATTTTCGTCGCTTTCTCGTTGTGCCGCTGCTGAGGCTTTTCTATCTTCTCGTTTTTCGAGGTAGAAGCTGTAGTTGCCTTTATATGAGAATATTTGCTTCTCGTCGATCTCCAAGATTCTGTTGCAGACACGATCCAAGAAGTATCGGTCGTGGGTCACCATCAAAAGCGATAGTTTGCTCTTCGAGAGGTAACCCTCCAACCATAGGGTAACATCCAAATCAAGGTGGTTGGTTGGCTCATCGAGGATTAAAAGATCGGGCTCCGAGATCAAGGCGTTTGCCAAGGCTACTCGTTTGAGTTGTCCTCCCGAGAGTTGTCCGATATTTTGCTCGAAATCGTTGATTTTGAGTTGCGAGAGGATCTGTTTGATCTTCGCTTCATAATCCCATGTGGCTGCCAAATCCATCTCTGCGATGGCCTCATTGATGCGTTTATCATCGTTCGAGTTTATCGCTCGCTCATACTCGGCAATAACCTTAAGCGCTGGAGAGTCTCCCGTAAGGCAGGCCTCCAGAACTGTTAAGCGACTATCATAAACAGGTTGCTGCACTAGGTAGGCAACCTTGATTGAACCACGAAAGGTGACGCTACCTGCATCGTAATCCTCTCCTCCAGCAATGATATTGAGCAGAGTAGATTTTCCCGCTCCATTGCGAGCTATTAATCCGACTCTCTCACCCTCGGCAATGCCGAAGCTAAGTGAGCGGAAGAGGGTTAGATCACCATAGCTCTTTGTGAGCCCCTCAACTTGCAGATAACTTACCATAATGCAGTGAAAAATTAAAACTCCGAAGTGAAGTAGAAATGAATATCTTTAAAATTCTCTTGTGCCAAGGCCAATCCATAGCTTGTGTCGGCCAAAAAGACATCTCTGCCGTGTTTGTCGACTGCCATATTTGTATGTTTACGACGTTTGAAGTCAGCTAATTGCTCGGCATTATCGCTCTCTATCCAGCAGGCTTTGTGTATTGAGATTGACTCCCAACGGCATGCAGCACCATATTCATGTTCTAGGCGGTATTGAATAACTTCGAATTGGAGTGCACCGACAGTTCCAATGATCTTGCGACCATTGAGGTTTGAGGTGAATAGTTGAGCTACACCCTCATCCATAAGTTGGTCGATACCTTTTCCGAGTTGTTTGAATTTCAATGGGTCGGCATTTTCGATATATCGGAATTGCTCGGGGGCAAATGATGGTATTCCTGTGAATTTCAGCTTCTCACCCTCGGTGAAGGTGTCGCCAATGGCGAAGTTTCCAGTGTCGTGTAGACCGACAATATCGCCTGGGAATGCCTCGTCGATAATCGACTTCTTCTCAGCCATAAAGGCTGTTGGAGAGGAGAATTTTAGTTGTTTGCCGCTACGCACGTGTAGGTAGTTTTTATTTCGTTCGAATGTTCCCGAACATATTTTCATAAAGGCTAAGCGGTTGCGGTGGTTAGGATCCATATTTGCGTGGATCTTGAAGATGAAGCCTGTCAATTTTGCCTCTGAGGCTTCAATTGTGCGGCTCTCGGTGGTTGCACCACGAGGTGAGGGAGCTATACGCACGAAACAATCGAGGAGTTCACGAACACCGAAGTTGTTGACTGCCGAGCCAAAGAATATTGGAGCGAGTTCACCTTTGAGGTATGCTTCACGGTCGAATGGGTCGTAGACACCCTCGACGATCTCGACATCTTCACGCAGTTGATTTGCGTATCGCTCTTCGATTAAGGTATCGAGTGAGGAGTTGGCAATATCGTTGATCTCGACGGTTTCGCCTTGAGCGGTTTGTCGATCTTCATCGAGGAAGAGCGAGAGATTATGTTCGTATATGTTGTAAACGCCTTTGAATGTTGGGCCACTAGAGATTGGGAATGAGAGGGGACGCACACGTACGCGGAGCTCCTTTTCGATCTCGTCGAGGAGTTCGAAGGGGTCTTTACATGGTCTATCCATCTTGTTCACAAAGACGATAACGGGGGTCTGACGCATACGGCAGACATCCATAAGTTTTAGGGTTTGTGCCTCGACACCTTTCGCACCGTCGATAACGATAATCACGGAGTCTACGGCGGTAAGTGTGCGGTATGTATCTTCGGCAAAATCTTCGTGACCTGGGGTGTCGAGGATGTTGATTTTGGTTCCATTATATTCGAAACCCATTACCGAGGTTGCCACGGAGATACCACGTTGACGTTCAATCTCCATAAAGTCGGAGGTTGCCCCTTTTTTGATTTTATTGCTTTTTACGGCTCCTGCCACATGGATAGCGCCTCCAAAGAGGAGGAGCTTTTCGGTTAGGGTGGTTTTACCAGCATCGGGGTGTGCAATGACGGCAAATGTCCGTCGACGTAGAATCTCTTCTTGTTGTGTCATATATTTTTTATGTTTTCTTTTATCTTAATTGAATTAGAAATTAGTTTTAAGCTAAGTTTTAATTTAAATTCTAATTTTTATGTTTTATTTTTTTGCAAAAATAGGTTAAGTTGGTTGATTTAGTTTCAGACAGTTCAACCTTAATTCAACCTCTGCTCAACCTCTGCTCAACCTCTGCCACTCGGAGTTCAGAAAATGGATGAGTTTTGGGGCTTCGTGAGCATTTTTAACCGCAGCGCACTCTTGTGCGTGAGGATTAAAAAGCGGAGGGAAGTGCCGAAAATCGCCATTTAATGGGCTCCGCACGAAAATCGCCATTTAATGAACTCCGCTGGGATAGTCGATTGTGTAATGGAGGCCAACGGACTCCTTTCTTGCCTTGCCTTGTGTTATGGTTAGGTAAGCTATCGCAATCATATTTCTCAACTCGCACAACTCCCTATTAGGCGTAGTCTTATTATAAAGCCCCTCGGTCTCCTGCCAAATCACGGTCAATCTCTTCATCGCACGCTCCAATCGAAGATTTGAACGCACAATACCAACATAATTCGACATTATCTGCTGCAACTCTTTACGATTCTGAGTCACAAGTATCATCTCCTCAGCCGAAGAGGTACCCTCGAAATCCCAATCTGGAATCCCCTCTTGAATCGACACTGAATCAATCCTGCTCGCCGCATGTCGTGCCGCCTGATCCGCATAAACTGCCGCCTCAATAAGTGAGTTTGATGCCAAACGATTTGCACCATGAAGTCCAGTGCATGAAGCCTCACCCAAAACATAAAGTCGACGAATAGAGCTCTCACCATTGCTGTTAACCTTAACACCTCCACAACAATAATGTGCCGCAGGGGTCACAGGTATCATATCTTTTGTTATGTCAATTCCAAGCGACAAACATTTTTTATAAATATTTGGAAAATGCTCAGGTGTTTGCTTTGGATCCTTATGCGTTACGTCTAAATATACAAACTCCTCACCGCTGATCTTCAACTCATGGTCGATGGAGCGAGCAACAACATCTCGTGGAGCCAAAGATAGCATCGGGTGATACTTCTGCATAAACTCCGCTCCATTTTGTAGACGCAGAATCGCACCATATCCACGCATCGCCTCGGTGATAAGGAACGAAGGTCGCTCACCTGGATTATATAGCGAGGTGGGGTGGAATTGTATAAACTCCATATTTTCGGTCTGCGCCTTAGCTCGGTGACACATGGCAATACCATCTCCCGTAGCTACTGCTGGATTGGTGGTTGTATTGTAAATATTGCCGACACCTCCCGCAGCCACAACCGTGAATTTCGCAACAACGGTGTCGATCTCGTTACTCTCTAGGTTTAGAACGTAAGCTCCAAAGCATGCCAAGCCACGTGTATGACGTGTGACGATCTCACCTAAATGGTGTTGCGTCAGCAGGTCGATGGCGAAGTGATTCTCCTTGATTATAATGTTCGGTTCACGTCGCACGCTCTCGACCAAGGCACGCTCAATCTCGGCTCCCGTGAGATCCTTATAATGGAGGATTCTATGGTCGGAATGGCCACCCTCACGGTGCAACTCGAAGAGCCCATCTTCGGTTTTGTCGAAGCGTGTACCCCACTCGATAAGGTCTGCAATAAGCTCAGGAGCACGCCTTACGACAAGCTCCACAGCCTCATGATTGCACTTGCCAGCACCGCAGACCTCCGTGTCGAGGATGTGCTTCTCGAATGTGTCGGGCTCGTAGGTCACCGAACAGATTCCGCCTTGAGCGTAGTTGGTATTACACTCATCAATTTTACCCTTGGTAACTAAGGTTACCGTACCACTTTTGGCCGCCTTAAGCGCAAAAGAGAGCCCCGCAATGCCAGAGCCAATAACCAAATAATCGGTATTCATCTTCTTCTGTTTTTATAACAGAACAAAGGTACAAAAAAAAGTAATGCGTTGTCTACCTTGCCCAATCTTTTCTTTTCTCTCTCGACTGAGGAGTGTTCTGTGCAGGCGGCAGCGAGGTGCTCCCCGCAGAGCTATTTTCCTCTTGTGCTTTGTGCTTAAAACCTTTGGGTTTAAGATTTTAATAGTTCAGGAGTTATGCGAATAAATTTGCATAACTCCTGAACTATTAAAGGGGAGTTCTAATTTCTCAAACGCCTTTGGTCTTTGAATCCAAATCGAGGTGTGGTAATATTTTATCTTATTATTGCTCGGCTCTCGATGCCGTCTACAATAACTTCTAATGGGTCGGTAAAGGTTACTCGACGTAGGTATTCTCCATTGTAGCTCGCTTGCATCGAGTCTAGGCGCTCTTGGTCGAGAATGTCGACCCCTTTGCGGCAATCCATGGTGATGTATCCAATGCCCAGAGAGGTGACATTTTGGAAGAAGTGAGTACCTTGACTCGGTTCAATATCGAAACCCTCAATGGCTAACTCAACGATGACTTTGGCTTGCGAGATATGTGCCCACTTAACAGGTACTCCCAAGAATGGATCTGAGGAGCCCCAGCGACCCATGCCAATGAGAATGTAGTTGCGACCCTCCCTGCTCATCTCTTCATTGAGCGCAAAGAGCTCATCGGCAATCTTCTCGGTCGAGAGGGAGTTGAACGACTCCTTTTTGATATAGACAATCTCGGAGATTCCCTCCATCAATCCAACACCAAGAACCCGCTCGGCATAGATTAATGGATGGCTAAGGTCTAAGGTCGACCAATCAATCCAACGATTCTCTTGATAGTTTATTATAGGTCGTATCTGAAGCAGATTAAAGACCATTGGCGAGGGGTGAGCAACATCCATATTTGCCGCAAACTCAACCTCCACAGGACAGCGCATCTCCTCCTGGCCGATATTGAGAATATCGGTGATAATTTCAGGCAATGGGAAACTGTCATATTTAAGTATCGAGTTGAATGTTATCACTTTGCGGCCTTTGCTGAATGGAGAATCAGTCACACGTCCCGACTCACGTTCCAATGAGGAGCAGACATATTTACTCTGACGCAGAGGTGCAATTTGACGCAGGGTGAGCCTGTCGATATTAATATCATCATGCACCGAAGTTTTAAACTCCTCGGGGGAGAGATTCAAGGCCAAAACCTCACTTTGGGTCTCACTTAAGGCCAAAGCATCAGTCGAGGTTTGGAATACTTTTTTGGGGTAGCGAGGTGAGAATCTAAGACACTTTCCACCATCGACAACCAACTTTCCAAGACCCATAGCAACACTGCAAACACCCTCCTCGGCCTTTTCATCTCCGATAGGATAGCAATTTATAGAGCGTGCAACACCCGAGAATGTTGGCAGATAATAGTTATCTTGTTCGGTTCCGCACACCTTTTGAATGATAACAGCCATTTTCTCTTCAGAGATAAGGTTTTGAGAGGTGTTGATATATGCTCTCGACGCTGCGAAGTATACAGAAGCATAGACGCTCTTAATGGCCTTGACGACCATTCGAAGCATTTGATCCTCATTGTCGATATATGGAACCATATATGTTGAGTATATTCCAGCAAAAGGCTGATAATGTGAATCCTCCAACTTTGATGAAGAGCGAATAGCAAGTGGAGTGCTCACGGTACGAATATAAGCACGCAAGCTATCACGCAGAGATTGCGGAAGTTCTGAGTTTATAAATTCCGAGAGGATCACCTCATCGCTCATCTCTCGGGACATGATATATTCCAGGCCGTTGAGTTTGATAAATTCATCGAAATAATCTGTAGCGACAACAACGGTGCGGGGGATCATAATGCGTACACCCTTATATCTCGCATAGAGTTGATTGTTGATAATCGAGCTATTCATAAATGCTAAACCACGAGCTTTACCGCCCAAGGAACCAGTGCCGATACGAGCAAAGGCGACAACATCGCTATAGGTTGAAGCGTCGAAATTTGCAATAAGTCCTTGACCTAGGAGCATTCGATAATCTCGAATTTTCGCAACGACAATTCTTCGGTGCTCCTCGGTTGTTGTGTAATCCTCCTTTTTGATTCTTCTAATTGAGGCTGCAAGGGGAAAGAGACCTCGGGCATACATCCATTTCGAGAGGTGGTTTTGTGAAGTGTGATACTTAAACACTCTATCCGAAATTTTCGATATTAGCTCCTGCATATCGACCAGGTTATGCGCACGTCCCAAGATTTCGCCTGTATCGGGGTCGGCAAAGGTGAAATCTCCAAAGGCGAACTCCGTCTCGATATAGTTTGCAATTTGAGCGATTAGACGCTTTGAATGTTTCGACACAAAGCCAGCACCCATAGCTCTCACAAGTGGCTCAAAATCGGCTTGTGAGGATTGCATCAGCACAGGCATTAAGGGGTTATCTTGTTTGATTATTCGGCATAGATCAAGTCCCGCATCATGCTTCTCGGTCGAAGGGTCATCACCCTCATTTATCACAAAGCCGACATCTGAGATTACGCCCAATAGGTTGCCTTTATAACGCTCATAGAGCGACAGAGCTTCACTATAATTTGTAGCTAGAAGAATCTTTGGTCGAGCTCGTTTACGCAGGATTTGTTGCTGTTCATTATATGAATCTCGCAGAAATTCGGTGCTCTGATTAAGAATTATGCGATATAGTTCGGGCAGATAGGCAGAGTAGAAACGGATCGAGTCTTCGACGAGAAGTATCGCTTGCACATTTCCATCTTCAATATCCTCCTCGGCATTTAGACGATCCTCGATAAGTTTAATGATGGCAATAATAAGATCTGTATTTCCCATCCAGCAAAAGACTGAATCTATGGCTGAGCCATCTTGGTGAGATAATCGAGAATAAATATCACGAGAGAAACTTGTGAGCAGGGTTATTGGCAGCGATGGTTGAATCTCCTTAGCCATTTTGGCGAAGGTGAAAACATCGGGCTCACCGATATTATACATGGTGATAACAAAGTCGAATGAGGAGTCAACACGAAGAAGATCTAAGGCCTCAGAGGTGGAGCTCACACGAGTGAATGATGGAGGATTTGAGAGATTCAGGTCGCTATATTCTCGATTTATTTGCGATTCAATATGTCCATCTTCCTCTAATATGTAGCCATCATAGCTACAACACACGAGCAAAATTTTGTGTATTCTGTAGCGCATATATCGGTGTTGCGCTATTGTCGATTGATCTATGTAGTTCATATATTACGATCTTAAATTATCAAAAAAGAAGAAGCTAATAACAAACATACGAAAAAAAGATCAGAAATTAAGCAAAACCCCAATTTTTCTCAATGATTGAGAGAGAGTGACCTCGATTAATTGTTGATGGCAACCATAGGTTGCCATTAGATATATAAAGAGTGCAGATTATTGAGAGTTTACTTTCAATAATCTGCACTCTTTATATATCGTTAGGAGCGAAGCGACAACAATTAATCGCAAGGGGAGGACAAAAACGGAGTTTTTGAGTCCAGGCTTGCCTGGCGGCCGCCCGCTGTTAGGGCAGTCCCCAACGTCAGAAACTTACTGAGCTGCGATGCCGAGTTCAGCACGAACCAATGAGGCGATGTTTACCACTGTAGCCTCGTCATAGTAAGCCAAAGAGGCAACTGTTAGGTCATAAACCACAGTATAACCACCTGCTTGAGATACTTTCTTTACGGCAGCTTGCGCTTTAGCGATAATTGGTTGAAGAAGTTCGTTTTGCTTTGCTTGCATCTCTTGCATTGCGCTTTGCTCGAACTGCTCCATGCGAGTTTGAAGATCTTGAATATCTTTCTCTTTTAGGCTACGTACTGAGTCTGTAGCTGTTGTCGCTGTGTTTTGATAATCTACATACTTATTGTTAAGCTCCACTTGCATTGTCTCAAGGTTGCCTACAAGATCTTGGCGGAAAGCCTCTAAATTGGTCTGCATTTCGGTTGTCTCAGGCATTGCAACGATTATCTCCTGCATATTGATACATCCAACTTTTTGTGCAAAAATTGCTGTTGTGCTCAATGTTAACACAACAATCATAAGCACTTTCATTACTTTTTTCATACGGGTTAAAATAATATTTAATTGTTTTTAAATTCTTTTTTCTATATAAACTCTTTATTGTTTTCGATTCTAAATCTGCTACTTCAACAAATTAATAATATCGGTTGTTCGATCTACTCGCTCCGAATTATAGAGCACCGTTGCATTTGACGAAAGATCAATAACAAGGTCAAAACCGTTTGTTATGGCATAACTCTCGATGGTTTCGAATACTCGGCTCTGAATTGGTGATATAAGCTCTATACGACGCTTCATAAGTTCTCCCTCGGTTGAGAATATCGACTCTTGATACTCGTTAGCCTCCTCCTCGGCTTTGAGTATCTCACTCTCACGAGCTGTGCGCTGTGCGGCTGTCATCGAGTTGCGCTGAGCAACATAGGTGTTATACATCTGCTCCACGGCAGTAAACTTTGCATCTACACCTGTTTGATAACGCTGGCTAAGTGTCTCAATTTCAGTGAGTGCTGAATTGTACGCTGTTATAGATTTAAATACCTGTTCAGAATTGACAACCATGTAATTTTGCGCTTCGAGACTCGATAGCGAGGCAAAGATTGCAGCAAATAATATTAATAATCTTTTCATAATACCTAAGATTTAATTTTAAACTCTGTAAAGATAATAATTTTGTTTCAATTATATTGCCATTTACGCAAAAATTATAAATTATTTAACAGAGTCCTTTTAAAATGCAAATTAAGGTTTGAATCTCTCCAAACCTTAATTATCATTAAAACTGTTGTCCCAATACGAAGTGGAACTGACTACCACTTTTCGAAGTTTCACCCACAGCTGGATCAAATCCATAACCCCAGTCGATACCCAACATACCGACAACTTGAAGGTTTAGACGAACACCAAGACCTGCTGAACGCTTAACGTTGAATGGCGAGAAATCTTTCCATGAGCTAAATCCATTACCCGCCTCAAGGAATCCAAGTACATAGATCTGAGATGCTGGCTGAAGGACGATCGGGTAACGAAGCTCCATCGTATATTTGTTGTATCCCAAAGAGTAGCTTGAACTTGGGTCAAGTGCACCATCCTCGTAACCACGTAGGCCGATAACATCAATACCATATACGCTATATCCCGACATACCGTCACCACCGACCTCGAAGCGTTGGAATGGAGATACTTTATCTTCGTTGTAATATCCCAAATATCCCAAATCTGCACTTAACATAAGGACTAGCTTATCATTGGTGCTAAGCGTTTGATACCAATCGGCAGTCATCGTCCAGCGGTGATACTCGATCCAACGGTAACGATCTTGATCCGAAAGATTGGTATCTGAGTAATCCTTACCATCGAAGAGTGAATATGGAGGAGTCAACTCGGTTGATACGCTGAAGTTCGAACCTCGACGTGGGTAGATCTGTTGATCGACAGAGTTACGTGATAGGGCGAAACGTATAGAGGCCATATTTGCATTACCATCCGACATTACAAATGTTGTTCCCCAATCATCAAGACTGTAACGCTCGTAGCTCAACTCAGTGTAGAAGTAGAAGTATGGATCAGGCCATGTTAGACGCTTTCCAATACCAACTCCGACTCCCAGTGTGCGGAAGTATGCCGTTGGCGTTTGGTATGCGTAGTAGGCATCATTTTGGTCAGAGTAATAGAGACTCACCGACAATGAGTTTGGCTTACGACCTCCGAACCAAGGATCTGTGAAACTTATCGAAGCCGATTTGTAATATGTACCATTGGTCTGTCCCGAGATCGAAATTGATTGGTTCTTACCCATTGGGTATGGATGCCAAGACTCCTTTTTGAAGAAGTTGTCGGTCGAGATATTATTTAGGGTAAGACCTATCGAACCGATAAACGATCCTGAACCCCAACCTGCCGCAACATTGATCTGGTTACTTGACTGCTCTTCGAGCGCATAGCCAATATTAACCTCTGAGTTTGAAACTGGTTGAATATTTGGTACCAAGTTCTCAGGATTGAAGTGTCCCATTGCGTTGAGCAACTGCATGGTACGCATAAGCAGAGAGCGGTTGTATAACTCACCTGGGTGGGTATAGATCTCACGACGGATAACCTCATCCTCGATTGTGATATTTCCCGAAATCGAGATGTCATTGATGGTAAATGGACGACCCTCATAGATCTTCAACTCCAAGTCGATAGAGTCACGACCGACGATAGTCTCGGCAGGCTCGATCATCGACATCAAGTATCCCTCATTTTGGTAAAGTGTACTAATCGACATCTCATCTGGGTTTGCCTCGTTACCGATACCTAATCTCTTGTCCATAGATTTTTTATCGTATGTATCTCCACCGTGAACACCAAACATCATTGAGAGTTGCTCGGTAGGGTAGACTGAGTTACCAACCCATGAGATATTGCGAATATAATATTTATTACCCTCAGAAACTCGAAGGCGAATACCTACACGTTTCTCATTAATATCATAAATTGTATCGCTCAAAACAGTTGCATTACGGTAACCTTGAGAGTTATAGAAATCAATCAAGAAGCCCTTATCCGCCTCAAAATCATCCTCTTTATACTTGAAATTTTTGAAGAAATTTATGCTCTTCTGATTTGTCTTTTTGAAGGTTCTGCGTAGGCGCTTATCATCGAAAACCTCATTCCCTTCGAAGACAACCTCTCCGATCTTCACACGATCCTTGGTGTCGATAACAAAAGTGACGTTGACCATAGATTCACGAATCGGATCATCCTCGACCTTCACCTCAACCTCCGTGTTAAGGAATCCCTTATCGGCAAAGTAAGTCTTAATCAACTTAACATTCTTATCAAGAACATAATCCGAAAGCTCCGTGTTACGACGCAACTTCAAGATCTCATCTGTAAGGTCATTTTGGCGAGATTTTGTGATTCCCTCAAATTGCCACTTAAAGACACGTGGACGCTCACGAAGCATAATGTCAATATCGACCTCATCACCCTCGATTGATGCTCCCATCTTCACATCAGCATAAAAACGTTGATTCCACAAGCTCTGAATGGCCGAGGTGATCGAGGTGCTAGGCAAGTAGATCGAGTCACCCTCGATTAGTCCAATTGACGAACGCAAAACGTTGGGGTCAATTGTCGTAGCTCCATGCACATTCACCTTACGAATAAGATATTGTCTAGGTGCCTCGGAGCTATCCATTACCGACGCTCCACTATAGATCATAACAGTATCTTGAACAACACTCTTATCATCCTTACTCTTTTGGGCAAAACCTTGCGTTACGCACATCGCAGCAACAGTTGCCAACATTAATTTCAAAAATCTCATCTATTTTTGTCTTTCGTTTTAGGGGAGATCTATGTTCTCCCTAATTTTAATTTTTTCGTTAATATTTATTCAATTTGATATTTACCAAATTGGGTTGTAGTGCCTCCTACCACCTATTTTGGCAAATGTCAAAAGGGATGAATAGTGGCGAAAAAGTATTTTAGGGAGAACCTAGATCTACCCTTTTACCAATCCAAAACGTCTATCTCTTGCAGCATAGACCTCTAACGCCTCAGCATAGTGTGCCTCATCAAAATCTGGCCACAAAACCTCAGGGAAGTAAAACTCAGCGTATGATGCCTGCCACAATAAAAAGTTACTTATGCGGCACTCTCCACTTGTGCGGATGACCATATCTGGGTCGGGCACCCCTGCCGTGTCAAGCGAAGAAGTTATCAACTCCTCGCTCACCTCATCAGGCGAAAGCTCACCTGCGGCAACCCTCTCAGCTATTGTCGTCACTGCTCGACGAATCTCATCTCGTGACGAATAATTTAGAGCCAAAAGCATATCCAACTGAGTACCATTCACCGTCTCACGCTCAATTCTGTCGAGTGAAGCACGTACCTCAGGGGAAAAACGGCTCTTATCACCTATAACTCTCACCCTTACACCCTGCTCCAAAAGATTAGGGATCTCGATAGCTACGCACTTACAGAAAAGATCCATTAAGGCCTCAACCTCCTCGGCTGGGCGACCCCAATTCTCGGTCGAAAAAGCATAGAGTGTCATATACTTAACACCAAATTTTATCGATGCCTTGATTACTCTTCGCACCGATTCCACGCCCTCTATATGACCCTCGAAGCGCTCCTTTCCTTGCAACTTTGCCCATCTGCCGTTGCCATCCATGATAAAAGCAACGTGCTTAGGTACTATTTTATTATCACTCATAAGGTGCAAAACTACATAAAAAATTCGAATAAATATTATTTATAGGGTGTAAATTACTCCGTAAAGGGTAAACCTTAACGATTTTCTCGCATGTCCACGCCCCACATCATCTTCTCTCTTAACGTCTCATAAAAAGATATATTGCTCGCAGGGACTAATAAAAACTCCTGCTCGGATAGCGATATGCGAATCTCGGCTCGCTGCCCAATGGGATAGGTTCGATTATCGAGCGAGATGGCAGCATCTCCTTGACGGCAACATATCGACATAGAAATTACCGACGAGTTGGGCACCACCATTGGTCGCATCGTCAAATTATGAGGCGCTAAAGGGGAGAGGATAAAACATGCACAATTGGGCGTTACGATTGGTCCTCCAGCACTCAGTGAATAGGCTGTTGAACCCGTTGGTGTTGAAACTACTACGCCATCACCATAATATGTTGCTATAAGATTCTTGTCAACATGTGTCTCCACCGAGATCATTGTTGCTCCGAGGCGCTGCACGGAGAACTCATTGGCTGCATATAGATGCTCTCCATCGGGTGCAAAATCACCCTCTACCGAGAGCATTTTGCGAGGCTCAACGACGAGGTTTCCCGAGGCAATATCCTCAAAGAGCTGTTCAATCTTCTCACTGCCTCCACTGGCCAAAAAACCCATGCGTCCTGAATTTATCCCTGCAACAGCTACTCGTTGACCTCTCAGACGATAGAGCCCCTCTAGGATTGTTCCATCACCACCATAGCAGAGCATTACTGCGGCTTCGGGTAACGGCTCGACCATTTCACCATAAATATTGGCTGGCTTAATTACCAATCCAATCAGGCGCTGCACTATCGGTGCAAACTCCTCATTTACACAATATTCGAATCCGTGACGCTCAATTGCGGCAAAAATTCGTTCGATCTCTTTGGGTTTATGTTCTACTCGCGAACGAGAAAAAAGGGCAATTTTCATCAACTTTCACTTTTTTTCAGTAACTTTACAACGCAAATATAGTAAAAAAATGCGACTAAATTTGAAAGTCAATAATAAAGAGGGGGTGAAAAACGAAGTTTTTCTGTCCAGACTGTGTCTGGTGCCTGCGCGGCATGAGCGCAGTCCCCAACATAAGAAAGGGAGTCGCCCTCCCTCACAAAAAAGCATTTTTTAGAATAAAAAATGCGCTGAGGGCGAGCAATTCGAAGAATTGCATTATGGGGAGTTCTAATTTCTCCCCTTAAAAAAACGACCCCTCAACGAAAAAAATATCAATTAAAAACCTTAATATAAAATGACAAAATTAAGCGTTAACATAAATAAGATCGCTTTAGTGCGCAACTCACGTGGAGGTAACATGCCAAACGTAGAACTTACAGCACTCAACATCGAGCGCTTTGGTGCCGATGGAATCACCATACACCCACGTCCCGACGCACGCCATATCCGCTATAGCGACGCTTTCGAATTGAAAGCCTCAATCTCAACGGAGCTCAACATCGAGGGTAACCCAACAGAAGATTTCATGGAAATGGTTCTCGAAGTGCGCCCTGCACAGGTAACCCTTGTTCCTGATGCCCCTGAGGCTCTAACCTCGTCGGCAGGTTGGGACACAATTGCCGAGCGTGAGCGTTTGTCAAAAATCTGTGCCGAGGCTAAAGCGGCAGGTATCAGATGTTCAATCTTCGTTGATCCCGATCCAGAGATGGTGCGTGGAGCGGTAGCCTGCGGAGCCGACCGAGTTGAACTATACACTGAATCATACGCTTCGGGATATGCGGCCGACCGTGAGGCAGCAATAGCTCCCTATGCAGCTGCTGCCAAGGTTGCTGCCGAGTGTGGTTTAGGCCTTAATGCAGGTCATGACCTCAGCTTGGAGAATCTTAAATACTTCGTTGAGACGATTCCAAATATCGACGAGGTTTCAATTGGTCACGCCTTGGTCTGCGACGCTTTATATATGGGATTGGAGAATACAGTAGCCCTTTATCAACGAGAATTGACGAATAGCAAATAATGGCAATTGATACAAAACATCCTCTCACACGTCCAGTTTTCAAACGTATCTCACGCCTCGTCGATTCTATGGCGGTTGAGGCCTATGTTGTGGGTGGATATGTGCGTGATTATTATCTTCGTCGCCCCTCCAACGATATTGACATTGTTGTTGTCGGCAGTGGCGTAGATGTTGCTGAGGCACTGGGCAAGGAGCTTAAGACCAACGTTTCGATCTTTCGACGCTTTGGTACAGCGATGCTTCATGCCGATGGATTAGAGGTGGAGTTTGTCGGAGCTCGCAAAGAGTCCTATACCCCCGACTCCCGAAAACCTAGCGTCGAGGAGGGGACACTCGATGATGACCAACATCGTCGAGATTTTACAATTAACGCCATGGCGTGGAGCCTCAACGGAGCAACCTTTGGAGAGCTTGTAGATCCATTCGAGGGAATGTATGATCTTGAAGATTGCCTGATCCGCACCCCTTGTGACCCCGATATTACATTCTCGGATGATCCACTTCGTATGATGCGTGCCGTACGTTTCGCAACGCAACTCGGTTTCGATATTGTCGAGGAGACCTTCGAGGCTATCGAGCGCAATGCAAGCAGAATCGAGATCATCTCACAGGAGCGAATTTTAATTGAGCTCAACAAAATAATGCTCTCACCTCGACCCTCAATGGGCTTCGAGTTGCTTATGCAGTGTGGACTTTTGAAGCTGATCTTCCCCGAAATTCACGCCCTTGCGGGAGTTGAAAAGGTGGGAAAACATGCTCACAAAGATAATTTCAAACATACAATGGCTGTTTTGGACAATGTAGCCCAAAAGTCAAATGATCTATATTTACGTTGGGCAGCTCTACTGCATGATGTTGCCAAACCTCGCACCAAGGCCTACGATCCGAAAATCGGCTGGACATTCCATGGACACGAAACCCTCGGCTCAAAGATGGTTCCGAAGATCTTCCGAAGATTCACCCTCCCTTTGGGTGAACCGATGAAGTTTGTTCAAAAGTTGGTTTTCTTGCATCTACGTCCCATCATCCTCTCGGAGGATGCCGTGACCGACTCGGCAGTAAGAAGATTGCTCTTTGAAGCGGGTGACGATGTTGAGGCATTGATGATCCTCTGCCGTGCCGACATCACCTCGGGAATTGAGTCAAAAGTTAAACGCTACTTGGCCAACTTCGAGCTTGTAGAGAGTAAAATGAAAGACCTCGAAGAGCGAGATCGTGTACGCAACTTCCAGCCACCTATCAGTGGAGATATTATCATGGAGACATACAATATAGCTCCTTGTGCTGCAATAGGTCAAATAAAAGAGATAATTAAAAATGCAATCCTCGATGGCGAAATCCCCAACGAATACCAAGCAGCCTACGAGCTAATGGAAAAATTAGCCACCGAGCGAGGATTTACAAAACAAGCTGAATAATGGAATCAATAAGAGAACTATATAAAATTGGGAAAGGCCCCTCAAGCAGTCACACAATGGGACCCAAGCGAGCAGCCGAACAATTTGCCGAACGCAATAAAACAGCCTCAAAATTTCAAGTAACCCTCTACGGATCACTTGCCGCAACGGGAAAAGGTCACATGACCAACGTTGCAATAATGGAGGTGCTCGAACCCCTAGCCCCAACAGAGATTATTTGGCACGCAGAGATTGTTCTCGACTTCCACCCCAATGGCATGAAGTTCGAGGCCTTCGAGGGAGAGACCCTTGTTGATGAGTGGACGGTATTCAGCGTCGGAGGAGGAACAATAGCCTCTTCGGTAGAGCATCTCGATAGCAAAAGAATATACCCCCAAACCACCATGTCCGAGATTATCGAGTGGTGCGATCATGAGGGAGCAACCTTTTGGGAGTATGTTGAAAAATATGAGGGTAAAGAGATCTGGGACTACCTCCACACAATATGGGAGGCGATGAAGAGCTCAATAGAGAATGGCCTAGAGACCGAAGGAGTCCTCCCAGGTGGATTGGGCGTGCGTCGTAAAGCTGTTAGCTATTATATAAAGTCTAAAGGATACAATGGCACGCTGAACTCACGAGGGAAATTATACGCCTACGCTTTGGCCGTCTCGGAGGAGAATGCAGCAGGTGGAGATATTGTAACGGCACCAACATGCGGCTCGTGCGGAGTACTTCCAGGAGTGTTATATTACCTGTATATTAATAAAGAGTTCCGAGAGATCCGCATACTTCAAGCCTTAGCCACAGCGGCTCTTTTCGGAAATATCGCCAAGGCAAATGCCTCAATTTCGGGTGCTGAAGTTGGCTGCCAAGGTGAGATTGGTGTTGCCTGCGCTATGGCAGCAGCAGCCTCATGTCAGCTTTATGGTGGCACACTCGCACAGATCGAGTATGCAGCAGAGATGGCTTTAGAACACCATTTAGGTTTAACATGTGATCCCGTTTGCGGATTGGTTCAAGTACCCTGCATAGAGCGTAATGCTGTAGCGGCAGCGAGAGCCCTAGATTCAAATATATACGCCACATACTCCGATGGCAAACATATGGTAAGCTACGATAGAGTGGTCGAGGTGATGAAGGTCACAGGTCAAGACCTCCCAAGCCTCTATCGTGAAACCTCCGTCGGCGGATTAGCTAAAGATGGTGACATACGAAAGAAATCACGCCTTTAAATTGTGCGGTGTGAAAAATCTCGAAAAAATTAATTACCTTTGTGCTGTTACATTTTTTATCGACTGTAACAGCAAAATTAAGTTTGTTAACACTTTACACAATAGATAATGACAGAAAAGATATTGATCCTAGACTTTGGTTCTCAGTACACTCAGCTTATTGCTCGTCGTGTGCGTGAGCTCAATGTCTATTGCGAGATTCACCCGTTCAACAAGATCCCTGAGATTGACTCGTCAGTTAAGGGTGTTATTCTTTCGGGTAGCCCCTATTCGGTACGTGACGCAGTCGCTCCACGTCCAGACCTTTCGCAAATCAAGGGTAAACTTCCTCTACTTGGCGTATGTTATGGTGCTCAGTACCTCTCGTATGCTTTCGGTGGTGAGGTTACACCTGCTCCATCTCGTGAGTATGGTCGTGCAATGCTTACCATTGGCGAGGCGCAGGATCCACTTTTGGTGAATATGCCATCTGAGACACAGGTGTGGATGTCACATGGTGATACCATCACTTCGATTCCCGAGAATTATAAAATTATTGCTAGCACCGAGGATGTTAAGGTTGCTGCTTATCACATCGAGGGTGAACCAACGTGGGCTATTCAATTCCACCCTGAGGTTTATCACTCTACTGATGGCAAGACTCTGCTAGGTAACTTCGTTGCGGGGATTTGTGGTTGCGCTCAAGATTGGACTTCGGAGAGTTTCGTGGAGAGCACCGTGGCTTCATTGAAGGCTCAGCTGGGTGGTGATCGTGTGGTATTGGGACTCTCAGGTGGTGTGGATTCTACCGTGGCGGCTGTTTTGTTGCACAAGGCTATTGGTGAGAATCTTTACTGTATCTTCGTGGATTCGGGATTGCTTCGTAAGAATGAGTTTGAGGAGGTATTAGAGTCGTACAAGGGTATGGGTCTTAATGTTAAGGGCGTTAAGGCAGTAGATAAGTTTATGGATGATCTCGCAGGTGAGAGTGATCCTGAGACTAAGCGTAAGATTATTGGTCGTGATTTCGTTGAGGTTTTCAATGAGGAGGCTATTCAGATTAGTGATGTGAAGTGGTTGGCTCAAGGTACTATTTATCCTGATGTTATTGAGTCTTGTTCGGTAAATGGCCCTTCGGCAACAATTAAGTCGCATCATAATGTGGGAGGTTTGCCTGAGAAGATGAATTTGAAGGTTGTTGAGCCTTTGCGTTTGCTTTTTAAAGATGAGGTGCGTCGTGTAGGTCTTTCGATGGGTATTTCGGCAAAACTTATTGGCCGTCATCCTTTCCCAGGTCCAGGTTTGGCGATTCGTATTTTGGGTGATGTCACTCGTGAGAAGGTTGAGATCTTGCAGGAGGTGGATAAGATATTTATCGATGCTCTGCATCGTGCAGATTTGTATAAGGATGTTTGGCAGGCGGGAGCAATGTTGCTTCCTGTGAAGAGTGTCGGTGTGATGGGTGACGAGCGTACTTATGAGAGTTGCGTGGCTCTACGTGCAGTGACCTCGACAGATGGTATGACTGCCGACTGGGTGGATTTCTCGCACTCATTCCTTGCGGGAGTGTCAAATGATATTATTAATAAGGTGCGTGGCGTGAATCGTGTAGTGTACGATATTTCCTCTAAACCACCTGCAACAATTGAGTGGGAGTAACCTCTCTCTTACGTTGAGGACTGTGCTCGTGCCGCACGGGCACCAAGCGAGCTTGGATCCAAAAACTATCGTTTTTGACTTTGTATTGCACTGATTTAGTGAGGCTTCGCCTGGACGATATATTTATTAATAATGAGCTTTTGAAAACAAGTTTTCAACGCTCATTATTAATAAATATATCTATGTCAACCTGCGGTTGACATCACTAAATCAGCGAGGTTATATAATTGGTCGTTTGTTTGTGAAATGATTGGAACATATTAACAAGGTTACAATGATACATCAGCGACGTGAACTTCGGCTCGGGTTTAAATGCCTTTTAAGGCATTTAAAAAATTCTGAAGATAAAATAGTTGTGCAAATTTATTTGCGGCAACTATTTTATCTTTAGAATTTCCGAGATTGAAAATCTCGGCAAGCCCGAGACGCAACACAGTATGCACCAGCGGGGGTGCTATCCCCGCCCGACGGAGTCAGTCGGAAGGCTTAATTTTTTTTTTAAAACTATGAGTTTCTCGGTAACTATACTTGGTTCTTCGTCTGCGAAGCCAACACCTAATCGTCACCATTCTGGGCAGGTTGTTAACATCAATGAACAATATTATTTGGTTGATGGCGGGGAGGGTGTGCAGCAGCAGATGTTCAGGTATGGGATTAATCCACTGAAGCTCAAAGCGATATTTGTTTCGCATCTGCATGCGGATCATGTTTACGGTATTTTCCCGTTGTTGTCAACAATGTCACTTTATGGACGTAAAACATCTATAAAGATATTTGCTCCAGCTCCTTTTGGTCAGATGCTCGATTCATATATGGGATTTTTTGGTCGGGATATGGAGTATTCTGTGGAGTGGATTGAGGTGAACACGTCTGAGCACCAAATAATCTTCGAGAATCGTTCTATTGAGGTTTGGTCGCTTCCTCTTCGCCATAGGCTTCCTACTTCGGGGTATATTTTCCGTGAGAAGGAGCCTCAGCTGAATGTTGACAAATTTAAAATCACAAAATATGGACTTGGGATAGCGCAGATAACTGCCGCTAAGCGAGGTGAAGATATTGTTTTGGAGTCGGGTGAGAGGATTGCCAACTCTGAGATTACATATTTGCCATATAAACCTCGTTCGTATGCTTATATTTCTGACACATCGTTTTCGCCACCTGCGGCCGAGGCTTGTAAGGGTGTCGATATGATTTATCATGAGACTACTTATGCAGCTATTGAAGCAAAGACGGCTAAGGAGCGAGGACACTCAACGACGCTTCAAGCGGCAAAATGTGCAGAGATTGCAGGGGCTAAGCGACTCATTATTGGTCACTTCTCCTCTCGTTACAAAGATCTACAACCTCTGCTCACCGAAGCACAATCATTATTCCCCGCAACGGAGTTAGCTCTGGAGGGCGAGGAGTTTAAAATCGAAAAATAACCCATGACAAAGGCTGAAATACAATTAGTTAAATCTCTTGGTGACAAGCGAGCACGCACTGAAACTGGACTCTTCGTAGCTGAAGGTGAGAAACTTATAACAGAGTTGAAAGATTCTGCGTTTAATGTCCGCAAGATATACTCTCTCGAAGGGGTCTTTGAGGGCGAGGGTGTGGAGTGGGTTGCTCCACGTGAGATGGAGCGTATTTCACAGCTTAAAAGTGCCAATAATTCGGTTGCTTTGGTTGATATGCCTAATTATCATCTTGATATTGCGGAGTTGAAAGGTCAGCTTATTTTAGCTTTGGATGCTGTTCAGAATCCTGGGAATTTAGGCACTATAATTCGTCTTGCTGATTGGTTTGGGATTGAGAATATCATTTGCTCACCTACCTCTGCTGACTGCTTCAATCCGAAAGTTGTGCAGGCTACAATGGGGGCCATTCTTCGTGTTAAGGTGCATTATAGACCTCTTGCGGAGCTGCTCACGGAACTGAGAAATTCAAAAATGCCGATTTATGGAACTCTACTTGAGGGGGAGAATATTTACACGGAGAAGCTAAGCCGCAATGGAGTTATCATAATGGGGAACGAGGGTCAAGGGATCAGCGAGGAGATACAGCAATTTATTACTCACAAGCTCTTTATTCCACCATTCCCAGCTGACTGTGCAGGTTCCGAATCGCTTAATGTCTCGATTGCTACGGCTGTTGTCTGTTCGGAATTCCGTCGTAGGATGTAAAAACAGATAATCACGATGAGACGAGAAGAGCACTCTCCAATGTTATGGGTCACACTTCCCATGCTCCTTGGGGTTATCTGCACAATGCTCTTTTCTGTTTCGACACTTTATATCGGTTTATTGTTGCTGTCGCTGTTGATTATATTTCTTCTTAGGCGCACAATTGTTTTGCTCTACCCGATAATCTTCTGCTTTGGGGCGCTTATTACCTCATTGCAGATTTCACACAGAGGTCTGGAGGAGTCGGCCGAAACAGTTGCAACGTTAAAAATTAGTAGCTCTAATCAAGCACAAATCACAGCCATATACTCTCCGCAAAATAATCAATGGAATAGGGTTAATCACAAAGTAGCTCTTTATAATTCTGTTGGTTTGGTTAGTTTGGCAAACTCGAACAATATAAATACCGACTCATTAAACTACACCACCACCGTTGCCAAGATCAAAATAACCTCAATAGATCACCATAAAAGCCAATATAATAACTTTTTATACAATCGAGGTATTTACAACAGGGTAGAAATAATCCAAATCATATCACAAAGCCCAAAAAGAGAACCCCTCTCAACGAGGCTAAATCGTTGGGCATTCAATCGTCTTGAAACACTCCAGCTTAGTGAAGAGTCACTCGCCTTAGCATCGGCAATGACAATAGCTCGACGGGAGCTACTCACCGAGGAGAGAATGGAGAGTTATCGGAATAGTGGCACCTCACATATTATGGCTCTTTCGGGATTGCACATGGGTATAATTCTTTTGCTGATCTCTTGGCTCACACTTCCGCTGGCTGTAATCATGCGTGGACACTTGGCTGCAAACATCATTTCGATAACTATGATATGGCTCTTTGCAATGCTTGCAGGAATGGGCGACAGCATTGTCCGTGCAGCATGGATGTTCTCGCTATTGCAATTTTCGCTGCTTCTTTCGAGAAAATATGCAAGTTTCAATTCGCTGCTCACGGCACTCTTGTTTATGGTTATCTTTGATCCTTATGCAATTTATGATCTTAGCTTGCAGATGTCGTTTATCTCTGTTGCGGCTATAATTTTGGTGGGTGTGCCTGCAATTAAGACCTTTTATATTCAAATTCCGATCCTTAATATATGTTGTAATTCGATAATAATTAGCTGTATAGCAACCGTGGCAACTGCGCCTATTATATCATATTTATTCGGCTATATTGCATTGATAAGTCCTCTGGTCACGCTATTGTTGTTACCTCTTCTTTCGATTATAATAATCACAACTATTCTCTGGATCGTCTGTCCAATTACAGATCTTGCGCCAATTTTCAGATATATAATCGAGTACTCCTCAACACTTCAAAATTATATTGTCGATTGGTTTGCACAGCGCAATTGGGGTGTCGTCAATATTCGAATATCGCTCTTTGAGATGGTGGTGAGTTATATTGTTATAGTTATAGTGGCTCTCATTTTCTTAAGAGTAATTAATTATCTCAATGATCTAAAAAGCGAGGAACGAGAGTGGTTAGCTTAAGGGGTATCTATTTTCGAGCACACCTTTATGTGATATATGACGGAGAGCTCAAAGATTAAAAAATTAAAATTCTTGCATTTTTTTGCCAATAAAGTTTACATTTCAATTTATTTTATATAATTTTGTTATAGGTTATAAGTTACAAGAGTAAAGGGGAGACGAAATTACTCCCTGAAATATAAAATAAAAACATTAAAGCTATGAATGTTCAAAATTTAATGGCTGAGCTGGAGCGTAAGCACCCTGCTGAAAACGAGTACCTACAAGCGGTGCACGAAGTGTTAACAACTGTTGAGGAGGTTTATAATCTCCATCCAGAATTTAAAGCTCTTAAGATTGCGGAGCGAATTGTGGAGCCTGATCGTATCTTCACTTTTAGAGTGACGTGGGTTGACGATAAGGGTACGCCTCAAGTGAATTTGGGATACCGTGTGCAGTTCAATAACTCAATTGGCCCATATAAGGGAGGCCTGAGATTCCACCCTTCGGTCAATCTCTCGATCCTTAAGTTCTTAGGTTTTGAGCAGACATTCAAAAATGCTTTGACAACTCTGCCAATGGGTGGCGCTAAGGGTGGTTCTGATTTTAACCCTAAGGGGAAATCTGATGGCGAGGTTATGCGATTCTGTCAGGCATTTATGACCGAGTTGTGGAGACATATTGGCCCCGAGACCGATGTTCCTGCGGGAGATATTGGTGTGGGTGGTCGTGAGATTGGATACCTATATGGAATGTATCGCAAGCTGGCTCGTGAGAATACAGGTGTGCTGACTGGTAAAGGTATGACCTATGGAGGTTCACTTATTCGCCCTGAGGCAACGGGTTATGGTGCGGTTTACTTCTTGCAAAATATGTTGGATAAGTGCGGTGGTTCACTTGAGGGTAAGGTTATCTCGCTTTCGGGATTTGGTAACGTTGCTTGGGGTGCTGCTAAGAAAGCTACTGAACTTGGCGCTAAGGTTGTGACAATCTCAGGGCCTGATGGATATATTTATGATCCTGCGGGTCTCGATGAGGAGAAGATCGAATATCTACTTGATTTGCGTGCAACGAATAATGATATTGTGGAGCCTTATGCTGAGGAGTTCCCAGGTTCGACATTCTATGCTGGTGAGCGTCCTTGGGGTATTAAGGTTGATATTGCAATGCCTTGCGCAACACAAAATGAGCTTGGCGGTGAGGATGCTGAGAAGCTAATTGCCAATGGTGTGCAGATTGTAGCTGAGGTTTCGAATATGGGATGTACTCCTGAGGCTATCGAGGCGCTAATTAAGGCTAAGGTTCTTTATGGCCCAGGTAAGGCTGTTAATGCAGGTGGTGTAGCGACATCAGGTTTGGAGATGACTCAAAACTCAATGAAACTCAATTGGAGCGCCGAGGAGGTTGACGAGAAATTGCACCAGATAATGAGCTCTATTCATAACGCATGTGTTGAGTATGGAACAGAGGGCAACTATGTAAATTATATGAAAGGTGCAAATATTGCAGGATTTATGAAAGTTGCTAAAAGTATGGTTGAGCAGGGTGTGATTTAATCGTCTTGTTTTTGGTGTCGCTTGATTTTGGCACAGAAGTTATAAGCCTATTCTAAATCTCTTTTATAGAGATAGAGAATAGGCTTATATTTTATTAAAAGTCGACTTATTGTTTATTGTGTAATTATACAGATAGATTAACTCTCTAGCTGTCAGATTGAATAGTAATAGCTTATTGTTAAAATAGAAATATTAACTTTTTTTGATTAAT
>JAWXTJ010000032.1:0-25682 GCA_044433665.1 Rikenellaceae bacterium
TTGAGCGTCCGATAGCAGTCACAATGTGTGTGATAGCATTTATTGTGCTGGGCTTTATCTCCTTGCGCTATCTTCCTGTGTCGCTAATGCCAGATGTGGATATTCCAAAAGTTTCAGTGCATGTTTCAAGCCCAGGTATGTCGGTGCGTGAGATTAATAATACACTGCTGAGACCTCTTAAAAGCCAACTTTCGCAGGTGATTGGGCTTAGTGAGATTTCAACCGAGGCTCGCTCAGATGCTGGTGTTGTACATCTGTCGTTCGAACCCTCGACCGATATGGATATTGCATTTATCGAGGTCAACGAGAAGATGGATCGTGCTTATTTGGCACTTCCCGAGGGTACCGAACGCCCGAAGATCGTTAAGGCGAATGTTACCGATATTCCAGCTTTTTATCTCGATATTATGTTGCGGGAGGAGTCTGGAGAGGGGTTGCCTCAGGCGGGTGTCGATTTTACTGATTTGGGAGAGTTTACTCGTGATGTGATCGCTAAGCGTATCGAGCAGTTGGAGCAGACGGCAATTGCCGATGTGAGTGGTGTGATCTCGCCTGAGCTGTTGTGTATTCCCGATATAAAACGTCTGAATTCGATGGGTGAGGATGTTGAATTTTTGTCGGAGGCGATCGAGAGTAATAATCTTTCACTCTCGGCTCTAAGTATCAAAGATGGAGAGTATCGTTACAATATTCAGTTCAATACTCAAATTGCATCGAAAGAGGATATTGAGAATATTTATATTAACCATAATGGGCGAATTTATCAATTTAAGGAGCTCTGCACAATTATCGAACAGCCAAGCCAAAGAAGCGGATTGGTGAGAAGTGGAAAGCAAAATGCACTCTCGATAGCTATTATCAAGCAGAGCGATGCACGTATGGAGGATCTTCAAGAGAGCATCAATACATTGGTGACACAGATGGAGAAGGAGTATCCAAATGTTCGTTTTGAGCTGAGCCGAGATCAAACGAAACTTTTGAGTTATTCGATTAGTAGCCTTTCGAATAATCTTATTGCGGGTGCTGTTTTGGCCTGTTTTGTGATCTTTTTCTTTATGGGTGACTTGCGTTCGCCACTGCTTATTATAATAACTATTCCGCTCTCGCTTATCGTTACGCTTTTGGCTTTTTATGCCTTTGGGATTTCGATAAATATTATCTCGCTGTCGGGTTTGATTTTGGGCGTGGGAATGATGGTCGATAACTCGATTATTGTGATCGACAATATCGTTCAGCGATGGAGTTCTGGAATGAATCTTAAAGAGGCTATTTCAAAGGCTGTCGGGGAGGTTTTTACTCCGATGCTCAGTTCGATACTTACCACCTGTTCGGTATTCTTGCCGCTGATATTTTTGAGTGGTGTGGCGGGAGCACTCTTTTACGATCAAGCTATGGCCGTTACAATTGCTCTCTTCTCTTCGCTTTTGGTATCGGTGTTGGTGCTTCCAGTCTATTTTTATGCTCTTTATCGGAAGCGGGAGAGTTATAGTCGCTTATTTGGCGATCGAGTGAATTTATTGGCTCCTTATGAGGCGATTTTAAAGTGGACTTTGCGACATGCAAAGGTGGTTTATTTATGTTTTTTCCTTCTGATTCCCGCAACATATTTTATCTATCAGAGAATCGAGAAGAGCAGTTTGCCACCGATAAGCTATGATGATACAATTGTGCAGATTGATTGGAATAGCGGAATTTCACTCGTCGAAAATGATGCTCGAACAGCTGCAATGCTTGAATCGGTTGAGCAGTATTGCGAGCAAACAACCTCGATGGTTGGAGTGCAGCAATTTATGATGTCACATACACCGAGCATAACCACATCAGAGTCGATTGTCTATATCAAGGCCAATAGCGTCGAGAGTTTGGAGAGTGTCGAGCAGGGTGTCGAGAAGTTTTTATCCGAAAAATATCCGCAAGCGTCGGCAACATTCTCAACTTCGGGAAATATCTTTGATATGATCTTTGCTGATACTCAGAGCGATCTTGTAGTGAGCTTAAAACCTAGAAATGGTGGCACTCCAGAGGTTGCAGATGTTATTCACACCTTGGAGCTACTGCAAGAGAGTCTGCCGAATATTAATATTTCGACACCAGCCTTGGAGGAGAATATAATTTATGTGGCCGATACAGAAAAGATGGCACTTTATGGATTGACCTATAATGAAATATATGCTGCACTGAGAAATATGGTTAGTCAAAATTCACTCTTTCAGATTAATCGTGGAGGGTATACAGTGCCTGTTGTTACGGGATATTCACGTGCTGAGGTTGAGGATATATTATCTTCAAAGGTTCGTACAAAGGAGGGTGTTGAGGTCTCTTTGTCGCTTATTATCGACGAGCAGAGAGGTGAAGATTTTAAACTTCTATACTCTAATAGCGGAGGTGATTACTATCCAATATATATCAATGCTCCAAGTGAGGAGATTGAGCAGATTATCGAGCGTATCGAGGAGTGTTTGCAACATGATTCACCGATGAGTGCAACATTTAGCGGTGGATATTTCTCCTCTCGGGAGATGATCTTGGAGCTTACTATAATTTTGTTGATTGCCATTTCACTGCTCTATTTTATCCTTGCTGCACAGTTTGAGAGTGTTATTCAACCGCTTATTATCCTTTTGGAGCTTATGATCGACATCTTCTTTGTGATGGCTGGATTGTGGATTTTGGGTGAGAGTCTTAATTTAATGTCACTCATTGGTATTGTCGTGATGAGTGGAATTATCATAAACGACTCCATTTTGAAAGTCGACACAATAAATAGACTTCGCCGAGAGGGTATGCCGCTGCTTAAAGCTATCTTTACAGCGGGTCAAAAACGATTGAAACCAATTATTATGACATCGCTCACGACGATCTTGGCAATCACGCCATTCCTTAGACGTGTCGATATGGGATCAGATCTTCAATATCCGCTCTCATTGGCACTTATTATTGGAATGGCCTTTGGAACTATGGTTTCGCTATTCTTCATTCCGCTAGTCTACCACACAATTTATCGTAAACGAGGATGAAAAAAGGTTTTTTAGATAGAATATCGCCATTTTCACTAACCTTAGTTATGGTGGTGTTGATGGTCATTGGAGTTGCTTTGATGCCCTCCCTGAGATTATCATATAATCCAACACCTAAGCAGGGGCAGAAACTCACTGTCTCGACCACATGGAAAGGTGCATCTTCGGAGGTTATGGAGGCGCAAGTTGTTAGTCCAATTGAGGCTACACTCTCGACTGTGGTTGGCATAGATGAAATTAGTTCGACATCCTCAGAGGAGCAGGGAAAGGTATTTATCACCCTTAAGGAGGGGGTTAATGTAGCTTCCAAGCGCTTTGAAATTTCAACGCTGTTGCGTCAAATTTCGGAGAGTCTCCCCGATGGTGTTAGCTATCCAGAACTTACGGGAGGTCAAGCAAATCAAGGTTCTGTGAGTGAGATGTTGCTGTTGAGCTACACGGTTAATGCCGATATGGAGCTTAGTCAAATAGCCGAATATATCTCTGAACAGATGGTCTCGCCACTCTCGGAGGTGAAAGGTGTGACTAATGTTTGGCTAACTGGATCAACAACCGACTATCTCGATGTTGAGTATGATCCGCAACGTTTGGAACTCTATGGACTTAGTGCACGAGATATTGCAACATCAATCAGAGATTTTTTAGGTCGAAGCTCGATCATTGGAGATGTCGATTTACAGCGGACAGCAACTAAAAAAGAGCGTATAACCCTGCTTCTGCAAACTCAAATGGGACGTGATTTGGGTAGCGCCCCTATTACCTCTGTCGAGGGTAGAATGATCTACTTAAGAGATGTTGCGACAATCGAGAGTCGAGAGCGTAGCGCAGAGAGATATTTTAGAATTAATGGAATGAATACCATTAATTTAACAATTTATATTGATGGTGATGAGAATGTTATCTCAATGTCGGATAAATTGCTTCAAGAGGTCGAGAGACTTAAAAATGGGCTGGATGATGGCTATTATATCACTCTAAGTCAAGATAAGGCGGAGGAGATTAGAACGGAGTTATTTAGCCTTGTGTCGAGAACGTTGCTTGCTCTGATAATCTTATTGCTTTTTGTCTTGGCAGCTTCACGAAGTTGGCGATATTTGTCGATTGTGGCTATTACTTTGGCTGCAAATATATTTATTGCAGTTATCTTCTATTACCTCTTCAATGTTGAACTACATCTATTCTCATTGGCGGGTATCACAGTCTCGTTTGGTATTATTATAGACACCTCGATTGTGATGGTTGACCATTATAATTATTATCGTAATCGCACAGTCTTTTCCGCAATCTTAGCAGCCCTAATCACAACAATTGGCTCGCTGGTGATAATCTTCTTTATGCCTGATTATATCAAGGAGAATTTAACTGATTTTGCCTCGGTAATTATCATTAACCTCGGTGTTTCGCTAATTGTGTCACTATTATTTGTGCCAGCTCTCATTGATAGAATGAAGATGAAGCCACAAAAGAAAAACCGAGGTGGTAGCCGTCGAGTAGTTCGTTGGAATAGATTATATATCTCATATATTTCGTTTGTACAGCGTCGAAAATGGATCTATATTATCTTGATGATCTTAGCCTTTGGACTGCCAGTGCACCTATTGCCAGCGACACTAAATAAAACCGAGAGAGGCCAAGAGAAGAGAGAGGATAAGTGGTATGAGACGCTTTATAATAAAAGCATTGGATCACCGCTATACCAACAAACTTTAAAGGAGCCTGTAGAGTACTCATTGGGTGGAGCATTGCGACTCTTCTCGACAACGCTCGACTCTCGAACATTCTCACGTAGAGAACAACAGACAAAATTAACAATCACAGCTCGCCTTACAGAGGGAAATGATGGCGCTGGAAATGGAGCTCTTTTAAATGTAAAAATGGTCGAGATGGATAGATTCCTTTCGACATTCGAGAAGATACAACGCTTCGAAACCTCTATCAGTGGTGATAGTGGTAGAATTGTGGTTGAGTTTGCCGACTCAATCCAAAAGAGTAGCTTCCCGCAACAATTAGAATCGGAGGTTATCAGCCGAGCAATCTCCATTGGAGGTGTCGATTGGTCGACGTATGGAGTTAGCGAGCGAGGTTTTAGCAATTCACTCAATTTAGATCATAAATCATACTCCATCGAGCTTACAGGTTATAATTTCCAACGCCTAAGAAGCTATGCAAATGAGCTCCTAGAGCTAGTTTCAGCCAATCAGAGAGCTTCGGATGCCTCAATCGAAAGTGGTCGATATAGCTATTATTCAAGACAAGAGAGAGGCCTTGCCATGCAATATGACGGAGAGAAAATCGCCCTATACCAAATCAATCTCCCCGCAGCCCACGCAGCACTCACCGAGCAGCTAAATGAGGAGCAATTAGGAGAATATAAGAGTCGAGATAGTCGCTACGAAATAGATTACCACTCCTCACAACGAGATCGTTTCGACCTCTGGTCACTAATGAATCAATATATTAAAGTGGGGGAGAGTCAAATTCGTTACTCTCACATTGCCGCAATGAGCGAAAGAAATGCAAAGCAGACAATTGATAAGCGAAACCAAGAGTATACAATCTCGGTAGCCTTTAACTTCCTTGGTTCATACACCTTGGCAGATAGATTTACCAATGGTGTAATCGACGAGATGAATGCTCGACTGCCAGTAGGTTTTGTAGCAAAAAATCGTAGTTGGGGATGGTATAAAGATAGCGGAGAGCAATATTGGCTGATTCTACTTATCATTGTCATAATCTTCTTTATGTGTTCAATTCTCTTCGAGTCGTTGCGTCAACCGTTGGTTATAATCTCGCTTATTCCACTCTCGTTTATCGGAACATTCTTTACCTATTACTTCACAAAAATACCATTCGGAACAGGTGGATTTGCCTCGTTGGTTCTGCTTAGTGGCCTTGTTGTAAACTCGGCAATCTACTTGATTAATGAGTATAACACACAACTCAAAGAGAGTCGAGGTCGAAGATCAATAGCAATTTATGCAAAAGCCTATAACCATAAAATTATCCCAATTTTATTGACGGTTTTATCCACTGCATTGGGTCTAATTCCATTCCTTATGGATAGCGCTACCGACAACAATAGCTTCTGGTTCTCGTTTGCTGTGGGTTCAATTAGCGGATTGCTCTTTTCGGTGGTGGCGTTAGTGTTCTTTATGCCAATTTTAATGAACTATAAAAACACAAAAAAAATAGAGGGAAATGAATAACCCCTCTATTTTTCATGATAAAAAATTAATCAATTTCAGATCCTAAAATATATCGAGGTAACTCCTCGATATTATGGATCTCGATAACTTGAATCCCTTTAGCTCTCTTGGCTCCTTTAGCTGTGTAGGCTGAGATGATGATACGCTTAAAACCTAAACGTGCCGCCTCACTCACCCTCTGTTCGGTGCGTGGAGCTGGTCGAACCTCTCCCGAGAGACCCACCTCTCCTGCACAACAGATACCCTCGGCAATTGGACGATCGTAATATGAAGATATAACCGAGGCAATAATAGCCAAATCAAGCCCTGTATCTGATACCTTAAACCCACCCGCAAAATTTAAAAATAGATCCTTTTGGAACATCTTAAGCCCAACACGTTTTTCGATAATCGCAAGCAACATATTCATACGCTTAGCATCGAAACCCGTTGTATTACGTTGAGGTGTACCATAAGCAGAGCCTGTGACTAAAGCCTGCACCTCAATAAGATATGGACGTATACCATCTACAGCTGCACCCACAGCAATGCCACTTAAAGGTGTATCATAATGCGAAAGCAAAATCTCCGATGGATTATCAACCTCACGTAAACCAGAGTCGATCATCTCAAATACTCCAATCTCAAATGTCGCTCCGAAGCGGTTTTTAATACCTCGAAGGATTCGATATATATTGTTGCCATCACCCTCAAATTGAAGAACAACATCGACAATATGTTCCAAAATCTTTGGTCCCGCAATAGTTCCATCTTTGGTGATATGACCAATAATCACAATCGAAGTATCTCGCCCTTTAGCATATTTAAGCAGTGTCGCTGCACACTCACGAATCTGAGATACGCTACCTGCCGAGGAGTCGATCATATTTGTGTATATCGTTTGAATAGAGTCGATTATAACCAAATCGGGATCTATCTCATTTATTTGAGAGACGATATTTTCAAGCAGAGTCTCGGTGTAGATTAAACACTCCTCATTGCCGACTCCAATTCTATTAGCTCGCATTTTTATCTGCTCAGCAGACTCCTCACCCGACACATATAGTGTCTTTAAACCATTATTGCTCAATGCCAATTGAAGCGATAGGGTAGACTTACCTATTCCAGGTTCACCACCTAGAAGAATCAACGACCCTGGAACCATTCCGCCACCCAATACTCGATTAATCTCGCTATTGCCAATATTTATGCGCTTGTGATTCGACTCCGAAATTTCACTTATTTTGAGCGGTTTGCTCGTTGGGATATTTGCAACCCTACCTGCAATCGAACTCGGCTCTTTGGCGATAATCTCCTCGGTGAATGTATTCCACTCCCCGCACGCAGGACAACGCCCCAACCACTTGGGTGCTTCGTTGCCACAATTGCGACAGAAATATGCTTTTTTGACCTTTGCCATTATTTATATAAACTCAGCTACTTTACTTAAATAGGCGAACAATATCGCTTCCGTTAGCATAAATAAGTAGAGCAAGCAACAAGATCATACCTACAGTTTGAGCACCCTCTAAGAATTTATCACCTGGTTTGCGGCCTGTGATAATCTCCCAAAGAGTAAATAGAGTGTGTCCACCATCCAAACCTGGAATAGGCAAAATATTCATAATTGCAAGCATAATCGAAAGGAATGCCGTTTTCAACCAGAAGTCTAACCAATTCCAACTCGACGCAAAGATGTTACCGATAGCGATAAAGCCACCAACCTCTTTATAAAGTTTAGTCTCAGGTTTCACCATCAACTTAAGTTGACTCCAATATGATGCAGCCATCTCACCCGTCTTGCGGAAACCAGCTGGGATAGCCTCCAATAGCGTATATTTTTTTGTGCTTAGAGTAAATGGAGAGGCTACCATGACACCAATTTCACCATTCTCATTCACAGGTATCGTCACATTGATAAGTGAATCGGCTCTAAGAAGCGACAGCTCAACATCTTGACCTTTATATTTAGCTAAGATCTCACCATATTTATTGAAATCTATCTCTGCTTGATCGTTAATTCCCACAATCTGATCTCCCTTTTGAAGAACTGCCGATGCACTTTCAGCTACAACACTGTTGATAACAAATGGAGCAATCGGAACAAAGAAATCCACATGTCCACCCGCTTGACGCATCTCAACAAGATCGCTAAGGGTAAGTGTAATATCTTGCTGTCTGCCATCTCTCTCAACTCTTACAACTTGATCCTGATCTGTGATAAGCAGCATCGGAATAACCTCTGCAATATTGTCGATCACAGTTCCATTAATCGAGATAAGTTTATCTCCGTCACGCAATCCAAGCTCCTCAGCCGACTCATTAAAACTATATCCCCACTTAGCCTCGCTATTTGAAAAATAACTATCACCCCAAGTGTAACTAATTCCAATATAGATGCAGATTGCCAAGATGATATTCATCACAACACCCGCAATCATCACCAAAAGACGTTGCCAAGCTGGCTTTGCACGAAACTCATCCTCTTTCATCGGTTGAGCCATCTGCTCCTTATCCATGCTCTCGTCGATCATTCCAGCGATTTTCACATAACCACCCAAGGGTAACCAGCCGACACCATACTCAGTATCACCCTTTTTCCACTTGAAAAGTGAAAACCAAGGATCGAAGAAAATATAAAATTTTTCGACTCTAATTTTGAAAATACGAGCCATGATGAAGTGGCCAAATTCATGTATACCCACCAGAATAGTGAAGCATAAGAAAAATTGAACTGCTTTGATTAAAATGTCCATTATAAATGTGTTAGATTTTTAGAAATTGTGCCGCTAAACGACGTGACTCCTCATTTGCCTCTGCATAGACTTCGAGCGAGGGTGTAAGCTCAAAATCGGCATTTGTCATTGCATATTCGATTGCGCGAACTATATCGAGATATTTACATTTCTTAGCTAAAAAGGCAGCTACAGCAACCTCATTTGCTCCATTCATTGTGCAGGCTGCTGTACCTCGACGCTTTAGAGTCTCGTAAGCAATATCCAAAGCAGGATATTTCACACGGTCGACAGCCTCGAATGTAAGCGTCGGATTATCCAAGAAGCTAAACTGCTCAGATGGACGTGCCACTCGATGAGGGAAGGTGAGTGCAAAGCTGATTGGAATGTGCATATCGGGAGTGCCCAATTGAGCCTTAATCGCTCCATCCTCAAACTCTACCATTGAGTGAACAATAGATTGGGGATGCTGAATAACATCAATCTTCGATGCCTCAGTGCCAAACAGCCAATGCGCCTCAATAACCTCAAAACCCTTATTAACAAGTGTCGAAGAGTCGATGGTAATCTTAGCTCCCATATTCCACTGAGGATGTTTCAATGCCTGCTCAACAGTTACATTAGCTAACTCCTCACGCTTCAAATCACGAAAAGAACCCCCACTGCAAGTGAGAATCATGCGACGAATGGGAGAACTCTCACCAACCAAACATTGAAATATAGCCGAGTGCTCAGAGTCAATAGGCAAAATAGGCACCTTTCGAGCCTTTGCAAGCCCCATAACATACTCTCCACCAACAACAAAAGACTCCTTATTGGCTAAAGCAACCTTTTTGCCAGCCTCAATAGCTGCCACAGTAGGGTGGAGACCAGCGTAGCCAACAAGAGCGTTGACCACAACATTAATGTCATTATTTTGAACCACTTGCAAAAGCGAGTCACTGCCTGTATATACCTTGATCGGGTAATCCTTCAATGCCTCTACAGTTTGCGGATAATACTCCTCACAACTGATTACCACCGAATCAACATCAAACTCAATGGCCTGCTCTACGAGCTTCTGCCACGAGAAATTAGCCGTGAGAGTTGTAGCCTCAAAGAGCTCGGGATTCTCACGAATAATATCTAAAGTTTGGATTCCTATGGAGCCTGTTGATCCAAGTATTGCTATTTTTTGTTTCATATTATTAAAAGCTCGTTGTACCTAAAAGATAATATAGCGTTCAGGGTCGACAGCCTTACCGTCACTCCACATCTCAAACTCGAAGAGTTGCTCCGAGGCGCTATCATTAGCCTTGCTATAATATCCTATAATCTCGTTTCGCTTCACAGCTTGCCCTTTCGAGACAAGTGATTGCGATATATTTTTATACGTAGATATTGTGTTATTTGGGTGTAAAATCTGAATGATATTGCCACCATCAGGACTCCAAATAGATAGCATAACAATACCATCCTCGACCGCCACAATCCTCGATTCAGAGGTTGCTGCAATGCGTACCGAGAAGCGACCGTCTCTCAAAGAGAACCCCTCGGTGATAATCCCATCGATAGGTGCCGACAAGGAGATAATTGTATTGTTGCTTGCCGCCTCGGCCTCGGCAGCGCTAAGGCTATATACACCATCGCCCTCCATCTGAGATCTCAAGGCGGAGTCAGCGGCATTGCTCGGGGTGAACGTTCGGTTGTATTTTATGCTGTCGTTGACCATTGTTGTGCGTACAACGGGGGTTTTACCCTCCATGATAAGGCCAACATTTTCGTTATATATTATAATGTCGTTGATAACCCTCTCCATAGAGTCTATCTTGACGATATTGTCGATAAGCTGGTCACGTGAGCGGTCAGCAGCAGAGCGATAAGCGGGTAAGATTTCAAGAATCGAGGTGTAGCCGACAAGCAATAACATCATCAAAAAGAGAGAAACAAGTAGAGCGATGATGACTAAGATGCCACGCACAGGTGAAATATGAGTATACCACTCCTTACCATTAACGGAGTTGTAGACACTAATGCGACGACGACGATTAATCATTCGCACCCAAAGAGATATTTTTTTTATTAAACCCATTTCAATTTTGTTATACTTCCCATAAAGTGCAAATTTACGCAAAAAAACTAATTTATTATCTATTTAAGAAATTTAATTAGAGGAAAGATGCCAAAACAATCACTTTCTCAATTGAGGACTGCCCACTTTTAGTTTATGACTGCCCTTGTGGTGGGCGGACAGAAACGTAACCAAGCAGGAGTATACACGAAGAGGGTAGCCCATGCAGGCTACCCTTTGTTGATTTAGAGAATATGCTTTTTCTTTTTTAAGAAGATGCGATTACAAAAGACTAAGAATTTAGAATGCGCATTGCTGCATCAAGAATTGTCGTATCATCTAAGGTTACTACACCTCCGTCGGGTCCTTGTTCGAAGTGAACACCAGATCCAGATTTGGCGTTACCACCAAAATAATTCCTAACTGTTTCTACATCAATACCTTGACTGTCTGCTATGCTTTGCAAGCTACCGCTAGGAAGTCTATCCTTGATGCGGCGAAGTTCATTAAATGTGATAATCATAATACTATTATATTTTTTAGGTTGATAATTTCTACAACACTAAATTAATACTTTTTTAACAAACCACAAAATATTATTAAATAAATTTCGCTAAAAACCATAAAAAAAATAGAATATGCTATTTTGCATACTCTATTTTTAATTTATTCTTGCTAGAAACCCTAGCGAGATAGCTTACTCTACAACCTCAGTCTCTACTGGAACCTCCACTTGAGGGATTGTAGCTGCTGGCACTTGTTGCATTTGTTGCTCAAGTACAGTTGCTGCATCTTTAGATGCTTTTGAGCTACCTGTAGACATTGAGTTGCCCATTGCAATTGTTGCCAATAGGCTAACTGCAAAAATTGCGATCGCCATAGCCCATGTAAATTTCTCTAGGAAGTCTGTTGTTTGACGAACTCCCATAACTTGGTTTGATGCTCCGAAGTTAGCAGCCATACCGCTTTTAGGACTTTGCACCAATACTGCGAGGATCATCAATACGCTCGCTACTAAAACTAAACCAATACAAATTGTGTATAACATTACTCTTTTATTTTAATTATTATTCTCTATATTCGCTATAAGTTCGGCAAAGTAAACACTTTTTTCTGAATTTAACAAACTTAATTTGCGATAAATCTCTATTGCTTGGTCTTTAAGCCCCTGTGAAAGGTATATTTTTGCTAATTCTTCGCTTACAATATTATCTTCGTCCGATAAATTGGGCTCAACTTTCACTTCGCACTCATCTTTTAGACTTTTGTCGACAACGATTTTTAGATCCGAGCAACTCAAAAAACGATCAATAACATCGTCAGTGGATCTCCCCATTAGTGTATTAATATCTATCTGATCGAACTCCATATCTACCTCGGTCTCCTCCTCGGCTGAACTCTTCGCCTCTGTCAGATTTTTAGCCTCCGAACTATTCTTGCGACCAAATGGCCACGACTTTTTAAATATATTCGCCATACATTCTACCAGTCAGAAGCCGCAGCTTGGAAAATATCTAATACAATCTGCTCAACCAGTTCAGGGATCAATGTATCTTCAACCTCTGTTAGCAGGCTTGTTGATGGGTAATCTTGATATGCTGAAAAGGACTGATTGAACGATTTGCTCTCGTCGATAACATTGGTAAATCGAACCCTTACACCCACGGTCAGACGGTTCATAAGAGCGTAATCGTCACTCGAAACCGATGATGTTGTAGATGTATATGTGGTGATCTCACCCTCAAAGGCAAAGTCTCCACCATCGTTGACTTGAGTGAGGCTTGTTCTGCTGATGAATATATCTTTAAGTTCGTCGGTTAGTGTCGAACTTAAAATTGGGGCAACCATAGTTGCATTATTCGGAAAGTAGGCCACGGAGAATGTCTTTGCATCGACTGGAATTGAGGCTCCCGAGAGCGTGTAGCTCATTCTAAAACCACATCCAACAAAGGCAAATGCACAAATGGTCAGAAGTATAAATGATATTTTTTTCACTATAAATATTTATTTGTTGTTGGAAGAATTAACTCCCAAGTTTTAATTTTCGTCGATTTCTAACTCTTTAATTTTTCTATACAACGTACGCTCCGACATAAATAACTCTGCGGCAGCCTCACGTCGACGGCCATTATGACGTTTTAAAGCCTTTATTATCTGTTCTCGCTGCACATCGGCCTTGGTCAACTCTTTATACTCCTCGGCATATACATCGTTGTCGATGGTCTCCTTGCTCGGCTGCGAAACAAATGTCGGTGCTGAAGAGGGTAGCAGACCAATAGGCTGTGCCATATTTTCGGTTGGTGGTTTGTGCATCAACTCCTGCAACATTCTCTTCAGATCGTTAATATCTGAGCGCATATCGAAGAGTACCTTATATAATAACTCCCTTTCAGATGAAAAATTGTCTGTGGCACCTTGACTCGAACGACCTCCAGCAACCGATACCAAATTTGAATCCTGCTCGGGAAGATATTGCATAAGAACATCTGCCGAGATCTCCCGTTGCTGTTCAATTGCCGAGATCTGCTCCGCAACATTTTTTAGTTGGCGAATATTACCTCTCCAATAATAATTTTCAAGTATCACACGAGCCTGAGGATCAAGTGAAATCGCTGGCATACGATATTGTGCAGCAACCTCCGAAGCGAACTTTCTAAACAATAAATTTATATCCTCGGGGCGTTCACGCAATGCAGGCACAACAATTGGTACCGTGCTAAGACGATAAAAAAGATCCTCACGGAACTCTCCAGCGGCGATCGACTGCATTAAATTAACATTTGTAGCTGCGACAACTCGCACCGATGTCTTTTGAACCTTAGCCGATCCAACTCTAATATACTCACCACTTTGCAGAACACGCAACAGTCGAACCTGAGTCGAAAGAGGGAGCTCTCCCACCTCGTCAAGAAATATTGTACCACCATCTGCCTCCTCAAAATAACCCTTGCGAGCTTCATAAGCTCCTGTAAATGACCCTTTTTCGTGACCAAAAAGTTCTGAATCTATAGTTCCCTCGGGAATCGCTCCGCAGTTAACGGCAATATATCGCTTATGTTTGCGAGATGAGTAATTGTGTATGATCTGCGGAAAAAACTCCTTTCCAACACCACTCTCTCCTGTTACTAAAATAGACAGATCGGTAGGCGCAACTCGTAGAGCGATCTCCAATGCTCGATTGAGAAGTTCGCTATTACCTATAATGCCAAAACGTTGTTTTATTGAGATAATATCCATTAAAAATATTGTAAATTATTATTCAGCACTCTGCTCCATTAGAGCCGAGATCGAAGCGCGGTTTTGAGCTCTATCGCTCAAGTAACCATAAAGAATCACACTCAGTGCAAGTAGTGCTGAGGTGACAGCTATAACCATCCACCAATCTATACCTCTCTTTGCATTTGAGCGTCGAGGTCTTTTATTGCCTGCATAACTCAATCCTTTTAAGTCTGGATCTTGCTCAAAAATTGTGCTTTCAGGCTCTTCAGCGGGTTGTGATGATTCTGCAATTGTGTCTGGTTCGATTTGTAGATCTTCAATATTTTCAGTGTTAATCTCGGTTGCTGTTGTGTCGATCTCTTCCTCTTCTGTAGTTTCGAACCTTTCAATCTCCTCAATCTCTTTGAACTTTTCAATCTCTTCAGCCTCTTCGAACTTCTCAACTATTTCGACTCTTTCAATATCTTCAACTGCCTCAATCACATCCTCTGTTTTCTCTGCTTCTGTCGCCTCGTTCGTTTGAACATTATAGATAGGCTCCAATATTTCAGTCACCTCCTCTTCTTCAATAAGAACGGGCTGCTCAGGTTCACTAACCGCAGTCACCTCGACAATTTTAGAGTTATATTCAAAATGCAGAACCCCATCCTCCTTAACCGAGAATAAACCTACACCTTCCAGAGTATATTCGCCACCATTTTCGATAATGTAACGCACATCAAAAAGTAACCGATTCATCAATCCACTTGCACCAATATCGCTCAATCCATTATTAATTAATAGATTATGCAATACTCCATCATCCTTGGTAAGCAATTGAGAAAAGAGCACAACATGTCCAGGCTCCTTAACCAAGAAGGCTCCCAATTGAGGAATAATCAAACGACGATTTTCCTGCAAGTATTTAGATATTATCGAAGCTAACACCGCTAAAAATGATTTATTTGAGGTCAAAAATACAATTTTTCTTTGAGAAATAAAAACTGTTATGAAAAAATAATTATCGTAAAGTGAAAAAAGAGGGTTGAAAGATTGTATATTCCAAAAAAAAATCAAATCTTTGCATCGTTAAAATTGATGAAATCCGATCGAGTTACATTGTCTCGTTTGTGTAGATGTAGCTGAGTCGGATTTGCAAATAACATATAATCAAACCATGAAAAACAAATATATCGACCTTATCGAGCAGACGTTCGATTTCCCTCAAGATGAGTTCTCGGTAGAAGATAGCTCACTAAACTTTCACGACATTCCTCTAATGGAACTTATCAAGCAGTATGGTACACCACTAAAAGTAACATACTTGCCAAAGATCTCAGCGCAGATAAATCGAGCTAAGAGAATGTTCAATGTAGCCATGGCAAGGGTGGACTATAAAGGTTCGTATAATTACTGTTATTGCACCAAATCAAGCCACTTCTCATTTGTGTTAGAAGAAGCTCTAAAGAATGATATTCACCTTGAAACATCATCGGCATATGATATTCATATTATCAATGCGCTATACGATAGCGGTATCTTCGACAAAGATAGATTTATTATCTGCAACGGATTCAAACGTCCTCAATATGTTGAAAATATCGCTCAGCTAATTAATTCAGGTTTCGAGAATACAATACCTGTAATCGATAATAAAGATGAATTGCAACTACTTGATGATGCAATAGATAAAGGGTGTCAAATTGGAATCCGTATCGCAGCCGAAGAAGAGCCAAAGTTTGATTTCTATACCTCTCGTCTAGGTATTCGCTACAATGAGATTATAGATTTCTACAAGAGTAAAATCAAGAAAAACTCAAAGTTCAAACTCAAAATGTTACACTTCTTTATCAATACAGGTATTAAAGATACGGCCTATTATTGGAATGAGTTATCGAAGTGTATGCAACTATATTGTGATCTTAAAGAGATTTGCCCTGAGCTTGATTGCCTAAATATTGGTGGCGGATTCCCAATAAAGAACTCGCTCAACTTCACATATGATTATGAGTATCTAACCGAAGAGATCGTAGCGCAGATCAAACATATATGTGAACAAAACGGAATCAGTGAACCTAATCTATTCACAGAGTTCGGTTCATTCACTGTAGGCGAGAGCGGTGCTTCGCTATATTCGGTAGTTAATCAGAAACAACAGAACGACCGTGAGTTCTGGTATATGATCGACTCATCGTTTATAACTACATTGCCTGACACCTGGGGAATCAATCAGCGTTACATCATGCTAGCCATCAACAATTGGGATAGAGAGTATCAACGAGTATTCCTCGGTGGATTAACATGTGATAGTGAAGATTTCTATAATGCGGAGTCACACACGAATGCTATCTTTATGCCCAAGCTAGTGGCAAATGATCCTCAATACATTGGATTCTTCCACACTGGAGCCTATCAAGAGTCTCTCGGAGGTTTCGGCGGTATCCAGCACTGTTTGATACCTGCACCTAAACATATTATAATAGACCGAGATAAAGGCGATAATGAATATTATACTCGCCTATTCGCCAAGGAGCAATCTTATCGTTCAATGATGCGTATTCTTGGATATTAAGGACTGCAACGTAAATAAAAATATTCCCTTAAAATTGACATAATATCAATTTTAAGGGAATATTTTTATTTAAAATCAAGGTTGATGCTTACTCCTCTGATGTCTCTTCGAAAGGAATTACATCTACAAGTTCAACGTCGAAGTATAGAGCCTCGTTTGCAGCGATGCTGTTACCAGCGCCACGTGTACCGTAAGCAAGCTCAGATGGGATCCACAATGAGATGCGGCCACCTTTACCTACTAACTTCATACCCTCAGTCCAACCTGGGATAACACGGTTCAATGGGAACTCGATGATCTCGCCATCTGCTGGAAGCTCACCATTCTCGCTTTGAGCCTTCATGTACTCTATGCGATCCTCTGCCATATCTGCGTAACGTGATGAGTCGAATACCTCACCGTCACGAGTTTTTCCTGTATATTTAACCTTAACTACGTCACGATCGTCAGTTGCCATTAGAGCCTCGCCCTCAACCTCTACTTTGTAAAGTAGACCAGTCTCAGTTTTTTGAACACCTGATTTCTTCTCGATTGAAGCCAACCACTCCTCAGACTCAGCAAGATTTTGTGCTGGACGAGTCACTGTGAAGAATTGTTGAATTGCCATATTAGATTGCTCCTCAGTAAGTTTAAGAACCTCAGCTTGCATATCTTTGAATGCTTGCTCGATCCAAACTGTTTGCGCTGGAACTTTTGCTGAAGCGATGCTGCTACCTAGGTCGTTACCCAAAGCTGCTGACACCAAACTACGCTCCTCCTCGCTCTCGAACATTGAAGAGTCTGCTGGCAAGTTTTGACGAGTTTGACTAACTACAGCCTCATCAGCACCATTAGCCAAAGCTACGCTATCGGCAGCATCACGGCTCATGTTAACCTCAGCAGCACGAGCTTGACGCTTAGTCATAAAGTAATCTTGAAGTGTCGCTGTAGCCTCCTCGTGAGTTAATTTTGATGTGCCATTAGCTGCTGAGATCAACGACTCAACCAATACGTCATAATTTAGAGGAAGATCGCTCAATTGATTGCTTGTAACAGATGCAAGGTTTACACCAACTGCATACGACAGGGTGTCGAACTTTGAAAGACTACCGTTTGTGATTGTTGTTGTTGCTTTGTTACCGCCTCCACAAGAGGTTGCCAAAAATGCAACTGCGACAAATGCCGCTAGAATTACTTTTTTCATTTTGTTTATATTAATTTAAATGTTTAAATTTCCTGTTAATCGTTAAAGAACATCGACGCAAAGATAATAAAAAAAAATTATAATTACACCCTATACAGACCTATTTAATATGAAATTTACATTATTACCTCTTTAGCATATCTCGTAAGAACTCACCTGTATAGCTGCGTTTGCATTTTGCAACCTCTTTTGGTAGGCCCGCAACGATCAACTCGCCACCTGCGGCACCTCCCTCTTGACCAATATCAATAATATAGTCGGCAACCTTAATCACATCTAAATTATGCTCAATAACAATTGCCGTATTACCTCGATCGACAAGTTTATAGAGCACATCTAACAGCTGACGGACATCCTCAAAATGCAATCCTGTCGTTGGCTCATCCAAAATATAGAGAGTGCGTCCAGTGTCACGTTTTGAAAGTTCACTCGATAGCTTGATTCGCTGACACTCACCGCCTGATAGGGTAGTGCAAGGTTGTCCTAAAGTTAAATATCCAAGGCCAACATCTTGAATCGCTTTGAGTTTTTGGTGTATATTTGGAATATGCTCGAAGAACTCAACTGCAATATTTATTGTCATATTGAGAACGTCGTTTATATTTTTTCCTTTATATTTCACCTCTAGCGTCTCACGGTTATATCGTTTACCTCCGCACGCTTTACATGTAACATATACATCAGGCAGAAAATTCATCTCGATTGTCTGCACTCCTGCACCTCGACATGTTTCGCAACGGCCTCCCTTGACATTAAATGAGAATCGACCAGCTTTAAATCCTCTAATTTGAGCATCAGGAGTCGACTCAAAGAGCTTACGAATATCACCAAAGACATTTGTGTAAGTTGCTGGGTTGCTGCGAGGAGTGTGACCAATAGGCGACTGATCGACAACAACCATTTTGTCAATATTATTGAGCCCTTCGATCGAATCATATTCCAATGGCCGATCCATTGAACGATATAGTTCACGGCTGATAATTGGACGCAAAGTACCATTTATAAGCGACGATTTCCCCGAGCCACTGACTCCCGTTACGCAGATGAATTTTCCCAATGGAAACTCCACATCGACACCCTTTAGATTATTTCCACGTGCACCTCGCAAGATAATACTCTCACCACTTCCCTCTCTTAGGCTCTCTGGCAAAGCTATTGAGCGACGACCCGAAAGATAATCTGAAGTAATAGATCCACTCTTTAAAATATCATCGAATGAACCTGCCGCCATAATTTCACCTCCACGTCGACCAGCCTTGGGACCAACATCGACGATAAAATCTGCTGCACGCATCATATCTTCATCATGTTCAACAACAATTACTGAATTACCTGCATCACGAAGGTTTTCAAGTGATTTTATCAATCTGTGATTATCTCGTTGGTGTAGTCCGATACTTGGTTCATCTAAAATATAGAGTACATTAACCAATTTTGAACCTACCTGTGTTGCTAATCTAATACGTTGGCTTTCACCTCCTGAGAGTGTTTTTGATGCTCTTGACAGAGATAGATACCCCAAACCGACATCTATCAAAAAACGCAATCTCTCACGAATCTCTTTCACCAATTCACGAGCTATCATCTGCTCTTTTTTGTCGAAATGTTGCTCGATAGAGTTCATCCACTCTGCAAAATCGGTAATCGACATTGCGCTAAGATCAGCAATATTTTTCTCTCCAATTCTAAATTGAAGAGCCTCACGACGCAAGCGAGAGCCTCCACACTCGGCACATTTTTTCGTTATTAGGAACTGCTCTCTCCACTTCTGTCCACGCTTTGAATCATCATCTTCGGTGCGAGTAATATACTCACCGACACCCTCCCAAGCCATAAATTGAACTCCATGAGAGTGCGAAAATTCCGATAAATTTACAGTCAACGGATCAGAATCACCATACAATAGCGCATTTAAAGACTCCTTGTCGAGAGCCTCCAATGGATCATCGAGCGAGAAACCATGTCGACGAGATAACATCTCCAAAATTGCAAAGAGCATATTATTGCGATACTTCCCCAATGGCTCCACACCACCTTCACGAACGCTTTTGCTCATATCGGGGATGATTTTCGAAAGTTCAAAAACCGCCTCGACACCCAAACCATTGCATCGAGGACAAGCCCCCTTAGGTGAGTTAAATGAGAAAGTATGCGGTGCAGGTTCCTCAAAGGCAACCCCTGTTGTTGGACACATCAAATGACGAGAGTAATAACGAGAGGCATCCGACTCGTAATCATATACCGCCATTGTCCCCTCACCCTGTTTCATTGCCTCCTTAAGCGATTTTAGCAATCTATCAGAATTCTCCTCGGTAACCCTCAAACGGTCGATAACAAGGTCAATATCATGCGATTTATAGCGATCTAATCTCATTCCCTGCGAAAACTCCTTGATCTCTCCATCTATACGAGCATAAAGATACCCTTTTTTGCGCAATGACTCGAAAAGTTCACGATAGTGACCCTTACGACCCTTTATTATCGGAGAAACAACAGCAATTTTTTGACCTGCAAAACCCTTAAGAATCAACTCTAAAATCTGCTCATCTGAGTAATGCACCATCATCTCCCCCGTTTGAGGCGAATAGGCTCTGGAGGCACGAGCAAAAAGTACTCGCAGAAAATCATTAATTTCTGTCACGGTACCCACCGTCGAGCGAGGATTCTTGTTTGTTGTTTTCTGCTCGATTGCCACAACGGGGCTCAATCCAGTTATCTTATCGACATCGGGACGCTCCATGGTTCCGACAAATTGGCGAGCGTATGTAGATAGTGTTTCCATATAACGACGCTGTCCCTCGGCATAAATCGTATCGAAAGCCAGTGACGATTTTCCTGAACCTGAAAGCCCTGTAATAACTACTAATGAATCTCTAGGGATCTCTAAATCAACACTTTTAAGGTTGTGAACCCGAGCCCCTAATATTTTTATTTTATCATCTTTCATTAACTATACAAATATAATGGAACAAAATTAGCAAAAGTCCCGCAAAAATGGTTACTTTTGTGAAAATATTATTCAATACACATGATAAAAGCAGGTAGAAGACAAACTCTTACCGTAAGCCGTATTTCGGACTTCGGGTTATATTTAGTAGATGATGAGCAAAATGAGGTTTTGCTCCCTAACCGTTATGTTTCACTCAGCGATAAGGAGGGTGACACGATAGAGGTTTTTATCTATCACGACTCCGAAGATCGACTAGTTGCGACAACCGAAACACCATCAATCATGGTGGGTGAGGTTGCGTGCCTAAAGGTTGTCGATAAAAATCTTCACGGTGCTTTCCTCGATTGGGGATTATTCGGTAAGGATCTTTTCTTGCCGAATCGCAATCAGCAAGGTGGAGTCATCATCGACCGTCACTGCATTGTCTACGCTTACGAAGATAATGTTACAGGTCGCTGTGTCGCAACAAGCAAACTTAAAGGATTTATCAGCAACGATGCTCTAACCATCGACATTCGTCAAGAGGTTAATATCTTGATCGCTTCGGAGTCTGAAATTGGCTATAGAGTGATTATCAACAACCGCCACTGGGGAATGATCTATCGCAACCAAATCTTCAAAAAGGTAAACGTCGGAGATCGCATGAAAGCCTTTGTGCGTAGAATCACCGAAGATAATCGCATTGACTTAACCCTGCAACAGCAAGGTTACAAAGAGGTTAAAAATTCGGCTGAAACCCTATACGACCTTATGATGGATAACGGAGGCGAGCTTCCAATCAACGACAACAGCGATCCCGCAAAAGTAACACAATATACCGAAATGAGCAAGAAACTTTTCAAACGTTCATTGGGAGTCCTTCTAAAGCGAGGAGATGTAGAGGCAACAGAGAGTGGAATCCGCATAATCAAGAATAGCTCTACTAATGAGTAAGTTAGCAACAGCTGAAAGAGTCTCGACCGAACTATCGGACAACTTCGTCTTTCAGCGCTCGATATTAGCCTATCATGAGGCTGCGAAACGCATATCTGGGCGAGTTTTAGAAATTGGAACTGGCTCGGGATATGGTATCGAAATCATTGCACCATACGCAACCCACTACACAACAATAGATAAACATAGACCACAAAGCAACGTCATCGAAGGTGAAAATGTAGAGTTCCGTGAAGCGACTGTTCCACCTCTACCATTTGCCGACGAAGAGTTCGATTGTGTAATCTCATTTCAAGTTATCGAGCACATCAAAGATGATAAACAATTCGTTGCTGAGGTCAAAAGAGTATTGAAAAAAGGTGGGTTATTTATCGTCTCAACGCCCAATATAACAATGTCGCTCACACGCAATCCATGGCATGTTCGAGAGTACACCAAAGAAGAGTTTAGCGCACTGTTATCACCTCAATTCTCAAATACTGAAGCTCTTGGAGTCTCTGGTGACCAATCAATTATGGCCTATTATGCAAAAAATAGAGAGGGTGTAGAGCGTATAACACGTTTCGACATCTTCAATTTGCAATATCGACTACCTCGGTGGATGTTACAAATACCATACGACATTCTCAACCGAATAAATCGCCGTAAACTTCTTAAAGAAAATAACTCGCTAACATCCTCTATCACAATGGCGAACTATAGCATAGAGAGTGTTTCAGACAACTCATTCGATCTATTTTATATAGCTCAGAAATAAAAAAATAAAGTGGATTAAGAGCTAAAAACTTAATCCACTTTATTTATATAATCGACCACAGGTGCTGAGTCAGGAGATGAAAACCATTTTATGCTATTGTCTCGTCTGAACCAGGTCATTTGGCGTTTGGCGTATCTTCGGGAGTTACGCTTGATTAGATCTATCGCCTCCTCTCGGCTGATTGTGCCATCGAAGTAGTCGAAGAATTCTCTGTAGCCTACAGTTTGTAGCGAATTTAATGCTCGATGAGGATATAACGCATGTGCTTCTGACTCTAGGCCGTCGGCTACCATAATCTCTACTCTGCGATTAATTCTTTCGTATAGCGTATCTCTGTTCATATCTATGCCGACCTTGATTATATTGAAGTCTCGTGCTTGCTTCTCGCCTCCTCTAAAGTCAGAGTATGGACGGCCACTAGCTAGGCAAACTTCTAACGCTCGCAGAACTCTCGATGGGTTTTGTCGATCTACAGTTTGGTAGAATTGAGGATCTAGGAGTTCAAGTTCCCTCAAAAGCGACTCTAACCCCTCTATTGAAAGGCGTTTACGTAACCCTTCTCGTAGCTCCTCGCTTACCTCAGGCAATTCGTCGAGTCCCTCACAGAGAGCCTTAATATAGAGTCCTGAACCACCTACAGCAATAACTTTTTCATGAGATTCAAAGAGTTGCTCCAGTCGCTTCAAGGCTTCAACCTCATAGGCTCCACAGTTGAACTCCTCATCAATATTGCGGCATGCGATAAAATGGTGCTCGGCAGCTTGCAACTCCTCTTGGGTAGGTTGAGCCGTTCCGATTGGCATTCCTCGGTATAGTTGGCGTGAGTCGGTGGAGATAATAGGTGCCGAGAATGCACGAGCTAAATCAATGCTCAGCGATGTTTTCCCCGACCCTGTAGGCCCCACAACCACAATAAGTTGTTTAGTAGCTGTCGTCATAGTTGTCATCTCCATCAAAATCACCAAAATCACCCATCATCTCGTCGAAGATCGAACTATCCTCAACCGACGAGTCAGGATCATACTGATCGGGAGCCGTTGCATGTGCAAAGCTCTCACGTGGATATAGTTTGGAATCTGCGTCGTCAACCTCATTAGCCTCGATTAATTCAAGATAATATGCTCGTGATGCGAAAATATCAAAATTATAGATCAATCTATCGTGCATATAGTGTAATATTTCGCAGAGCGCTACACCCTCCATTGGCCTAGGTGCTGAGATGCTTTCATCTCCCTCCTCCTGCTCGAATCCCATATCAACTGCGGTAAATTCACCAGTCTTTTCCCACTGTGCATCGGCCGTGAAGAATGAGGTTATACAGGGTTCATACTCCAATGTTTCGATAATAAAATTATGAAACTCCAACAGAGTTAATGTTGCTGGCACCTGGTAATCACGAACGAAATGATCGTTCTCGTCACTGAGCATTCTGAATTTATATACTATCATATCTCTATTAAATTTATATTCACATCCACTTTTAAAAAAGAGGGGAGGGTTACTTAATTAATTTAGTCCCTCCCGTCTCTGTTTTACACTACTTAGTACTTATTATAGTGTACTTTTGCTGGATCCCACTTATCTTTAATTGTTGGCTCAGAGTCTGGGTAACCGATGATGATTACACTCAACGCTACAACCTCCTCTGGGAGTTGCAATAGCTCCGTGATCTTCTCTACACGTCCCGAACCTCCGTCAGGGTAAGCGCCACACCATACTGCACCTAGGCCGATTCCGTGAGCTGCCAAAAGGATATTCTCGGTTGCTGCTGAGCAATCTTGTACCCAATACTCAGGAACATTTGGAAATGATTTAGCTGGAACTCCACAAACTGCAATTGCCAATGGCGCTTTAGGTGCCATCTTCATTCCTACTGCTACCTCTGGAAGTGCATCAAGGATTGCACGGTCTGTGATTACAACGAACTCCCAAGGTTGCTTGTTTCCAGCCGTTGGAGCTGCCATACCTGCTTTAAGCATTGTTTCGATCTTTGCCTCTTCGACAGGTTGCGAAGTATAAGAACGAACACTGCTACGTGTCATAATTGCTTCAATTATTGCGCTCTCGCTGTTTGTCGAGGCTGACGAACAACAGCTTTGAGCTGAAATGGCAACTGATGCTACAAATCCGCAAAGTGCCAATGTTTTCATAATGCTTTTCATAATACTCTCTTATTTAAATTAAAATTATTTTCACACATTGCAAAAATAGTAATTCTTATTGAGATTTGAAAAAAAATAATTATATTTGTACATATAAGAGCATTGCAAAACGTAAGTTTTGCTCCTTTTAAGAGATCATTGATAGGTGGATGAAAATTTAAAGATAGCGTAGAGGGCTCTGAAAGGAGCATACTAAAGTACACTCCCATTTTGAAAGTTTACAGTATGTAGGCTTATAAGTTCTTTTATATTAATGTGTTATAATAAATTGTGTTGACGGGGTTTATCCTCGATTAAACCTTTTTGACTGTAAATGGCTACTCTTATGTAGGCTGATATGTAGGGCGAAATATACCTCCATGAGTCAGGAAAGTTAATAATTTATTCTAACACATTTTTTGTATGTTTACCATTAACATTAAGGGAAAGCCGAATCCTCGAAATACGGCACTTGTGAAATTAGAACTCATCATCTTTAAGAGGGGGTATGCTCGTGTCTCAAAAATTTTGCAGACCACTGGTCCACTCTCAGACTGGGATAGTAGCACTCAATCGTTCAAAGGGAGAGGTGGCGATGTCGTTGCTAAGAATAAGAATCTGTTAGCTGTTAAACTCAAATATCAGCAGGTAGCGGAGCAATGGGATGTTGATGGTAAGGTGTGGTCGCCAGTTGAATTATCACATTGCTTCGATCAAGAGAAAAGACAATTAGAGCAGCAGAAGGTTTTGACACTACAACAGATGATCGACCACCAGATTGATAGGTTTGCCAATAAGCAGCGTATTAAGAATGGCTTGGTGGTGGATAGCTCGAACTACTCGGATAGCTACAAATTACTCAAAACAAGTCTCACTCGATTTTGCAAAGTGAAGTATAATCGTTCGTTGTCGTCGTATTATTTTCGAGATATTACTGAGACCTTCTTGCTTGACTATACTA
>JAWXTJ010000033.1:0-25552 GCA_044433665.1 Rikenellaceae bacterium
GAGAGGGTTAGCCACTTTTTTTTGCATATTTTCTTTTTTGTGGAAAATGTGCTGAGGCTATTAAGGGGAGTTCTAATAATTCCCCTATATTATTCTGAACGCTTTTAATTCATTCTAAATGTGTAAGTGATTGTTCCACCTTGGACAAAATTATCACTCGGAGAGAAGCGAGACTTTCTAGCCGCCTCATGAGCCGCCTCAATGAGTTGCGTATTGTTGGTCGTTGAACCCAATGAACGATATGATGCTGTCATCACATTTCCATTCTCATCAACGGTAATATCCATTATTACACGTCCCGTAGCCGATGCGTCATAATCGGGTTTCGGAAGAACACCAACAATTGAACGATCCTTAAGGACTACAACTGGGTCATTTCCATCACCGCCACCCACCATAGCTCCGCTCTCACCGCCACTCTGTGCACCTTGATTGCCTTGGTTTTCGGTGACTCCCTGAGAAGCCGTTTTACTCTGCGCATCACGACCTGGGAAGAGAGCTTGCTTATTTACTACTCGCTCCTCGACAACAACCGTATCTCGTTGTTTTACAGGCTGCTCCTCTTGTGGTTTCTTCTGTTGCTCGGCATCCTCAACTTTTTGTTGTTCTAAAGATATATCTTCTCTGTCGTCAGTCTCCAAATGCTCCTCGGCAGCCTGTGGTTGTGGCGGCGGTGGGGTAGATGCAACATCGGTCTCTGCAAGCTCCTTGGAACCTACACCAAAGTCAGTCTCACCAAACTCTACCAAAATCCCTTCCGTAAGTGGATTAGGTTCTAAGACCGAAAAACGGACTAAGACCATCAGCAGAAGAAGCACAGCAAAGTAGACCAATACTGCAATGGTCGCAAATTGTCGTGGCGCTTTATTATCTGGGTTATAGTACTGCATAGACTCTTTTTGGGTTTATGGATTAGAGGAGATTATTTTAAGATGTTCTTAAGAAAAGAATCTGTTAAAATCTATCTCCCCTAAATTTGAATGATTAATTTGCCGAAGTGGCCAAAATAAAGGAGTAACCATGTTTCTTGGCTACATTCATCACCTTGACAACTTCACCGATGGTTACACCATCTTTATCACAGTGTAGAGAGACTGTTGGACTCTCCACACCTTCGAGTTTTGAGAGGAGTGTTTTCTCCATACCCTCGATACCATCCACCGACTCTAGCTCGACGTAATAACGGTAGCCATTAGGTGTTGACTCGATTGAGACTGTTGTGATTGCTTTATCCTTAAGCATATTGTTGCTGTTGGGCAACATCAGCTTTATCGCATTGGGGTTAATGAGTGTCGTTGCGATAAGCAAGAAGAGCAACAACAGGAACATAAGGTCGGTCATAGATGCCGACGAAAAGGATTTGTCTACCTTGGAACCTCGTTTGATTGCCATAATTATTCGGTAATTTAATGAAGTTATTAGTTATCAGTCTTTGGTTTCGCTGGACGATTCAAGATGTCCATAAAGGCGATTGAGTTAGACTCCATACGGAAAACCAACTTCTCGATACGAGCTACAAGGTAGTTGTAACCGAAGTAGGCAGGGATACCAACGATAAGACCCGCAACGGTAGTTACCATAGCGACATACATACCTCCCGCCAAAAGCGACATGTCGATCGTGCCACCCGCAGCTGAAAGGTTCATAAAGGTGCGAACCATACCGATTACAGTTCCCAAGAAACCGATCATCGGAGCTCCACCAGCGATAGTTGCCAAAGTTGGAAGATTCTCTTCGAGTTTCGACACTTCAAGGTTTGCGACATTCTCGATTGCGCTCTGCACATCCGACATTGGACGGCCGATACGAGCGATACCCTTCTCGACCATACGTGCAATTGGGGTGTTTGTCGAGCGGCATAGTTCAACTGCCGAACGCATTTTACCCTCGACGATAAAGTCACGAATACGATTCATAAAGTCAATATCGAGAGACGATGCTTTGCGAATAGCTGTGTAGCGCTCAACGAAGATGAAAATTGTCACTCCACCAAGTGCCAAAAGTGGCCACATAAGCCAACCTCCCTTTGAGAATAGCTCCCAAAGACCCATTTGTGATTGTGTAGTTGTTGCAGCTACCTCAGCTGCTGAATTTAATAAATTGAACATTGTTTTTGGGTTTTAATTATTTAATTTTTCTTAATTTATTCTTTTTTCTTTAAGCGACTCTTGATCTTTGTCCATAGATCGCCAAAGGTGTTGAAACTCTCACTGTAATAGACTCCTATACCTGTCTCCTGCAATCCTTGATTCTCGTCATATCGGTCGATAGTTTGCGTGAAACCTTTTAATTTTAGAGAGCCCGCCTTGTCGATAAGCCATGTGATATATGCCTCACCCATAAAGTTAGAGTAGTTGCTATCATCAATCTTATTATCGGCCAAATAGTTTCCCTCGACCTCGATAAGTAGTCTATTGTCGATAAGGCCTCGTGAGAAACCTAAATCAACCTCATCGCTAGTCAAATCCGACTCGGGACGGTAACGGATAACAACATTATAGTTACTCGACGAGAGCCAATTACTGAGCTGATTTGTAAGTAGTTCAAAACCAGTTGAGGCTGTTGTGGAGCTTGCCAAACCACTTCCATAGCTACTTGTTGTAGATATAAAACTATTGGTAAACATCAAGTAGAAGAATTGCTGAGAAATGGTCTCTTGGTCGATTAGCGTATTGGCAATTACCGCCTGTTGCTCCGTGTCGGCCGTTGGCACTTCGATGCTAAACTCTACCGAGGGTTGCGCCAAGCGATCTCCAAGGTGGATTATACAATCGACAGGCACCGCACGTGAGGAGCTCTCGGAAGAGTATGTCGAAGTGGAGTTGATTAGCGGATCGAGTGAGGTTTTCACCTTGTATACTGCATCAATATCGAGTAGTGGATCTATGGCATCTCCAGTCCACTGAATCGAGGATCCACTCTCCACGGTAAAGCGTTTCGAGATTGGGTTGAGCAGGGTGAATAGGTAGCTTCCTTCGGTGATATTGTAATCGCCATACATCTCGAATGTGTTATCTTGCGGAGCGATATTTAGATTGAAACGACCCTCACCTCTCGCCTTGATAATATCGCCAACAAGGGGGTCAATCACCAATTGGAAATCGAGATCGGGCGTTGCGTGCAGTGCCATATTGATATTTACCGAGGCCGTTTGCGGATTGAGTCGACGATTTCGCTCGTTGATATACTCACGACGGAAATTACTTTTATTGTCGTCTCCCGCTCGACTATGATCTTGAACAAAGGTTATGAAGTCGGTTTTCGCCACAGATGATTGGGTCATAAGTGGCATGTAGAAGCTGGAATTTGGCTCTGAGGTGGCTGTAATATCCATATTTACGCCTCGTTTATTTCCAGTTATTGTTGCTACACCCGATGCGTATAATTTGCCATAGAAGAGCTCATTATCCCTCTCTGTTGTGTTGAGCACCAACATATTTTCAGGTACAATACGGATATTATACGAGACATTTGAGAGGTGATCCAAACTCAAATCAAAGGTGACTAAACCTCTATTTCCATCACTGTCGAACATCTCTTTAGCGTAGGTTGTCAAGCGATTATTTTCGATGTTGATAAGTGCCGAGGGGACAAAATATTCGACCTGCGTAAACAATATTTTTGTCGAAAGATCATAAGCATCAATTGTTCCTTGGAGCGACGCTTTACGCCCTTGACCATGCAACGAAACATCAACATTAGCAAGTCCTTTCGTGTCGCTGATGGTTGTTTGCAGGAGTGGTTCAATAAGTGCCATATTGAGACTATCGACTTTCAAATTAGCATAATATCTCATATCAGATGGAGCATAATATCCCGTTACAACCGTCTCGCCATTATTTCGATTATCAATAAGCACCTTTGCTCGATTTTGCTCTGCGTCCCATCCTGCACTGAGTTGAAGTGGGGGAGAGGGGATATTGTTTACCTCGATGCTGTCGAGTTTAACATCGGCAACAATTCGAGGATTTCCCAAAAGTTGTTTGATATTGACATACCCGCTACTCAATCCATCAATCGAATAACCTAAATCTCCTACAACTGAGGTTAATAGGCTAATATCATAATTATCTAATCGTAAAACAAGTGAGTCGGTTGCACTCTTCGACACCACACCATCGAGTGTTAATCTCTGCGCATCATTCTCGATTGTGAAATCATCAATTAATAATCTATTCTCGCTTCCAATAAGATCCTTAGCCGAGATCATCCACGTGTCGTCATTGTTCGTTATGTGAGAGGGTAGAATTGTGATATTGGCTTGATTCAATCCATCGAATTTTGTTCTGAGACCCAATGTTGCTGAGGTTGATGTTGCCGAGTCACGGAATCCAGTCGAGAGTTCCAAGACATTGTTGCGTGCTCCAGCGGTTAGTGTATATGTCGAGAATGAGTTGCGTCCAACAAATAGATCGGTAGCCGTTGCATAGAGTGCAAGTGAATCTTTATCGTTCGAGGCGTTGATGTTTATTTGTGTGGCCGCCAAGTCATTATACTCAATATATCCACTATTGAGACGCATCGAGAAGCGCTCACTGAATGGGTTTACCATCAAGTTGAACGAGCTATTATCGGCGATATTCAATCCGCTAGAGATGGCATCGGCAATCACTCCGAACTCCTTAAAGTCGACCGTTAGGGTAGAATAACGATTGGCAATTGTCACCTTGCTATCTTTTTTTCTCTCGGAATAATCGCTGTATAGGATAGGGATATACTCATTTAAACCCTCCTTAAGATAGGCTATAAGCGACTGATATGAGTTTTGCGAATTGAATGCAACATCAACATAATCAGACTCTAAACCAAGATATTTGCTATGCTCAGCATTTTGAGCTGTTGCGGTGATCTCTGGGGCGTATATTGACTTATCGTTATAATTATAGTTTATGTCACGCAATGTCACCACACCGTTCATATCATCCAAACTATTGCCTGCAAGGTTGACTCTCACAGAGCCTGAAACTGTCGATATTGAGTCTCTATTATTAATTTTAAGCGCTTTAAAATCAATATTTTCTGCACGCAAAGTCAAATCATAATGTTTTTGCTTACCAGTGTGAATAATTGCCGAGAGATCAAAATTAAAATTTTCATCATAAGAATGGATCACGCTCTCGATATTATCCTCATTATAAATCACTTCCAGATCAATATCAGAATATAGATAAGAGTTATACCCGAATTGTGAAATTTGACCTATTGCCTTTGAATCAATGGCTCCATTGACAATATTGTAACGAACATTTGCGCTCATTGTCAGCTCTCCAAGTGAGCTATTGCCGAGGAGCGCACCCAAATCTAGCGACTCTGTGGCAACTGCTCCATTGGCCTGGATTTTAGTTGTTGCATTGGTCACAGCTCCTTTGTAAGTTGCTAGACCTCTGAGTGAAGCGAGGGCAAGATCAACATTCATATTGTCGATTTCTCCCTTTGCCGAACCCGTAACGGTAAACTCCTCCATGGCATCGACAATTTTATTCGTCTCGGCAGTAAGCGGTTGACCACCAAAACCTAGCAAAAAGATCTCGACATCGGTTTGCGAAGCTCTAAGATCTATATCCTTGAAATCAAACTCAGCACTCTCAATTTGAGCAGCACCTTGAACGGTGAAATTTGTCGATAACTCAGCCGAGGTGCCAAACTCCAAATCCTCAATCTCCACATTAAGATTATCTACAACGCCTGTAATATCACCTGTTAATTTACTTATAACAAAGCTATTACCTTGAAGCGCAGGAGCAAAATATGCAATGTCGCTAAGTGCAACAGTGCTCCCCTGAGAGACAATATCCAAATTTACATTGGCATTAAAATCTTTATAATCTTGCCATGCGTCGCTCTTAAGATGCAATTTTGGCAACGACATTTGCGACTGCTCGGTTTCGATTTTAAAATCCGTCAACGATAGCTCACCATCAGCCACCACCAACTCTCCCCCTCCCGAGGTAATTTCAAAACCACTCTTCTCACGCCCATTAAAATCGAGAATTGAAAACGAAGAGACCCTCTGAAATGAGGTAAAATCCAATGCTTTAGCGTCAATATTTTCAATTAAAATATCGCCCAAATCTACTCCATACCCTCTATCGAGGCTCTTCAAGCGTATCAAAGCAAAATCGAGATTATTAAATCCGATCTTCTCGATCACAGTTTTGAAATCTCCCTTTCCATTTGGATTAGAGATGCTATCGACAAACTGCTTGATATTGAGAACGCCGCCCTCAACCTCACGAAGATAGAGCTTTGCATTTGTAGACTCCACATCTCCGATAACAAGACTTCGTGAGAGAAGCGATAGGGTAGAGAGGTTCAAGCGTGTCTTTTGAGAGTAAATCAAAGTATCACCTTTCTGATCCTCGATTAAAATATCGTCAAAGAGAAATCTATTGGGTGCTGTAAAACTAATTCTACTCACCTCAATCCTAGAGTTGATTTTTTTAGAGATCACACCAGTTACACACCCCAAAATAGAGCTCTGCACCGAGTCAATGGTGAGGGCTAACGATAGGGTCAATGGCAAAATTATCAGCAACAATACGATTGCCGATAGGAGCTTTGCCAATATTTTTGTAACTTTGCGCATTAATAGATGGTTACACTTCTGTATTATCACCTCTCCTCCAATGAGGAGAGTAAAATATTCAAACTACAAAAATAGCCATAATTAACGAAAAAAACGAAAAATTAAATAACTTTTTACGCCATATATGGATATTACAATTTTAGGAATCGAATCTTCCTGCGACGACACCTCGGCTGCGGTAATTAGAAACACTACGCTACTCTCGAATGTTATTGCCTCTCAGGCAGTTCACGTGAAGTATGGTGGAGTGATTCCCGAACTAGCCTCACGAGCACATCAGCAAAATATTATTCCCGTTGTTGATGCAGCACTTAAGGATGCTGGAGTAACTATTGACAAAATAGATGCCATTGCCTTCACCAGAGGGCCAGGACTTGTGGGTTCGTTGCTCGTTGGGGTGTCTTTTGCTAAGGGGCTCTCTTTGGCTCACGATATTCCACTTGTGGAGGTGAATCACTTGCAGGGACATATTCTTTCGCACTTTATTGATCTTCCAGACCAAAATATTGCACACCCATCATTCCCATTTCTCACGCTTCTTGTGAGTGGTGGACATAGCCAAATTGTTAGGGTTGACTCACCGTTGGAGTTTGAGATTATCGGCTCCACGATAGATGATGCTGCGGGTGAGGCGTTCGACAAATGTGCAAAGGTTATGGGGCTTCCATATCCTGGAGGACCTGTAATTGACAACCTCGCTGCTCAAGGAAATCCTAAAGCATTTAAATTCGCTAAGCCTAATGTTGGCGATCTAAACTATTCATTCTCAGGATTAAAAACCTCATTCTTATACACCTTGCGTGACGCATTAAAGGAGAATCCAAACTTCATCGAGGAGAATAAGGCTGACCTCTGTGCATCGCTTCAGCAAACTATCATTGACATTCTCTTAAAGCAACTTGTAAAAGCAGCCAAAAATACAGGAATCAAGGATATTGCTATCGCTGGAGGTGTTTCGGCCAATTCTGGACTTCGAGATGCTGTAGCGGCTGAGGGTCGCAAGCGAGGATGGCGCACATTTATTCCCGAGAGAAAATTTACCACCGACAATGCCGCCATGATTGCCATTTCGGGACTATTCAGATACCAAGCGGGGCTATTCTCGGAGCTTGATGTGTCACCCCTAGCTAGAATGAAATAGGGGTGAAAAACGAAGTTTTTCTGTCCAGGATATGCCTGGCGGCTGCCCGCTGGTAGGGCAGTCCTCAGTCGAGAAAGCAGATAGCCCAGCCTTAAGTGGGGCTGGGCTATCCTTTATTTCAACCTCTCCATTATCTCCTCTTTTACTTATCACTCCCTCTTTAATGCCTGCATCAATCATCGAGATAACCTCTTCACGATTAACCAAAACATCGTTATCCTTATTATCAATAGCATCTGTAAGCAACTCCGAAAGACGCACTAAAGGATAACAGATAAAGATCATACCTTGTATAACCTTTGCCGCAGGAATTGCCAGCCGTTGCCAATATGTTGCACCAATAGTCTTTGGGATAATCTCCGACAGGACAAGTATTAAAATTGTAAGAACGGCTGAGATAACTCCAAAATACTCATCTCCAAATATCTTAACAGCTTCGGCACCAACACCCGCCGCACCAATGGTGTGGGCGACGGTGTTAAGTGACAAGATTGCCGAAATTGGACGATCAATATTTGTTTTCAACTCCTTCAGGAGCAATGATCCTCGTACTCCTTGCGACTCTTTCATGGTAATGAACGATGCAGGTGTTGAAAGCAAAATAGCCTCCAAGAGTGAGCATAAAAACGAAATTGTTAGAGCTATTGATAGATACAAAAATATTAAGCCCATTGATTAAGATTTTAGTTTTACAAAGTTGATCCTCTTAATATCATCCTTTTCAATATAGAAGATCTGACTGCACGATTCGTATGTGTGAGGCACATAACTAAAAAATTGATAGGCTGCAAAGCCTAAATCAGCGGAGTAGACAACCTCTAATTTCATCGCTGCACCATTGCTGTTTTTTGCTAACTGAGGAACCATAGACCAGCGATTATCTTTCACCGCTTTCGCTATTTCACTGCTTTTTGACTCGGCAAAGTCGATTACCACGCACTTTAATGGACTCTCGGTTGGAGCATATACCTTTCGCTTGAGTGACATTGCAATTATCGCAGCGGCAATAATTCCCGCAATAGTTGCCATTATGGTAATCGAGGGAATGATGGAAGTTCTTTCAAACTCAGCAATTACAGTTGTTAATATCATTATTATACTCAGGACGATAACCGCTACCAATAGAGCTACCTTAGTGGCATGAATTCTGTTTATTATTATATCTTTTGGAAAATTGATTTCTGTTTTCATTTTTTATTTTGTTATAATATTATGGATGCTAGACACATAATAATCTATTTAATTATGCGTACTATAAATCGTGACAGATCGTATAGATTTGTCATAGGGTGTTTTACATACAGCTTTTGGCTATATTCGAATATTACGTAAAATAAAAAAGAGCTTTCGTTGCGGTTGATGCTCAAATGGGAAATCGCAACTATATGAGTAACCACACTCAGAATGTAAATAAGCGATTGCTATCTTTACTCCAGATAAAAAATTGAGACTACTTCGTCTCGATGACGCACCCTTAGTTACAATCTTCGATACCGAGACCGTCGATGAAGAGCCTCGTCGACCATTAAGATCTATGTAGTTGTCACCCTGTGAAAAACTCTGTTCGAGATCCTCCACAGAAGAGTAATTGAGTTTGGCGTAGCCATGCGAACGACCGTGATCCTTTTCAATATTAAAAAAGATCGACAGCGATAATATGGAGAGTAAAATAATTAAACTACGCTTCACTTAAAAACAATTATATCATATTTCACAAATATATGTTATATAATTGACTATTCCAAAAACAAAGGGATGAAAAAGTTAATCTTTTCACCCCTTTGTTTTTAGTATTTTCTCAGGTAACACAATTGCTTGTCCTCAGCTTTCTTACGTCGGGGACTGCCCTAACAGCGGGCAGCCGCCAGACACAGTCTGGACAGAAAAACTTCGTTTTTCTCCTACCTTATTTCGAAGATTGTTTAACCGTAATATCCGTAGTCTGCATATCCAAAGTCGTAGATACAGTGATCGTAGCAATACGTGTTCCAGCATCCTCATCATTAAAAGGATCGAAGCAAAGCTCTACTGCAATATCATCTCCACTATTACCATAACTTGGAGAGGGAGTAACCCACGACTCAGAGCTTGTTACCTTCCATCCCAATGATGATGATATGTATATGTTGTATCCTCCACCAGCGTAATCAACCTGACTCGGTATATCGACAGTACTTACAACCAACGTAGCTGTAGAGTAAGATCCGTCAGATGATGAGTTATCATCCCAAAGTGAAGTATCAGTGCCAACACAAGCTACAGTAGATATTGCTATAGCAAATAATAAAAATAAGCGTTTCATAGTTAAAAATAGTTTTTAGTTGTTAATGACAAAAGTACAAAAAAATAGCATCACTCCCTCTACTTTCTACAAAATAAAAGAAAATATCTATAAAAATATACATATAAATTATAAACGAATAACAACAAAAAATACTGCACCAAACCCCACAAAAAAAACGTGTTTAAAATCGAATAAATTTTAAACACGTTTTTTATCAGTGGAATACTCCTCTTTAAGGAGGGTAAAATAATTATTGGTGTATTTTTAAGAGTGCTTTTAAAAATATGGCAATAATTGTTTTACACTACTTAGATCTCTCTAAGGTAAGCTACTCTATTTGAAGTAACGATTGTATAGTCCTTGGAAACCAGCACCGTGACGAGCCTCATCCTTAGCCATCTCGTGAACTGTATCGTGAACTGCATCAAGATTTTGCTCCTTAGCCAAACGAGCCAAACGGAACTTATCCTCGCAAGCACCACTCTCAGCGTTCATACGCTTTACAAGGTTGGTCTTAGTATCCCAAACAACATCTCCCAAAAGCTCAGCGAACTTAGATGCGTGCTCAGCCTCCTCCCAAGCGTAACGCTTGAATGCCTCAGCGATCTCTGGGTAACCCTCACGGTCTGCTTGACGTGCCATAGCTAGGTATTGACCTACCTCTGAACACTCGCCCGAGAAGTGTGCATTAAGACCCTCCATAAGCTCTGCGTCAGCTCCTGCTGCATCTCCTAATTTGTGCTCTGTTACGAACTCTAGTGGTGCGTCAGCTGCTTTCTCTACAACCTCTACAAAAAACTCTCCTCCTTTTTTACATAGTGGGCACTGTGCTGGTGCCTCTGCTCCTTCGTGAATGTGACCGCATACGGTACAACGCCATGTCTTTGCCATAATTAAATCTTTTTTATGTGTTATTATTTGTGTTTATATTTTATATACTGCAAAGGTAAGTGTAAATTTCTTATAATCCTAACGAATTATATTGTCTTTTCTTATAGTCGAATAGGCCTCAATTATAACTTTTCTTTTTAGTCGTTTTTCTTTGCATGATAGTTGCTCGCTCAAAGTTACAATAAATTTTTAAATAATGTAACTATGGAGATGAAAAAAAGTTCTTCGACTTTCAAACTCAGCGTCATGACACTCGCAATAATGAACGTTACGGCAGTGGTAAGCCTGCGTGGATTAGCCTCTGAGGCCGTTTATGGTCTCTCCTCGGCATTTTATTATCTTTTTGCAGCTATAGTTTTTTTAATCCCGACAGCGCTGGTTGCAGCCGAGCTCGCTGCAATGTTCTCCGATAAACAGGGTGGAGTCTTTCGTTGGGTCGGGGAGGCTTTTGGTGCTCGCACAGGGTTTCTTGCTATTTGGTTGCAGTGGATCGAGTCGACAATTTGGTATCCGACTGTTTTGACATTTGGCGCTGTATCTATTGCCTTTATCGGGATGGATCAAACTCATGACGCTGCATTGGCCTCGAATAAGATCTTTACCCTCTGTGTGGTTTTGGCGATCTATTGGGTTGCTACATTTATCGCTCTAAAAGGTTTGAGCTGGGTCGGTAAGATCAGTAAGTGGGGCGGTATGATCGGTACAATCATTCCCGCTGCTCTTTTGATTATTATGGGTGGAGTATATCTTGCCACTGGAGGCCACAATAATTTGGATATGACTCAAAGTTTTATTCCTGATCTTTCGAAGCTCAATAATATTGTCTTGGCAAGCAGTATTTTTCTCTTTTATGCAGGTATGGAGATGATGGGTATTCATGTTATGGATGTTAAGGATCCATCTCGCAACTATCCGAAAGCTATTATAATGGGGTCGCTTATCACTGTTGTGATCTTCGTTTTGGGAACTTTCGCTTTGGGTGTTATTATTCCTGCCGACAAAATTAACCTTACTCAGTCGCTCTTGATTGGTGTAGATAGATATTTGAGTTATTTTCATCTCTCGTGGGTCTCACCTGTTTTTGCTATTGCTTTGATGTTTGGAGTGTTGGCGGGTGTGTTGACTTGGGTTGCGGGGCCTTCGAAGGGTATCTTTGCCGTTGGTAAGGCGGGTTACTTGCCTCCATTTTTTCAGAAGGCCAATAAAATTGGTGTGCAACGAAATATTTTATTGATTCAGGGGGCTATAGTTACTCTTTTGAGTCTACTTTTTGTTGTTATGCCATCGGTGCAGTCGTTTTATCAGATTCTTTCGCAACTGACCGTGCTTTTATACCTTATAATGTATATGTTGATGTTCTCTGCGGCGATTGTTCTTCGATATAAAATGCGTGATACTCCTCGACCATTTCGCTTGGGGCGTGGTAATGGGCTTATGTGGCTGTTGGGGTTATTCGGTTTCTTTGGGTCGTTGCTTGCCTTTGTTTTGAGCTTTATTCCTCCGAGTCAAATATCTACGGGAAGTAATACGGTTTGGTTCGGAGTGCTTATTGCGGGCTGCATAATTGTCGTCGGAGCACCATTTATAATCTATGCAATGCGTAAACCCGAGTGGAAAAGTGCCGATCAAAAGGATCATTTTGCACCGTTTCACTTCGAAAAGAGAGAGCAATAAAGAGGCTTTTTCTAAATCTGATTAAAAAAAATAATAGAAAAAATATGCAACGAATAATTACATATCAAGAGGTTGAGGAGGTTGTAAAGCGAGCCTATAACTCCGTGAAATCAAATAGCGACGGAGCTAATGCCGATTACATCCCTTATTTAAAAGATATTCCGTCAGATCTCTTTGGAATCTCGGTCTGCATGACCAATGGACATCTTATCGAGGTGGGTGATACAACTTATCGCTTCGGCATTGAATCTGTCTCGAAAGTATTTACTGCACTGCTGGCTATGGAGCAATGGGGAGCGGATAAACTCTTGGAGATGATTGGTGCGGATGCTACGGGAATGCCTTTTAATTCCATTATGGCGATACTCCTTGAGGCAGACCATCCGTCAACACCTTTGGTCAATGCTGGAGCTATTGCGGCCTGCTCACTGATAAAACCTCAGGGGGACTCCAAAACAAAATGGGAAGCAATTAAAGGATTTATCGAAGCTATGGTTGGCTCACGAGTGGAACTTATCGGGGAACTCTATGACTCGGAATCTCAAACTAACTTCAATAATCACTCTATTGCATGGCTACTAAAAAATTACAATCGAATATATGACGATCCAAATATGTCGCTCGACCTCTATACTCGACAATGTTCCCTTGCCATCACAGCTCAACAATTAGCTGTCGCAGCGGCAACAATCGCCTATAGCGGAAGTAATCCCATCTCGGGAGCGCAGGTTTTCAAACCTAACCTCTCACAAAATATCATCTCGCTGATGTCAACTGTAGGCTTTTATGAAAATAGCGGCGATTGGATGTATCGCACAGGACTGCCTGCAAAATCGGGTGTTGGAGGTGGCGTTATGGGGGTTATCCCTGGGGTGATGGGGATTTCGGCTTTTGCTCCACCGCTTGACTCGGCAGGAAATTCTGTTAAGGCTCAGGCGGCTTTGATGCAAATTGCAGCAGAGCTGAATCTCAATATTTACTCGGCCGACAGAATTACGATAGCTACGGCGGATGAGGTTTTTGCGGGGATCTATTAGGTGAAAAATGGAGTTTTTCTGTCTGGGCTATGCCTGGACAGAAAACTCCGTTTTTGACTACTTCTTAATATCAATCGGCATCGGCTTAGTATTCTCTCCCGTGTAAAGTGTAACATGCGGAAATGGAATCTCGATACCCTCAGCATCAAAACGAATTTTTAATAGGCGTTGATACTCTCGTTTAACTCGCCATTGTTTCATTGGGCGTGTTTTAATGACCAGTTTGATGACGATAGCACTGTCCGAAAAGGAGTCAAGACCCCAGATTTCAATATCGCCTAACATGTGGTGGCCGACTTTGCCTGCCTTTAGTTCTGCTCCAACCTCCTTCATGATCTCCATAACTCGGTCGATATTTTCTTTATAGGCAACGCCAATTTCGAGAACTATAGCTGACCACTCCTTGGTCATGTTTGATAGCGAGTTGATTTTGCCATTTTGGAAAATGTGAACAACACCCGACGGATCACGAAGCGTAACTGTGCGTAGCTCGATCTTTTCAACAACGCCTGTGGTATTGTTGATTATCGCCATATCTCCTGTGCGTAATTGATCTTCAAGCAGGATAAAGAAACCGCAAATAAAGTCCCTCACAAGCTCCTGAGCTCCGAAACCGACCGCCAAACCGAGGATACCCGCACTGGCGAGGATTGGAGCGATGTTGATATTGAATTTCGAGAGCAGGATCAGAATGAAGATGCTCCATAAAAGGATGTTGACAACACCATGCAGGATGCCAATTATTGTGTCGACACGTTTAACAGCCTCCTCAGCATCGAGCGAATTATCGGATTCAACTCTACGTCGAGCCACCAAGATAACCTTGTTAAAGGTGAAGGTCAAAAGTCGCTTGGCAACAACGAAGATCAAGATAATAAAGAGGATCATCGGGAATTTAAAGATCAACCATCGAAGTATACGAGCGATTAGATCATGCCAAAATTGCGAGGTGAGGATATTTGTTGAGTCGCTATCCCAGCTCACCGACATATTCTCGAAGTGAGCATCTGCACGGAGGCTGTCGATAGGAATATCGACCACAAATTCAGGATTGTAGCCTCGGATATTGCTCTCGTCGACCATTAAGTATAGATCCAACGAAGCTATAAATACGAAAAATCGAGTGTCATATTGCACAACTACAGCGTCGGGATAAGCCTTGCGAAGCTCCTCGACCGATGAGTTGATTGTTATTCCTTTGGCGGTTGTGAATTTATCGTTTTTGAATACCAAAGTTTTTATATTTGATTCGCTCTGTGCGTCGTCCGCTCTGGCAACCATCAAGAGGTGGTTCTCAGTGTCGTAGATGTAGAATACCGCAACTGTGCTGCTATCACGTTTTGCATCCTGCATGGGTGAGCGAAGTTGCTTTACGTAGTTTTCACCGTATATTTTTTTGAGCCGTTTTATCGTAGCGCCACGATCCAGCTCACCTACTCGGCGCTCTCCGATTAGGTATTGGCTCTCTATCGAGTCTCCATTTTCGATGATGGTATACTCTTGTGTTGCTATTTTTCCTGCGCAAGCGATACTCAGAAATGCGATCAGAAGTACAAAAAAACTCTTTTTCATAACCGTTAAACTATTTTTGTAATTTTACTCTTTTCTCCAATTTCACCACTCTCGAAGTCGACACCCGAGAGTACCAAAAGTGAGGGTCGTCGATCTACTTCAACCTCCCCCAGGGAGTCTAAATTTAAGGCTTTGGCTCCTATCTTTGTTGCCCACTCTAATCTTTTTATAAGCGAGATTCCCGAGAGCGCACGCATCTCGTCGAGCATCGAGAGTGAGTGGTTTGATGATAGTGAGTCAGTGCCAAGGCATATGTTTAAACCATTTGCTGTGAGAAGTTCCACGGGAGGTCTCCGCCCCGAAATATATCTGTTTGATCGAGGTGACAGAGCCCAATATACAGGTGCTGTGAAGTGGTTCATAATGGTGTCAATATCTTGTTGCGTAACATCGACATTATGCACTAAAATCACACTTCGATCATGTGGTACGCACTCGACAATTCTGCGAGCAGGTGAGCCATAATCGAGAAAGTCACACTCGAAGCCTACCTTTGTGTACCAATCATGGAGCTCTCCATGACCCTCGAAGAGTTCTCTTTCGGCTGTTGTCTCCATAAAGTGAATCGAGAGAGGTGCCGAGCCTGAAGCTGCAATTGAGCGGAAACATTCGTCGCTGACCGAATATGTTGAGTGGAGGGTTAGCGAGGTGTTTTTTCTCTTTAGAAGTTCATCAAGGTGATCTGAAGAGTTTCGTCGAAGTCCAAAGTGCTCGGCAAAGGTGTGATAATGAATTGGGCTCGTCTCTTTGACAGCAAATGAGTCGCAAGAGTTGGAAATATCACCCACAGCAACAACACCTTGGTGACGCATATCTAAGTCGGCCTGAGCGATTGCACGCTGCACATCCTCCTCGGTGAAGTTATTGCGTGCAGCTGACAGCTGAGCTGCAAAGGAGGCGAAACCACACTGTTCGGTGATGACTCCTCGCAGATGAGAGAGCTCAATATGAGAGTGAGCATTGACCATTCCCGCAAACATCAAACCGCTGAAGAACTCCGTATTGCAGAGTGCATCTATACGCTCGACACTCGCCACCGAGAGTATTTTGCCTGCTGAATCTACCTCGACAACGGCATTGCGAAGTAGATCGCCTCTATAGAGAAGATAGTTCGAGGCTATCCGTCGTGTATAAACTGAAGAAATCATCGGCAAATATTCTTACGTCCAACTTATTTTTAAACAGTAGATCTACAGCCTCTTCAACTGGAGGTGTATAATCAACTTTTATATCTCGGAATGTGATATTTCGATTTCGCTTCGCCTCGAATGACTCGGCTAGCAGGATTATTAATCGAGGGGTGAGAGTATCGAATTTAAATTTTCGTTCGAGGGTCGATTCGGTATGTTTACGCAGGTGAGAGGTATGTATTGCCTTTTTCTCATTGCTGTTTTTGGCTGTGATCCAGCTTAGTGAACGGTAGCTACTGCGGTTCGTGTCAAGTGAGTCGACAAGATAGTCAAATGTTAAAATATAATCTCCAGGCAAGAGGCTATCTATCTCAATTTTAAGATTTACGGTGTCTCGCTCGGAGCGAAAGGTAACTAGATCTTTCGAATAAATTGTCTGACTCGCAGCACGCAGAGCCTTAGCGTCGATGGTGTCGAGGATCATCGTTTCATTTCGATAGATGCTCTCACCCTCCTCCAAAAGGCGTATCGACTGCTCAACAATATCGCTCAAACGAGCACTCTTGCGCTTCGAGAAGCTACCAATGGTGTAGGCAATATCCTCGGTTGTATAGCCATATTCATCAAAAATTGGCTGGTAGACCTGCAATGTATCGAAATTAACCTTTTCGGTTATGATATAGGCATTCGTGAGAAAGGCATCCCTAAATATTAAAGCTAGCTCAGTGTCGGGGATCACCGTGCGTCGAATACACGAGGGCAGGATCAGCGAGAGCAGAAGCAGGGATGAGAGTATTATCTTTTTCATGTTATTGGTTTTTAATCATCTGTTTAACAACAATATGTGAAAGTGCAATTGAGATCGAAAGTGAGAGTATAACCACAATCAAAACATCCGAGGCGAGTAATTCAACAGGATATTTATCGGTCATAAATGTTTGAGCGGGAAGTTTAACCAAACCATATGTTTTTTGGAGCATTGCCACCGAGCAACCTACAACCACACCCAAGGCAACACCCACCGAGCTGATAAAGACACCCTCACCAAAGAAGATATTGCGGACAAATCGCCATGAGGCACCCATTGCACGGAGCGTTGAGATATTGTCTCGTTTCTCGATAATAAGCATCGAGAGCGCTCCAATAAGTGTAAATGAGGCGAGAAGCATAATTAGAAGCGAGATAAATAACATTCCCCACTTTTCGTATTCAATAATATCGTAAAGCATTGGGTTAAGGTCATATCGGCTTCGGACGGTGAATCTATCACCGAGTAGAGATCTTAACGCCTCAATAACTCGCTTCTCGTTTGCTCCCTCTTCAAGGCTTACAAGTAATTGAGTCGCCTTCCCTTCCGAAGAGGTTAATTGTTGCACGGCACGCAGTGAGGTGAGTGCATAACGCTCCTCACTCTGCATATCGGCGCTATAGAGTCCCGAAATTTTAATCCTCCGTTGAGTGTAGTTCGACATTGGCAACAGAGACGAAAAACCACTCTCTTTAAGTGCATAAAGCTCCAAAAAGCGGTCGACGATATTGTTTGCTCCAAGGCGAATTGCCAAGGTGCGTCCCAAAACAATTCTGTCGAGCTCACCCAAGGCTACACGATACTCACCTTTGACGATGCTCTCATCGAGAGGTACCACAGACAGAAACGCAGAATCAACACCACGCAGTGTAACCACCGATTGTCGACCCTCATTCTCGATAAGCATAGTCTGCTCGACAATAAACGAGAAGTTCTCAACACCCTCAACGTCGGCTATAGCCTCCGTGTCGATTGCCCCCAGCTCAAAGAGTGTTCCTCGTGTGAGGGTGATTGTCACATCTGGGTCAACAACCCGATTGGTAAGCCTCACAAGCTCTCCGAAGCCATTAAAGACCGAGAGCAGGATAATAACCGCCGCCACAGGCAGAGATATTGACACGAGGCTCAACAGGGTGATAACATTTACCACCGAGTGAGACTTCTTAGCGAAGAGGTACCGCCTGACAAAGAGAAACATAGTCTGCCTTTCAGATCAAAGAGCCTCTATTGCTCTTGGTTAATTGCACGATCAATTCCCTCGATATACTCCAATGAGTCGTCAAGGAAGAAGTCGATCTCGGGAACCACCTTTAATTGGCTCTTGATACGTGTTCCCAAGGCCTTGCGGATCATCCAAATATTCTCCTTAAGGCTCTTCATCACCTCTTGGTGACGATCGAATGGGAAGATGCTCACATAAATTTTTGCATAGCTCAAATCGGGTGATACTCTCACGGCCGTTACAGTTATAAGAATACCCTTTACAATTGGCGCAGCCTCACGTTGAAAGATTTCAGCTATATCACGTTGAATCTGTTTCGATACTTTTTGTTGTCTTGTTGTCTCTATATTATTCATTTTCTTATTTTTTGTGGTCGTTATCTTGACCTTGCTTTTATATTATTATTTTGACCTTGCTTTTCTATTATTATTACTTGATCTATTATTTTTCTGCTCTTCGTATCCGAAGCCACCTTTCAGACTCACTTTTCTTGCTCGTTGGGTGTACCATGCTGCGTAATCATCTCGACATAGACGATAGCTTACTCCAAATTTAATATTCAGATTGTCGATAGGCGAGCGCATTAATGTAAGTGAGAATGGATTCTCGGCTTCGTTGTCGGTGGTATTATCATAATATAAATTTCGATTCTTCATCAAATCCGAATAACCGAAATAATATCGTGCACTCGCTTGAAGCTCAACACGTCCAAAGATAAGATTTATACCTCCTCCGAACGCCAAGCCATAACCCCAACGGTTATCTCGCTCATCTCGAAGATCATATTCACCCTGCCAATCGCTATAATTTCCATATGAATACTCCAACTCATTTTCATAGGTCGACGAGAGATTATAATTAAACGTCACAGCTGCCTCCATAAATATTCGTGCTCGATTATCCAGAGCGTAAACGTATGGTTGCCATACAATCGGAACCATTATCGTGTTGACATAACGATTATAATATAAAAGATCCTTGGCGCTATTATCTCCATCCGTATTATTGGTGGTGGTGTATGGTGCATAGGCAAAACCACGCTCCATATACTCAATATCTACGCCCACACAGCCAACATAAAGCGCCTTGGTATAGTTACGCCAACTGAGCGAGAATGACGAAAGTCCATAAAGTGATTTTGACTCAATTGAGGGATATGCTCGAATAGATCCCGAACCAATACCATACGACACACCAAGCGTATTTTGAGCATGCAGCGCACTAAAGCCACAGAGCAGAATCAAGATTAAAAATATTTTCTTCATAATTTTCTCTAAAGTTGGTTGGTTAGGTTGCTCATACTAAAGCTATTGTTCGATGTGTTCGACTGTTGAGCTTTTTTTGCTGCGGCCTCCTGGTCGGCTATTCTCTGCTTCTGAGCTCGTTGAATTTCACGATCGTCGAGGGTTTTGATTAATAGATCCATGGTCATTGGAGCGAAGATTTGGGACATATCCATATTCAATTCAACCTCCCAATTGATCTTCGTTGCAAAGGTATCTTCACCACCCGAGCTATATATTTCGCTTCGTTCCGCTTGACGACGCTCAACAACATTTCCAGAGTCCCATTTACCATTGCCGTTTCTATCTTCTATGATTCTAAAGCGAATCTCTCCCGCTGGAACATAGTTAAAAATAAGATCTCCTGCTCGAAGCTCCTTCTTCTCTTCGAGCAGTCGACTGTTGCCATCGAGAAGCTGAATAATATAGCTATATCCAAGTGAATCATCCGCTTTAAGATGAATGAGTACCGTTGCATATTTCTCAGGATCTGAAACAAGATAGTTACCAATGATCGTGTCGTTAACAAATCCAGCCACATCCGTAAATGTTCCCTCGGGAATGGTGAGGGTATATTTGTCGGTCGGTGCACCCCAATCGGAGCGAATATAATAACGACGCAAATTCATCGTGTCACGCTCGATATTAACCCTCATATCGGTAATAAGACTATCGGCATCCATACGTGTGATAAGCAGTTTCGAGGTGTCGATAGAGACAAGTGGATAGTTAAAATCAATTGTCAAATGTCGCTCTGGATTGATCTCTCCCGATACAGGCATCTTATAGCTAAATGGGTTGTTTGGATCTTTCCATATTTCACCCGCCGCAAGAGCAGCATCACGCAATGCCTCCTTCTCCAATCTCGCTTTCTCGGCCTCCTTGGTTTCGAATAATCTCCACGAGAGTTTTATTGTGTCGTGTTGCAGAACGAGATTATTGATAGAATCATGTTTATAATATGAAATCATCGTGCGCAAAGTGTCGGGAATAGACTCCGATGGAGCCTTAAACCACAGAGCTAAAGTGTCTCGATTGGTGTTAAGCCTCTCGATGATAACATCCTCCTTGGCAATAGAATCAAACGTTATAGATTCAATTTGAGGATATGGAGCCCCAAAATATAACATTGCCTTATGTTGCAAAGGTCGCTCAGTCCCTTGAAGCGATTGACGTTTGAAAGTCTCATCGGTGAACATTCTAAAATATAACTGAGGGTCAGCCACAACATACCTTCGAACAGAATCATACCAAATGGCAAATCCAGGAAGCTCCTGTGGTGTAAACTCATGCTCAATAAATCCCACTTGATCGGTTCCAGGTTCATACATCTGATTGTTGTTGGTATCCTCAATGGCGTAGGCACGATATTTTATCGGTTTTAAGTTCTGCGCAATAAAGACTCCATTATTCTCGGCTCTAGCTATGGCAGCAGGTTGATACTTAAAGAGCGTTGAATCATACTCAGCATGATTCTCTAAAGAGTCCGCAATAAAGAAGTAGATAAAACTCTTGCTCACCGAGTCAGCCTTATAACTATCGGCCGTATATCCCGAAACCACCATCGAGTCAATCGCCTCACCCGTTGAAAAGACAAACCTCATTGAGTTGAGCGGATTATTCTCGTTATTATCTTGTATTGCACTTCCGAAGTTGAGCGAATAGGTTGTATTTTCGAGCAGAGTATCCTTGATTGTGACCAGAATACCTCGACCACGAGTAATTATCGTTGGTGTATTCTTCATCTTTGGCGAGGTGAAAAACTCCTTTTGCTGATCCTTAATTACCACATATTCGTCAAACTCAATATAGATCTGCTTCTTGTCAAACGAGGTTGAATAATTATCGGGATTCATCGCAATAATTCTCGGTGGCAAACTATCCTTGGGCCCTCCCGTAGGTGATGAGACCGAGGCACACCGATTGAAAAATGCACTGAAAAAGAGCATCACGGTAAGTGTGCGCAATAGGCCTATGGTATATTTTTTTTCAATTTTCATATTGATTATCTCTTATTCTGTTATCTCGGCTGTTGTTGTTTCTCCCTCGTCGGTTGTTGTTTCACCCTCGTCTGCTGTTGTTTCGCCATCGTCATTTTCATCGCTCTCTTCTTCATCATCCTCCTCAACTTCAGGAACAACAAATGTCCATTTACTTGAAGTGTAATTAGCGCTCTTCCAAGAGTAGAAAACCAAATCTACAAAGACCTCGCTAAAATTGTAAGGAACCGTGTAATCGGTGTAAGCATAGATCTCAGAGGCAGGATCAACGACAACAATTATAGTCTCCTCACGATCCAAAGTCATCGAAATATAACTCTCACTCCCATCATAACTCTCACCCCAAGCGAAAGCCACACGTCGCTCACCCGTCACCGACGATGTTAAAACCCCCGTCAAAGCATCCAAATAACTATCTACCTCCCACTCATCCGAACTGCCCTCAAAAGCATAAGCCAAAACACCCTCCAAAGGTGAATTGTCGCCTCCACTCTCCTCCTGACTATATGGACGAATGATATATGTCGTTTGATATGATGTCTCCAAAAAACAGGCTGTCAGACTAAAAAGGGCTACAGCAACTATGATTAATCTTTTCATTATCAACTCTTCAACTTTAAATTATTAAACATCTGCTCCACACTTAGCCCACTCTCGGGATGCAACATGTGCGGTGCAATTTGTACCAAAGGTTCCAAAACAAACTCTCTCTCGGCCATAAGTGGATGCGGAATTGTCAACCGTTCACTCTCAATTACAGCATCGCCATAAAAAATTATATCTATATCAATGCTCCGAGAGCAATATCGTTCGCCTCCACTCAGTTTCGCCTGAGCTTCCGCCTCACGATCTCGTCCCCAACGCTCCTCAATTCCTTGTGTCACATCCAAAAGCTCCTCAGCCCCAAGCTCAGTTAAGAGCTCCACAGCCTGATTCAAAAAATCATCTGCCTGAAATCCCCAAGCTGCACTGCGCAAAATCTCCGAGCTGCGCAAAATCTCACCCGCCTCACGCTCCAAGTCACCTCTCACGCACTCAAAGGTCTGCTCCACCGAGCCAAGGTTACCCCCCAACAACAATAAAACCGAGATCATAAGCGATTTATCTGTTTACTTACAACCAACGCAAAGTGGGTAAAAACTATTGTCGAGTTACCATTCTGGAAGATTTGACGTGTAGCGGTCTCCACCTCCGAGATCAGCAACTCAATATTCTGATTCCCAATAAACGGAGCAAATTTATTGCAAAACTCTGCCTCCTCACCCCAAATATAACTAATTTCGCTCAAACCTGCATGTCGAACATAAGCCTCACGCAGCAAACGAGCCGTATGACTCAAAAACGAGAGCTGATTCTCCCTGCTGAGTCGAGCAACATCCTCAGCCCAAGCGACCAACTCCAAATGCTTATCATTATAACTCAAACGCATAAGCGCACAGAACAACCCAAAGGCTGTAGCCTGCTCCTCGCCCCTTTCACCAGCTATAATCTCATCAACCTTTATAGAGTCTCCACAAGCATATCGAGCAATCTTTTGAGCGGTGTCGGCCTCCACACCACGCTTAACAGCATAATCTGCAAGATCCTCATTCGAGATTCTTGGCACAGAGACCTCCTGCGTACGGGAAATTATCGTCGGCAACAACTTATCACCACGCTCCGAGATCAAAATAAAAAGTGTTCTCTGCCAAGGCTCCTCCAAGATCTTAAGAATCTTATTTGAAGCCTGCTCATTCATCATCTCGGGTAGCCAAATAATCATTGTCTTATACCCCTGACTATAACTCTTCAAAGATAACTTCTCGACAATCTTATCCGCCTCCTTAGCGGTTATAACACCCTTCAAACTCTTACCCAAATCGAGCGCCTTATACCACGTTTGAGCCGAAACATAACCCCTATTCTGAGCTACAACACCACGCCACAGCGCCAAGAAATCATCGGTCAAAGGTGTCTCTCCCGACTTTTTCCCCTGCCTATTCACTGGCAGTGCAAAGTGCAAATCTGGATGAGCCAAAGCCTCAATCTGTCGACATGAAGCACACGCACCGCAAGAGTCATCCGATGTGCGAGCCTCACAATTAATATATTGAACATAAGCTAATGCCAAAGGCAAAGTTCCATACCCCGCAGCACCGCTAAATAGTTGAGCATGCGAGATGCGTCCCGAAGCAACACTCTCTCGCAACCGACTCTTAAGCTCCTCCTGCCCTATAACATCTGAAAACTTCATAACCTTATCTCTTTAACTTTAATATTGAGTATGCCAGCCCCTTCAAATCAATCTTTTCACGCCAAACAGCAAACCAAAGATAACAACTCAAAAGCAAAGCATTAACCCCATAAACCCCAAAGGAGCCCAAAACCTCCAGCCCCTCAACGGCAATACTCACCCCAAAGAGAAGCATAGCCAAAGCGACATACGCACCAATTCTACCGAGCGAATATGGAATAGGATAGAGTCTACGATTAAGCAAATAACTAACCACAACCATAACCGCCTCACCCACAAAGCGAGCCCAAGCGGCACCAAAATATCCCCAACGAGGCACAAAAGCAAGATTAAAGAGAACCGTTGCAGTCAATCCCGCCAATGTAATAACAACAGCGAGCATAGTTTTCTTCTCACGCTTATACCAAAACGACAAATTAAACCAAACCCCCATCAAAACATTAGCCCCCAATACAATCGGCAAAATATAAATACCCTCCCTAAAATCTGGTCCCACAATCAGAGCAAAAAGATCCTTAAAGAGAGCAATACCCAAAAATATAGCCATTGAGGCCATAATATAATATTTCATAGCCGCCGCATTCATCTCCACGAAATCCTCCTTTTTGAAGTTAGACAAGAAAAATGGCTCAGCCGCCAACCGATACATCTGAGTAAAGAGAGTCATAATAACACCAATCTTAACCACAGCACCATAAATTCCCAATTGAGACATAGCATCCTCAGGAATCAGATGTTTAATCATTTGTCGATCAATAAACTCTGTTGCTGTCGCTGTAACACCACTCAAAAGCAGTGGGAACGAATATACAAGCAGTGCCGTAAGCAACACAAAATCAATTCGAGGCACAATCCGAGATGTCGTTGTGAGTATCGCAAAGAGAGTTATCGCAGTCGCTATAAGATTTGCCACAAAGACCCAACCTACACCAAATTCCGTATCGAAAAGCCCCGCAAAACCAAACGAAAAGGCAAGAGTAACCTGCAAAACAATATTAAACAACTTAATAACAACATAAGTTTTAGCATTACCCTGCTCTCGGAGTCGAGCAAAAGGCACCGCTGCAACAACATCAAACAAGATGATAGCAGCGACGATCACCATATACAACGGATTGGCAAGATATACCTCACCCATGACAGCAGATATTGGAGTGTTAAACAACAAAACAACACCAAAAAAGAGTATTGCTGCAATTGAGGTAATGCCCCAAGATGTTGCAAATAGCTTTTTCTTTGCCTCTTTAATCGTCTTGTTATCATGATTCTCCTCCTCGGCTTTTGCTGCGAAGCGGAAATAGCTAGACTCCATGCTCAAAGTTAGCAACACAAGCATAAGAGGAATTAGGGAATAAACATCGGTTATAATACCGAACTCACTAGTTCCAAAGATCTGAGTATAATATGGCGTAAGCAGGTAACTAAGTAACCTGCCTATAATTGTGCTGACTCCATAAATTGCACTTTGCTTTGCTAACTTCTCTAACATCTGTTAAAAGTAAATAATTGACAAAGATACAAATATTATAGATGAATCTGAAATTTTTTGGGGTTGTTATTCCGCAAGGGGATAAAAATGTAGGCAGATGGTGAAAAACGGAGTTTTTCTGTCCAGGCTGTGCCTGGCGGCTGCCCGCTGGTAGGGCAGTCCTCGGTCGAGAAGGCTGAAAAAAAACAATCTCTTCGAAAGA
>JAWXTJ010000034.1:0-24989 GCA_044433665.1 Rikenellaceae bacterium
GACTCTCGTTACCTCTGGCCACAAATGCTACGAGCAATTAGGGAGATACGACCAACTTGGGTCGTTGGCGAAAATGTTATTGGAATCACCTCGATGGTACTCCCCAGTGAGAACATTCCGTTGGACGAGCAAACCTCTTCGTGCCAAGAGAGTGATTTTGTCATCGAACAAATCTGCCGAGACCTCGAAGGTGCAGGATATACTATCCAACCGTTTATTATTCCGGCTTGTAGCGTCGGTGCGCCACACAAACGAGACCGAGTGTGGATTATCGCACATCTTACTGCCGACACCTGTAGCGAGCGATGCTACGGTAGGTGCGATAATAGGCAAAGAGGATACTTATCGTATAACATCAACAGGGATGCCTCGCAAGGTGAATCGAAACGGAGTAGATGGAAGTGTGGGGTTGGCTCGTCTAATGAAGATTTGGGACTTGTTACCAACTCCTACTGCAACAGATGCCACGAGAGGTGGGGAGATAATCACCTCGAAGAACAAATATCGTCCAAGCGGTCAGAGGTACTCTGCAACGCTCAACGACCTTGCAAAGAGTGGTCTATTGCCGACACCCGTTGCAAGCGACAAGAACGGAGGCTCAACAAGAACAGACCCAAAGAGGCAATACAGCTGCGCTCTTCAGGACTACCTTCACGGAGTAGCGATGAGCAAAGACGAATCCCTACGTGGCAGGAGTTCCCAACTCAACCCCCACTTTACCTCGGAGATGATGGGATTCCCTTATGGTTGGCTGACACTCCCTTATCTCACAAGAAATGGCGGCAATTAGCAGTCAAAGCGTGTGGTAATGCTATTGTTCCACAGGTCGCTTATGAGATACTTAAATACATATCAGAGGTCGAACTAAGTGTTACAGTAAATAGATGATTAAAGGGTATTCAAATGTGATTTACACAGCATTTGAATACCCTTTTTGAGTGCGTGCAAAACAATCGTGGATACGATTTGTTTTGAGTTGAATATCTAAAAAATATGTACGTTTCGTTTTGAAATGAGGTACGTTTCGTTTTGCCGATTATAGCATATCCTCTGCAAGATAAACATCGGTTCAAATAATCGCCCCGAGTTTTCCTTCGGTATTGCCAAAGGTAGGAACTTTTTTGAACCTAGCAAAACTTGCGCAAAAAAATATCCTAAAATATTTGGATTTTAACACAGTATCTTAAAAAAGACCATTTCGAGCTTCACCAACTCTGGAGATTTAGGGGTCTCCTTACCCTTAATGTTGATTGTAAACATAGCACCTTACGTTTATAAGTTAAACCTTAATCCGAGAGCCTCGCACTCCAAAAACGGACTACATAACTCCCTACATAAGATTAGTGCTATATCCCAAAAACGGGTTAAAAACGACTACTTCTGAATAAATAATTGCCAAACCCCGTCTATGCGCATCGCTGTAATGCACTGTACTTTATGCCGTTACAAAGATTTGGTGTATAAATATGAAAAACACTGTCTAAAACGTAAGTTTTGCTCCTTTTTAGAGATCGTTGATAGGTGGATGAAAATTTAAAGATGGCGTAGAGGGCTCTGAAAGGTGCATACTTGACGTATGTAACTGAAGAGGACTCTACGTTATCTTTGAATTTTCGCCGCATTGCAACGATCTCTATATGGTAATCTCATCCTCCCACGCAGATCATAGAGCCTCTAAAGCCATTTCAAGCCTTATTATAGCTTTTATACTCATGGATATACAACATAGAAGCTCAATTATTGTCTATTATGTAAAAAATGGCAAATAATTACAATATTTTATTGTATGTTACAATATTATATTTAACTTGCGCTACGAAAGCAACAATTAACAAAATTAAACTAGAACTTATGAGACAAACGATCGACAAAGAGAGCAATCAACCAATGATTGTAAGATTTAGTACATCGATGAACTGTGGAGTTGAACCTGTAACAATTTCTCGTCACGCAATTGGGTATATTGTTAGAGGTGAAAAATACATTTATGATGGGGATACCTCGCTTCATGCTCAACGAGGTGACATATTTTTTATGGGCAAGGGAGTGCATCACATTGAAAATGTATCTGAAAAATATTCACATTTTGAACAAGTAACATTTTATTTTAGCTCCGAGGATTTAAAACAGATTATAACTACATTTAGCATTACCTATAATTTAAACATTACAAATGAACATTGCTGCAATCAATGTCGCACTGGAAATTCACTCATTGCAAAATCTCCAACCTTTCTAAAGAATTTCTTCAATAGCGCTGTCGACTATCTCTATGATGAAAATTTTGCTCACGACCAAGCGGCAGAGAATATCAAAATGACCGAGTTAATATATCACATTATCACTCACGATGATGGTTGCCTAAAGAATAAGGTTATTGGGTGCATTGATCTGGATAAGAGCTCTTTCGAGCAGGTTATATATGCAAATACATTTAACGATATTCCAATCGAAAAGTTAGCCGTTTTGTGCAACCGCTCACTTACATCATTCAAAAAGGAGTTCCGACGCATATTCGACACCTCTCCACATCAATGGTTCTTGCGTCAGCGATTAAGTCATGCTCGACTACTTTTAATCTCTACACGTAGATCAATTGCCGAAATTGGAGAGGAGTGTTCATTTCCAAATACATCACACTTTATAAAGCTCTTTAAACGAGCATACGGACAGACTCCCGCAACATATCGCAATCAACATTTAGCAATCACAGCCCCATTGCAAACCGAAGAGGTTGAATTTGAAGAGGCTGAAAAGCAGGAGGTTGAAGCATAGGCAAGAAATTGAAACAGTAAATTTTATGAAAAAATAAGTAGACGAAAATAACACACTTCTACCCTATTAAGTAGGGTGGCAGTGTGTTATTTTCGTGTGTCTGCATCTCAAAATGGTGTAATATTTGCTTTATGAAATGATGTAATAAAAAAAAATACTTACATTATGAAAAACAACACTTCTATCATCGTTTCATTATTGGGTGGAATCGCACTTGGTTCTGCCGTGACATGCCTAGTTCACAGTAAAGGTTGCAAAATTGGCAAAACTGATATTCATAAAAAGATTATGGATGAATTGGAGCAGCTTCGTAGCTATGTATCTTCACAGCTCGCTGAGGGTGCATGCAAATGCGAAAATCAAGTTGGTAACAACAATCAAGAGTAGTGGAACAAGAGTTAAAAAAAGAGAAGAGTCAAAATTTGGTTATCTCGACGCTGCTGGTGGCTATCCTTGCGTTATCGTCAGTTGCATTGATGCTCTTCGCTTTTGTGATCTGGTTTGCTGAGGTTATTCACTCGCTTACGCTTTCGCTCTGCATTACGAGTATTGTGTTGGCAATTGGCGCATGGGTGACATATAAAATAACTCTTTCTCCAACGCTCAAACAGCTCAAAGAGGAGTATGATAGAGCTATGACAATCATATCGCTCGTCAAACATGGTTACGATTGCGCCACAAAACGACTCTCTCAATTTTTATCACTTTTTAGCTAAAGATCTGCCTTACACACTTTTGGTGGTATAATTTAGGGTTGAATGACTTAACATCCAACCCTAAATTTATTATATTTATGCAATAAAATTATCTAATTCTATCAAGCGACTTAATCAATAGCTCATCTTTGAAAATAGCCTTCAAAGCCAAATAATCAAAGAAAATCGCAACCAAAGGCAGAGCCGAAACAATACGAAGTGATGAATCAGCATCTACTCCAAAGGTTCTATTGGCCAAATAATAATATACACCTGCAATAATCAAAGTACCCAATGCAAGAATAATCTCCACGACGCACAAGCGAATTTGAAGCATACGTTTTTTAAATAGAAATATATTAACCAATGGTAAAAGTGCCGTAAGTGCCGTGATAACAACTAAATATGGCATACCAAGAATAGTCGCTCCATCAATGGTTTTAATATTAAAAACCGACATGGTGTATATTTGGTCAGCACTCGAAAAGGTTGCCAAGGTACCAAATAGAAATGTAAACATGAGTGACGTAGCCGCCAAAAGGTAAATAGTTTGAACTCTCTGTATCATAAAATTAATCTAAAGTTTTATCAATTAAATATCTGTTTCTATCGCTTGAATTTCGATTTGTAAGCTCTCCGATAAAGCCAGCCAAAAAGAGCTGAACACCTAAAATAACACAAAGTATCGCAATATAAAAGAGTGGCTGATCTGTAACAGCTCTCACGGGCATCGAATTAGCCTGTTTATATAATTTATCCGCAATAACCCACACTGTAGTTGCACCTCCGAAAAAGAACATCAACGTACCTAAGCCGCCAAAAAAATACATCGGTGAGCGTCCAAAATGAGACATAAAAGTAACGGTTATAAGATCAAGGTAACCCTTTACCATACGCTCAATTCCAAATTTTGACTCTCCATATTTTCGAGGATAATGCGCAACAACCTTTTCTCCAATACGCTTAAAGCCAGCATTTTTCGCCAGAATTGGAATATATCTGTGCATCTCACCGTAAACCTCAATAGCTTTCACAACCTTACGTCGATAGGCCTTAAGCCCACAATTAAAATCATGCAATTTTATCCCCGAGAAGAATCGGGCTGTCAAATTAAAAAATCGACTCGGCAAACGCTTCCCAAGAGGATCATGACGCTTTTTCTTCCAGCCCGAAACAACATCATATCCCTCCTTCATAATCATTCGATAAAGTTCAGGAATTTCATCAGGGGAGTCCTGCAAATCGGCATCCATAGTTATAATAACCCTACCCTCAGCCGCAGCAAAACCACAAAACAGAGCTGCCGACTTACCATAATTACGAGCAAAACTAATTGCTCGGATTGTTTGGTATTCACTCTTCAATGCCTCCACAACGCTCCAAGAGCCATCCGAAGAGCCATCATCAACAAAAATCAGCTCATAGCTTAGCAAGTTTTCACACGCTACCCTATCGACCCAAGCCGTTAACTCAGGAAGTGACTCTTCTTCGTTATAGAGAGGAACTATAACCGATATATCTACTCTACTACTCATTCTCGTTTTTAAAAACTTCTGGTTTGCGAGAAATAAATCCAGCAAGAATCAAGCCTACAATAAGTGCCGCAAAAGCATATTGGAAAATCGTACTGAAAAGCACCGAGAAGATCGACGGTTGAGGCTGCTCACGCATTTGATCTACAAGAAGTTCAATCATATCAGCGGTACTTGCATCAATCGGCTGAGACTCAGCAGCATTTACAACAACAGCAATCACAGCATCCATATAATTATCGTAGCCAATAAACGAATTAATATAAACATAATATACACAGGCAACCAACACCGATGCAAAAATAGAAATAAGCATCATATAGTTAACACCCTGCATAAATGAAAATCCCATCTTCGAATCAACCAATGCAGCTCTTTTCTGTGTAGCTTTAAAAAGAATCACAAAAAATAGGGCTGTCGCAAGCAACCACTCCAACATAACCCATAGAGAGTACTCCAACCCACCATAAATTACCAACGACTGCTCAAAAATTTTTGAGGCGCTCATCACAATACCCAACAGGACACCCTGCTTGGCTACTTCATTCCAAAAAGATCTGTTATCCATATACTTTTTAAATTAAATTAACTCTTTAACTCCTTGACGGATAATCTCCGCCTCACCATCTATCAATTCAACGACTGTAGATGGCATTTCATAACCAATTCCGCCATCAACCACCAAAGCGACTCTATCACCCCACATCTCATCAATAAGCTCAGGATCAGTGGTATACTCCTGCTCATCATCACCTCTACTCTTCACCGAAGCGGTCACCATAGGAACCCCCAAACGATTAATAATAGCCGACGTAATTTCATTATCAACAATCCGCACACCAATAGTTTTTCGCTTTCCAATAGCCTTTTCGGGAATACGTTGTGAAGCCTTCAATATAAAAGTTATCGCACCAGGCAAATTTCGCTTCAACACCTTAAATTCGGCATTATCCACGCGACAATACTCCGCAATCTGACTAATCGACGAACAGACAATAGAGAGCTCATCGAGATTCTTTCCGCACAACTCCTTTAGACGCTCAATTGCCTTTGGCGACTGGATAGAGGCACCAAAAGCATACACGCTATCAGTAGGATAGACAACTACCCCACCACCCTCCAAGGTCTCACAAACACGTGTGAGATCCCTCTCTGAGGTATTCTTGCTATATAATTTTACTATCATCGAAGAACAAAGTTAGAAATTTTATTTGATTTTAAGGCGATTTAACTCATTAATATATGCACGAGCGTTAGCATTATGCTCAGAAAGCGTCTTTGCAAAGTTATGATAGCCATCAAAAGTTGGGCGAGCACAGAAATATATATATGAATGTTTCTCGGGTGAGAGCGCCGCATCTATTGCCGCTATGCTAGGCATTGATATTGGCGAAGGTGGTAAGCCTCTATATTTATATGTATTATACGGAGAATCATACTCTAAATGCTTGTTCAACACCCTCTTAAGCGTGAAATCACCAACTGCATACTTCACCGTTGGATCAGCCTGCAAGGGCATTCCTATTCGAAGTCGATTTGCGTAAACGCCCGCAACACGAGCCATCTCCGAAGTCTGTTTAGTCTCTTCATATATTATTGACGCTAAAGTCATTATCTCCAAACGACTCAAATTCAAAGCCTCAGCCTTAGCCTTCCGATCCTCGTTCCAAAATTTATTATACTCCGAATAAATACGATCCACAAACCTCTCAGGCGTGGTGTTCCAATAAAACTGATATGTATTTGGAATAAACATCGACAGCAGAGTTTGAGAATTAAATCCATATTTTTCTGCGACATCCTCCCGATCGAGATAATTTATCAACTCCAAAGAGTCAACATTGAGTTGCGAGCTGATTCTTCCAGCCAAATCTGGCAAGGTTCGAATGTTGTTAAAAGTAACATTTACCGCCTGCTGCTCGCCCAATTTCAACATACGAACAATACGCACAACACTCATTCCAGGCTCAAAACGATAGCGTCCAGCCTTAATCGAAGAATTTAATTTAAGATATTTTGCATAAATTTTAAACGCCCAATCGTGACTAATATTTGGCAAAATCTGCTCCTCGATCGCCTCCCAATTCTCAGACTCAACATCCTCACTACTAACCGAGACAAGCAAAGTTTCATCAACTGCACTACCCATAAATTGACCATAACCCCACCTCGCAAAAGCAGCCCCAAAGAGGATCAAAACGACGAAAGCTATCAAAAAACTCTTATTCATAATTTGTGGATTCAAATAATTTTTATACTTTTGTGGCGGGTAAGTCTTATACGACCAGCTCCTGCAACTCCCCCAGGTAAGTGATTAAGCAAGGGTAAGCGGTCGAGCGGTGCGATATAAGTAGCTTACCCTTTTTTTGTGCCTATATCTAAGCGACAGCTGAATTCTTAAAATTTAATCTTTGCACCAACAGTAAATCGCAACCCAAAGCCTTGATACTTAGCCCAAGGATATAAATCTGCATTACATAAATTGCTACCCTCGACAAAGAATGACATCTTATCGCTATATTTCCAATTCGCATAAGCGCTCAAATCAACAACCGAAGATAAAGACTCCACCTCATTTACGGTGCTCAGCGACGACTCATAATATAACACCGAGAAGCTACGCTCACCGATCATATTAGCATTGACACCAACCGAAATATCTTTAAACTTATAATCTACACCAAGCGTCAAATCAAGATTCGGCAATGAGTTAACAAATGGATTCTCGCCAGCCACATCATAAGAATAATCATTATAAAAATGATAATGCGCATCCAAAGCAATAGATAAATTTGCCAATGGCTTATAATCCAACTCAAAATTCAAAGAGAAGTTGTTTAAACTAGCTTGAGCCAATGTAAAATAGTTATTGCTAACCTCCGTCGCCGTAGCATCCGAATAAAGAACACACAAACCCCAGAAATTATTATTAAAAACCATGCTGTAATCAGCATATAATCTATACGCAAGTGTCGAAGATTTAGTTTGACCCAACGCACCAGCCGCAAAACTATAATTTACAGAACTATTTGCCGATAACCCATTAGCTATGTAAGGATTAATCCCCGAAAGATAAGCATAATTATTCTGCTGTAAATATCCACCTACCTCAGCAAAAACAGAGATTAAACCTGGTTCAGCACGTTTAAAGGTAACTTTAGGGATAAAATAGTGATTTGGATCGTCCGCCTCGCCAATAGTTGTTTTGTCAAAATAATATTGTGCACCATAAATCAACTGCCATCGAGAGATCTTAGTCTCAAATAGAGCCGAAAGCGACGCTGTATTATTATCATAAGAACCCTCACTTGCAATACCCTTATAATCAACATCCAACAACATTCTACCAATTCGAGTATCACGACTAAGTAACACCTCAAAATCAACTATATTATTAATATTTGAGCGTCGATCATAAAAGTGCGAAAACTCTCCACCCACACTAAAATTCATACGATCAAAATCAACAAAACTATCTCCAAATCTCAATGCTCCTGCAATCTGTTGATAATTTACAAATGTCGATTGCGTCTGCTCAAAAGCATATTTATTATAAGTATCATTAAAATATGATACTCGACCCTCCAAAGTTTTATACCCTAAATAAAATCCTCCCGAAAGAGCAACATTATTCAACGTTTGCGTTGCATCAACCTTATCACCCAACTCATTTTTAATCTTCGAATAGTCACCAACATGATCGACCTCAGCCATCAAATAACCTATACTTGCATTATAGGTCGACGCATAGCCTTGAAACAGACTATTCAACGGATAACCAAAACCAACCTTAAGCTGCGCCAAAGCAGGTTTATTAAACTCCCAATAGGTCACCGTTGCAGGCTTTATAGGCAAAGTTTGCAACTGCGTATTAATCGCCAAAGGGGTAATCGTATAATCAACATCAGGATTGATATACGTCGTATCAATTATAGATGCTGGCAAAATTGGCTTTTGAGCCCTCTCAATCACAGGTATATAACTCTTTGTAACTTCAACCTGTTTATTAACTTGCTGTGCCTGCAATGAGCCTACAGCAAAAAGTATAGCGGATAGTATTATTGTAAATTTCTTCATAACATTATTCTAAATTAGCAATCCTTGCACGTGCTTGTTCAATGACTCCATCATTATCGACAGCATAACCATCTAAAATACTTTGGTATGTTGCACGAGCTTGGAAGGTATCACCTCGTGACACATAAATATCTCCCAACAATATAAAGGCACGAGCCAAGAAGTATGATTGCGGCGTATTGCTTGCCGAAAAATCGAAGATCATCTGCTCAGCTTTCTCGATTGAACCATTATCAAACTCCGATTTGATAACCATATATAATGACTCTGCACCCTCGGCTGTACTTGGATCAGAACTCAAATCTTTAAACAAAGCAAGTGCCGAAGCTGTATCGCTTCCCTTATTTAAAATCATTGCTTTAGCATGCTTTACCTTAACCATTAATTGAGGTTCAATATTCTTTTGTTTAAGTAGATATTGAGCCATTGCAAGAGTCGATTTATCATCACCATTCATTATTGTGGCATTAACATAACCTACAATTGCTTTACTCATAACCTCCGCCTTGCTACTCATTTTATATAGCTTCAAATATGCGTCAGCCGATTGTCCATATAGTTTTTCATTGAACAAAAGTAACGAAAGACGATCATAAACACGCTCCGTATATTGATTTGTAGCCTTCTTTGTAAGTTGAATCAAGGTCGCAATTGCATCCGTATTTCTATTTTGCTTGATATAACTATCACTCAAAAAGAAGAGCGCATCAACCGTGTAATAGCCTTGAGGATAACTATTTATATAATTAGTCAAGGAGCTTATCACCGCATCACTCTTACCCTCACTGCTGATATATAATCTCTGTGCCGAAGCAAAAGTCAATGAATCACGTGTCATTGAGTTAATATCTCCGCTGTGACCAACCGAAACAACATAATCGAAGTACTCATTAACATTTCCCTCATTAACATAAATATCTCGAACACCTTGAAGTGCATCCTTAGCAACGGCCGATTGTGGAGCCACCTTAATCGCTTTATCATAATAAGATAGCGATATTGACTTCTCACCGAGGTTTAGGTAAGCAAGACCCAAATCCGAGAGCGCTTGTGCATATTTATCCGATGATGGATACTTCTCGATAAATCGCTCATGCGTCGCAACACCGCTTCTATAGTCACTTGCAGCAATGTAGCTACGACCCAATTCATACATCGAAGTCTCAACGTAATCACCCTCTCCAAGCGACACAATACCGCTCAAACGAGTCACCTTAGCGGTATAATTACCGACGATTCCATCAATGATAGCGCTCTGATATAGAGCATAATAGTGAGGGTTATACTTCGAGAGTGTAGCCTTTTGATAATTACTTTGCGCCTCTGGAAATTGACGCTTACTATAGAAAATATCACCCAATCTATTATAGGCATCCGCTCGATAGAATGTATCCTCCGTTGTCGACTCAACAAAACGTTGATAATAGCCAAGTGCCTCACCCTCATTATCTAACATTGATTTTGTATAGGCAATATTATAAAGAGCCAACGAATAATTCTCGTCACTTGCAGGCGCAATAACAAAATATGAATTATAATTATTGAGTGCCGCCTCATAATCTCCAGCAGCAAACGAAATCTCTCCGAGATAAAAACGAGCCACCGAGCTATATCTTGGTGAGATATTAACCGCCAAAGACTCATTTAACTGATACACAGCCGATTGATAATCTCGACGATTATAACTCTCCAAACCTCGATTAAGCGTTATTCGCTGAAGTGCTAATCGAAAATCTGCATCTGGATTTTCGAGCTCCTTGATCGACAAATATGCAATATCATAATTTTGAGAGTTGTAATAAGCCGTTATCAGCAACTCCTTAGCCTCATCATAGCGATGTCCAGATGATGGGTAACGATTGATATATTTAACAAGTGTATTGATGGTTTCATTGAAACGATCGTCACCTAATTCATATTGTAGCTTAGCGTAGTTAAATAGCGCATCTTCAGCAATTTCCGCATTATATTTTTCATTAACGGCCATTGCAAATGAGATAGATGCCAACCCCTTATCATCCTCACGCAAATAACAGTCGGCCAAGTGATAAGAGGCATTTTGAGTCAAAGCATCATCAGCACCGCAAGCAGCCCTCAAATACTCCAAAGCCTCATCATAACGCACTTCACGATAGAGCGAAAATCCAAGAATATAGTTCTCTTCACGCCTCATATCGCCGCCTATAGAACGATACTTATTGATATATTCAATTGCATCATCATACCTCTCCAATCTAAAGGCAGCCTCAGCCATCGAACGAGCCAACTCTCGTTGACGATCCACAATTGACTTTGCATATAGCGCCTCTCCATCACGGAGAACCTGAGCATAATTACCGCTATTAAATTCGATTTGAAGAAGATAATATGGAGCTACAGGGGCGTAAGCATCACTATATTGAAGTTGTGTAAATCCACGACGTGCCGACTCCATATCTTCTTGAAGATAATCAATATAGGATATGTAATATAAAGCATGTTGGTAGATGTCGCTATCCTTATCTATCTTCACGAAATACTCTTGAGCCGCTTGATATTTCTTATCTAAAAATAGAATATAACCCACTCGCATATCATATCCTTCTCTCTGCTCGGGGGTAAGCGTTGTGTAATTCACCTGCTTGAAAAGTTCACCTGCTTCATGATAATATCCATAAGAGCAGTGCAACATAGCCATCGAAAAACGGACACGATTAAGGTATGCCGATGCAGGGTATCGCTTCATAAAATCGAGCAGATACTCCTCAGCCTCCAAGTCATCCAACTCGACAGCACACATAGCTAAATAGAAGTCAAGACCCTCTAAATCAGCAGAGTTACTATCTATTATATTATTCTTTGCTTCAAGTAAAGTTAGACGTGCATCAATCCATCTACCATCATTATATAACTCGATTCCTCGCTGTAGAGATTGCGGTGTAGAAGCCATCGTCACCGCAACAATGGCAACTAAAACAGCTGTTATTTTTAATTTTAAAATTCGCATAAAGTAGTCAATAAATACTCTACAAAGATATAAAAAATATCAATTAGAAGCTAATATTGACACTATAAATTATTACAAATCTTGAGTTGCAGTTATTCGTCGATATGCAGAAATTGAGACCAAAAAGTTAAATTCTGACCAAATTGAGTTTCCATATAGTTGCAGCCAGCTAATTTGAGCCTGCATCACATCTAAAATTGTCGTAAGACCCTCACTATAGGCAAATGTGCTGATTTCGAGATTCTCACTTCCGATTATAAGTGCTCGTTTAGCAGCCTCTAATTGAGCTCTGCTATCAATTATTGTCGCCCACATATTGCTCTCTTCCAGTCGAATATCGTCAATTAACGCCAAAGTTGAGAGTTTATAATTTTCATGTAACGCTCGTGAAGCATTCATCGCTCGTCGACGCTCTCCGAAATGAAACAGTGATGCCGACAATTTCACAAACAGCGATCCATCCATTATGGTTGAGCCATTAATATTGGGCATTTGAGGTTGCCAACTGCCTGCAACACCTATACTTAGGGTCGGGTTATACGCTGCACGAGTTACCTCTACGGTGTAGCCAGCTTGATCCGCTGTAAGTTGAGATGCTAAAAAATCGGGACGCAGAGCAAGCAACTCTTCGAGGGTTACCCTTTTTGGAAGTTCAACGCTCGGAATATCGACTGGAATTTGTTGCACCTCCTCCTCGGCATTATATCCACGCAAAATATTGAATTTTTGAAGCGCAATTGTATAATCCTCACCAATTGCAATTTGCTGATAAAGAGCTTCACTCAGGCGAGTTTCAATCATTAAAAGGTCTCCTTTTGAGATATATCCCTCATTATATCTAAGCAAAACAACCTCTTGAAGTGATTGAATTATCTTGACATATTGATCTACTGCATATAAATAGCTCTTCATTGCCGAAAGACTATAATAATAGTAATCAGCTGTATAGCAAACGTCTAACAGATTATATTGAGCATCCAATTCAGCAATATCTACTCCCAAAGCAGCCTTTTTCGACTCGGCACGCACCGAACCGCCACTATAGAGGGTTTGCGCAATCTGTGGTTGCAGATAAAAACTCCAACTCTCTTGCCCCTCAGAATTGCGAAACTGTTGAACAAAATCACCCGAAAGTGTTAAGGATGGCAAAAAATCACTTCTTTTGGTCTCGTATGCCTCAATTGCGTAATCTATTGTAACCGAGGATTTTTTCAAAGTGTAACTATATTCAACAACACTCTGTCGATAATCCTCAACATCAATCTGTGCAGACGACGCAAGCGGCATACAAAGAGTTAAAAGCGTCAAAATCCAAAAATATCTCATATCTATTTATTGTATTTAACATTATAAAAAATCGAGTAGACAACAGGCAATACACATACAGTCAACAAAGTAGCCATAAACAAACCACCCATAATAGTTGCTGCCATAGCTCCAAACAATGAATCAAACAGCAAAGGCAACATACCTAAAATCGTTGTTCCTGAGGCCATTACAACAGGAACTACCCTACTTCGTGTCGCCTCGACAATTGCCCTAAACGGTTCAACCCCAGAGGCTTTCAACTCCGAAATTTGAGAAATTAACACAACTCCATTTTTAATATTCATTCCAATTAAACCCAGCAGTCCCAACAAAGCAAAGAAATTGAATATTTTACCCGTAACAACAAGTCCCAACACCACACCAATAAAGATCAATGGGATCATCAAAAGAGTCATTATTGGATCTCGATAATTACCAAACAGCAACAACAAAGTCACAAATATCAACACCATAGTTAGCGGGAAAAATTTTGCTAACGCTTCGTTTGATTCCGTTTGACTCTCGACCTCACCAAAAACTTTAAATGAATACCCTTGAGGTATTGTGATTGAAGATGTTATCTCTTCATTTAATTCATTAAAGAGTACAGCAGTATTCACTCCACGAGCAGGATCACACTGAGCTCTTACCACCCTTTGTCGATTATACCTCTTAATTACACCTAATTTATAATCAAAATTAAAACCTGTCGAAACCTGCTCAACTGAGTATACTCCGCCATTGGACGAAAAGAGCGGCAAGGTTTGTAAATTCGTCAGATTATAATTATTGATATTTGCATCTTTCAACAAAATACTCATAATTTGATCCCCCTCACGATACTCTCCCACACGATAACCATCCGTTGCAACGGTCAAACCACTTGCAAGATCATTTCTTGAGATCCCCACGCTCTGACCTCTAAGTTGCGAATACTCAGGCTGCCATGTTGGAATACGATTACCCCAACTATTTCTCACATTTGTGGCATCTTCATTCCGCCACATAATCGTCTCGGCCTCTGCGGTCAACCTCATCAATGTATCTATATTCTCACCCACAAAACCAAACTCAATCGAAGCATCTGGAACAGGAGATAATTTAAAGAGGGATGAACGCAACCAAATATCTGGATATGAACTCCTCACATAACTATCAAATCTCTCTTCAACCTCCTCGGTCTGCTTTTTATCATGAAGCTCAACTAAAATATTTCCAAAATTCGACATCAGCGATTGAGAACTGCTTGCCAAATAATATCTTGGAGGTGTTCCACCAACTGTTATAGAGACATTTTTCACCTCAGGCTGCTGCAACAACCACTCTTCGATTGAGATTAACTCAGCCTCAGTTGTTCGAATATTATACCCCTCAGGCATAATTACATCGGCACGAAAATATGGTTTATCGAGTGATGGGAAAAAGTTTTGAGGCAATATCCCCATAATATACAAGGAGAGAAAAAACAACATAAGTGTACCCGACGCAACAAAATAACGATAACGCAAAAGCGTAATAAGCACCTTTTCAAAGAGTCGATAAAAACGAGAATTATATGGATCCCTCTGCTCAACCTTAGACGAAAGCAAAAAATCACCAAAAAGAGGCGTTTGAGTCAATGCCAACCCCCAACTTAAAAGCAAAGAGATAGAGAGAACAACAAATAGAGGTTTCACAATCTCAGCCACAGCAGACGGAGCAAGATAGAGCGGTAAAAATGAAAATATTGCAATTAAGGTTGCGCCCAAAAGATTCCACTTCGGGGCATCCGCACCTCTAATAACCGCCAAGCGACGATCCACCCCTCGAAGAATCGAATTTTGAGCATTATCGGTAACAACAATTGCATTATCAACGAGCATACCCATTGCAATAATAAAACCAGCCAAAGAGGTTCTATTAAGTCCCTCACCCACAAATTGCATAATCAAAAGCGTACCCCCAATCGAGAATATCAACGAAGAGCCAATCAACACTCCCGCCCGAAGCCCCATCACCAGCATAATAACCAGAATCACAATCGAAACCGACATCACCAAATTAACAAGAAAACTATTTGTAGCCTCAGCAGCGATTCTATTCTCAGGATAGAGCACCTCTAAATTAACTCCTAAAGGCATCTGCTCAACAAGCTCAGAGATAATCCGCTCAACATCTCTACCAGTTTTAACAACATCCTTTTCACCCTCGGTCGAGATTCCAATACCAATAGCTCGCTTCCCATTTACCCTCATCAGCGAGGTTGGAGGCTGTGCATAAGAGCGCTCAATTTGAGCAAGATCTCCCAACCGATAGCTACTTCCAGATCGAGAGACAATCAATTGATTTGAAATATCATCTAAACTTTGATAACTTCCACTCTCTAAAATTGTAAGCTCCAACTTACCAGTCTGCTTCTTACCACTATTTACAATGTTATTCTGCCGACTTATTGTTGAAATTATATCAGATGGAAGAATCGAAAAATTGGCCAATGTCGAGAGTGAAACATATAAATTCACAACGGGAGTCTGTTCAGCATAAAAAAAGACTTTTTGGACTCCATCGACAGTTATAATATGTGTTTTTATACGCTGAGCCCAATCCCGAAGCTCGGTAAAAGAGATTCCATCATCGGCCGAAAGAGCGTAATATATTCCAAAGACATCACCAAAATCATCACTCACAATAACATTCGAGGCTCCCGAAGGCAATCTCATCTGCACATCGCTGCATTTTCTACGCAACTCATCCCACAATTGCGGAATCTCATTTGGAGATGCCGCAGGATCTAACTCAACCAAAATTTTCGACATTCCATAAGTTGATTCAGATGTCACTTTATATATTTTCCGCATCGACTGAATCTCTCGCTCCAGAGGTTCCGTGACGAACTGTTCAACCTCAAAAGGGGTTGCTCCAGGATATAAACATATCACCGAAGCGCTCTTTATTATAAAGGTAGAGTCCTCCTTTTTACCAAGATTCAAAAATCCCATTACACCACCCACCAAGAAAACTGCAAGCATAAACCAGGTTAGGTTCCTATTTTTAATTGAAAATGACGATATTGACATAGTTCTATATTTTTTTCATTTGTGAAATATTAGAACTATCTTTAACCTTTGTACCCTCCTGAAGTTGATATACACCAGCGACAACTACCCTATCACCACTCTCAACACCACTTGTTACAATTACTCTATTCGACGAATATAGCTCACCTAAAGTCACCTTGCGACGCATAACTTTATCGTTTGAATCAATAATCCAAACATAAGTGCCACCCACAGCAGGAGCATATATTGCCGATATAGGCAACGAAATCGCACCTTTCGATGGATCCTCACTTTTTACGGTAACCGTGCACGAAAAACCAGGAGCTATAGGATAGAGTTCAGGTGATGGATTCTCAATGGCAATCTTCACAGGAAAGCCAGCCGCAGCCGATGTCGTCACAGCATATTCGACCAAAACAGCCGAAAAAACCACATCTCTATAATTATCGAAAACCACCGAAAATTGAGTCTTTGGCGAAACGATTGTCTTAAGGGAGCTCTCAGGAACTACAAATTTCACATCAGAGGTAAGCGGCTCCACAATCCGAAGAACCGTCTGCCCGCTCTGCACTCGCTCATAAGTATCTACATCAATACGCTCAACCACAGCGGCAAATGGAGCTCTTAGAGATGTTTGCTCTAAAATCTCTTTCGAATTTTCATACGTTGATTTTGCCCGTGCGTATGACGAAAGCGACTCTTCATACTCTTGTTTTGAGACTGCTTCACGCTCCAAAAGTCGTTTAGTTCTATTCAGCCGAGAGGCAGCTTGCTCATAAGATGAAAGATCGGCAGCTACAGCAAGTTCAAAATCTCGTGGATCGAGTTCAACTAAAAGCTCACCCTTTGCAACACTCTGCCCCGTAGATACTGGAACATCAAGAATCTGCCCAGAAACTTTAAATGCAAGATTTACAGCATTATCAGGACTAGCCATACCGACAAAATCTTTGTCGATAAACTCTGCTCTCTGAGCGATAACGCTTTTAACTGGGCGCACAACATCACCCTTTTGAGCAGAGTTATGCGCACAAGAAATAGATAAAAAATAAAATGAAAAAATTAGGAGTTGCTTCATGTGAAAGTTGATTTTTCGACTTGAAAATCAACTTTCATACCAAAAGCTAAGTAGGGTAAAATGATTATTGGTGTACTTTTAAAAATATGGAAATAATTGTTTTACACTACCGACAGCGTCTAAAGATCTATACAGCTACGCTTAGATGTTATCACGCCATCGGACAGTTCAACAATACCCGAAGAGGCTCGGATAATGCTTTTAAGTGTCGTTGCATCAATATTGAAACACTCAATTTCATGACCTCCAATATTATAATATGGAGATATAAGTTTTTGCGGAGTGATTATAATTGTGTGATCCCCATCCACTTCAGCCTTAGAGACAAATTTCTCTAATCGCTTTTCGCACTTATTCCTAATTTTATTGAACTTCGTAACTGTGATTATATTGAGTTCACCACCACTTGAAAGAAGATCTTTGGTTACATCACCACCACTAGACGACAGTATTGAGAAATCACTAACTGAGCCTGTATATGACCTATCAGCTGTATTTGTGCGAGTCTCAACCCACTCCCAAATATCTGCATCTTGCCACTCGGTATCCTCGATTGTAAATTCATGAAGTTTTCCTGTGGTGATATTACGATAAACCAAAATAACACTATACTCCATATCTGAAGTTGTTGCTTCAACCGCCTCCAATAGATTAACACCCACCTTAAAAGGCAAAAAATCAATCATCGGAAGATGCAAGTAGTTATAGGCCGAAAAACTCATTGTAACCACAAAAAATATAGCACCAACAATAACCTCACGCAATTTAAAAACAAAGATCTTATCTGGACGATAACGCCACCAAACGGTAAAGATCATCGGCAAAAGAATCAGATTCTTAGCCAATGTTTGCCATGGAGTCAAATAGAATGTTTCACCAAAACAGCCACAATCATCAACTGGGAAAATAGTGACGCTCAAAATGGTGACGATGGTAAATATTATCATCGAGATAAGCGCAAAGATCGAAATCAAACGCAAGCGCACCCTACAGAGAATCATACAACCCATCATAAGCTCAGCACCACACAACCACACGGCCAAAATCTGTGAAAGTGGCAGCATAGAGTCAAAACCATACGCAGTAAAATACTCTTCAAATTTAACGGCTGTGCCCCAGGGATCAATGGTCTTTGTAAATCCAGAGACAATAAAGGTCAAACCGATAATTATACAGAATATATGCGTAAGATATTTTAATGTTGGGCTGTATCTATTGGGTTTATTCATTTAAAATATTAAATTATAGATTAAGTCTACCTCTTTTAATTTATCACAGATACGTTGAAAAATTTGATCTGGTTTTGCCATTGCACCCTCAGCATCCGAACAATCAATAACATATAGATAATCGTCACTTTGAGCAGCCTCTAAATATACTCTTCTAACAGACTCCTGCAATGACAATGATGATTCATGAATATCAGAGCCACCCTTAAGATAGCTTCTATCCTCACCTTGACGCTCTTCACCCAATCGAGCCGCTGTAAACTCAAATGGAACATCCAAAAAGAGCGAAGCATCTGGACGAGGTATAGAAAAATGGTTATACTCGACATCCAAAATCCACTCTTTTAACTCTTTACGCTTGGCTGCATCCTCTACCTTTGCACATTGATACCCAATATTAGAGTAGACATAACGATCCACAATAACAACTTTACCCTCAGCCAACCAACCATTGATTAGCTTCGAAGCATCGGCACGATCACCAGCATAAAGCAGAGCCACCAAATATGGATTCACAGACTCCAAAGAGCCCAAATCACCACGCAAAAAGCGAGCAATAAGATCTCCATAAACAGGCGCATCAAAACGAGGGAAGTGCAAATACTCACACTCCACACCCTTTTTAGCAAACATATCACGCAGGAGCTTAAATTGGGTTGATTTACCCGCTCCATCTAATCCTTCAAGTACAATAAACATACTTATTATTTTTTTTATCGTAACATTGACACTGCACGCTCTACCCCACTTACCAGAGCCGCAATATCATCTTCATTATTATACATTCCGATTGAGGCTCTACACATTCCTGTAACGCCAAAATGCTGCATCGTTGGTTCTGCACAGTGCATTCCTGTACGTATTGCAATGCCCAACTTATCGAGGATCATACCTAAATCTAAATGGTGAATCCCCTCGACATTAAACGATACAATCGCACTTTTATCTTCGCACTCACCATATATTTTCAAACCCTCAATTCGATTTAAACCCTCGGTGGCTTGAGTGAGTAGCTTATGTTCATGAGCCTCAATCTGCGTTGCGTCAAACTGTTGAATATACTCAATTGCATCGGCCAAAGCGATTGCACCAATATAATTAGATGTTCCAGCCTCAAACTTCAATGGCAACTCAGCAAAGGTAGTTCCCGAAAATGAAACCTTATCGACCATATCACCGCCATAAAGGAACGGAGGCATAGATTCTAAAATTGCCTTTTTACCATATAAAACACCTATTCCCGTTGGAGCATACAGTTTATGTCCCGAAAAAGCATAAAAATCACAATCCAACGCCTGAACATCCACTCTACCATGAACAACACCTTGGCAACCATCAACCATAACCACAGCACCACACTTATGCGCAGCATCAATAATTGGTCTCAGATTTGGCCGAGTACCCAAAGTATTAGACGCTTGAGTAACAGCGACTAACTTTGTTCGAGCATCCAACAGTTCATCGAGCAACTCCACACGCAAACGACCAGAATCATCAAAAGGTAAAACTCGAATTTCAGCACCTCGACTCTCGGCAACAGCCTGCCAAGGCACAATATTCGAATGGTGTTCCATCTCCGAGACAACAATATTATCGCCCTGCATCAAAAACTTATTTCCCCACGCATAAGCCACCAAATTTATCGAAGCGGTAGCTCCAGCTGTAAAAATCACCTCCTCACGAGTTTCAGCTCCAATAAAACTTTGAACTCTTGAGCGAGAAGCCTCATATAATGCCGTCACCTCCTCCGAAAGATAATGAACTCCACGGTGAATATTCGCATTCATCTCCGTGTGCAAATAATTTACCCGATCAATTACCCTCTGAGGCTTTTGCGCAGTCGCTCCACTATCTAAATAGACAAGCGGCTTACCACATACCTTAGTCGATAGAATAGGAAAATCCCGACGTATATCTTCAACTCTGAACATAATAATCTACATCTCTTCTAATTTATGAGCAACCAACTCCCCAAGTGCCTCACACACCTCAGGAATATTACACCTACTCACAACATCAGTAATAAAACCCTCAATTTGAACTCTCCGAGCCTGAGCCTCACTGAGTCCACGCTGACGCATATAAAAAATAGCATCCGTATTAATCTGCCCCATGGTAGCTCCATGCGAACACTTCACATCATCGGCATATATCTCCAATTGAGGTTGCGCCACAATATGTGCCGTATCACTAAGTTCAATACTTCTACAATTCTGCTGAGCATCTGTTCGCTGAGCATCATGCGACACATAAACAACACCCTCAAAATGCAAATCCGCCTCACCCGAAGCAACACACTTCGAAAGTGAACGGCTCGAAGAGTCTGGAGACAGGTGACGCATATTTAACTTCAAAACATTATTATCCTTCTCAGCTCCCAACTGCAAAGTATCCACCTCACTAAAGGCTCTCACTCCACAAAGTTGCAAATTAAGATTAACATTATTGTGATTTAGCGACACTGTAACAATCTTCGATGCAGCATCTTCACCATGATTCACATTTACATTTACGCTTCCCACTCCAACAGCCAATTGCGTTAAATTAAGTCTTGCTCCACGCCCCAACTGTATCAAAATCGAAGCATCCGCATCATCTCCATGAAGCATAAAAAGATTAGCCACAGCACCCGATTCAACCTTCACGGTCAAATTCACAGGATTTACAGCCGAGAGACTAACCTCACTTTGCGCTGGCAAAACAACCTCACCCTGCTCCAATGTGGTAAATCCCGAGTTATTTATAGCTTGCAATACCTTTTGCATAACCTACTCCTTTATGTCGTTAATAAGCCAATCGTAACCCTCTTCCTCTAGTTTTAAAGCCAACGACTTATCCCCAGAGTGAATAATACGTCCCTTATACAAAACATGCACAAAATCTGGAACAATATAATCGAGCAAACGTTGATAGTGAGTAATCACCACAGTTGCATTATCCTTACTTTTCAACTTTGTCACTCCCGTAGCGACAATACGCAAAGCATCAATATCGAGTCCACTATCGGTCTCATCCAAAATAGAAAGTTTTGGAGAGAGCATAGCCATCTGGAAGATCTCATTCTTCTTCTTCTCGCCACCCGAGAAACCCTCATTCACCGAACGAGAGGTCAACTTAGAGTCCAACTCAACAATTGCACTCTTCTCACGCATAAGTTTCAAGAATTGACCAGCCGTAAGAGGTTCCTTACCCTCATACTTCAACTTCTCGTTAACGGCAATCTTCATAAAATTCGCCATCGAAACCCCTGGAATCTCCACAGGATATTGAAATCCCAAAAACAGTCCCATTCGTGCACGATCCTCAATGGCAAAATCAAAAAGATTATCACCCTCAAACGACACCTCACCACCAGTTACGGTAAACTTTTCATTTCCCGCAAGCACCGAAGCCAAAGTACTCTTTCCAGAACCATTAGGCCCCATAATCGCATGAACCTCACCAGCTTTCACCTCAAGGTTTATACCCTTCAATATCTCTTTATCTCCAACATTAGCGTGAAGATCTGTAATCTTTAACATATATTTATTCTTATCTTTTTATTCCTAACCTACACTACCCTCTAAACTAAGCGATAGCAACTTTTGCGCCTCCACAGCAAATTCCATCGGCAACTTCGAGAGAACCTCCTTAGCATAACCATTGACAATCAAACCAACAGCCTCCTCGGTGGCGATACCCCTCTGATTACAATAAAACAATTGATCCTCAGAAATCTTAGAAGTCGTAGCCTCATGCTCAATAACAGCCGAACGATTATAATTATCAATCACAGGAAAAGTATGCGCACCACACTTATCTCCAATCAACAACGAATCACACTGCGAATAGTTACGAGCATTATCCGCGCCTTTGGCCACCTTAACTAATCCTCTGTACGAATTTTGACTATAACCAGCCGAAATACCTTTAGAAACGATTCTACTGCGTGTATTACGCCCAATATGTATCATTTTGGTACCCGTATCAGCCTCCTGATGATTATTGGTCATCGCAACAGAATAAAACTCACCCACAGAATTATCCCCTAGAAGCACACAGCTAGGATACTTCCAAGTTATGGCCGAACCTGTCTCAATCTGCGTCCACGACAGCTTTGCATTCTCATGGCACAAACCTCTCTTGGTCACAAAATTATAAATTCCACCTCGACCCTCCTTATCTCCAGGATACCAATTCTGAACGGTAGAATACTTCACATCAGCATCCTTATGCACCACAATCTCCACAACTGCCGCATGGAGTTGATTCTCATCACGCTGAGGCGCTGTACATCCCTCTAAATAGCTCACACATGACCCCTCATCTGCAACGATCAAAGTACGCTCAAACTGACCAGTACCCATCGCATTGATTCTAAAATACGTAGAGAGCTCCATCGGGCACCTCACCCCTTTAGGGATATAACAAAACGACCCATCCGAAAAAACAGCCGCATTCAAAGCTGCATAATAGTTATCTGTATAAGGAACTACACTCCCCAAATATCTCTGAACCAAATCAGGATACTCCTTAATCGCTTCAGAAATCGAACAAAAGATAATACCCTTCTCAGCCAAAGTCTCCCTAAAAGTTGTCTTAACCGAGACAGAATCCATCACAGCATCAACAGCGACACCAGCCAACGCCATCTGCTCTTCAAGTGGAATACCGAGCTTATCGAAAGTGCGCTTCAACTCTGGATCGACCTCATCCATAGAGTCCAACTTTTTTATATTTTTCGGAGCAGCATAATAACTAATACCCTGTAAATCAATCTCAGGAATATTAAGATGAGCCCACTTAGGATGTTCCAAAGTAAGGAAATGGCGAAAAGCCTCTAATCGTCTTTGAGTCATCCATTCTGGCTCTTCTTTTTTAGCCGAGATCAATCGAACAACCTCTTCCGAGAGGCCTCGTTCAATTATTTCGGTTTCGACATCGGTAACGAATCCATATTTATAATCCTCATTACCAATACCTTCTATAATGTTTTTATCGTTTTGTGCAGACATTAATTCTTTTATTTCACGTGTAACCTTGCAAAGATAATAAAATTTTAGTTTAAAACACCAATCTTTGCCATTGTAAAATCAATCTTCACTTACATATCCCAAGCAGTTATATAACCCAAGCAACCCTATAGATATAATTCAGGAGCTACAAAAACTATAAAACTAATAGAACTTATAAAACCTATAAGCCCTACAGAAGTTACAAAACCCATAAAGCAATAGAGATTACAATAACCCCCATACCCACCTAATCTAATAGAATTCCACATAAGCAAAGATTACAAAAATTATTCTCAAAAAAGGTCGAAATAACCAAATACAACCAGCAAGTACAAATTAGCGATATAAACACACCGAATCACGAATTCGCATTACAAAGCAAATCAATAAGATAACAACAACAACCAGATTGCCCCCTATTTTTTTTCAAATTTTCCCACAAAAAAGTTGCACAATAAGATAAAAACATCTATATTTGCACTCGCTTTCATAGGAAACCTAAACAAATAAACTTAAACTATCAAAGTTCACTCTTTAATAGTTCAAAATAAAAATTAGTTTAGAAAACAAAAAAAGAGAGTCAGGAAGGATGGGTGAGTGGCTGAAACCACCAGTTTGCTAAACTGACGTACGGGTAACTGTACCGGGGGTTCGAATCCCCCTTCTTCCGCAAGGGTAATTAGTAATTTTCACACATACTAATTACCCTTTAATAATTGAGTGATTTATAGCTAGTTATGAAGTTTTCATTCACACTAATTTCATCGCTAAAATCGCATGGCAGTTCGAATCGACACTAATTTGTGCAGATTTTTGTGCAGTAGAATTGCAATCTTTGACGTTGGCCTGTAAAACTTTATATTATGGCAACAATTTCATTAAAATTCGCTACCAAAGATGGTAAATTGTGCTTATGCGCTTCTACAAAAGAGAAGGGGTTGAGGCACTACAAAATTCTTAATGGGCTACAAAAACCCAACTTGAGCAAGTGTAACCGTCTCGTAACCGTCTCCACGATGACGCATTGACTCCGATGTGATCTATTATTGGGCTTGCCACTTGTGTAACCGTCTCCACGATGACGCATTGACAGAAATTTGGTTGAGTTGTACCTTTGTCGAAAAAAACGATTTAAGGTTATGGCAATGATTTTTGGTATTGGGGAGCAGGCTCGATTTTACTGTTTTTCGAGAGGTGTGGATATGCGTAAGGGGATTATGTCGCTCTATTCGCTGATTAAATTGAGCGGCGAGCACGATGCTCTGAGTGGTGATGTG
>JAWXTJ010000035.1:0-24754 GCA_044433665.1 Rikenellaceae bacterium
CTCTGAAAATAGCGATTGAATTTGATCGAGTTCACGCCTCTAAATTTATTTTCTCTACCCATTCTGCAAAGGTAGGTATTATTATTTTGTTGGGTGGTCTAAACGCCTATACCTATAAAATATAATAATTTTAGCCACCACTTGTTAATCACCCTCTTCGAAACTTTTATTTCTGCTCCTTTGCTAAACAACATCACTCCAGAGAGTATTAAAAGACCGACACTATATACAGCCATTGGCACTATTCGTGGCATCACGGTATTATCCCAAAGGGATATGATTGCTAAAATAGAGCTTAGAATCATCGCTGTTAAGAAGATTACTTTAGGTTTATCTTTTGGAGCTTTCATTTTTGATGGGTTTGTTGATTGTTAGATTTAAGACAAATGTACCTGTTTTTTTATTTAATGCAATTCTTCGAATTGCTCGCCCTCTGCGCATTTTTTTTTACAAAAAATGCTTTTTTAGGAGGGAGGGCGATCAGCTTTCTTATGTTGGGGACTGTGCTCATGCCGCACGGGCACCAGACACAGTCTGGACAGAAAAACTTCGTTTTTCACCCCACTTTTATCTCAATCCACTTATCATCTTTTTTAACCCTCGCAACACCACCTTTGACACTCTTCAATCCTTGATAATTAGCCCCATTGACAACAACCCGACAATAAGTATCAATATAATGCCATGTTGTCCCAATTTTCACCGCCGCAAAAGATTCACTAAAATTAAGCGCCGAATCAAAAAGTGGCGGAATAACCTCACGTCCAAACTCATTAAGGTATCCCCAAAGACCCCCTCGGCAGAAAAGTTCTGACGGTTGAGCATTTAAAGAGACTCCCTCAACTTTATATCGAAGAAGATAATGCAAATCAGGAAGATCACAACTTTGCGAAGTGAGCATCATAGCTATTCGATACTCTAAAATTGCACCCTGCCGTTCAAAGAGTGTTAAAGCGACAGAGTGAAGTTCACTACGCTGCTCAACAACCTCCCGAGGATCAAAAAGAAGCCCCTCAATATGGTTATATTGTTTGTAAATTGTCGCATCAAGAGCAATAAGCGAAAGTGAAGTTGAGATAAGCGCCAAAGAGTAATCATCAATTGTACGATCAAAATTACCGACACTGCGCAAAGGATGTTGAAAAGCCTCTGTCCCCAGTTCAATACTCTGCTCACCCCTGAGATCAGGAGTAAAAGCATTATCGAAATCTATAAGATGAAGCCCACCCGATGGATCAACAATAATATTTTCGCAAGTAATATCCCCATGAGCACTCTCACTCGAAAGCAGATCTAAAGCCAACGAATCGAAATCTTTGGAAAGTTTCTGTAATGCGTGGTTATCCGATGTTTCGACGCTCAGTTTAAGGTAGTCACTCAACGGCACCCCCTCAATCCAATCATCAAGAAGTACATCAAGCCAAACCCCTCGTCTATCATCAATTGGGATATAGATCTCCGACTCCAAGAGCTTATCACCATAGATTATTTTGCGACGCTCAATTGAAGCGGTGTAACATTTCAAATTGCGCCAACGCCCATCATGCCAAATATTGAATATAATAGCGCTATTGCCAACCCGATAAAAGAGTTCACCACGCTCCTCAAAGCGTCGAAATCGAGGAGCGTCAAGGGTGCGAAATGATATTCGACCACCCTCAACAGCCCGAAGAATTTGAATTATTGAGCACTCCACATCTATTGTTTTACAATATTTTGCAGGTCGATATTATTTGGTTCAACAATTTGGTGACTTTTAATGTGATTCTCTATAGTTTCGGTAATTAAGATGTCGGTGATCTCACCCGAAGAGTATGTTAAACCTCCGTATGTTTTGAAGATGTAATCACCCATTGCAACTTTATACTCTTTCGACTCGTCCAACTCAGGGAAGGTAACATCGACAGCTTCGCCGCTTGCGTCGATGATAACTGTGTATGGAGTGGTTGTGATAATGTCAATTCTGTGCGATTCATCCATATTGTTTGTGTCGTTGAACTTCGCTATAATTAGAGATTTAAGTTGTTCAACATTCATTTTAACATTTGTTATACATGAGCCAAATGGTTCAACATTTAACACTGTTGCAATGCTAATATCTCCAGCCGCAAGCTCCTCAAGACGTACTCCACCTGAGTGATAAAGTCCAATGTCGGCAGAGACACGATCACGGATAGTTTCAGTAAAGAGATTTGCCAATCCCGTAAAGGTGAAATCCGAAGCGGCAGTTCCAATTGAGGCATTTAACTCGTCGTTATTATAATACTCTTCGACCATCTTTGCAACTGTTGCGTCTGCTGGATAGTCAGAGAGTGGGACATTGCGGTACGAAAGTTTTACCTCTCCGTCACGTGTGATTGTCACTGTTGTTGCTCCGATATTTTTTAGTCGTGAGCCTGTTTGAGTGACTAATTTTCCGCCAGCCATTTCGTTGGCTACGTCGTGGCTGTGTGCGCTTATGATTTGATGATAACCTTTTGAAGATGGGTCGTTTGCAAACTCTAGGTCTCTATCAAGGCCACTGTGGCTAACCAAGACTAACATATCACACTCGTCGGCAAGATGAGTATATTGAGCTGCTTGCAGGTGAGGATCGGTAAAAGTAAGACCCTCATAACTATCAGATGTTCCCGATGGGTGTCCATTAGCTTCGTAATTGCCGACAACACCCACAAAGGCGATCTTTTTACCTCCGACCTTTACAATGTGGAATGGTGCAGGTTGCGGAAATGATTCTGTTTCACTCTTTACATTTGCGCAGATAATTGGGAACTCGGCTTGGCGGTTTGCTGTAGCGACATATGCTTGACCTTTGTCAAATTCGTGATTTCCATATATTGCTACATCATATTTCAACAGGTTCAACAGTTCGTATATTGGAGTGTAATATTCGATTCTGTCGACAAAGGCGTTACCAGTCCAGCGGTCACCTGCATCAACTAAGACGACATCAACGGTATCTCGACACTGCTCAATGGCCGACGCTAAGGCTGGAAATGGGGTGAGCTGTGCGTGTATATCGTTCGTTGAGAGGATAACAAAAGTTTGTTCTTTGCTGTTATATTGGCTAGTAAATATAACAAAAAAAAGAGCTGCAACACTAATGTATAGAGGCAGTAAAACACGAGTTGTTTTTTTCATGATTCAAAAATTTTATATTTATGCTACAAATCTAAAAAAAATATATACCTTTACAAAATAAATGAGTTAGTATATTTATATGTCCAATAAAATAACCATCATATGCAGTAATACCTCTTCAACTCTTGAAGTCGAGGCTGGTAGCACCTTGAGTCAAATAGCACTACTTCTAAATTTCGAGAGTCGTTATCCAGTAATTGCTGGATATGTTAATAATCGACTCCGAGAGCTGAAAACTCCGCTTTATGAGAACTCGACAATTCGATTTGTCGATCGTACATCTTTTTGTGGAGCTCGGGTTTATGAGCGTACTGTTTTCTTTGTTATGCAAAAGGCCGTTGAAGATCTTTTTCCAGATTTTCATCTGCATATTCGTCACGCAATTGGTGGCAATGGTTTTTATTGTGAGGTGGAGGGAATCGAGAAACTTACAACGGCACATATTGAGTGTATCGAGAGTCGAATGCAGGAGATAATCGAATTCGATATTCCAATTAACCGACTAAAACTTCCAACAGATGAAATTCGTGAAATATATGTCGATCATGAATATTTAGATAAAGTGCAGCTGCTCGATACTCGACCTCGACTATACAGTACAATTTACCAAATTGACCAGACATTCGGTTATTTTTATGGATCATTGGCTCCATCGAGTGGTTATGTAGATCTCTTTGATCTTCGACCATATTACAATGGAGCATTGTTGGCTCTGCCTCAGCGTGATAAACCCTCACTTATTGGCTCCTCGTTCCGTCAAGAGAAGTTGTTCGATATTTTTAGAGAGTATCAATCTTGGGTAAATATTATGGGCGTGCCGACCGTTGGCAAGCTCAATGCTAAGGTGTTGGAGGGTGACAGCAGCGAACTGATTAAAATTGCCGAAGCATTCCATGAGAAGAAACTCTCGAAGGTGGCCGATACAATCGCTGAAAAGGTGGTTAACGGCTGCCGAATGGTTCTTATTTCGGGTCCCTCGTCAAGTGGAAAGACAACAACGGCCAAGCGATTGGGAATCCATCTGCAAGTTTTGGGCTTAGATCCAGTTTTAATCTCACTCGATGATTACTTTGTAAACCGAGAGGACACCCCAAAAGATGAAAACGGAGAGTTTGATTTCGAGGCCTTGGAGGCAATAGACATTCCTCAATTTAACGACCATCTGCAACGCTTGTGTGCAGGTGAGAGTGTGGCAGTTCCAAGATATGATTTTATTAGCGGCACTCGCAAATGGCATGAGAACCCGTTGACACTCACCGAGCAGTCGATACTTATCGTTGAGGGTATTCACGCCTTGAATCCTGCTTTGACACCTGTTATTGAGGAGTCATTAAAGTATAAAATTTATGTTTCATGTATCACCTCGGTGGCCATGGATAATCTCTCACGTATCTCCACTTCGGACAATAGACTTCTGCGTCGTTTAACTCGTGACTATACTCAGCGAGGATCGAATGGTGTTGCAACACTTTCTCGTTGGGGAAGCGTGCGAAGAGGTGAGGAGCGACATATTTTCCCATATCAGGAGCAAGCCGATGTTATTATTAACTCGTCGCTCTTTTACGAAATCTCGGTAATTCGCTCGTTTGTTGAGCCGATCTTGCATGAGGTACCCAATACGGTACCAGAATACGATCAAGCTCGACGACTACTTCGTTTTCTTGATAATTTTGCTCCGATCAATCCGTCGGAGATTCCGCCAACTTCCGTTCTTCGGGAGTTTATCGGTGGAAGCAGCTTTAAATATTAAACTTAACTAATTTCATATTACAAATTTAACATGTTTGACAAATTTTCGTCACGACACATCGGTGTCAATAACAATGAAGAGACGGAGCAAATGCTCAAAACAATTGGTGTTGGCTCACTCGAAGAGCTAATTGGTGAGGTTATACCCTCAAATATCCGCCTAAAACAGCCTCTAGCCCTACAGGCTGAGGGCATGAGCGAATATGAATTTGCAGCCCATATAGGTGCCCTAGCTCAGAGCAACCAACAATTCCGCTCGTTTATCGGAATGGGTTACTACCCAACGGCTGTACCTGCTGTAGTTAGTCGCAATGTATTGGAGAATCCAGCGTGGTATACTTCATACACCCCTTATCAAGCAGAAATCTCTCAAGGTCGTTTGGAGGCACTTTTGAATTTCCAGACAGCAATTATATCTCTTACAGGTCTCGAAATCGCTTCATGTTCACTTTTGGATGAGGCTACAGCGGCTGCCGAGGCGATGTTGATGATGTTTGCACTTCGTTCACGTGCAGCTATCAAAGAGGGACGTAATCAACTCTTTGTCGATCAAAATATCTTCCCTCAAACTCTCGACTTGCTTTTAACTCGTAGCGAGCCTTACGGAATTGAGCTTATCATCGACTCATTCGATAGCTATGAATTTACAGGCAAGGAGTTTGGAGCAGTTGTTCAATACCCAGCGGCAAACGGCCGAGTATGTGACTATGCAACATTCACCGAGGCGGCACACGCTGCGGGTGCATTGGTTACAGCTATTGCTGACCCATTGGCTCTAGCATTATATAAAGCTCCTGCCGAGTGGGGTGCTGATGTGGCTGTCGGATCGACTCAACGTTTAGGTCTCCCAATGGGATTTGGTGGCCCTTCGGCTGGTTATATGGCCACTCGTGAGGCTTACAAGCGTAATATCCCTGGACGTATTATCGGAATCTCGGTAGATCGTTGCGGAAATCCTGCTCTACGTATGGCCTTGCAGATGCGTGAGCAACATATCAAACGTGAGCGTGCAACTTCGAATATCTGTACCGCTTCAGCTCTTATGGCCTCAATGGTTGGTTTCTATTGCGTTTACAATGGTGCAGAGGGACTTCTTCGAGCAGCAACAACAGCTCACACAGCGGCTAAAAGTGTCGCCGCATCGCTTATCTCTTTGGGTTACACACTTTTAACCGATAGCTTCTTCGATACACTCGACATCGAGGCAGAAGCATCAGTTGTTCAATCGTTAGCTTTGGAGCGTGAAATCAACTTCTTCTACCCTTCAGAGGATCGAGTAAGACTCTCTTTCGATGAGGTTACAACACCCGAGGAGATCGAGGCAGTTGTCGAAATCTTCAGCCTAGCTAAGGGCCGCAAACCTAAAAAGGTGAAACTTGTAACGCAAGTTGAGATTGACGAAACAGTTGCCCGCACATCTAAATATCTTACAGAAGAGGTATTTAGCAACTATCGTAGCGAGAGCGATATGATGCGTTATATCAAGCGCTTAGAGCTCCGTGACATTTCATTGGCTAACTCAATGATTCCTCTTGGATCATGCACAATGAAACTCAATGCAGCATCAATCATGCAGCCAATTTCACTTGCAGGATTCCAAAACATCCACCCATTTTCGCCTGAGGATCAGGCGAGTGGTTATATGGCTCTTATCTCTGAATTGGAAAAAGATCTATCAATTATCACAGGTTTTTCAGCATGCTCGCTTCAACCAAATTCGGGTGCTGCGGGTGAGTACTCAGGATTGATGGTAATCCGTGCATATCACCAAAGCCGTGGTCAAGGCTACCGTAATATCGTTCTTATTCCAGACTCAGCACACGGCACCAACCCAGCATCAGCAGCGATGGCAGGAATGAAGATTGTCGGAGTAAAATGTGATGCACAAGGAAATATCGACGTTGAGGATCTAAAGGCTAAAGCCGAGGCAAACTCTTCGGAACTAAGTTGCTTGATGGTAACCTATCCATCGACTCATGGAGTATTCGAAAGCCGTATTCGTGAGATCGTCGATTCGGTACACGATGCAGGTGGTCAAGTATATATGGATGGCGCAAATATGAATGCTCAAGTTGGTCTAACCTCACCAGGTTACATCGGAGCAGACGTTTGTCACCTAAATCTACATAAAACTTTCGCAATGCCACACGGAGGTGGAGGCCCAGGAGTTGGCCCAATCTGCGTTGCTGAGCACTTGGCAGAGTTCCTACCATCACACTCGGTGATGCAAACGGGAGGCGAGAATGGAATCACCGCAGTATCATCATCACCATGGGGTTCGGCACTATTATTGCCAATTACCTATGGTTATATCAAGATGTTGGGAGCAGAGGGCTTGCGTCAATCGACACAAATTGCTATCCTCAATGCAAACTACATCTCGGCAGCGCTAAAGAGTGAGTTCCGCACCTATTACAGTGGCGAGAGCGGATATGTAGGCCACGAGTTAATCTTGGATCTCACAAACTTCAAGAAAGATTACGGTTGCGACTGTTCGGATGTTGCACGTCGCTTGATGGATTACGGTTTCCATGCACCAACCCTCTCATTCCCAGTGCACGAGACGCTTATGATCGAGCCAACTGAGAGTGAGAGCAAAGAGGAGATGGATCGCTTCATCGAGGCAATCTGCTCAATCAAGTCTGAATGTGAGGCTATTAACGGTGAAGCGGATAATGTTGTCTCGAATGCTCCACACACATCGTTCGAGATCTGCGGAGAGTGGTCACACCCATACTCACGAGAGAAGGCAGTATTCCCATTGGAGTGGGTACGTCGTTCGAAGTTCTTCCCATACGTAGCGAAGATCGACGGCGGCTACGGAGATAGAAACCTATGTTGTCGTTGTCAATAAATTGTTGTACCTTTGCGGCTAATAATTAGGGAGAAAAGAAAACTCCCGCAAAACAAAAAAATATAAAGATGAAAGTAGAAATGAATAAAATGGTAGCTGTAAACTACAAGCTAACCGTTGATGGAGCGATTGCAGATCAATCACAACCTGGCGCGCCACTAGAGTTTATCATTGGCACAGGCATGATTCTTCCAAAGTTCGAGGAGGCAATCATGGGCAAAGAGGTAGGCGAGAGTGTATCGTTCACCCTATCGGCAGCGGATGGTTACGGAGAGCCACATCCAGAGGCTATCGTAGATCTTCCACGTCAAATTTTCTGTGACGAGAGCGGTCAAATTGCGGAGATGGTAGTTGTAGGCAACGTATTGCCAATGACATCGGCAGACGGCCAACAGATGCCAGGCACAGTGGTAGCTATCGGTGAGGAGTCAGTAAAGATGGACTTCAACCACCCAATGGCGGGCAAAGTACTTAACTTCGAGGTTGAGGTAGCATCGGTACGTGACGTAACTCCAGAGGATCTAGCACCAAAAGGCGGTTGCGGATGTGGCTGCGGCGACAAAGGCGAGTGCGGTGACGGCGAATGCGGTTGCGACGAGGGTTGCTGCAACTAAAAGATTATATTATAGTTGGGGTGCGTTGGTGAGGTTCACTCTCTTACTGCCCTAACAGCGGGCGGCCGCCAGGCACAGCCTGGACTCAAAAACTATCGTTTTTGTCCTTTTCTGTTGCGCTGAATTGTTGTCGCTTGCGCTCCTACGATATGTTTAGTGTATTGATTTTTGAAAATAAACTTTCAAAAATCAATACACTAAACATATCTAATGACAACGTTGTTGTCATAACAATTCATCGAGGTGGCTTCTGTGGAGGCTTATAACTTCGTTGTGTAATGTGTGTGTATAAAGGGGGAGAATCAAACAGCAAAGCCCTTTATAAGTTAGATGAGAATAGTTTCGGATTCTTAAATAGGGTAAAATAATTATTGGTGTATTTTTAAGAGTGCTTTTAAAAATATGGCAATAGTTGTTTTACGCTACTTAAATAAAGTAATAAAAAATAGAGGAGCAATCAATTACTCCTCCATATATACATGGTTTCAGTAGAGGGAATAACAGTAGAGTTTGGTGGCACATCACTCTTTAAAGATATATCATTTGCAATCAACGACAAGGATCGCATTGCATTAATGGGAAAAAATGGAGCAGGAAAATCAACAATGCTCAAAATCATCGCAGGTGAAAGAACCCCAACAAGGGGCAAAATCACAATTGCAGATGGCGGAAAAGTCGGCTACCTGCCGCAACACTTAATGGTCGATGATGGCAGAACGGTCTACCAAGAGGCGTGCCAAGCATTCGAGCACCTATTTAAAATCGAACGAGAGATAGCCGACCTTAACCATCAATTGGAGACTCGCACCGATTACGAGAGTGACGAATATATGAATATCATTGAGAAGGTAACCACGCTTTCCGAGAAATTTTATGATATTGACCTTACAAACTATCAAGAGGATGTCGAAAGAGCCCTGCTCGGAATGGGCTTTGAGAGAGGTGACTTCGACCGCCAGACAACTGAATTTAGCGGAGGTTGGCGCATGCGTATCGAGTTGGTTAAAATCCTACTACAGAAGCCTACACTGCTTCTTTTGGATGAGCCGACCAACCACCTTGATATTGAGTCTATCGAGTGGTTAGAGCAATTTATAATCAATCACGCAAACTCCGTGATGGTCATATCGCACGATAAAGCCTTCGTCGACAACATAACAACTCGCACAATAGAGATCACCATGGGTAGAATCTACGACTACAAGGTAAACTACTCAAAATACCTAGAACTCAGAGCAGAAAGACGAGTGCAGCAAGTCTCAGCATACGAAAATCAGCAAAAGATGATCGCCGAGAATAACGATTTTATCAACCGCTTCAAGGGAACCTACTCTAAGACAAATCAGGTTCAATCACGAGTGCGAATGCTTGAAAAACTGGAACTCATAGAGGTCGACGAGGAAGATCGTAGCGCACTAAATTTGAAGTTTCCACCAGCACCACGCTCAGGAGCATATCCAGTTGTAACGCAGGATTTGGGTAAAAGTTACGGTGAGCACAAAGTCTTTAGTCAAGCCTCAATAGCGATTGAGCGAGGAGATAAAGTCGCATTCGTCGGCAAAAATGGCGAGGGAAAATCAACCATGGTCAAAGCGATAATGCAGGAGATCGACTTCGAGGGTGAGTTGCAAATGGGTCACAACGTCAAAATTGGATATTTCGCCCAAAATCAAGCCTCAATGCTCGATGGTGAGTCTACAGTTTTCAAAACGGTGGATGATGTTGCCGTGGGAGATATTCGCACCAAAATCCGAGATATTCTGGGAGCCTTTATGTTTGGCCGTGACGACATCGACAAATATGTAAAGGTTCTCTCTGGAGGTGAGCGGACACGTTTGGCAATGATAAAACTACTTCTGGAGCCAGTAAACCTACTAATCCTCGATGAGCCGACCAACCACCTAGACATCAGAACAAAAGAGATCCTAAAAGAGGCGCTCAAGAGCTTCGATGGAACATTGATAGTCGTATCACACGACAGGGATTTCCTAGATGGCCTAGTCGATAAAGTATACGAATTTTCCAAAGGGCGAGTTGTCGAACACCTTGGAGGAGTCTATGATTTCCTACGCAACAAACGTGTTGACAACCTCCGAGAGATTGAACGAAAATCATAAAGTTAGACATAAAGCAGGTCAAACGGGCGAATAAACTTCAAATCTCAAAATAAAGGTTCACCTCAGATAAGAAAAATCTGTCGTTTATTTTTTATTTACTTACACCTAGATAAAAACATTCAAAGATTTGCAAATAGCAAAAAACCGTCCTATCTTTGCAATGTTTCTCCCCAACATTCAAAAAAAGAATAAAAACGGAGAGCGGGGTGTAGCGCAGTCCGGTTAGCGTACACGTCTGGGGGGCGTGTGGTCGCAAGTTCGAATCTTGTCACCCCGACTACTAAAAATCAGCGAGTTAGATATAATATCTACTCGCTGATTTTTGTTTTACTGACGCTTCCTAAAACAAATCTAAAACATTTCGGTCGAATTGGGGTAACTTGGAATGTTCCCTAAAACGGGCTTGTTGTTTCTTTGGGTTGTTTTTGGTTGTATCTGTTTGAGGAGTAATACACGTTATTACAATTCATCTACCCAACTCTTTGTTAGTTTAATAGTTTCATTAATTGGCTTGTGCAGATCCTCGATCTTGTCAATCTTTACAATTACAGGCATCTCTGCCATTACTCCTGATAAGACACACATTCCCGTTGAAAGGATAGGTAAAGTCTCTACTGAGAGTTTATCAAGGTAGGAAATATTTTTTTCTACCATTTCAAGATCTTTATTATTCACAAGTCTATGTATGATATAATTATGAAGTTGTGATATAATAGTTGCCGATATATCAGAGGGACGTTGGCTTGCAATCGTAAGAAAAACACCAAATTTTCGACCCTCTTTAATAATTTCCTCAAATGTCTCTAATCTAAAATCTTTCCAAGACTCACTTTCTCTTTGAGAATCATATGAAAGTATATTATGTGCTTCATCAATTATGATATTTAATGACTTTGTAGTTTGATGCTCTTTCTTACTCTTATGATCTGAATACAACTTATAAGATAATAACATCGGAATTATCTTTTTCATTTTCGTATTAAGGCTATTGAGGTCTATCACACACAGATATTTATCATCAAATATATCACCAGCATCATCTGTTACACTAAATACCTTGTCAAAATCTTTTTGAAAGCTTTTGAGCTTATTTATAGCTGGTGCTATATGCTCATTCATTGCTCTATTATTCAATACGTCATATATCAATTGAATATACATATAATTGATAATATTAGAGATAAAATCGGTTGGCACTACATATTCTTCTACTTTCTTATATATAGTTAGCTCTTCAATGTTCTCTGGGTGCTTATTGAAATAAATACCATCAGTAGTATAATAGGTTTCACTATTAGAGTGCCATTTAAAGTCGTGCGTTAGACCGATATCAATACCACCGACAATATTATCGGGAAGAATCTCGATTAAATAATCAAGCAATAACTTAGATTTTACCGCATCAGACATAGAAAGAACTTGCTTAATCTGCTTACGTAAAATATTTTTAAAGTATTGTTCGCTATCTTTGGACTCGAAATTTATTTTCTTATAAAGTTTTAGTGTTCTGTCTATAAATGGTTGTTGAGTCTTTTCTGATGCACTTGCAAGAATATTGAAAATATCTGGGGTAAGAAGATCGGTAATGCTAATAGGCAATTTATCGCCCCCCTCTTCTGTCTTGGTTGATAATTTATATACGGTCTTATTGCTGATAATAACATTGGCATCAGAATATTCTCCATTAAAATCAAATATTAGGAATCTCGCATTTTTCGTAAATGACACTTCTGAGTCAAACTTCAAAAACAGTTGGCGATATAGTTTAGCTAATGTGTATGATTTTCCGCTACCTGTATTACCAAAGATACCAATGTGGCTGGAGAATAGATTATTTACACCTAACCTGATCTTTTGACGCTCTTCCAATGCTAAGTGACCGATACTGATAATCACATCCTTAGAGGAGGCAAATTGGTGTATTAAATCAAACTCTTTATCATCTAATAAGAAGCATTCGTTATCGATCAATGGTAGCTCCTTTATTCCTTTAGAGTAGCATCCATTCTCGATAAATCCAAGCAGTTGAACCTTTACAACCCTCTCAATGGACTCATCGGCACTTGAGTAATTGGTGTTTATATTTTTATCCTCTTTGATATACTCACCATCTACTTTAACAATAATCGAAGTGAAACCTTTGGCTATCTTAAGGTATCCGCCAACAGAAACATTCTTTATAATCGTGCCTTTGTAAAAAAGATGCGATAGGTTCTTCTTCTTGTCGATTCGTATCCTAATATCACGACCATCAACAGAGAAAACTTTACCAACTCTAAAAATAGAGTTTTTAAGTGCTATATCAGAAGTGTTATCTTTCATATATCTGTAATGGTATCATATCGCCAATCTGCGAATATAGGTAATTGACTGTATTAAAGTCGAATTTTTCAAATCTACTTTTTAAAGCTTCAGCTTGAGGATCGTCGTCTTTAAGTCCAAATGAATTAGATTCTACATAGTTTTCTGGTGATACTATCCAAATATTGTCATTTTTAGACATATCAGATTTTAAGCTCAAATTATTTTTTAGTGATACCACTTCATCATTATTGAATGCGGTCACTATGATGATTAATGTAGGGTTTGTATCAGCAGCACGTTGAATGATTTTTGCAATGTGCTCATCGGCAAATGAGAAGCCGTGAACAAAAAGAATGCTATTCTCTTTTTCCATTGAGTTGGATAACATTCTCATTAACTCGTAAAAGTGCAAATCAAGTACAGTCTCCTTAAATTTTCGTTTTGTAGGATTGACAATAACTAACTTATCATATTCACTTATGAAATTTTGATATGGCTTATTGAAACGCCTTATTGGTTTTATAACAGCTTTTGCTTTATCTATCAGAGTAGAGATATTATCACCGTCTACGATGTCGATAAATAGCTCTTGATTGATCGCTTCGATTTTAGATTTTATTGACTCTAAAAGCTTTAATTCAACATCACAATAAATATTAGTCCCCTTTTGGCTTGCAACCCAATCTATGGAACCGTGTATTTTTAGTAAATTAAAGACTGTAATGTCAGACTTGTTCTGAAAATGAGAACTTATTCGTGAATACCCCTTAGCAAAATTACCCTCGTCAAATGTTGGAGTAAATCGTCCTCTAAACCCATCGTTAAATTCGATTCCAATCTCCTCGGCTGCACGCTCAACGAACAAATCGATATTAGTTGAGAATATATTAACTTGCTTATTGAGTATATTACTGTATCGATGAGTAATAATACCATTCCAGATCGATAAAAAATGTTTGTATTCATTGATCGTTGCTTGATAATCTTTTATTGACTCATCTTCTACAATCTTTGAATTATGATTTTTATATATTACATCTTCAAAATACTTTTTATACAAAGAGGCTTGAACAACAGACTTTACATTATCTGATTCGTTTGATTCCTCTAATTCACAAAGCCATTTCTCAATACACCCTAAAGTAATAAGATAAGGGCGAGATAATCCAGAACCAATTAAGAAATTGATATTAGCAGACTGGATATAATTCTTTAATCGTTCTGGTGTTATCATTAGTTTATAATTTAAGATCTATATGTGGAGGAAATATTAAATTTTGTCTTATTGCTAGCAGTATAAGTACTAACTTATTTTGACAAGAATAACATTTAGAGTATGTATTTTATAAGTTTCAATGGCATTATAATTGTAATCCCATATCAAAATATATTTGATATGCTACAGGAATTGTACTCTTAATAGCATTCGCATTCTGAATATCACCCATAACAAACCCATGGTTAATATTTATATCTTGCACAAACTCATTGCAATTAACTCGACTGCAAACTCGCCCTACACCTGCTGTATGCAAAATATTATTGTTAAATGGTCGTAAGTTAGTGTAAAAATGAATTCGCCCCTCACTGCCCCAAGCACCTTGATTTTCATTGTGCTCCCAATGTAATGATGTGGTACCGTCTGATTTTGCAAGATAGCCTAAAAATTTATAATACTCCTCAGGAGTGCAAAATGCGATTTGTCCGTTTGTTCCAAATGATGATTTATACATAGATGTAAGTTTTACGCTGCGTTATATATTCTAATTAACTCTGTCTTTATATCTGCAAGAGATAGTCCCACTTCTATGTTTTGGCTCAATCCCAAATTGATTACATAAATGAATGACTCCTTACGATAGTATTTCTCACCAAAGCGTTTTAGCGATTTGTCAATGCTGTCAGCTTTGAACAATAGACACGTAAGTTGATAGTCGCTATTGACAACCTTTGTGTTATTGCTTGGGTGCGCTTTGGTGAAGTGTTGCGTTGGGGTAAGCCTAATCAGATTCTCAACGTAATGAGCAATCTGAGGGAACTGAGCCTTTGGGAATATATGATGTACCTGTGTCGCTTCTCCATTGCCCCACTCATCTTTCACCTCGCTATCGCTATGTATCTTACGAATTAGAGCTATTGCCTTTTGAACGTAGTAAGCGTTATATGCTTGCTGTTGCTCAATATCCACAGCCTCCATCTCTGCCTCTTGTCTTGTAATAGACTTATCTTTGTTAAGGTCTCTCCAATTTTTACGGTTATACATAAGGTCAGAGAATGTGAATGGATATGTTGATAATCTACCTTTCTCTGAGCCTTTGATATGATGTTCAACTGCAAAGATGTTGAGTATCTTTGGGAATATTCTATATACTTCAACTTTACCATTTATCGCAGTGTTGCCAATAATGAATCGAGTGAATCTATCCTTTAGCTCACTGAAGTCTACACCTGTAAAATTCTGTTGAGTGGATTTCGTGATATATTCTTCGAAATATCTCCACATATTACTATCTCTCAAAACTTTTTCCAGATAGCTGTTTAGAAAAACATAAGTGTTTCTCTCACGTTGAGCGATATATTCAAGCAACTCAATATTTCTCAATGTAAAAACATTTCGCCCCTTAACTTTCGTTTCTTCAAGAATATGAGCGTAAGCCAACATCTTCAATGGTTGTTGGATAAATTTATCATACTCGTGTTGTGCTGTTGGGTTGTCAGCATTAGGTTTGTTGTATATTGCAAGTACATTCTTTGCAAAATACTGAGACTCCCAAATATCAGCAGTAGTAAACTCATCACCCTCACCAAAAGCGTTCAACACGCAATCAGCAATGAAACATATAACATCAGGCGTACACTTTTGATCCATAAAGCGAGCATTGCCCGATTTGCGAATATCTAAATCAAAACCATTGAGATAGGTAGCTATTGTTGTTTTCATATATTTACGGTTGTAGTTTTAAGTTTTCCAAAAAAGAACACAGAGTTGTTATCTATATTCAAAGAACGTGTTCCCATATTTCGAGCAATAGCATAGAACTTAGAAAACTCCTCAGTTGCATAAAATTCTATATCGCTATTAGTAACACTCACCTCTTCTGTCGCAGGTGTTAATATCGCAACTGAACCATCTACAATTGTGTTCGATGGTAATAAGCACGCACGAGGGTTGTATGTTAGATTTGGCACCAATATACAACCTTGGCGATTAAGAAACTTGGCAACATCCAGCTTAGCGACATCATCTATATAGCAGTCATAATTTTCTATATTGACAATCTCGTTATTGCCGATATTGCGAGACTTTAGTACTCGTATTTCACCCTCGCTTTTAGTGATGGACTTTGTAATCACACGATCCCGATACGCCTTGAAAATGTTAAAATCCATAGCCTTAGCCACCCTGTCAAAGTCATCATTACGATAGACTATCCAATAAGGAAACATTGGGTCTGTTAAGTATGACTGCTTGTGAGCTTTTACGCTATTGGTTATGTATGACTCAACAATAGTATGTGATGGTTTCTTCTTAGTATTCAATACAAAAGATATAGTCTCGATCTTAACTCCCTTAAATGCTTTCTCTCCAAAGTCAATGATATGAGACAATGAATAGCTATTCATTAAACTACGAGTTGCATTAAACTCAGGGGCATTAACAAGGCTTTTAGGCACAATAAGCGACACAATATCACCTAACTGCATACTTCTCTCGATAAAGAAAGCGAAGATATTATTGGTTGTGCTATTTGTGATCCCTTTCTTATATTTTGATAGTAGAGCCTTATCGTTAGTAATCTTTTTGTAGGGTGGATTCCCTATCACTATATCATATCTACCCTCAAAGTTATGTAGCAAGAAATCGGCATTGATATAATTAATAGTAACATTAGCAGGAACGGATATTTTCTCAACCAACGCCTGCAATATCTCAATACTTAACGGATCAATATCGACAACATCTATCGTAACTTCAGCTACGCTTTTGTATTTGCCAATAAGCATAGGCAAGAAGTTGCCAACACCTATTGATGGCTCTAAAATTCTTAGTGACGTAAATGTTTTAGCATCAGGTAAATTCTTAATAATAGAGAAGCAGATGTCTTGTCGAGTGTAGTATGCTGCATTATCATCTCGTTTAGCGTTTGCTAACTCGGCAATTTTTGACATAGTAACAAAGTTGTACCCAATACTACTATTTATAAATGACAGTAGTGTCTTGTGATCGACAAGGTTTTCTCTGTCGATAATATCCATTACCTCCTGCTCGGTATAATCCCTATAATTGATTATTCGAGCTATCTTTCTTGCTATCTGCTTAAATATGATCGTTGGCACAGCTTCACCCAAGCTCTGACGAATATTCATCTCCTCACGTTTAAGATACATCTCTTTCTCTTTGGTTGATAGTGCATTCAACTCTTTTACAGAAAACTCTGACCACTTGAATGAATCTGGGACAGACATCATTCTCATCACCTCTCTTACGCTAAACACTCTATTGTCGGATGGATGCACAGTGCTTTGGCTCGCCATAATATCATTGCGAGTATGGATGCAAGGTGCAACCTTATCCCATATCTGACGAGTATATTTATCACCATTTTTACGAGCATTGTATATCACAACGCCATCTTTGACCCTATGCGGAATCTTTGATATATCATTATTGTCAAATGCAGATTGTCCCTCTTTGATGTCCGCAATCCAACTCTCCATATGGGGCGCATATTTTCTGAAGTTATGATATATATCTTCACTCCACATCTCGCCCATTTTCTTTAACGATGGCAGGTTGCCAATAGTCTCTCTGAGTGAAACTTCGGGTTGCATATCAGGGAATATATCTATTGGTGTAACCTCTTTTAGATCCTTTCTAACACCTAACACAAGCGTTCTTGTACGACTTGATGGGTTGCCATAGTCCTTAAAGTTGATAACTTGATAGTGGATATTATACTCTCCCGACAAGTTGCTATCTATCGCCTCTCTAATTGGCTTATCTACGCCGTCAATATCTGTACACACAGAGGTTAGAAACGCACGTACATTTTCGAAGATAAAGAATTTAGGCTTTATCCGTTTTGTTAACTTTAGAGACTCCACAACCAATGAGTTGCGCTGTAGTTCATCCTTTTTCTTGTGATTAGCCACCGACATTCCTTGGCAAGGAGGTGTTGCAATTAGTACATCAAGATCAGATACTCCGAGATTCTTTTTCCACATCTCAAGCTCTGTAAATACTCTATTTTTAACCTCGTCAGTAGTTATATCGCCACCGATATAACCACTTTTATACATACACTTTTTATTATGCTCTTGGACTTTCAATCTGCGTTCTATCAACTCAACTGTTGCCACACAGTTAAAAGACTCCTCTTTGAATCCATAACACCCCACGCCAGCACTACTAAATAGGCTCACATATGTCAATAGCTCTCCTGCTTTACTAATTTTCCTGCTATTTTTACTTACTACTGGCATATACCCTTTTCTTTTAATAAATTATCTACAATACATAGTGCTAATGGAGCAACCTCAATATCCTTTGAGATTGTATCATTGACTTTATCCGCAACCCAAAGAGATAATAAATAATTCTCTTCGACACTAAACATATTAGCCATTATAATTAACTGTTCACGTCTCGCTTTTCGATCGCCTTTCTCAATCTTGCAGTATGTAGCTGTATCTATATTTAGAGCATTAGCTATCTCACGTTGTGGTAGATGCTTATACTCTCTTAACTCTTTTATCTTTGTTCCAAATAACATTATATCGACGAAATAAAATTGACATTATTTGGCAAATATAACCAAAAAGATGGAAGATGACAAATATATTTTTATTTGATTGATGCATAAAAAATCGCAAAGAGTGCCTCTTTGCGATAAATATGGTTACATCCTCCGCCCTCGTCTCTGCTGTGGTTCGATGGTCTGCGAGTGCTTTTGGTTCTGCTCTCTGAACCACTCATCGTGGGGCTTATTGTCGATCAGCAACTTTGCATTTTCGGTGCGGTCGTTGGATTGATACCTTTTTGCGACTGAGCCATCGGTGTGGAAACTTTTGTTGTGAAGTTCTGAGTAAAGATCGCCATTGAAACGTACTTCGTCACCGTTGATTAGCTGACGGATCATCTCTATGCCGAAGCCGATGGTTTTGCAGAGTTGCGTAAATTGCAAGTGTGACAATATCTCTGGGATGAGATCTACGACTTTTGATATGGTATCTTTCAGTCGGTCTATCTCTTGTTGCAGCTTGGACTCCTTGCGGTTGAACTCATCGAGGCGACGATTGTATTCTCTGTTTACATCTCTTGTGTAGTTATCAATTCTTTGTTGTGACTCCTCTTTCACCTGCTCGATCTCGGTGCGGATATCGGCTATGTCGGATTTTAGCTGTGTGTTCTCAGCCTCCAATCGCTTTACCTTGGGTGTGCCAAGCATTGAACTGACACTATCCATCACTTTTGACCCTACATCTGCTGCGGAGTTTTTGAATTGTTCTTTACTCTTGTCGGCTCTGATTTTGGATAGCTCGGCTTGCTCTCGCTCCTTTAGCTCCAATAGAGCTGTGATGTCTTGCTGGATGTTCTCGCTCTGCTCTATTAGGTCTCGGTAGTATTTGGAGGTCGATACGTGTTTGGCGGTTGATCCATCAATCCCTCGCTCTAAGCCGTATTTATGCATCGCCTCGGCGTAGGTGTTTTGGTACTCTTTTAGCTTTAAGCGGCTCATTACCTCATCGGTGCATAGGCGTGGGGCGAGGGCTTTATGCTTGTATTTCTTCTTTACATTTTCTTCTCGCTTGCGCCTTTTTCGTTCGGTTGTGACTATGGGGATAATTGTTGCGTGGATGTGTGGAGTCTTTTCATCGAGATGTAGGACAGCCGATACTAAATTATCTGCTCCGTAGGTTTGGCGCAACCAATCAAGGTTATCGTTGCACCACTTGTCAAACCTACCCTCGCTCACGATTCTTGCCATATCTTCGTGCGACCCTGTGAGCAGAACTCGGATTGCTCGAACTTGGTTCGTGCCGATCTTGCGTGTGAGACCTGCATTGTCGAGGCGGTGTTGAATCGCTTGGGTGCGGTTCTCTACTCCATCGGGGAAGTCGATGAGTTCTTTGTTTAGGTGTGTGCGCTCTGCATCGGCATTCTTAGGTGCGATGGTGCGCTCTATGTGGGCGGACATTCCGCTATCTGACCCTTTGGCTTTTTCTAAGTGGACTACTGCGTATCCCATAAAATTTCAATTTTATCATTATACATTGGGGTGTCGAGAGGGGCTGCGCCCATTCGCTGATTGGGGTATTTTTAGTGTAGCTTGCGCAACGTGTGGAAAATACCCTAATAAGCTATGGTATTTGGCAGGCTAAATACCCGTTGGGCGCAGCTCCTTTAAAGTCTAAGATTAAACTCTCAGCTCTCGATGAGCTGTCATTAATTACATTCGTCTGCCTCTCTTTGGCTGTTGAACTTGCTCGACTTTGTGCGACGACTTTACCGACAGCAGGTAGTCATTTACATCTTTGTATGCCTTGTAGAGGTTCGATTGATCGATCACCTCTACACCTAATTTATGCACATCAAACAGAGCTTTGCTCCCTGCTGGGTCGTTGTCGAGAAAGCAATATATCTTCTGTTGAGACCTTAAGAACTCAACAGCTTTGCTGAGGTTACTCACAGAGTTGAGTACGCACACATTGTTCATAGGGGTTGCAGTTTCTATCAGTGTCAGGTAGGCGAGCATATCCATAAAACCCTCGAATAGCATTGTGCTATTTGTTGAGCCTTTGATTGTTGTAGGCGCTTTGGGTGATGTGCCGCCTTTGTAATACTCATTGCGTAGCTCCCAACCTCCGCCATCGCTCTTGAAACCTATGGCGAAATATGGTTTGTTGTTCTGCAAGTAGTGTACCTCTCGGCAATATCTTTGAGCTATGTCGAGGTTGATTGCTCGCTTCTCTAAATAGGCTATTAGATGTCTGTTTTTGATTATGTCGGTAGAGATTATTTCGGTCTTTGGAGTGGGTGTAGTCGGTGCAGTTGGCGCACTCCAGTGAGAAGAAGAAAAATCACCCTGCTCCAATTTGGTTGCAGCTTGGTGGAATGATAGCCCATCGAGTCGCATAACAAGGTCGATGATAGATCCACCCTCGCCAATTCCGAAGTCGTACCACAAATTGCGACAATAGTCTACCTTGAAACTTGGTGTCGTTTCAACTCTGAATGGCGATAGGTACATACCCGTTCCACCTCTCTCTGTTTTGGGTGTGATTCCTCTCTCTGCGAGGAGTGATTTTATGCTTATATCCTTAGGATTATTCATATGTGTAATTTTGTAATAATGTAATAAATATGATGTTTTTATCTGTTTTACAACTACTTACGCACCTTACGAAAAGGCAACAAGATTCCCCGAAGTGTAATGTTTGATATTGCACTCTGTAAGGTGTGTAAGTAAGTTGTAATTATTTTGTAATCTATATAATAAATAGATTATCAGTGAGATAAAGGAGATCTCTAACAGGATAACAGAATGTCGTCCAGAATTTCTCTTCTCATCGTGTAGCACCTACCCGTTGTGGGTGGCGTAGTGAAGAATGTGCCATCGAGAGTGAGCCGTTCGCCTATGTAGTATTGCGGATCGCTGGGTTTGATTTTCCAACTATTCTGCAATATCCTGCGGATAAAAGTGTGTTCCACTCTATATCCTCTCATTTCGAGCATATGCGCCATATCGGCAACACGAAATTTGTATTCGTCCACCTTTTTAATCTCCAATATATCGGCTATGATCTGCAACATCTCGGTCTCAATTTTGTTGCGACTGTGGTTTATCATCTTGCGCAGTGCATCGGTAAAGAGCAATTTATGATCGAACCACATACGAGACTTCTTTTCGGTTGATAACTCTCGATGGAGTAGAAACCACATCAAGGCAGGCAGCTCTATTTTCATCTCACCCAGCAATTCGGTGTTGTCATCCTCTAAGACTTTAATTTTGCGAACCCAATAGCGAGTTTCACCCTTCTCGATATAGATGGGTGCAAGCTCATTATTCGATGTTAGGGCAAACTTGGCGAAGAACTCAACCTCGCAGCGATCTTTTCCCTTTGCCTCAGCCTTATAGCTACGTGCGGTAGATAGATTTTTTATGCGTTCAGAATCCTCCTTTCGATCCAATAGCACCTCATCTACAGCCACAACGAGTTTTGTCGCCCAATCAGAATTGAACTGAGATCGAAAATCAGTATTGGTGTTAAATGTGACATTAGCCCCAAACATCGCCTTTAGCAGATTTAAAAATGTAGTCTTGCCTGTGCCTCGCTTTTGAGAGACAAGCAAAATGATCGGCAGACGCTGTAAGGGCATAGTGTAGAGGATCTGGAGGTAGTCCAAACCCATCTCATACTGCTCCTCGAAAATATGCTCTAAATGCGCCTTTATCTTTGGGAAATCTCCCTGCTTAGGGATTATGTTTATCGGCTGATAATCATTGTAAAAAGTGCCTATTGTAGGTTTGTAGTCGGTATGGCTCGGCACACAGCAGAAGCCATCATACTTCTCGACATCGGATAAGAAGTCTTTGCTATGGTCTTGGCGCAGTGTATCGTAGTTCCACATAACTCGTGTTTCGATAAAGTCACCACTATGCAGCGGCTTTTGCACAATCTTATATAGGGTTGTCCCCACACGGATATATTTATCTTTCATTGGGCTATCTACGTCTACGTTTGAAATCCTCCTCTAACTTCTCCATCGCCTCTTGGTGGGTCTCCACCTTTACGGCACGTGCGTTAGCCCACGCAAGTAGAGCCTTGCGTGAAAATACTAACTTGTTGCCGTACTTGTTGTGTGGGATTTCGTTGTTGGAGGTGAGTTTGTAGATCTTGGCACGTGACGTTGGATAGCCATTCTCACCCAATAGAGCGATGGCAGTATCCATAGTGATCGTATCGGGCAGTGATTCTGCCGATCTTGTAAGTGGTGCGAGGTGTTTTGCGATCGCCTCGCTTACGATCTCTTTTAGCTCTTCGGGAGAGGTAACAATAATGTTGCCCATAAATATCTCGAATTAAAAATTAATAAATAGCTGTCGTCACAGCACTATCAATATTGATTTCGAGACAAAGGTATGTATCTGTTTTATCTTACTAAAATCGCTTATAGCTTTACATGAACCCTCGGACGTAACTTTTTTGGTGATGAGTGTCCACACTTGTCCGACTAGTGTCCGCCATTGTCCACCAAATGACTATCAAATAGGAATTTGAGTGTCAAAAGTTATCGATTTTCTGTCACTTTTCGCCCATTGTAAAGCTATAATAAATTTTTCAATTGATTTAATATGTCGATAGGATCAACAGCCTTAAGTGTGCCTGGCGTGCGGTAGCTTTCTCTATACAGCAAACCATCACTAAACCACTTGTTTAGTGTCACTCGTGACACGCCCAACATCTTCGCAAGGGTCTGTTTTTTAACAAGATTATTTCCATTTTCTACATCGCTATAATTTGGATTTATCGCCATATAGCGCTCTAAATTCTTGATAACCTTATCGAGATCTTTGATTTTAATTTCGATCTCCTCTTGAACTGTAATCTTCAAAGTCGATAGGTCATAGTCGATAAGCTCATCACAATCATAAAGTAGCTGATATATTTTCTCGCCACACTCAAGAGCGTCGAGGTCGAGTGTCAAGGTCTTTCTTCTTGGCATAAAAAAGGTGTAAATGGTGGTGTAAATTTTATCTTTGACTGCAATATTTCGTGAGTTTTCAGACCTTCAACTGCAATAAATACGAGGTTTTCAGCCTTCGGACTGCACTATTTTCGCAGTTTTTACTATAATTCTAAATTGTTAAATCGGGTGTTTAGCTCGCTGATACGTGCTATAAGCTCATCAAAATCAAGGCTCTCACCATAAATCATACTCTGTTGCATAGCCCTGTAATCATCTCGCCAGCTGCCAATAATATCTGCAGGAGGTACAAACGAAATATTTTGAGGCAGCAGTTCCGAATAATCGAAACCTTTGAGCCCGATAAATTTACGACGATGTTCGATAACCGCTCTATATAAATCGCCATCCGCAAGAGCCTCCTCAGCTACACCACAAGATGTCAAACGCTCCAAATCGTAGAGGTGGCGAGACATGCGCTGTACCCTTACGGCTCGTGTTGTCTGAGCAAACTCCTCGTGAAGCAAGCACGCCTTTTCAAGAAATGTTCGCTTTGGAGAGACTGCTGTGAGGTTGAATTTAGAATCTGCATATTTAATATTTGGTAGAGCCTGCGCAATCATTGAGCAGACTTCAACACTCTCAGTTGGCTCACTCATAGATCTGCCGCTTACCTCGATCAATACTTTGTCTCGCACGTAGCCGATGTTTTCAAATATAGATTTGTAGTGCACCTCCACAATCTCAGGATCGGTGGTCGTAACGCTCGTAACATTCACCTTAACCTCAAACTCCGCTTGTGGAATACCTAATGCAATTAATTGCGCTGTTATCTCATCGGGCAATACTTCACGCACAAAACTACACGAAGCTCTGCGCAGACGATCACTAACCTGTGTTTTTGACAATTCGCCACTAAAGCCCAAGAACTCACGACTGATTGCAATATCGACATCCTCCGAAAATCTGTCAATTATTCCGAAGCACTTACTGAGACTCGTGCCACCCTTGAATGAGATATGTGGTGCATATTTCGAGCTAAACAGCGCACGTAGCACCATCGTTACCCACCAATCTTTCTCGATTGATTGGGCTGGTAGGTTGTTATATTTTGTAGTTACCTCCGTGAGTAGCTCCTTGCGCTTGGCTGCTGTTAAATCTGTATATAGGTTCATTATGCAATCATTTTATGTATTGTGTCAGCAATCCACGCTGGTGCCAACTTTATGTCTCTTAGAATATTCTCTCGTGTCTCATTTTCGAGTAGAGTTGTTCTAATCTTGTC
>JAWXTJ010000036.1:0-24304 GCA_044433665.1 Rikenellaceae bacterium
AATTTCTCCCTAAAATACTTTTCGATTACTAACCACCCCTTTTTGATTTTACAAAAATAGGTGGTAGAGCTACTACAACCCACTTTTGCAAAATCAAAAATGGATAATTATTAACCAAAAGAGATCGTTGCAAGGCGGCGAAAATTCAAAGATAACGTAGAGCACTCTTCAGTCACATACTTTAGTATGCTCCTTTCAGAGCCCTCTACGCCATCTTTAAATTTTCATCCACCTATCAACGATCTCTTAAATGGAGCAAAACTTACGTTTTGCAATGGTCTTCAAAAATTAAAATTAGGGAGAAAATAGAACTCCCCATAAATTTTACCCCTCACTACTTTGGATCAAATAAATTTGACCAAAGTAGTGAGGGGTAAAATCGTATAGTGAAACTCTACACCCAAAGTGCAACAGAGAAAAGCTCCGTGAGAAGCACTCCACCGCCCACTACGAAGGCAGTCAGAAACTTTTCTTAACGATATTTATTCGAAATAAGGGTCATAAACTCTTCACGTGTTCTCGGGTCAGAGAGGAATATCCCTGTAAAGGCTGATGTTGTTGTTGCCGAAGATTGTTTCTCTACTCCTCGCATCTGCATGCACATGTGGCTTGCCTCGATCACAACAGCTACACCCATTGGGTTTAGAGCCTCTTGTATTGAGTCACGTATTTGAACTGTCAGACGCTCTTGTACTTGTAATCTACGTGCGAAACACTCTACAACACGAGCAATTTTCGAGAGGCCTGTGATATGTCCATCGGGGATATATGCAACATGCACCTTTCCATAAAATGGCAACATATGATGCTCACACATCGAGTAGAGTTCAATATCTTTCACTAACACCATCTGCTTGTACTCCTCTTTAAACATCGCTGAGCGCAAGATCTCTAATGGATCCTGCTGATACCCTTTATTCAAGAACAGCATCGCTTTTGCCACTCGCATAGGTGTTTTGAGAAGCCCCTCACGTTCGGGATCTTCACCCAGGAGCTTTAATATTTCAGAGTAATGATACCCTAATTGCTCCATTCTCTGCTCATTGTAAAGTTCATCTTTACGGTAGAGTTTATCTTCCATTGATTTAATAGTTTATTTTTTTAGTTTTAGGTGGTTTACTAATTTTTGTACGGCTCGGCCACGGTGTGAGATTGCATTTTTCTCCTCTGGGCTCATTTCTGCAAAGGTTCTTGAACTTCCCTCGGGACAGAATATTGGGTCGTAACCAAAACCCTCGGCTCCCGAATGTTGAGTGGCGATCTCTCCCTCGACGATACCCTCGAAAAGATACTCTTCACCATCTTGCAACAGAGCAATTACTGTGCGGAAGCGAGCTTTGCGATTCTCTATACCCTCTAAATTTTTCAATAATAGACGATTATTTGCCTCGAAGTCGTGACCATCGGTTGCATAGCGTGCCGAGCGAACTCCTGGAGCACTGTTTAGTGCTTCAACCTCTAAGCCAGTATCATCAGCAAAGCAGTCAAGACCTGTTTTTTCTTTCAGATAGTGTGCCTTTTGTAGGGCGTTACCCTCTAAGGTTTCGGCTGTTTCGGGAATATCTTCATCTACACCGCATTCACGAGGTGTTACCAATTGAAATTCTGAGCCTAAGACTGCCGACACTTCGGCTAGCTTATGGGCGTTGTTTGTTGCAAAAATTAATTTCATGATTTATACTTTTTCCAGTAGTTTTAAACGGTGATCTGTCTCGATTTTGTCGATTATCATTTTTACTAAGGTGTCGATAGCCTCACCAGGGGAGTAATCGGCTGGGCAGACGTGGTTCACTCGATTATCTTTTATAAGGGTCTCCATTCCCGCTGGGATTTCCGAATCGGGATTGTAAACTGCAATGGAGCGTCCTCCAAAATTTTTCACCAGACGCATGCAAGGAATATCAGTGGCTCCATCACCAAAATAGATCATATGTTTGAATGGCACAGGGCGATCACTCTCCTCGATAAATCTATTTACTTCGGTACTATCATATACCGACTCAACCCCCTTATTAATCTTAAAGATAAATTGTGTTTTATTGGTGTAGTTTACCGCTACGGCAGGCCAATAGGCATCTCCTTTATCGTTGTATAGGAACGAACATGCGTAGATCTTTCGAAATTCGTGAGCAATCTCCGTACCCTCAATCATCTCTTTGAGTCCCGAAGAGTTAATATAGTGAAGTACTTTAATGCCTTTTGAGGCTCCATATTCATTGATGCGTGTAAACCACTCTTTGACACCTTTAAAAAGCGACACTTTAGCCCCCGATGTTTGGAACATCTCCCTTTTGAGAGGCATCCCTTTTGAGCGAGCCGTTTGAATCATCATTGCCATATATGTCAATATTCCGTCGGCATCCTGCTTTTGAGCTAATTCGTTGGCTTCGTTCCAAAACTCCATATTGCTTTTACCCACAGCGGGGATAAAATCATGCTCCTGCATATTACCTGGCGAGAGGGTTCCATCGAAATCATATATAAGTGCTATCGTCACTTTACTCTTCATTTTTATTTTTTTTAGAGACATTTGCCAAAAGTAGTGAATTTTCATTATATTTGACATATAAAAGAACTAAAAATATTAACTTTATGGAATTTAAAGAATTATTATCGACTCGTCGCAGCATACGTAAATACTCTGATAAACAGGTTGAGCAGAGTGTAATTGACAATTTAGTCGCAGCAACACTCTCGGCACCATCGTCACGAAATTCACACTCTACACATTTGTTGGTTGTTCGCAATCGTGAAATTATTGAGCAGATGTCACAGATGCGAGATTATGGATCGGCCTTTATTAAGGGGGCTCCAGTTGTTATTTTGATTATGGGAGATACTGAAGTGACGGATCTTTGGCAGGTGAACTGTTCAATATCGGCTACAACAATGCTTATGGCAGCCACCGACCTTGGATTAGCCTCATGTTGGGTACATGTTGAGGGTCGACCACATTTAAAAGATGAACCAGAGGGAAAATCAGCCGACGATATTATTCGTTCACTTGTGGATATTCCATCTACTTTTGGTATTCTTTGCTGTGTGGCTGTTGGATATTCTGACTTCACGCCAGCTGATTTGCCTCCATTTGATGCGGCAACGCATGTTCGGGTTGTTGAGTAAAAATGTAACCGATATATTTAGAAGCAGTAACCTCGATTTGGGCTCAAATGCTTTCAAGCATTTGAAATTTTAGGAGTTGAATAAATTATTCAAATTTATTTGAGATAATTTATTCAACTCCTAAAATTTTGAACCGAAGGTTCAGTAAAGCCCAAAGCGCAAGAAGAATAGCTCCGTGGGGAGCACCCCACTGCCGCCCGCACAGGGCAGACCTAGGCAGACCTCTAGCTTAAATACTCATCAATTGCACGAGCCGCAGCACGTCCCGCACCCATAGCCAAGATCACCGTTGCAGCACCCGTCACAACATCACCACCCGCAAAAACACCCTTGCGAGAGGTTGCTCCAGATGAATCAGCAACAACACAGCCCCAACGATTTGTTTCAAGACCCTCGGTTGTCGAGGCGATAAGTGGATTTGGAGATGTTCCAAGAGCCATGATTACCACATCACACTCCACCTCAAAGTTAGAGCCCTCTTTCACCACAGGTGAGCGTCGACCACTTGCATCAGGCTCTCCAAGCTCCATCTCTACACACTCTATAGCACGAACCCATCCGCCCTCTTTTGCGAGAATCTGGGTAGGATTTGTGAGCATTTTGAATTCAATACCCTCCTCTTTTGCGTGGTGCACCTCTTCAAGACGTGCTGGAAGTTCAGCCTCACCACGACGGTATACAATTGTTGCCTTGGCACCAAGTCGCTTTGCGGTACGCACAGCATCCATAGCTACATTACCACCTCCAACAACAACAACACTCTCACCTGTAAAAATTGGAGTATCATATTGTGCGTCGTAAGCCTTCATTAAGTTAGCTCGTGTGAGGAACTCATTTGCTGAGACCACACCATTGAGAGTCTCACCAGGAATATTCATAAAGCGTGGAAGTCCAGCTCCTGAGCCGATAAATACCGCCTCAAATCCCTCGTCATCCATGAGCGAGTCAATTGTCACCGTACGTCCCACAATAACATCAGTCTCGAATTTAACACCCAAAGCAGCCACCGCAGCAATCTCCGCAGCAACGATCTTATCTTTAGGAAGTCTAAACTCAGGAATTCCATAAACAAGCACACCACCCAATTTATGAAGCGCCTCAAATACTGTCACCTCGTAACCCATCTTAGCAAGGTCACTAGCACACGCCAAACCCGCAGGGCCACTACCCACAACAGCAACCTTTTTACCTTTAGCCTCCACTTGGCAAGCTGAATTTGGCAGATTCTCGATCTTCCAATCGCCCACGAAGCGCTCAATTTGACCTATAGCCACACTCTCACCCTTGATGCCAAGGATACAAGAGCCCTCACATTGGGTCTCCTGAGGACATACTCGACCACAAACACTCGGTAGCGAGCTGTCGATAGCGATAGTTGCCACAGCAGCCTCAATATCGCCTTTAGCCACATGCCCTACAAACTCTGGAATATTAAGCCCTACAGGACATGCCGCAACGCAACGAGGTTTCTTACACTCCAAACAGCGTGAAGCCTCCAACTGCGCCTCCTCTAAATTAAAACCATAGCATACCTCCTCGAAGTTGGTTGCTCTCACCTTTGGATCTTGTTCACGTGCCTTTGTACGTGCTATTTTATTTGCCATAATCTCTTCTATTTATCTAGTCCAATTTTACACTTATGTCCCGCAGCACGCTCCGCCTCGATTGCCGTCGCACGCTCCTCCAATGAACGATACATACCTATACGTCGCAAAGCCTCATCGAAATCAACTTGGTGACCATCAAACTCTGGACCCTCAACACATGTAAAGCGAACCTTGCCACCGACAGTTACACGACAAGCGCCACACATTCCCGTTCCATCGACCATCAGTGTATTGAGCGAAACGATAGTCGGCATCTCATATTTCTTTGTTGTGAGCGTGACGAACTTCATCATAATCATTGGGCCAATAGCAACACAAAGGTCATAACTTTTCCCCTCCGACACGAGCTCCTCGATCTTCGCTGTTACCAGACCTTTGAAACCCTTACTTCCATCATCTGTGCAGATATATAGATTTGTAGCCACCTCACGCATCTGCTCCTCGAAGATCAACATTTCACTATTTTTGGCTCCGATAATAACATCCGCCTCAATGCCATTCTCATGCAACCACTTCACTTGAGGGTATACAGGTGCAGCACCCACACCACCCGCAACAAAAAGATATTTTCGTGATCTCACCTCCTCGATAGGCTCAGCAACGAAATCTGACGGATGACCCAATGGCCCCGCAAAATCGGCCAATGACTCGCCAACCGATAGTGAGCATATATGACGAGTAGAAACGCCAATAGTTTGAATAACTATTACAACCCAACCCTCAGCCGCATTAAAATCAGCAATGGTCAAAGGTATACGCTCACCACGCTCATCGGTGCGAACAATCACAAACTGCCCAGGTTTTGCCGAAGCGGCCACACGTGGAGCCTTAATCTTCATCAGCGAGATACTTGGGGCGATCTCTTTTTTCTCTAATACTTCAAACATAATCTTTACCGTTTACTTATTTGTCTGTTTGTAAAGGGGAGTTCTATTTTCTCCCTAATTTTAATTTTTGGTTAATAATTATCCATTTTTGATTTTGCAAAAGTGGGTTGTAGTAGCTCTACCACCTATTTTTGTAAAATCAAAAAGGGGTGATTAGTAATCGAAAAGTATTTTAGGGAGAAATTAGAACTCCCCTAAATCTATCTATATTTTTCTTACTCAACAATAATTCCCGTAACTCGAACTCGATGCAACGGTTGGTCAGGGTCATTGACCGTTATACTAGCATACCCCGAGAAGTTTCCATAATCCACACCTTTGCTCTCGATCCAGAACTCTACCGAGAGTGTATCACCAGCCTTTATGACAGTGCCATTTTTGAGTGAACTCTTAATATTATCCCCGAGAGAGACATTTCGAATAATAAGGTCTCTCACACCTAAATTCTCGATCTCAACTCTCTGTTTTCCGCTAACACTTCCTTTTTTTATCTCTCCGAGCTTTACTGTTCGAGTGCTAGTATTACAAATTGGAGGTGCACTTCGATCATCCGAGCTGAACTTATCAATGGCATGCGCATTAAATATAAGTGGATATTTCGACCTCTTTCCATTAATCTCAACCGCTACCCTATCGCTCAAAACTCCATATCTTCCCTGACCTTTCGAAAGATCATAAGCGACAGCTAAATTACCCTTAGCACCTGCCGCAATAGTGAATCTCTGTGTCACATCCAACAGCCCACTCTGCTCAATAGGCGATAAAGAGATAGTAATAGCTCTTCTCGACGTGTTAATATATGAAACTTGCGTCTCAACACGCCCACCCTGCTCAATATGCGAGAATGGATAATAATTGGCACTTATGCGCAAACCGCCACCCATATCGAAAGGATATAACTCCTCCACGCTCTTCGTACGGGGAGTAACATCACCGGTTATCGTCAAAACATATCTCGAACTTGATGGAGCGACGACAATCTCTACATTTTTCGAAAATGCTCCAGGGCGATTCATCGGATCATAGGTAACAACAATTGATGACTCCTCACCAGCTGAGATCGGTTTTCGACTGTATTGAGGCACTGTACAACCGCAGGTACTATTTGCCGAAACAATAACTACAGGAGTTGCACCGCTGTTTTTAAAGGTGAAAGTACAGCTAACCTCGCCCCCATCTTCGGCAAAAGTTCCGAAGTCGTGATTCAGTGAATTAAAGGTTAATTCTTGAGAAAAAAGGTGATTTACGCACAAAAGGCAGATAATCAGATATATTAGGCGTGTATAGCACTTCATAACAAACTATTTAATGAAACAAATCTTCACAAAAATACACTTTTTTTCGTAAAAATCATCAAAATATTTTGCAGATTAAAAAAAAGCTCTTATATTTGCACCACGAAAACGAAACAACTGCTACTAAAGACAACGGTCGAGAGGTAACAAAAGGTTGAGAAGTTTTCCAAGTTCATTAAATTATGCCTGAATAGCTCAGTTGGTTAGAGCACATGACTGTTAATCATGGGGTCCTAGGTTCAAGTCCTTGTTCAGGCGCACCGTTCAATATTAGAAATTTCTAATGTTGATTCGGGAGTTTAGCTCAGCTGGTTCAGAGCATCTGCCTTACAAGCAGAGGGTCGGGGGTTCGAATCCCTCAACTCCCACACAACCACTCTCAGAGTGGTTTTTTTATCGACATATCCTTCGGGAGTTTAGCTCAGCTGGTTCAGAGCATCTGCCTTACAAGCAGAGGGTCGGGGGTTCGAATCCCTCAACTCCCACGTAAAAGTTGCAAAATGCAACTTTTTTTGTTTATAATCAGCACCTTTCTTACAGACTGCGTCGGGCATAGCCCCACTGAATCAGTGCAATACAAGATCAAAAACGATAGTTTTGGGAATTAAAGCACGCTTGGTACCCATGCGGCATAAACAAGTTGAGATACTGTTTTCTGACGTTAACAGGTAATTAAAAAAAGGCTCGTTACCTTGCGAAAAGTAACGAGTCCTATTTTTAAAGGGGAGTTTTCTTTATTGCAAAGATTTGCTGTAAGCAATAGCTGCATTGAATACTCTAACGAAATTACCGCCCCAAATCTTCTCAATATCAGAATCTGAGTAACCACGTGTGATAAGCTCTGCTGTTACACCGATCAACTCTGAAACGTTCTTGCAGTCTGCAACACCGCCACCACCATCAAAGTCTGTTCCGATACCAACATGGTCAATACCGATCTTCTCAACAACATAATCAATATGATCTACATAATCTTTGATCGTTGCATTTTGATCTGGGTAGCGACTCTTGATCTTCGAGAACTCAGCACGTGCAGCTCGTTTTGCATCCTCTTGGTCTTGTGGAATCTCCATATAAGCCTTGCGAGCTACGGCCATCTCAGCTTTATACTCTTCATTCTCTGGAAAATCCTTAATATAAGCATCCAAGATACAAATTTGGATCACACCGCCATTCTCTTTAAGAGCAAGAAGCATCTCATCAGAGAAGTTACGATCATGGTGTGCAATTGCACGAACCGAAGAGTGAGAAGCTGCAATAGGTGTCTTTGATAGCTTAATAACATCATAGAATGTCTCGTCCGAAGAGTGAGAAACGTCGATGATAGCTCCAATCTCATTCAAATGAGCTACAACCTCCTCACCGAATGGTGAAAGACCTCCAAATACTGCTCCCTTAGCGTCAGACGAAGAGTCGCAGATATTGTTGTTAAGACTGTGACATAAGCCAAACATACGAACACCCTTACCATACAATGTGTCGATACGAGCAATCTCTGTTCCGATAGTCAAACTATTCTCAATGGTTGGAAGGATTGCCAACTTACCTTGATCCTTTAGATCGTATAGATCCTGTGGACATGAGGCGATACCGACAATATCAGCATTTGCCGCTGCGATAACGTGCATTGTGTCGAGTAGACGCTTTGATTTAGCATACATTGCATCAACATAACCCTCCTCATAGCGCTGTGAAGTAAATACCGCAAAGCACTCTGCACCAAGCGCTCCAGCCTTCATCTTAGGGAAATCTACGCAACCTGTTCCATCCTGTGTTACATCGAACGATGGTCTCAACAATGACATTGGAGTATCAACATGAGTGTCAATAGTTAGAATTGAACGTTGCAACGCCTCTGCACGCTCCATTAGTGTAGGCTCCTCAGCACACGAAATCATCGTTGCTGCAAGTAGAGCACATGTAATAATGTTTAATTTTTTTCTCATAACTTCACTTTATTTATGTTATACAATAGTTATACTTAATTTATATAGAGTAAAACCCTTGAAAACCAACCCTCTCATCATACTCATGCACAAACAAAATCAACCTTCTAAAAGTACAAAAAATACTAATATCAAGATTAAACCTCGGCTCGGGTTCAAATGCTAAAGGCATTTGAAGAATTTTAAGGATTAATGTGTTGTGCAAATTTATTTGCGGCAACACATTAATTTTTAAAATCTTAGAGATTTCCAATCTCTAAGCCCGAGAACGCATGAGCAGAATGCACCAGCGGGGGTGTTATCCCCGCCCGACGAAGTCGGTAAGAGAGTTTATATTACTCTAATTCAAAACCGAAATATTCACCCTTTCGAGAGGCTGGAATACCACTTTTCATCCATGCTGGCATTGGATCACCCTTGAGGTAGTGATCGAAGAATTGTTGCAAGCGCACAGATAAATCCTTTGTATTACGACGCTCAACAAGATTATGATCCTCACCATTATATTGAAGCATCCACGCCTCCTTGCCTAAACGACGAAGAGCCATAAAGTACTCAATACCTTGATACCAAGGCACTGAACCATCCTCATCATTGTGCATAATCAAAATTGGAGTCTCCACCTTATCAGCCTTAAATACTGGTGAATTTGCAATATATAGCTCTGGAGCATCGAACAATGTTTGACCGATACGGCTTTGAGTGTGCTCATATTGGAATTGACGACTCATACCCGATGACCAACGAATACCACCATAAGCACTTGTCATATTCGACACTGGAGCACCTGAACCCGCAGCCTTAAACATATTTGTGCGAGTCACAAGATATGCAGTTTGGTAACCACCCCAGCTTTGACCCTGAATTGCCATATTGTCGGCATCAATCCAATCATATTTTGTTAGCGACTCAGCACCTGCCACGATACAGTTATATGCCGACTCACCTGGAACACCTGTATTGTAAACAATATCTGGAACAAATACCACATATCCACGGCTACAATAGAACGAAAGGTTTACCGTAGAGCGGCTTGGAGCTGGAGCATAATAACTATAAAGATCATCCGACTTACGCTCATAGAAGTATATCATAACTGGATACTTCTTAGTTGGGTCGAAATTCTCAGGTTTCATCAAGACACCCTCCAATGGAGTACCGTCGTAAGCAGTCCAGCTATATAGCTCGGCAGTTCCCCAAAGATAATCCTCTTGCTGAGGGTTAATATCCGAAAGTTTACTCTCGCTCTTCCACTCTGTATCGGTAATATAGATATTTGGCGAAGTCTCGAAGTTAGCCTTTGTATAGATACACATATCTGCATTTTTAGCCTTCTTAAGCATTGAGAAAGTATAACCATCAAGCACCTTTGTCGTTGGAGCAACGGCCTTATCAAAGGTTGTTGTTGCGTAACCATGTTTTTTTGTTGTATTGTCAAAAAGACTCAAAAGCACCTTCTCTTTTGCCTCAAAGGTCTTTGGCTCACTGCTTCCGCCACCACGAGGACCCATGCCCATACCTGCTGGAGCATCAAGATTAACATACTTATATGTACGGTTACTCTTGCGACCCTCACCATTGGTAATATTCACAACAGAACTTCCATCGGCAGCAATTTTCCAAATATCGAAACGATCGTAAAGGAATACATCCTTATCACCCTCGCTCCAGCCAGCCATGCCATAAGAGCGTGGATAACTTGGAGTATCGTGAATCTCACTCCAGAACTTCTCGTCTAACGACTCTGTAAGCGGAGTGGTCACAGCTGAAGCGATATTGTAACTATACCAATTACGCTCAACAGAGTTATACCAAAGAAGATACTTTTGCTCTGGTGAAACCATAACTTGCTCGATGATAACCTCCTTGGCAATCTCCGTACGTTTGCCCGTTGCAAGATCAACAAGATATACATCGCTTGGATTCTGAGTATCCCATTGAGCTTGAATCAAATATGGAGTTTTATCAAGAGCAACCACAAATGAAGCATCCCCATTATCAACCAACGAAATACGCTCTTCAAGTGAAGTCGAAAGAGGAATCAACTCACCCTTTGAAGCATCATAAACAGTTGTGCAAGTACGACGATTATCAGAATTTAGATTAACCAACTCCATTGGTGGAATCTCAGGCGTAGCATAGTGCCAAATATCAAGACCCGCAGTCTCGAACGACACAAGCGTTGTATCCTTAGGCATGCGAATAGGTGCAACACCCACAAAAATACGCTCACCATTCTTGCTAAAGCGTGGTGCGCTATTCTCATTTAGAGTCCATGAAGCAGGAAGATTCTTAGAGTATCCACGATCCAAAAGTTTCTTAGCCGAAGCGTCGCCTATATTATATAGGTATAACTCACACTGCTTAGAACCACTCGAAAGTGAATCAACAGAAGCCAAGAAGAGCATCTTAGATCCGCTCTCATCGAATGTTGGAAGCGAATAATATGGCATAGCGCCCTCAGAGACCTTCACAACCTCACCCTTAGCAGGCGCATAATACGACACAAGGCTCTTACCCTTAGATGGTGTAGTTGTCAAGGCAACACTCTCTCCACTCTTATCAAAAGCATATTGAGAAACTTTCTGAAGAGTATCGCATACGCCCTCACCGAAAGCATAAATCAACAATGAGTTACCCTCACTTCGAGAGCCACCACCACGTGGACCAGCCCCTGGAGGTTGATCGCTATCTGGACCTCTACGATTTCCACCCTCTGGACGGCCACCTTCAGGACGACCACCCTCTGTGCGAGCAGGACGTGCCACCAAAGTAGAATCAGAACTCAATATCGCCAAATAAGGTGCACTATCCTCACCCACTTTATACGATACAACATTTGCAAATTTTGTAATCGAGCCATCGGCAAACGAAATAACCACCAAAGAGTCCTTTGGCATTGCATCGTTTTTCACCTTATCAATCTTCGCTTGACGAGTCAACGCAAATTGAGGTTTGATTAACGCAACAGCATACTTCCCGTCGGGAGTAATTTTAGCGTTATAACCACGCTCGATAACAATCTCCTTATTGCTCTTAGCCTTAGGCTGGTAGAAGTAAAGCGTACCATCACCCTCCTGAGGTGAAACTTGGTAACATACAACCTTACCATCCTCACTTACAGCTGTTGAACTAATAGATTTCCATCCATCATACACCGTGTGGTCAAGAGGTTTTTTCTGCGCCATAGCCGAAACCGAAATCAAGGCTACAGATAGTAGTAAAAGTTTTTTATTCATATTATTTTATTTGGATTAAAACAAGAACTTTGTTTGCTATATATAAAAAATGAGGCTGGAAATTACCCAACCTCATTTTCTATTATGCTAACTACTAATAGTAGTTAATTGTACAAAGTGTATTGTAGTTTGTCTCTACATCTGGAATCTGCCATGTCCACTCTGTTGCTACAGAAGCTCTATCCTTGTAAAGGAATGAACTAAATGCAACGTCAAAGTTTCTACCACGTTGTAGATCTAAATCAAGACGCTTAAGATCGAAGAAACGGAATCCCTCACCCCAAAGCTCAATACGACGGCTGTTCATGATCTCCTCAGCTAAAGTGTCACCAGAGTTACCTAGAGCAACGTAGCTAGGGTCACGAGTCACCTGGAAAGCAGTGAATGTAGATTGAGCAGAAGCGTCGTTACCTGAACGAACGTAAGCCTCAGCCAAAGTAAGATACATCTCAGCTAGACGCATGAAAGCGAAATCACCTACAGCGCTACCAGTTGAACGAGCCTCGAACTTACGGTTTTGGTAAGCAGTCTTAGCATATGATGTGCTAGGGACCTCGGCCTCGCCAGTTGGATCGAACCAAGCACGACGAAGGTCAGTCTCAGACATTGTGTCGTAAGTATCAGCATTGATACACTTCACACCACCACGGATAGCAGATGAGTTGTAGTTCCAAGACATGTAAGCGTAGAATGAGTAGTAGTATACAGTCTCCTCATCAACTGTAATATCTGCGTGCATTGCCTCGTCAGTATCAGAGGTGATGTCAGCAAAACCACAATACAACTCATTACCCTCCATTAGAGCTAAACCATCAGACTCAGCGATAGAGATTGCTTTAGCAGCGTAAACAGCAGCATTAGCGTAATCTTGTTGAGCCATAGCAACACGAGCTCTAAAACCATAAGCTACCTTTGAGCTGATGTGACTAACTGCAAGGCCGCTGATAGGCTCAAGAAGTGCGCAAGCAGCATCAAGATCAGCGATAACCATATCATAAACTGTAGCTACACTCTCACGAGCTTGCTCAGTTGCAGCAGAAGATGTACGATAGATAATACCGTCAGCAGAGTTAGAGCTAGAAGCATCGTAACGAGGTCCATAAAGCTGAACTAGATAGAAGTGAGCGAAACCACGGATTGCAAGAGCCTCACCTTTTACTTGATCGTAAAGAGTTTGATCTGTAATATTAACAACCTCTAAACACTCAAGGATTTTGTTAGCATTAAGAATCCATTGGTAGAAAATCTGCCAATATTTGTAGTTATAACCGCTATTCTCGCTTGTGAATGAATCCCAAGAGTGAAGCGTAGTTTTATACCAAGTACTAGACTTCCATGTCATATCATCACCCGCTGTCTCAAGACCAACATTGAAACCAGGAAGACCACCAAAACATTGGTAACCAGTCTCCTGAGATACAAACTCAGAAAGAAGACCATTAAGAGCAAGATATAGATTGTCTAGTGAAGAGGCAATAAGCACATCTGACACTTGATCGCTTGGAGCAGTCTCTAGATAATCCTCAGAGCAACTTGAGAAAGTTACGGCTCCGATAAGGGTTAATCCTACTGCTATTTTATTTATAAATTTCATAATCTATTGCTTTTTAAAAATTAGAATGTCATGTCTACACCGATAGTGAATGAACGAGCTGGCATATAAGAGTTGTATGCAACACCTGAGTAGTTCTCCATTGGGTTCAAACCATCATAAGCCTTAAGCATGAATAGGTTCTCTCCAGTTACGCTTACACGAAGATTCTTAATCATAGCACTGCTAAGAAGACTCTTTGGTAGAGAGTAACCAACCGACAACGAACGAAGATTTAGGTAATCTGAACTTACCAACCAACGAGTTGAGTATGATTGACTAATGTTAGTTGAGTGAGTAGAGTTAGCATCAATACGTGGAACATCTGTGATGTCACCAGGATTTTGCCAAGCGTTAAGAAGATCTACGTGCATACCGCTACCATAAGAACCAACACCCATCAAACTTGCATACATAAGGTCAAGGATTTGACCACCCAATTGGTATGAGAATGTAGCAGCGATGTCGAAGTTTTTGTACTCAGCAGCAACATTAAAACCACCATATACTTTAGGTGTAGAAGTACCGCTATAGTCATATCTTGCATAAGAGTATGAATTAGTGTAAGTTTTACCGTCAACAACTACAAGAGTACCCTCAACTGTAGAAGTAAGTGTACCGTCAGCCTCGTTGTAAGCCTCAGAGTCAAACTCGTAAAGACCATCTCCCGTTGCAGGATCTACACCAGCCCATTGACGCAACCAGAACTCATACATAGAGTAACCCTCCATATATTTCTTAGAACCAGAAACATATCCATTCTCTTGCATCTCAGCAGGAAGAGTAACCAACTCATTCTTAGCGAATGTAGCGTTAGCACCTACAGAAACTCTCCAATCTTTGTTCTTGAATACCTCGTAGTTAAGCTCTACCTCAAGACCAGAGTTTCTAACCTTACCGATATTGCTTGTAAGCTCAGTAACACCAGTTGAATATGGTTGAGTTACGTCGAAGATAAGATCCTTAGAGCTCTTAGAGAAATACTCAACGGTACCTCTCAACTTACCGAACAAGCCAAACTCGATAGCAACGTCAGAAGCAATTTGAGTCTCCCAAGTTAGGTCGTAGTTAGAAAGATCAGTGAAGTATGCACCAGCCTCAGTACCGTTAAGGAAACCTAGGTCGTAAAGAGTTTGGTATGGATAGTAACCGATACCCATATCATTACCAGTCTCACCATAAGAAGCACGCAACTTAAGATCATCTAACCAGTTAATGTCTTGAGCAAACTCCTCTTGGATAATTCTCCAGCTACCACCAACTGAGTAGAAATCACCCCAACGATTCTCAGCGCTAAAGCGTGAAGATCCATCGTGACGGTATGAAGCAGAAAGGTAGTATTTGTCGTTGTAGTTATAGTTCAAACGACCGAAGAAACCCTCTTTTTTATAGGTATCAGTATAAGAACTTGAAGAAGAAGTAGTTGCAAAGTTAGACAACTCATAAAGACCAGCAACAGTTTCGTCTGTTTTGAAAACATATAGATACTTATATTGGTAGCTATAGTTCTCGTGACCAATCATAGCATCGAAAGAGTGATCGCCGATTGATTTGTTGTAAGAGATCAATTGGTTGAAAGTTTGCGAGATGTTAGAAGTAGCTGATTTGCTCAAACGACCAGAACCAGCACCATCACCAACGTAAATATTCTCGTAAGTCCAAGCGTTGTAGTCATAAGCATTAAGAGCATAGTTCGAAGTAATGCTCAATCCCTCAATTGGATTAATTGTAACATACGTATTAACCGTTTGAGAGTTACGTTGATATTCACGAGTATTAAACTCAGTCTCAGCAAGTGCATCACGACCAGCATTGTTTACACGAGTACCATCGTAGTCGTAAACGTAGCTATCTGAATCTGTTGTAGCAAGACCGAAAGCATCAAGATAATCACCAGTCTCAAGATCGTGCTTGTGAACAGGATAGATAGCACCTGTAGTACGAATAAAACGTACAAGGTTGCTATAAGAAGATGAGCTACTAGAAGTTGAAGTCGAGTAGTTAGAATTTACACGAGAAAGACTTGCGTTAATACCTGATTTAAACCATTTTACAGGATAGATATTATAGTTCAAACGTGCAGTGTAACGCTCGAAGTCAGTCTTGATAAGGTAACCTTGGTCGTCAAGGTAGCTCAACGAAGCGTATGAGTCACTCTTGCTACCTTTAGTATTATAGCTCATAGTGTACTCTTGACGGTAACCAGTTTGGTAAGCGTAGTCATCCCAGTTAAGGTCATCACCCCACTTCAAAGTAGAAGCGTTAGAGTTAAGTTTACCATCTGTACCAACAACCTCAGAATCAGCAATACCAGAGTAGATATTGTAACCTCCAAGAGTAGTGATCAGACCCTCAGAAGCAGTTGAAGCAGCTGTTGCCTCATCATAACCACCAGTTACATAAGCATTTTTCAACATTTGCCATGAAAGTTCATAGTAATCGTCAACACCTACAGTTTGGTAGTCAGCGTATGAACGACTTGACCAACCGTTACGAAGTGAGAAACTTACAGAAGCACCCTCTTCTTTACCTTTCTTAGTCGTAATCATGATAACACCATTACCAGCACTAGAACCATAGATAGAAGTAGAAGCAGCATCTTTAAGGATTGTCATAGACTCAATATCCGAAGGGTTGATTGAGCTAATAGAACCGTCATAAACAGCACCATCGACAATATAAAGTGGGTCGCTAGAGGCATTTACAGAACCGAAACCACGGATACGGATTGAAGCCGAATCACCAGGTTGACCAGTTGCAGAAGTAACCTGCACACCAACGGTATTACCCTCCAAAGCAGAAGTTGCATTGGTGATAACGCGTTTTTCGAGTTTCTCAGAACCTACGACAGCAGCCGAACCAGTAAAAGATGCTTTGGTCTGCGTACCATAAGCAACAACAATTACGTCATCAATTTCTTGAGAATCCTCAGTTAAAACGAATGAGTATTGTTTTTGGTTAGCAACAATTGCTACCTCAAGGGTCTCATAACCGATGTATGAAACCTCAATAACTCCGCTAGCAGGAACAGAGCGAAGTGTGAAGCTACCAGAACCATCTGTACTAGCTCCCACAGAGGTACCGACTACAGCTACAGAAGCGCCAAAAATAGGCTCTCCGCTAGCATTCTTAACGGTACCAGTCACGTTTGTAGTTTGGGCACTTAAACCCAAAACATTCAAAGTGACGATCATAAAAAGTAAAATCTTTCTTAGCATAAGCATTACATTTTGTTTTTAATGTTACGGAGCAAAGGTACAACTTTTCATCCTTTTGTAACACTTTTGCGTCAGAAAAATATTAATTAATTTTACAAACTATCTATTTTCCATTTTTTTCAGCCCCAAAATAGAAATTTATAAGCAATAATCTCAATAAATTCAAAATTCGCAACCTTAAAATTTTATTAATAAATTAATTTTTGTGTCGGGCATTTTTTAATTCTGATCTATTATCACTTAAATTATGCCGATATTTAGAAAAAATATATAAAGATTATAAATACATATACGTTCAGCATTTACAAGTGTTTAACGGGATGGAATTAGAGTGCATATAGGGATGGAATTGGAGTACACATAGGGGTAAAATTAGGCTGCATATAATAAATGTATAAAGTACATATATAATAAAATTACACCACTAAATTATGCAAAAACAAGCAGTGCTCTATTCTTCTATCGTACTTCTATCATACCTCACCGCTTCTATCAACCAAACGCAAATAAAAGAAAAACGCAATAGGCTGCATATTAGCTTGTTACGTTATTACAATGAGGTCCGAAGCGTACCTCTGATATATTTATTGTTATTTTCTTAAATTAACTTCATTGCTGCTGTGTATCAGATAGTTAAGTATGATATTTATTCGGTTTAGTTAAGATAAAATAACAAGATGTGGGGAAAATATGGGGAAGATTTTATATCTTTGTGGGGAAATAATTAACATTGATATGGCAACTCTAAACTACATAATCTAGTCGGCTAAGAAGACTACTTTTGCAACTCTGTGGATACGTCTGCGTAGCGGTCGTGAATACGACATCTTCGTGCAGTCAGGATATTCGATACCCCCAGAGCTATGGAATAATAAGACCCAAAAGATAAAACCTAAGTTTGCAGCGGTCGATGACTTCAACGAGAACTCGGCTCGTGAGCTTACCAATAATCTCAACTCATTGCGTGCGATTGTACTCAATGCGCTCAATGATTGTGCAGGGCAGACTATCAATAAGGAGTGGCTGGAGGAGATTGTGCATAACTATCACAACCCACACGTTGAGATTGCGAAGTCTACGATGACCCTCAAAAAATACATTGACCTGTATATCGAGGAGATTGACAACGGAACACGATTAACTTATGCCAAGAAGAAGTTCGCACCAGGAAGTGTGAAAGCATATCGTGGGTTCAGAGAGCGATACGATGAATTTTGCAAACATAAGCGCAAGAAATTCGACTTCAACGATATTGATATGCGATTCTATGATGATTTCGTGGCGTACTATACTACAAAGAGCTATTCAATCAATACCATCGGCAGACACGTGAAGGAATTGAAGATCCTAATGCGAACTTCTCGTGACGAGGGTTATCACAACAATGGCAATATCGAGAGCCGCAAATTCAAGGTTGTTACCGCAAAGGTTGATAATATTTATCTCACCGAGGCTGAATTGGCAGCAATGTACGAGTTGGATTTGTCGGCAAGACCTGCACTCGATGCAGCACGTGACGTGTTCTTGATGGGTTGCTACACAGCTCAACGATATAGCGACTATTCGACAATCAACGAGACCAATATCCGCAAACTGATGAGCGGAGAGGTTGTCGTGGATTTGAAACAGCAGAAAACAGGTAGTCGTGTAATTGTCCCTGCACGCAAAGAGGTATTAGAAATCCTCGCAAAATACAACAATGTTCTTCCCAAGACCTACGAGCAAAAGGTGAACAAGTACATCAAGGAGGTAGCCGAGATGGCAGGTATAACCGATGAGATAGAGGTCGAGCAGATGGAGGAGGGGCGCATCGTCAAGAGCATAGTCGCCAAAAACGAACTCGTAAAAACACACACGGCAAGGCGCAGTGGTGCTACAAATATGTACTTAGCAGGAATCCCAAGCATTGCGATAATGAAGATAACAGGTCACAAAACCGAGAAAGAGTTTATGAAGTACATCAAGGTGAGCGAGGAGGAGACTGCTATGGAGCTGATGAATCACCCTTATTTTAGTGGGAGATAGAAATATTTTGTATATTTGCATAGTTAACATATCAGACAATGGAAGAAGGTAGTACATACGATAAGAAATCAATAAGAACTGTAAGAGGCAAAGAGTCCAACTTTGACGAGCTTGCAAAGGACTGCGTGGCTTTTGCTAATGCAAGAGGAGGTATTATTGATATTGGAATAGAGGATGATGACACATTGCCACCATCAGACCAAGTTGTGGATGATAACTTGCCAGGAAAAGTTCAGCAACGTTTGTCGCAAATTACTATAAATACATCGACTGTTGCTCAAAAGATGATTGCAAGTAATGGCGGTGAGTATATAGCGCTTACTGTACATCAAAGCTCATCTACTATCGCTGGCACAACTAAAGGACAATACTTTATTCGTATTAGCGATTCATCTCAAGCACTTCACCCAGATCAATTATTACGATTGCTTACAGATAAGCCATCGTATAATTGGGAGACGTATGTCACAAAAGTTCCAAAAACCAATTATGACACCTCTAAACTAGCAACTCTAATATCTGATATAAAAGGGTCTGCACGAGTAAGCAGCTTTGTAAAAGATAAATCTACAGAAGAGTTGTTGGATTACTACCTATTATCAGATGGAGATTTCTTGACAAATCTTGGTGTATTATGGATTGGCAATAGAACCGATAGAGCTAAGTTGAAATATGCCCCAGCTATTCAGTTTATCAAGTACGATAATTTAGGAAATAAGATAAACAAGATTGTTTGGGACGACTATTCACTAAATCCTAAGGAGTTAATTGGGGCGATATGGACACAAATACCTGACTGGAAGGAGGGTTTAGAGATCTCGTCTGGATTATTTAGGGACTTTATCCCAAACTATGGAGAGCGTACAATTAGAGAGTTGATAACTAATGCGATAGTACATAGACCATACACAACTGCTGGTGATATATTTATAAATTTATATCCTGACAAATTGGAGATTCACAATCCAGGGTGCTTTCCTGTTGGCGTAACTCCCCAAAACATTCTTAATGAATCTAAGCGCAGAAATGAACATTTATGCAAATTAGCCTATGATCTAATCTTGATGGAGCGTGAAGGATCTGGTTATGATATGATATACGAAGAGTTGCTAACAGTTGGCAAGCCAATTCCAAAACCACAAGAAGAGAATGATCGTATTATTGTAACGATCAGCAAGCTAATCACAAGACCCGATGTAGTGAGAATTATCAAAACAGTCTCCAGTCGAATTACCCTATCTCAGAAAGAGAAAATTGCATTAGGATTGATTGCTCAGCATCAGACTATATCAGCAATCGAGTTAGTGCGTATGCTTGATTTGAAAGGCGATAATCCAACAAGAGCTTGGATTGAGAGGCTTGTGACAGAAAAAATTATAGTGACTCACGGCAAAACAAAGGGTGTCGAATATTCAATTAATCAGGAAATTATTCGAAATGCTAATTTTGCGCAAAAGCCAAACCTTCGAACTATAGAACCACATCGTCTACGAGAATTAATATATGAGGATTTATCAACGTACCCATATAGCTCTATTGGCGAGATAAACGAGAGGATAGGCAAAGAGATCTCTCGCTATAAAATTAGGACACAACTTGAAATATTAATGGAAAAGGATCGTGTCATTTCTAAAGGAGAGCGAGCTGCGACAAGATACTCTTGTAAAAAATCGGAGTGATAATTCCATTTTTTACAAACGAACGAACAAGTAAATAACTATTATTTTACACAAGTGTTTGATATGCAGAATATTGCCTTGTCAAAAACACCGTGGAATAATACTATTTCTAACAAGCGAAGGTTATTAGAACTTTATCAAATTTGAAGATAATAAAGCAATAGTGTGGATAGTCCACATAAAATATAGATAATCAGTAAAAAAACGAAATGACAATGAAACAACGAAGAATCACAGAGAGGGATTACCTCAAAGCGAACCGCAAGGCGAGCCGAGAAGTAGAGATCGCAACCTACGGCAAGCAGATCTCCTACCGCACCAAAATTCAGAAATCAAAGAAATCATACGACCGCACAGGTCACAAGGCAGCCCTCAAGAGGTTGCCTTTTTTCGTGGATGTAGCCCTCGACACATCGAAATGGGTTGAGCCTATTGAGATGTTGGCGAGTAGATGAAATAAGTAGCAGAGTGATGATTTATCACGATGCAGAAAAATAATAAAATCTGCAATGATAACCACTTGAATTAATGGCGTATAACCCCATATATTCACGATTTATAAATTGAAAATCAAGATGTTATCACGGATTTTCCACATTATCAAACGCAAATGATAATGTGCAAATAAAATGATAATATCATCCTCACTAAAAAAATTACACATAAATTAACTATCTTTGCATAAACACGCAAGCAATATGACACCTAATAATACACATACCCCAGAACCAACCCTCTTCGACAACCTCGATTTTATTGACAAGATCGAGGCGTTGATTAGCGAGAGCGAATCAACCGAGGTAGAGTTCAAGTCGGCAAAGGGCGGTTTTCCAGGGAGTTTCTGGGAGACCTACTCCGCTTTTGCGAATACGCAGGGTGGTGTTATTGTGTTGGGTGTCAAGGAGAAAGAGGGTAGATTCTCGATTGATGGACTGACTAAGGAGCAGGTGGATAAGTACCTAAAGGAGTTTTGGAATAACGCAAACAATACTGCTCACGTAAGCGCAAATATTCTCACCAACGATGCTGTACAAGTCGGAGAGTATCAAGGTAGCTACTTGATTATCTTCGACATTCCGATGGCAATGCGAGAGCAGAAACCTGTTTATCTAAGCCGCAACCCCGAAAGCAACACCTTCAAGCGCAACCACGAGGGTGACTATCGTTGTACCCGTGAGGAGGTGCGTCGAATGTTTGCTGATGCTGATGTTAATACGTCGAGAGATAGTGAAATATTAGTTGGATTCACAATAGAGAATGATATTCATAGAGAGTCACTCAAACAGTATCGTAACCTATGGAGGGCAAGAGATGATGCACACCCTTGGTTGGCACTTGATGACAAAGAGTTTTTAACAAAGCTTGGTGGATATCGTGTAAATCGAACGATGAAACAAGAGGGTTTGACCTTAGCTGGAATGTTGATGTTTGGCGTAAATACAAGCATTACAGATCCCGACTGTTGCCCTCATTTCTTTCCAGATTATCGTGAGTATCTGCTTCATTTGCCTGATGGTAGGTGGAGTGATCGAGTCTTTTTTGATGGTCACTATGAATTGAATCTTTTCCAATTCTACATCAAAGTTTACAACAAGATGGCAGCGACATTGCCCAAGCCATTTAAGTTGGTTGGTGGTGTTCGCATTGACGAGACACCTGCGCATATTGCACTACGTGAGGCACTTATTAACTCGATGATTCATTGCGACTATAGAGTAAATACAAACCTTACCATTGAGCATAGGAGAGATAAATATATACTCTCTAATCCAGGTACATTGCTTGTTACTGTCCCACAATATTATCGTGGAGGAACAAGCATTTGTAGGAATACCGCTCTGCAACAGATGTTTATGTATATTGGAGGCTCCGAAAAAGCAGGTAGTGGTGTTGCGAAGATTTTGCACGGATGGGAGAATGCAAACTACTTAGAACCTCGAATTGAAGATCGGGTAAAACCTGATAAAGTCGATTTGATTTTACCATTGGTCGGGTTACTTTCGGATGATGTTAAGTGGCAACTATCAGAACTATTTGGAGATAGTATATCTAACATAGGACACGATAAGTTACTTATTCTCGCAATATGTACTATTGAAGGTGAAGTTTCAAACCAACGATTACAAATAGCTATCTCTAAACATCGTGCAGATATTACGCAGTTGCTCAGAGAGTTGTGCAATGATAACTATTTAATACCAGAAGGTGTTGGACGAGGTACTAAGTATCATTTGAATACTTGTTACAACCTTGCAAGTAATGTAACAAGCAATGTAACAAGTAGCATAACAAGTGTGGATAGTGAGATCGAATTAGCCATCTTGCAAATATGTTCAGGGTATGTGCCATTAAAGGACATTGCGACCAAAATTGACCGAAATATGCAGCACATCAAGAACCGCATAATCCCCAAAATGCTAAAACAAGGGTCGCTCGAACGTGAGTTCCCCGACTCCCCACGCCACCCAAAACAACGCTATCGTACAAAGCGGTAGCACATAAATATTATAATAACAGAACGCAACCTATGCCCCGAAAGAGAGTAAAGACCATCGCCATATCAAGATTGAAGTGCTACGACCAGATTGTGGCGGAGCTTCAAGCGAATGAGTGGTTGCAAGGCTACGAGATCGAGAAATCGGAGATCGTCATCAAGGAGTATGTTGCGCCTGTGATCCGCTCCGAAAATCTGCAAAAGGCGATCAAGGCAATCGAACGCTATCTACATTTCGATAAGGGCGAAAATACGTTTTACGATATAGTCTCGATGAACCAGATCTCGACCATCACCAAGATCTCACGTCCGACCATTACACGATGGTGCCGTGATGGGCTAATCAAAAGCGGCTCTCCAAGGTTCTATTTTGGGGAGGATGCTGCAGTCTACGATCTCAACGAAATCCTGGGGCAGCTCAAAGCAATCAAAATAGAGCAAAAATAATTCAGATGCTAATATCCGACAAATAAGGGTGTTAGCATTTTTTATGCGTAAAAAGTTAGCGCAAAAGCATAATTCCATTAATACCTTTACACACCAAAGCCATTTGGCTCTTTGTTGAAGCCACTCTATGCCACTTAGCAAAAAACGCCTTCCTTTTCACTTTAACTGCGTATATCTGGCGTCGAGTTGCGTCGCCGTGTTAACGTTTAGTGGCTTTGTCCACCTTTCTGAAACTACATACATTTGCACCGTCGACAAGATAAAAACCTCTGACGAGAGGAGTGTAAATTATTAAAGTTTGGAAATTATGGTAAATCCATTTGAAACAATAGAGAAGAGGTTGTGTAGCCTCGAAAAATCATTATCGCATTTGTGTGGTGCGATCTCCGAAAAGCAGGAGAACGCCCCGACTGACGAAACATATCTCACACGCAAGGAGACCGCAGCACGTCTGCGAGTCTCGCTTGTTACCCTCACCGAGTGGGTCAATCGCTCACGCCTCAAGGCGTATAAGATTGGTGGGCGGGTTCTATTTCGTGAGAGCGAAGTGGAGTCGGCACTATCTCGCATTGTCCCACTTAAACACAAGAGGAGATAATACGATGGAAGATAAGTATATCCGTGTGGGGACTACCCTCTACAAGATTGTGCAACAGCCACTTCAAAGCGGTGAAATAAAAGAGTGTCGCAAGGTGTGGGGCTATGAAACTCTACGTCAAGACCACTCCAAAGATTACATTTCGCAGATCGAAA